>DDPY01000022.1 GCA_002342415.1 Prevotella sp. UBA2456 | reverse complement strand
ACAACGGCGGACCGAGCGACGAAGGACTGTGATTTAATTTAGAGGTAAGAGGTGAGAGGTAAGAGGTGAGAGATTACTACCTCCGCTTCCTCTTTCCTCTTTCCTCTTTCCTCTTACCACTCACCACTTAAAACTTAGAAACATGAAAAAAGAAACTTGGAAGACGGTATTGCAGATTCTGGCGAGCATCATCTCGTCGATCATCACCGCCATGAGCACCACCTCGTGCATGGGATACGGACCGTTCTGATGGCTGAAGGATGAAGGATGATGGCTGATGGATGATGGATGATGGATGATGGATGATGGATGAAGGATGAAGAATGAAGTAATGAACCAACAAACATGTCTCTCCGAGCACTTTACGCTCGGAGAGCTTTGTAAGACAAGTGTGAAGGCAGAGAACGTGCCTGGAGAGAAAGAGATAGGAAACCTCAGGCGGCTGTGCCGATGGCTGGAAATGCTGCGGTCACGCTGGAACATGATGTATGGCGAGGGCGACGACCCGCTGATTGTCAACAGCGCCTACCGCTCGGCGGAGGTGAACAGGGCTGTAGGCGGTGTGCCGACATCGAACCACCTGACGGGCTGTGCTGCGGACATCCGTGTGGCAGGACTGGAACAGCTCATCCGCTATGCCACCATCCTGCTGGACATCAGCGACGAGTCGAAGGAGGACTTCGACGAGCTGCTCCTGGAGCGCAACAAGGCGGGACGCTACTGGCTGCACTTTGCCGTGCGTCCCAGCGGGAACCGCAGGAAGGTGAGGATGATATAGGGACGAAAGGTGAGGCGCAAGAAGGCGGAGCACTACCGGCTCCGCCTTCTTTTGTTTTCACCATTTTCTTCATCAGTCTACTGCTTCTTCAGCACAACTGCCGAACGAGCAGGAATATAGAGCTTAAGCCACTCCTTGTGGTCGTTGACATAGAGCGGATCGTAGTTGGTGACATGGATCACGCTGTCGTCGGCAAAGCCGTTGCCGCCAAACTCCTTGGCATCGGTATTGAGCACCACTTCGTAGCTGCCTGTAGGCACGAGGAAGCCGTAATCGGTGTAGGAGCGTGTCGGAGAGAAGTTGAACACGAAGACGAGGTCGCCACGCATGAAGCACAGCACCTGGTCACCATCGTCGTGCCATATCTCGGTGACGGGAGTATCCTGGAACTTTTTCTGCGACTTGATGACTTCCAGCATCTTCTGGTCGAAATCACCCAGCCAGTGGTAGCAGAGTTCCTTGTTGTCGACGAGGTTCCACTGACGACGCGCATACTTATACGACCATCCGTTGCCCTCGCGCGGGAAGTCAATCCACTCGGGATGCCCGAACTCATTGCCCATGAAGTTGAGGTAGCCGCCATTGATAGCACCAGCCGTCACCAGACGAATCATCTTGTGCAGGGCTATGCCGCGATGTACCATATCGTTTTCGTCGCCCTTCTTGAAATGCCAGTACATATCGGCATCGATAAGTCGGAAGATGATAGTCTTGTCACCCACCAGTGCCTGGTCGTGGCTCTCGCAGTAAGAGATGGTCTTCTCGTCGGGGCGGCGGTTCTTGACCTCCCAGAAAATAGAGCAGACGTTGATATCCTCGTCGCGTACCTCTTTAATAGTCTTAATCCAATAGTCGGGGATGTTCATCGCCATGCGATAGTCGAAACCGTAGCCGCCATCCTCGAACTTTGCCGCCAGTCCGGGCATGCCCGACACCTCCTCGGCAATGGTGATAGCCTGCGGGTTGACCTCATGGATCAGGCAGTTGGCCAGCGTGAGATAGCAGATGGCATTGTCGTCCTCATGACCGTTGAAGTAGTCGCCATAGCCTCCGAATGCCTCACCCAGACCGTGCGAGTAGTAGAGCATCGAGGTAACACCATCGAAGCGGAAGCCGTCGAAGTGGAATTCCTCGAGCCAGTACTTACAGTTAGAGAGCAGGAAGTGGAGCACGTCATCCTTGCCATAGTCGAAGCAGAGCGAATCCCATGCCGGATGCTCATGGCGGTCGCCGGGATAGAAGAACTGGTTGGGGTCGCCGGCCAGATTGCCCAGACCTTCGACCTCGTTCTTTACCGCGTGCGAGTGTACAATATCCATAATCACGGCAATACCCATCTTGTGGGCGGTATCAATCATTTCCTTCAGCTCTTCGGGCGTACCGAAGCGGCTGGAGGGAGCAAAGAAGCTGCTGACGTGATAGCCGAACGAGCCATAATAGGGATGCTCCTGGATGGCCATCACCTGAATGGCATTGTAGCCGTCCTTCTTCACACGCGGCAGCACATTGTCGGTGAACTCCTTATAGGTGCCCACCTTCTCGGCATCCTGAGCCATACCCACATGGCACTCGTAGATGAGCAGCGGGTTCTTGTCGGGCTTGAAGGTTTTCTTCTTCCACACATAAGGCTTCTCGGGATTCCATACCTGAGC
The DNA here is from genome assembly GCA_002342415.1 of Prevotella sp. UBA2456. GTDB lineage: Bacteria > Bacteroidota > Bacteroidia > Bacteroidales > Bacteroidaceae > Prevotella. Next base: position 140,024 of record DDPY01000022.1, on the reverse strand, counting down.
GGAGAATATCTTCGTCTGGTCGTCCTGTACCACACGACGGCACCATGCAGGAATGCGCTCGCCTTCTCCCCCATTCCACTTGACCTTCATCTTATAGAGGTCGCCGTGCTTGATGGCTTTCTCTGAGAGCTTCAGTTCCCAGTTGCCCGTTCCTTCAATGCGCTTGCAGCGATATTTCTCGTTCTCCTGCCAGCCGTTGAAGTCGCCTATCAGATAGATATCGGTAGCATTGGGAGCCCACTCACGGAACACCCAGCCCTTGGCCAGCTTATGCAGACCGAAATAGAGATGGCCGGAGGCAAAGTCGGTCAACTTCTTCTTGCCATTCTGCGTCAGCTGGTTAATCTTCCACACGGCATGGTCGTGACGGCCACGGATGGCACCCTCGAAGGGTTCCAGCCATGAGTCGTGAGCCACCAGTCCAATATGCTGCGGCTCCTCCACCTTCTGGGCCACTTTCTTGGGAGCGGTCTTCTTAGTGGCGGTCTTCTTGGCAGGAGCCTTCTTTGTCGTTGCAGTTGTTGTCTTCTTTGTCGTTGCCATAGTTATGCTTTTACTTTAAAGATTGCTTTCTTGATTTCGGGAACACCGGCAATGCAGGGAGCATGTCCGTCCTGTGGGAAGAAGATAGCCATCATGCCGGGCTGGCAGGTGATGTAGCTGTCGGCAGCCAGATTGGGAATCTTGGTAATATCCTTCTCTGCATTGTATTCTGCCTCGGGCAGCTGGTCGCGCTGAGTATAGCCAAAGGTCTCGGCATCCGAGAGCGGAATCTGAATGTCAATCATGTTGTTGTGGGTCTCGATAGTAGCCTCAGCAGGGGTGCGGCCCTTGGCCATCTGGATGTTGACAAAGAGGTCTTTGCCCACAATCTCATGCTTGCCTGCCTCCAATGCGTTCAGGTCGTTCTGTTGGAGGAATTCTACCACTTTGGGGAACAAGGGGTTCACCGATGCATAGTTTTTCAAGTTTTCGAGTTTGTCGATAATCATAATTGTATTGCTTTAAGTAGTTAAACATTTAATTTCTTTCTGCTCTGCGCTGTCCGCGGATATAAGTACCACGGGCTGTAATATTCCCGTTTCGGTCTTTCTCAATGAAGCTACCGTCGCGGCGGTCATCCACATAGTTACCTTCAAAACGGTTGCCTTGCTTGTCCTCCTCGATGGCAGGACCATTGCGCTTACCCTGGCGGAAGTGGCCTTTGAACTTCGACCCGTCGGCATAGCGGACAACGCCCTCACCGTGGATTTTTCCATTCTGGAACTGCCCTTCAAAGACATCACCGCTCTTCAGGGTCAGCTTACCGCGGCCGTTGGGTGCATCGTCCTTCCACTCACCCTGATAGATATCGCCATTCTTCCATACCAGAATGCCGCGGCCCGCCTTGTCACCATCGAGGAACTGACCGGTGTACTTGTCGCCATTGGCATAGCGGAATACGCCCTGACCGGTACGCATGCCCTGTACATAGTCGCCCTCGTAGACATCGCCGTTCTGAAATTTATAGATGCCCTTGCCGTGTTGCAGGTCGTTATGGAACAGCCCGACATAAGTGTCGCCGTTGGCATAACGATAAGAGCCCTTGCCCTGCTGATGGTCGTCGACCCACTGACCGTCATAGGAGGAGCCGTCTCCCCAGTCAAAGAGTCCGTGACCGTTTTTCTTGTCTGCTTTCCAGTCGCCATCATAGAAAGCACCTCCCTTGAAGGTGTAGCGGCCCTTTCCATGCCGGAGGTCGTCCTTCCACAGCCCGTCATAGCGGTCGCCGTTATAATAGTCCATCACACCATGACCTTCACGGTTGTCACGATACCACAGGCCGGAATACCGGTTGTTGTTGGAGTAATAGTAGGTTCCCTGTCCATGCTGGTGGTCCTGCAACCAAGAGCCTTCATAACGCTCTCCGTCTGAAAAAGTGTAGGTACCAAAGCCTTGACGCTTGCCCTTTACATAGTCCCCTTCGTAGGAGTCGCCGTCTTTCCACACGGTCTTGCCTTTTCCATAGGGTTTGCCCGACTGTATCTCGCCTTGATAGAGGCCTCCATCCTTGAATGTGTACGAGCCGAGGGTGATTTTCTGAGCTGGCAGAACCAGCGCCGTCAGTGTGAATATAATAACAAATATATAGCGCTTCATATTATTTCGATTCAAAAACTTTACAAAGGTAGAAAAAAAACATGAGACTGCAAAGCGTTTTAAAAAATATTCACTAACTTTGCAGGCAAAATAAAATTTATTAAGAATGAAATACATTGCTATCATACCCGCCCGCTATGCCTCGACACGCTTTCCGGGTAAGCCTTTGGCCCTGTTGGGCGGTAAGACGGTCATCCAGCGCGTCTACGAACAGGCCGTCTCGGTGCTTGATGAGGCCTGGGTAGCCACCGATGACGAGCGCATCCAGAAAGCCGTCGAGCTGTTTGGCGGACGCGTAGTCATGACCCGTGCCGACCACAAGAGCGGCACCGACCGCATTGAAGAAGCAGCAGAAAAGATTGGCACCGATGCCGATGTGATTATCAACATCCAGGGAGACGAACCCTTTGTGCAGCCGTCGCAAATCAAAACGCTCATGCAGTTGTTTGACAACGCTGACACACAGATAGGTACGCTCGGCAAGCGCTTTGAAGACATGGCGGCCGTCAACAATCCCAACTCGCCCAAAATCGCCACCGACCGACAAGGATTTGCCCTCTACTTCTCTCGTTCCGTCATCCCCTACGTCCGAGGGGCAGAACAAGCAGAATGGCTGTCGCATTTCCCCTATCTCAAACATCTGGGCATCTATGCCTATCGGCGCGAGGTATTGCACGAAATCACCCAGCTGCCGCAATCGCCTCTGGAACTCGCAGAAAGCTTGGAACAATTGCGCTGGCTCGAAAACGGCTACCGCATACGCGTAGGACTGACCGATGCGGAGACCGTCGGCATCGACACGCCCGAAGACCTCCAACGGGCAGAGACATTTCTAAAAGAGATGCAGCGTTAACCACCCTGCATCTCTCGAACCAACTGCTTCTGCCGTTCTGTCAGATTGGTTGGCAACTTTACCTGATAGGTCAGGATAAGGTCGGTGCCTCCCCTGCCCTTTCCGCGCAAGCGCACCTTCGTGCCGGGCTGTGTCTCGGGTTTCACCTTCAACTTCAGACGCTCGCCGGAGCCTGTGGTCACCATCACATCACCACCCAGCAGGGCCGTATAGAGATCGATGGTGACCGTAGCCTGCGTATTGGTGGGTTTCTCCTGATAGACACGCTGGCCCCGTCCACCCATGCCACCAAACAAGTCCTGGAAGAAAGACGAGAAGCCGCCACCCGAGAACTGCGAGAAGTCGAAGCCCTCGAAGCCACCGCCTGAGCGGCCGCCGCCAAAGCCGCCGAAACCACCGCCATAGCCAGCATTCTCGAACTGCTCGGCCTGCTGCCACTGTTCACCGTACTTGTCGTATTTGGCACGTTTCTCCGCATCACCAATCACATCGTAAGCCTCCTGCAAGGCCTGGAACTTAGCCTTTGCCTTCGGGTCATCGGGATGCAGGTCGGGATGGAACTGCTTGGCACGCTTCAGGTATGCCTTCTTCACGTCTTTCTGCGCTATCGTCTTGTCTACGCCAAGAATTTTGTAATAGTCTATAAATGCCATATCTCTAATCCTCCTATGTTTATGTTTCTTTTATAGTCCGAGTAGCAAAAAGCATACCAAAACATTTGGCGGTTCAATTTTTTTTTGTACCTTTGCAACTATGAAAAAGACAACTCTTACCATTTTACTATTTATGAGTGCTACCGTTCTCTTGGCCCAGCGCACCAAGACCGTCACCCTACAACTGATCGAAACATCCGATGTCCACGGGGCATTCTTCCCCTACAACTTCATCGAACGCAGCCCGATGCGAGGAACCCTCGCCCGTGCAAGTACCTACTTCAACAAGCAGCGCCGGCAATACGGCAAAAACCTTATCCTCATGGATAATGGTGACATCCTGCAAGGGCAGCCCACCTGCTACTACAGCAACTATGTCAACCCCAAGATGCCGAACGTGGCCGCCGAGGTCATCAACTATCTGAAGTACGACGCTCAAGTATTTGGAAACCACGATGTTGAGACTGGACACGCAGTATATGACAAATGGATTCACGAGCTGCAATGTCCCACGCTCGGAGCCAACATCATCGACACGAAGAGCGGCAAGCCGTATGTAGAGCCTTACCTGATGCTGGAGCGCGACGGAGTGCGCATTGCCATCTTAGGCATGCTGACTCCCGCCATCCCCAACTGGCTGCACCAGCAACTCTGGTCGGGAATGCGCTTTGAGGAGATGGTGACATGTGCCAGGAGATGGGTCAAGGTGCTTCGCGAGAAAGAACAGGCCGACCTCATCATCGGACTCTTCCACAGCGGCTGGGACGGCGGAATCGTTACCGACGAATACGACGAAGACGCCACCCAAAAAGTGGCAGAACAGGTGCCCGGCTTCGATGTTATCTTCTTCGGGCACGACCATATCCAGCACCATATCACCACACAGAATGGCACACTCTGCCTGGACCCTTCGTCGAATGCCGTCAAAGTGGCACAAGCCACCATTAAAGTGAAAGTGACAGGCGACAAGACGGCAGGCCGGAAGGCTGAGGTCATCGAGAAGCGCGGGGAGATTGTCGACATCACCGGCGAGGAGATTGACGAAGCCTACATCAGCCACTTCCAGCCGCAGATAGACAGCATCCGGCATTTTGTCGACCAGCAGATTGGCACCTTCCTGGCTCCGATGCGGTCTCGTGATGCCTTCTTCGGTCCGGCCACCTTTACGGACTATATCCACGACCTGCAACTGGAGCATACCGGTGCCGACCTCTCGTTCAATGCTCCCCTGCAGTTCGATACCGAAGTCAAGGTCGGACCTGTTTACATGAGCGACATGTTCAAGCTATACCGCTATGAGAACCAGATTTATGTGCTTCGCATGACGGGTAGCGAGATACGCCGGCACTTAGAGATGTCCTACGACCTCTGGGTGAACACCATGCAGAGTCCCGACGACCATATCATGCTGCTCAATGACGCAGCCAAAGGAGATCAGCAGCGCTTCGGCTTCAAGAACCTGACCTTCAATTTCGACTCGGCATCGGGTATCGACTACGAGGTCGATGTCACCAAACCCAACGGCCAGAAGGTACGCATCCTGCAGTTCAGCGACGGTCGCCCGTTCCAGGAAGACCAGTGGTATCGCGTAGCCATGAACAGCTACCGCGGCAACGGCGGCGGCGAACTGCTTGTCCGCGGTGCGGGCATCCCGTTAGACTCACTGCCTTCGCGCATCCTCTACATGAGCGAGCGCGACCAGCGCCACTATCTGACCGAGAAAATCAGGAAAGAGGGCAATGTCAATCCCCAGGCACATCACAATTGGCGCTTCGTGCCCGAAGAATGGGCCTTGCCCGCCATTGCCCGCGACCGCAAGTTCATCTTTCAAGAATAGCATTACAACACTATGCCTATAACCACAACAACAAACACAAAGTATTTTGTTTTCTGCCAGTCAGACCTCGTGTTGGAGAAAGTGGCCGACGGCTACCAGATACCCATCGAACAACCTGTCGAGACCAAGCCCTGGACAACCGTCATGGACATTGACGGAGTGAAGGCCTACCGCATCGACAACCCCATCATCGGCTCCGACCGCTACGAGATGTGCCCCCTGAGGCAGTCGTACTATAAGCTGCCCCAAGCCGACTATCTGAAAGCCGGCAAATGTCAGGAGCTGCTCTACTGGGACCAGAACACGAAATTCTGCGGTGTCTGCGGCGGGCCGATGCGCTTCGACACGCCCATCTCGAAGAAATGCGAACACTGCGGCAAGGAGCTGTGGCCCTCGCTGGCCATTGCCATCATCGTTCTCATCCGGAAAGGCAACGAAGTACTGCTGGTTCATGCCAACAGTTTCCGCGACAACCACTACGGCCTGGTAGCCGGATTCGTGGAGACCGGCGAGACACTGGAGGAAGCTGTCTATCGCGAGGTGATGGAAGAAACGGGACTGCACATCACCAACCTGCGCTATTTCGGCAGCCAGCCGTGGCCCTATCCTTGCGGACTGATGGTCGGTTTCACTGCCGACTACGACCACGGAAAGATACACCTGCAACGCTCCGAACTCTCCAAGGGTTCCTGGTTCGACCGCGACCATCTGCCTCATATTCCCGAGAAGCTGAGCATTGCGCGACAGCTCATTGATGCCTGGCTGGAGGAGGAAGCATGAAGACTCGCCGGAGCATAGCCAAATACAGAGACATCGCAGTGCTGGCACTGCTGATAGCACTGAATCCGCTCATCTCATACAAGGCTCCCCCACCCCGTATTCCCGACAAGGTGGAGGTTCGTTTCTGCCAAAACATCCGCGTCGACTCTGCCCAGTTGGAAGAGTTGCGCTACTATTTCCTCAACCACCGCGTCACCGACGAAGGCTACAACCTCATTGCTCAATATTACAGTCTGCTGACCAGACAGGCCAGTGCTGCAAGGGAGTCTGTTTCAAACAGTCCTGTTGACAAAGCAGGCAGGAAGATACTCTCCACCACCTATGTTCCGGCTAAAGACCGCCTCTTGCCTGCCGTCGTGATGAATGGCGGCTATTGGAAATCGGGACTATTCCGGATGGGCAAGCCGCAAGGGCGGGTCATCCTGCATGACCAGCAAGGCCGCATAGTCCGAGCCATCATGGATGCAGATACCATTGTCACCGCTGTCCGCACCGATTCGCTTGGCACCTATCGGGGACAGATGAACAGATTATTGCAGGCTTCCGGACAAGGCATCTATGATGCCCATGACGGCACCCACTACGAGGGCATGTGGCAGGAAGACCTGCGACACGGCTTTGGTTTTGAATCCTCGCCTCACCACCAAGTTCGCGCGGGTTTCTGGAAGAAAGGCCGCTTCTTAGGCGAACGGCTGAGATACACCAGTGACCGCATCTACGGCATAGACATCTCGCGCCATCAGCACGAGAAAGGGCGCAAACGCTACAACATCAACTGGAACAGTCTGCGCATCACCTCGTTAGGGTCCAAACACAATGCAGAAGGACGCGATTTCCCCGTTTCTTTCGTCTATATCAAATCGACTGAGGGCACCACTATCCGCAACCGCTATTTCCTGAAAGACTATGCCGCAGCCCGGGCACAAGGCATCAAGACCGGCGCCTACCATTTCTTCTCGCTGAAGTCACCGGCATTGGCACAGGCCAAATACTTTGTCAACCACACTCTATTCCGGCCAGGCGACTTTCCGCCCGTGCTGGATGTCGAGCCCACCGAAGCACAAATCCGGAAGATTGGCGGTACCGAAGAGCTACTGAAACGTATCCGCATCTTTATGGAGTATGTGGAGCGCAGAACGGGCATGCGACCCATCCTGTACATCAACCAGATGTTTGTCAACCGGCACTTAGCCAACGCTACTGACATCAAGCAGCGCTACGACGTGTGGATAGCCCGCTACGGAGAGTACAAGCCCGATGTCAAGCTGGTCTACTGGCAGTTGTCTCCCAACGGTCGCGTGAACGGCATCACCGGTCCTGTCGACATCAATGTGTTCAACGGCTATCAAGGCCAGTGGAACGAATTCGTACGGACGGGATTTCACAAATAGAAATCGCGGGTCAAGGTCTGATAGCGGTCATCGCCGATAGTCAGAATCTCACGGTCACACACACAAGGATGCTTACGGAATGCCAACAAATAGCGGCGGGCAGGTTTCCGTTCCGTAGTCTTCACGGCACACTCCCGTTTCAGGAAGAATCCTCTGAAGATAGCCTCATCCTCCATCCGCCGTCTATAATCGAAAGGAACCACAACACTCAGCTCGCCATCAGTCTTCAGCAGGTGCCAGGCAGCCTCCATCAAGTCGGCATAAGGAAGACTGTCGGCATGGCGGGCTAAGTTACGCTTGGCATCGGGAGCATTCAACGCATGGATGAAAAATGGCGGATTGCTGACTACCGCATCGAACAGACCTTTGCTGTCAGAAAGTTGTGCATATTCCTGTACTGACTGGTGCAACACGGTGATACGCTGCTGCCATCCGACAGCCACAATATTCTCATTTGCCTGCCTGACGGCTCCTGCATCAATATCCAGTGCCGTCACCTGGGCACAGGGGAACCGCTGGGCCATCATCAGGGCTATCACACCCGTCCCCGTGCCCACATCCAGCACCCTTGAACCGCCATTGGCCCAAGCGCCCAACAGGACCCCGTCGGTGCCTACTTTCATGGCACATCCATCCTGCCCGATGGTGAATTGCTTGAATCGGAAACTCATTTTCGCATGCAAAGTTACAAAGAAGATATTAAAATATCTTATCATTCATGCATTATTTCACTAAAAAGTTGTACCTTTGCATTCTGTTTGGAGAAAAGAATAAAAAAACGATATGAACAAACCGCAAAGAAACGCCTTTATCGTGTCAAAAGCCCTTAGGACTTTTGTCGTAGCAGCCGTGCTCACAGCCGCAGCTGCACAATTAGCCCACACTGCCGACTCCATGATTGTCGGCCACATCGTAGGTCCCGATGCCGTTTCCGCCATCAATCTGGTATTGCCTCTGGTCGAAGTTCTTAACTGCATGGGATTCCTGATATGCTTCGGTGCCAATGCCATGGGTGCCCAGGCCATCGGCTCCGGCGACAAGGACAAGGTGGCAAGGGTATTTACCACAACCATTCTCGCTGTCATGACCTTGGGATTGGCGGTATCATTATCCATTTTCATCTTCAGCCGTGAGATTGTGGAAGCACTGTCTGACGAGCCCCGCCTGAATGAAATGGCCTACGAATACATACACACTTACGCGATAGGCGGATGGCTACAGATGCTGTCCTATGGACTGTGTCTCTTTGTAGCTACCGACGGTAAGCCCCGCACGGTGACCAAGGCCGTGGTAGTAGGAGCCATCGCTAACGGTTTGGCTGACATTCTGCTCATCGGTATCCTGGACATGGGTGTCGCCGGTGCTGCTATTGGTTCGCTGGTGATGTTCATTGCCAACATCCTGATACTGGGCAACTACCTGCGCAGCCCCAACAGTTCTTACCGACTGAAATGGCCTGGCAAGAGTGCCTTCAACATCTTCACCACTCAGATCAAGGAGGGTGCTCCCGTCACATTGAGCAACTCACTGATGGCAGTAACCATTCTGCTGCTCAACCATATCGTGCTGACCTATCTGGGAGCCGACGGACTGTTCCTTTGGTCTATCTGTCTGCAGATGCTTCTGCTCTCCTACGTATTCATCGACGGTGTCATCGAATCCCTGTTTGCCGTAGGCGGCGTGCTTATCGGCGAGCGCGATGTCCGCGGCCTGCAGATATTGGTTCGCCATGCGCTCATCATCATCGGTTCGCTCGTGGCTGTGCTCATGGTTATCATGTACATCCCCGGACTTATCGGACTGCTCTTCGGTGTCACCGACGCTGCCTTGGCAACGGAACTGAATCGCGTGTTACGCATCTTCGCACTGATGATGATTCCATTTTCCTTTACGCAGATTCTACTCAATGCCTACCAGTTGGTTGGACACCAGAAGGCCAGTGTCATTACAGCAACTGCCCAGACGGTGCTGATGATTGTCATCGTGTGGGTAACTGCTGAGATCGAAGGAGTCGAACTGTGGTGGGGCTTTGCCATAGGATGCGGCATCGTGCTGGTGATTCAGCTGCTATACTCTACTACCAAGGCCCGTATGGCCAATATGGACATCTCGCCCGTCACCATGATTCCCGAGCAGATGGAAGGTCACACCTTCGACCGCTCGGTGACCTATCGTACAGACGATGTCTACACCGCACTCGACGAAATCGACCAGTTCCTCAAGAGTGCAAGTCTCTCGAAGGATGTTCTCTTTGATGTCAATATCTGCTGCGAGGAGCTGATGACGAATATTGCCAAATACTCCACTGGAAACATAGCCAACCGCTCGTTTGATGTACACTTCTACATCGACGACGAGGCCATCTATGTGACCATCAAGGATGCCGGCAAGCCCTTCGACCCGATGAAGGCAGGCAAGATGTCGGACAAGAACATCGGAAACAAGGAATACCAGCACCTGGGACTGCGTCTGGTAACCAACATCATCCCCGACATCACCTACAAATACATGTATGGACAAAACACCGTATTTATCTATAAAAAGAAAAGCGCATCTAACGAATAATGAACAAGAATTTTACGATGTACATGGATAACAGAAACAGGTCGTTCTCTATGATTGCCGATGTAGAAGGCGAATATGGTGACCTGACGAATATGGAAATGCCAGAAGTGCTGCCTATTTTGGCCGTGCGCAACCTGGTGCTCTTCCCAGGAGTGGTATCGCCCATTCTCATTGGCAGGGAGTCGAGCATGTCGCTCATCCGCCAGGCCGAAAAGAAAGGGAGCATCATTGGTGTCATTTGCCAGCGCGACCCAGAGGTGGAGATGCCCATCCGGGCCGACCTCTACGACATCGGTGTCTATGCCAAGGTGCTGAAAACGCTGACCCTGCCCAATGGCAACATCACTGCCATAGTACAGGGCTTGGGACGCCTCCGGCTGATCGACCTTACCAAATACAAGCCCTATCTGCAAGGCCATGCCGCCCCTGCTCCTGAGGATGAACCCGACAAGCGCGATGTGGAGTTCCGCACAGCTATCGAAGACCTGCGCACGCAGACGGTCGACTACATCAACATGAGCGAGGATATTCCCGACGAGGCAACGTTTGCCATCAAGAATGTCGGCAACGACATCATGGCACTCAACTTCATCTGTTCTAATCTTCCCTTCTCTGTCAAGGAGAAGATGGCCCTGCTGCAGATGGACTCCATCAAGGAGCGCCTGTTCAACACCCTGCGCATTGTCAACCGCGAGATCAATCTCCTGACACTCAAGCTGGACATCCGCAACAAGACTCGCGACGACATTGACGAGCAGCAGCGAAACTACTTCCTGCAACAGCAGATAAAGAATCTGCAGGCCGAGATGTCGGGTGAGAGTTCGCCCGAGAAGAAAGACCTGCTGGAGAAGGCCAAGCAGAAGAAGTGGCCCGAGGAGATTGAGAAGTTCTTCTATAAAGAATGTGACAAGCTGGACCAGCTCAACCAGAACTCGCCCGACTTCAATGTACAGCTCAACTACCTGCAGACGCTGGTTAGCCTGCCTTGGGGTGAATACACCAAGGACGACCTGGACCTGCGCCGTGCCCAGAAGATTCTCGACCGCGACCACTATGGCATGGAGAAGGTAAAGGAGCGCATTTTGGAATACATTGCCGTGCTCTCACTGCGCGGCGACCTGAAGTCGCCCATCCTCTGCCTCTATGGTCCTCCGGGTGTGGGCAAGACCTCCTTGGGCAAGTCGATTGCCGATGCACTGAAGCGTAAGTATGTCCGCGTATCCTTGGGCGGTCTGCACGACGAAGCCGAGATTCGTGGTCATCGCCGTACCTATATCGGAGCCATGCCCGGACGCATCATCAAGAACATCCAGAAGGCCGGCTCGTCCAATCCCGTCTTCATCCTCGACGAGATAGACAAGGTGACGCAGAACACGCATAACGGCGACCCGGCATCGGCCCTGCTCGAAGTGCTCGACCCCGAACAGAACGGAGCCTTCCATGACAACTATCTCGATGTAGACTACGACCTGTCGAAGGTGATGTTCATTGCCACAGCCAACAACCTGGCTACCATACCCCGGCCACTGCTCGACCGAATGGAAATCATCGAGGTCAGCGGCTACATCACCGAGGAGAAATTTGAGATTGCCAAGCGCCATCTCATTCCGAAGGAGAAGGAGAACACCGGACTGAACGAGAAGAAGCCTACCTTCAACAAGGCTGCCATCGAGAAGATTATCGAGCAGTACACCCGTGAGAGCGGTGTGCGCCAGCTGGAGAAGCAAATCAACAAAGCGCTCCGCAAGCTCGCCTTCAAGAAGGCAGAAAGCGGCACGCTGCCCTACGACAAGATTACGCCCACGGAGATTGAGGACTTGCTGGGCAAGCCCCCCTTCTATCGCGACATCTATCAGGGCAACGCCTATGCAGGAGTGGTCACCGGACTGGCATGGACGAGTGTCGGCGGAGAGATTCTGTTCATCGAGACCTCACTCTCGAAAGGCAAGGGAGCCAAGCTCACCCTGACGGGTAACCTCGGTGATGTCATGAAGGAGTCGGCAGTCATTGCCCTTGAATATGTAAAGGCTCACGTCGATGTCTTAGGGGTAGACTATCGCATCTTCGACCATTGGAACATCCATATCCACGTGCCCGAAGGTGCCACTCCCAAGGACGGTCCCTCGGCTGGTATCACCATTGCCACCTCCATCGCCTCGGCACTCACCCAGCGCAAGGTGCGCAAGAATACGGCCATGACCGGCGAGATCACCCTGCGCGGCAAGGTATTGCCCGTTGGCGGCATCAAGGAGAAGATTCTGGCTGCCAAGCGTGCCGGCATCACCGACATCGTGATGTGCAAGGAAAACGAGAAGGACATCAACGAGATTCCCGAGATGTATCTCACGGGAGTGAATTTCCATTACGTAGAGAACATCCAGGATGTCTGGAACTTTGCCCTCACCGATGAAATCGTGGACCACCCCGTCAAGTTCGAGATTCCAGAAGAAAAAGAAGAAAAGAAAGCATAAACGCCTAATTATATCCATAAGTGACATTTGAACTACAACATACTGACAATGCAAGCGATGCCCGCACAGGACTGATCACCACCGACCACGGCCAGATCAAGACCCCTATCTTCATGCCTGTTGGCACTGTAGGCAGCGTAAAGGGCGTACACTTCTCTGAACTCCGCGAACAGGTGAAAGCACAGATTATCCTGGGCAACACCTATCATCTATACCTGCGCCCGGGACTGGACATCCTGCGCAAAGCCGGCGGACTGCACCGGTTTAACACGTGGGACCGCCCCATCCTCACCGACTCGGGCGGCTTCCAGGTCTTCTCGCTCACGGGTATCCGCAAGCTGCGCGAGGAGGGATGTGAGTTCCGCAGCCACATCGACGGCTCAAAGCATATCTTCACCCCCGAGAATGTCATGGACACCGAGCGCGTGATTGGGGCAGATATTATGATGGCTCTCGACGAATGTCCTCCCGGACAGAGCGACTATCAGTATGCCAAGAAGTCGCTGGGACTGACCCAGCGCTGGCTCGACCGCTGCATCAAGCGCTTCAACGAGACGGAGCCGCTCTATGGCTACAAGCAGAGCCTGTTCCCCATCGTGCAGGGCTGTACCTATAAAGACCTCCGGCAGGAGGCTGCCAAATATGTTGCCGACAAAGGAGCCGACGGCAATGCCATCGGCGGACTGGCTGTGGGTGAGCCGACGGAAGTGATGTACGACATGATTGAAGTGGTCAACGAGATACTGCCCAAGGACAAGCCCCGCTATCTGATGGGAGTCGGCACCCCGCAAAACATACTGGAAGCCATTGAACGCGGTGTCGATATGTTCGACTGTGTGATGCCTACGCGCAATGGCCGCAATGCCATGCTCTTCACCTATGAGGGCACGATGAATATGCGCAACCAGAAATGGCAGGACGACTTCTCCCCCATCGACCCCGACGGTTGTGAGATTGACCGTATCCACTCGAAAGCCTACCTGCACCACCTCTTCAAGGCTCAGGAACTGCTGGCCATGCAGATAGCCAGCATCCACAATCTGGCCTTCTACCTCCGGCTGGTCTGCGATGCCCGTACACATATCGAGCAAGGCGACTTCGTGGCTTGGAAGCGCTCCGTCATTGACAATTTAGGACGCAGAAGATGAAGAAGAGACGACTGAAACATATCGCCTGGAAGATGCGCCACACGTGGCGTCGAATCCCCTGGCAGCGGCTGTCATGGATGAAGAAGTGGCTGAGGATGCTCAACATCTTCCGCTTCATCAAGCGCATGGACTGGTATATCATCAAGAAGTTCATCGGCACTTATATCTACTCCATCATCCTGATCATCTCCATCTCCATCGTCTTCGATGTCAACGAGAACCTGGCGAAGTTCACCAACTACCACGCACCCCTGCGCGCCATCGTCTTCGACTACTATGCCAACTTCGTGCCCTACTTCGCCAACCTCTTCTCGCCGCTGTTCGTCTTCATTGCCGTCATCTTCTTCACCTCCAAGCTGGCAGGCAACTCCGAGATTATTGCCATGCTGGCCAGCGGCATGTCCTTCAAGCGGCTGCTACGGCCCTATTTCATCTCGGCAGCACTCATTGCCACGCTCAACTTCTTTCTCGGTGCATACATCATCCCCAAGGGTACGGTGGTGCGTCACGACTTCGAGGCACTCTACAAGAACAACAAGAAGAATACGTCGGCATCCAACATCCAGCTCATGGTAGACCGCGGCGTGGTGGCCTACATCTCGCAATACGACGACATCCGCAAGACGGGCTATGGCTTTGCACTCTATAAGTTCGAGAACAAGAAGATGGTCTCGCAGATGAATGCCTCTGTCATCCAGTACGACACCATTGCCGACGAGCGCTACCACTGGAAGGCCCGCAACTATAAGATTCGCACGTTGAAGGGCATGCGCGAACAGATTACTTCGGGCAACGAGATCGACACGCTCATCCAGATGGAGCCTATGGATCTGGTGTTCTCCAGCGGACAGCAGGAGACCTTCACCTCGCCCGAACTGCTTCGCTATATCTCCAAGCAGCAGGAGCGCGGCTCCAGCAATGTGGTGCAGTACGAGGTGGAATACCATAAGCGCATAGCCAGCTCCTTCGCCTCGTTCATCCTGACACTGATTGGTGTCAGTCTTTCCTCGCGCAAGCGCAAGGGCGGCATGGGTCTCTACCTCGGCATCGGACTGGCCCTCTCGTTCACCTATATCCTGTTGCAGACCATCTCGGCCACCTTTGCCATCAATGCCGGTTTGCCGCCCATGCTCGCAGCCTGGATTCCCAACTTCCTGTATGCCTTCATTGCCTACTTCTGCTACAGGCAAGCACCAAATTGATTTACTATTTACGGATTTACCATTTACAGATTTACTATTTACGATTGAGAAGATGACATTTGAAGAAACATATCTTAACGACAATATACTGGATGCGCTCTACGACATGCACTTCGAGGAGATGACTCCCATTCAGGAGAAGTGCATCCCCGAGATACTCGACGAGCGCGACCTGATAGGTATCGCCCAGACGGGCACGGGCAAGACGGCAGCCTACCTGCTGCCCATCCTTTCGATGCTCGATGACGGCGGCTATCCCAAGGATGCCGTCAACTGTATCGTGATGGCTCCCACGCGTGAGCTGGCCCAACAGATAGACCAGGCCATGCAGGGTTTCGGCTACTATCTCGACGGCATCTCCTCCGTGGCCGTCTATGGCGGCAACGATGGCAGCCGCTTCGATGTCGAGACGCGCGGACTGAAGATGGGTGCCGACGTGGTCATCGCCACACCGGGGCGATTGCTCTCACATATCCGCATGGGCCATCTCGACCTGTCGCGGCTGTCCTTCTTCGTGCTCGACGAGGCCGACCGCATGCTCGACATGGGATTCTCGGACGACATCCTCAGCATTGCCAAGCAGCTGCCCAAGGAGCACCAGACCATCATGTTCTCAGCCACCATGCCCGGCAAGATTCAACAACTGGCACGCACCCTGCTCACCGACCCCGTGGAGGTGAAGATTGCGGTGTCCAAGCCCGCCGAGAAGATTCAGCAGTCTGCCTACGTCTGCTACGAGCCCCAGAAGCTGGGCATCATCCGCTCGCTGTTCAAGGCCGGAGAACTGGAGCGCGTCATCATCTTCTCCGGAAAGAAAGACAAGGTGAAGGACATCACGCGCGAGCTGAAGCACATGAACATCAACTGCGCCGCCATGCACAGCGATCTGTCACAGGCCGAGCGCGACGATGTGATGTATCGCTTCAAGGCCGGACAGGTCTCCGTGCTCGTGGCTACCGACATCGTAGCCCGAGGCATCGACATCGACGACATCCTCATGGTCATCAACTACGACGTGCCGCACGATGCCGAGGACTATGTCCACCGCATCGGCCGCACTGCCCGTGCCCAGCGCGACGGCATCGCCATCACCCTCGTCTCCGAGCAGGACATGCGCTACTTCGCCGACATCGAGCGCTTTCTGGAGCGCGACATTCTGAAAAATCCCCTACCCGATGGCTTAGGCGACGGTCCCGAATACAAGCCGTCCGCACCCCGCCCCCATCACAAGTCCTCGCGCGGTCGCGGAGGCCGCAGCCGCAGCGGAAAAGGACGAAACGGCGGAAAAGGACGAAACGGCGGAAAAGGACGAAACGGCGGAAAAGGCCACACATCCTCATGAGGACTGAATTTGGAACTTTGAATTCTATCACTGATATATATTCCATATCTTCATTTATCGGCAAGTTTCTACTGCCATTTCACGTGCAAAGATACCATTTTTTGCCGATACCGGCAAAAAAAGACGCAAAAATTCTTTGTGAGTTTTTGTCGTTTTTGCATGTAAAAGTAAAAAAATCGACGGGAAAAGGCGGTTTTGTGCAAAAATGCCTGCTCCGTGTGCAAAAATACCTGCTCCGATATAGCAATAATCTCAGAAAGATTTCGTAACTTTGCCAGCGAAACCTAACTTTAAAACAAAACAAATACAATGATGAAACGAAAATTTCACCCCCAGCCGACTCGCTTAGCAGTCGTCCTCGTGAGTGTATTGATGCTGCTCACCGCTTGCTCAGAAATTGACAAGACGTTCATCAATCCCTTAGGCAGTCAGCTCTACGGCCTCTGGTATGCCGACTATCAGGCATCGGGCACTATAGGCAGCGACAACATCCCCTACAGCCGCGTGCTTCAGGCCGTAAAGTTAAACAGCGACGGCACGGGTACGTGGTGGCGCGCCGTATTCGCAGATGACGATGCTAGCAAGCCGCTTTATCTCTATGGTGGCCGCTATGTCGTGAACGGAACCTTCGACTATACCGTGGCAGCCGACGGCACCATCACCGCCAAGCGCAGGGGCGAGAAGCAGTTGGATGGAAGCCCCATGACCCTCACCTTCCACTTTGCCGACGGAGTCCTGACTACCCAGGACGGCGGAGCCACCCAGACACTGGCCGTAGCCCCCAAGGACTACGACAACGTGCTGCTTGCGCTGGAGAACTCGATGCAGGGTGCCTCAATGGAATCCTATAACATCAACGACGGCGAGATTACTGCCGAGAACTGGCGCGAGCAGGAGGGTATCTACATCTACGACGGCAAGGGTACCGACGTGAAGGATGCCCAGGGCCGCACGGGCTATACCCTCGTGGCACTGCCCTGGTATAATGGAGACAAGCTGACCAACCTGCCTAACGGATTCTGTGACGACGTAACGCCCGAGATGGGTTGGGAGTGGGTCATCAACCGCTGTGGCAGCCGCAGCATCGCGGATAACAACTTCTTTGCTGTCTATAACAAATACACAGGCATTCTGCGCTTCTTCTACTATCTGCCTCAAGGCTTCTCTACGGGTAACGACCACGTTTGGCAGGTGTCGATGACCGACAACCTCGCCACCCGCACCACCATTCCCTACGGTGTGCCCAACGACCGTACGGTCGTCAACAAAGGCGCCATTACCCAAGATGCAAGCGGCACCTACATGGAGTACGTCACTCCGTGGACCGACTATCACAGTCAGGACGGACTCATCGTGCCGAACGCAGGCTGGTGGGCTTTCGATGTTGACCTGTCGCTGACCCGCCCCGAGGCACTTGCCGAGGACAATAATATCAAGTTGCAGATGCGCTCGTGGAACACCCAGCACACCTCGCTCTACAGCGCCATGAGTGCCAACATCGAAGGCTCGATGAAGGGCACTTTCGAGGGCAGGACACCCCTGCAGGTCAGCTCGTCGAAGGGATTCTTCGGCAAGGTGGGCGAATTCATCAAGATTGGCAGTCAGGTGAAGGATGTCTTTGCGGCCTACAAGGAAGGCAACTATGCCGGTGCCATAAAAGGCGGCATCGGACTCGCAAAGTCTGGAATTAACCTCGCCTCGGGCAAGCCCAAGACCACGGGCGGCGACCCAATGATTGATGGCTCTTTCGAGGGTACGCTCAACATGATGATGCAGGGCACCATCAATACCGAAGGCGTTATCAGCGGCTCGCAGCCCACCGTAGGCATCGCATCGCCGACGCTCTACCTCAAGGACTTCGACACCAAGAACTCGCACCTCGGACAGGGCGTGTGGAACCTGAAGAAGACCCCTGTGGTGTATGTCACCGAAAGTTGGAATACTGTGCATGATTTTATAGAAGAAAAGTATCGTTTTAACGGAGAGTCCAAGGAATGGCTCATCGATGCGGCGACATGGACATTCTTCGACCCTAGTAGCATCGAGGTGGAGCTGAATCCCAACGTTTTCCCTGAGGACGAGATAGAGTGGATGCAGGTGGATGCTATCTCAGGCGTACGCAAGACAGTCCCCTATAAAGGCAACGACCCGTGGCGTCTTGCGATAGGACTGGATGCACTCGCTGAAAAAAGAAAAGATTGCCGTGAACTCAATACTCATGAATATGGTAAGGAAATCAACGATTACGTCTTTAACTTTGTAGGTGCGGGTGACTTCGATGGAAAAACCATCGACGGGTTGCAATATCAGCAGGTCTTTAACTTAGGGAAGACTGGAGTTTCTATAGATTGTAAAGCATCGAATATACTTTACCCAGAAGAGTTTAGAACTTTTACACTTGAGCCAGAAATGAACGTTTTCGGTGCAGGCAACGCTGACTACATCATAGAACCAGGATTTACATGCTGGAGAGATGGCACTCTTAATATGTGGTTGGGGAAAGGTACAATACAATGGTGGAGGGATATCCCCGCGAGAACTTATTATGGAACAGATCCAACTATTTGTGTACTTTCTCAAAGCGTCCGTCTTCCTCCATTAGAAATCAATGTGACCGTCACCGTGAAAATGAAGTCGGTGGACCAGCCTTTCATTCTTAATCGTATCTATCTGCCCGAAATCAACATAGTTGGTTTTTATGATCATGGAAATCGTTTACCCCAAAAAGTAAAAAATAATATTAAGAATCTCATAGATAACATCTACGCGAAGAAGAACCTCAGCCCCAAGACGGCAGGCCATACCCAGACCTACGATTTCCAGGCAGCCCGCATCAACAAGTGCTTCCAGTTGCTCGCGACAGTCTCTGCGGATCCCCCGAGCCAAAGCTTAAGTACTTTTGCTGCCGAGAACAAGCGATGGGCCACATGGTACAGCGACCAATATACCCATGTCATCACTACTGAAGGTGCCGATGCCTATACCGCAGAATATAATGCTGAAAAATCATGCATGATATTACATAAGTTAGGCAAGGTTGTTCCCAAGGGCATGTCTGTAGTGATAGTGGCTGATGCAAATGTTGAATCTGTCGTCATGAATCGTGACGACAATGCAGCTGCCCCGCAGAATATACCTAATAACAGCCTGAACGGTGCCAACATCGTGTTCCCCGTTGCCAACATCATAAGCACGTTGAAGGGCAGAGTAGATGGAGCGCAGGGCGGAACCGTCTATGTGCTGAGACAGGGCGACAACGGCTTCGGCTACTACCCTTACACAGATACAAACATGACAAGGCATACATCCTTCCTCTTCATAGCGGATGTGCAATATCCGGGTGGAGCTCAGCCCGCATTTATCTCCGTCGCATTCGAATAAAGCCACAGGAGACACTCTCCCAGCGGAGATCACCCTACACAACGCACCAGAGGAGCCGACCCAACAGGCCGGCTCCTCAATGTTATTCGTGCATATTTAGCTGGTGGCAAGCATCGTGAATTATAATCTTGTTGCCTTCAATGGTATAGGCATAATACCAGGAACCCGAATGAGCCATATAATTCCTTTGCAGTTTACAGGAAAAATGCGTGTCTTTGCGACAAATGTTGAATTACAAAGTACTCTTTAGGAAAAAAACAGAATAAAAAACAGGCGGTGAATCGAGTTAACTCAAACGATCAATCGAGTTAACTCAAACGATCAATCGAGTTAACTCAAACGACAATTCGAGTTAACTCACAATAAAATGCAAGATGGCGCGTTTTATTTAGGATGACTATCAAGAGAAACATACTGTCGATGCTCCTGACGCTGGTGGCGCTGGCTGCCAGCGGACAGCAGTTTACGCTGTCGGGGCGGGTGAGCGACGAGGACGGCAATGCCATCGAGCTGGCCACCATTTCGTGTCTGGAACAGGGGGCGGTAACCATGGCCAACCTGAAGGGCGAATACTCGCTGAAGCTGCAAAGCGCAGACTCGGTGGTGGTGAAGTTCTCGATGGTGGGCTACCAGACGCGTACGCGTGTGCTGCGCAAGCCACGCAGCAACCAGCGCCTGCTGGTGACGCTGCACCCGATGAAGGCGCTGGACGAGGTGGTGGTGACGGAGCGTCGCCGCCAGACGACCGCCACGCAGGAGCTGGACATCAAGAACGCCAAGATGGGTCCGTCGACCACGGGTAATGCCGTAGAGGAACTGGTGCAGCAGCAGGCCGGCGTGTCGAGCCACAACGAGCTGTCGAGCCAGTATAACGTGCGCGGCGGATCGTTCGACGAGAACTCGGTATATATAAATAATGTAGAGGTCTACCGCCCGTTGCTCATACGCAGCGGCCAGCAGGAGGGCCTCAGCGTCATCAATTCCGACATGGTGGAGCGCGTGGCATTCTCCAGCGGCGGCTTCGAGGCCAAATACGGCGACAAGATGTCGTCGGCACTCGACATTCACTACCGCAAGCCCACGCGACTGGAAGCCAACGTGCAGGCCTCGCTGTTGGGGGCCTCGGCCTTCGTGGGCTACGGCAACAAGAAGTTCTCGATGAGCCACGGTGTGCGCTACAAGACCAACCGCTACCTGTTAGGCTCGCTGGAGACCAAGGGCGAATACCGGCCGAACTTCTTCGACTATCAGACCTATATCACCTACCAGCCTAATCAGCGGTGGATGATCGACTTCATCGGCAACATCTCGGAAAACCACTACAACTTCAGTCCCTCGGACCGCGAGACCTCGTTCGGCACGATGCAGAACGTGAAGTCATTCAAGGTCTACTTCGACGGTCAGGAGAAGGACATCTTCCGCACGCTGTTCGGGACCCTGCGCCTGCAACGCATCTTCTCGCCGCAGACCACGGTGAGCCTCTTAGGCTCGGCCTTCCACACCAAGGAGCAGGAGACCTACGACATACAGGGCCAATACTGGCTGGACGACACCCAGACGCAGGAGTCGCTGGGCGTGGGCACCTACATGGAGCATGCCCGCAACTACCTGACAGCCAACGTGGCCAGCGTGAAGCTGATGGCCAACCACAAGACCCGCAAGCACCACTGGGAAGGCGGATTCACCGTGAAGTGGGAGAAGATAGAGGAGAACGCGCGTGAATACGAGATGCGCGACAGCAGCGGATACAGCATCCCCCACCAGCCCGACCGACTGGACCTGATCTACTCGCTGCGCTCGAAGAACAACGTGTCGTCGACGCGCATAGAAGCCTACCTGCAGGACACCTACCGATTCCAGAGCGGCGGCAGCGAGGACGGCGAGACACCGCCCACCCTATGGACGCTGAACTACGGTGTACGGCTGGCCAACTGGAGCTGGAACAAAGAGACCATCGTCTCGCCACGCGTGTCGCTGGCTATGATACCTGCGTGGAACCAGGACATGACCTTCCGCCTGTCGGCAGGCCTCTACTATCAGGCCCCGTTCTACAAGGAGATGCGCGACACATCGACGGTGAACGGACAGACCATCGTAACGCTGAACCAGAAAATCAAGTCGCAGCGCAGCCTGCACATCGTGGGAGCCTTCGACTATCGGTTCCGCATGATGGACCGCCCCTTCCGCTTCTCGGCAGAAGCCTATTTCAAGCTGATGGACAATCTGGTACCCTATAACGTACAGAACATGAAGGTGGTGTACTACGGCAAGAATATCGCCAAGGGACATGCCTTCGGACTGGATCTGAAGCTGTATGGCGAGTTTGTGCCCGGCACCGACTCGTGGCTCACCTTCTCGGTGATGTCGACCAAGCAGAAGATCAACGGTGTCAGCGTGCCCATGCCCACCGACCAGCGATGGGGTGTCAACTTGCACTTCACCGACTATTTCCCCGGCACCGAGCGATGGAAGATGACGCTCCGGCTGGCCTTTGCCGACGGACTGCCCTTCGGTGCGCCCCACCGCGGACTGGAATACCAGCAGTTCCGTGCACCGGCCTATAAGCGTGCCGACATCGGCATGTCGTTCCTGGCATTAGGCGACCCCAAGGGACAGCCCTCGTTCAAGCATCCCCGCATCTGGCTGGGCATAGACGGACTGAACATCTTCGGCATCTCCAACGTCAACAGCTACTATTGGGTTACCGACGTCACCAACCACCAGTATGCCGTGCCTAACTACCTGACAGGCCGCCAAATCAATGGCAAAGTGATTGTGGAGTTTTAATAATGCTTAATTCTTTATTCAGCATTGCTCCAATCTTCATTTTAATTTGTACCTTTGCAACCATTATTTGTACAACTAATATCAGAAATATGAAGATTTCTCACATTGAGCATCTGGGCATTGCCGTCCAGAGCATTGAGGAGAGCCTGCCGTTCTTTACCGACGTGCTGGGCTTAGAGTGTTATGCAACTGAAGTAGTAGAAGACCAAAAGGTGAAGACCGCCTTCCTGAAGTGCGGCGAGGTCAAGCTGGAACTGCTGGAGCCCACAAGCCCCGAGAGCACCATCCAGAAGTGGCTGGACAAGGGCAACAAGGGTGTACACCACGTAGCGTTCTGCATTGAGGACGGTGTGGCAAACGCACTGGCAGAGGTATCGGCAAAGGGTGTCCGCCTCATCGACGAGAAGCCCCGCAAGGGTGCTGAGCAGCTGAACATCGCCTTCCTGCACCCGAAATCAACTTGTGGAATATTAACTGAACTTTGTGAACATTAATATAAGATTATGAGCAAGCAATTAGAAAAGATCAAGCAACTGATCGAGAAGCGCGAGCAGGCGCGTCTCGGTGGTGGCGAGAAAGCCATACAAAAGCAACACGACAAAGGTAAATATACAGCTCGCGAGCGCATTGAAATGCTGCTGGACAAGGGCTCGTTCGAGGAGTACGACATGTTCAAGGAGCACCGTTGCCACAACTTCGGCATGGAGAAGAAGCAGTTCCTGGGCGACGGCGTGGTAGCCGGTAGCGGTACCATCGACGGCCGTCTGGTATTCATCTTCGCACAGGACTTCACCGTACATGCCGGTTCGCTGTCGGAGACCATGTCGCAGAAGATCTGCAAGGTGATGGATATGGCCATGAAGATGGGTGCCCCCGTCATCGGCATCAACGACTCGGGTGGTGCGCGTATTCAGGAAGGTATCAATGCCCTGGCCGGCTATGCCGAGATTTTCGAGCGTAACATCCTGGCCTCTGGTGTCATTCCGCAGATTTCAGGTATCTTCGGCCCCTGCGCCGGTGGTGCCGTCTACTCCCCTGCCCTCACCGACTTCACCCTGATGATGGAAGGCACGAGCTATATGTTCCTGACCGGCCCGAAGGTGGTGAAGACCGTTACCGGCGAGGACATCGATCAGGAGCACCTGGGTGGTGCATCGGTACACGCTTCCAAGTCGGGTGTGACCCACTTCACCGCCAAGACAGAGGAAGAGGCCGTAGAGATGCTGAAGACGCTGCTGAGCTATATCCCCTCCAACAATATGGAGCTGGCTCCCCGCAAGAAGTGCGACGACCCCATCGACCGTCTGGAGGACTCGCTGAACGAGATTATCCCCGAAAACCCCAACGAGGCATACGACATGTACAAGGTAATCTCGGCCATCACCGACGACCACGAGTTCTTCGAGGTACAGCCCAAGTTCGCCAAGAACATCATCGTAGGCTTCGCCCGTTTCAACGGACAGTCGGTAGGTATCGTGGCCAACCAGCCCTCATGCTATGCCGGCGTGCTGGACGTGAACGCCAGCCGCAAGGGTGCCCGCTTCGTCCGTTTCTGCGACGCTTTCAATATTCCTATCGTGTCGCTGGTCGACGTTCCCGGATTCCTGCCCGGCACGGGTCAGGAGTACAATGCCGTCATCCTGCACGGTGCACAGCTGCTCTACGCTTACGGCGAGGCCACCGTACCCAAGATTACCGTCACGCTGCGTAAGTCGTATGGCGGAAGTCACATCGTGATGGGTTCGAAGCAGCTGCATACCGACCTGAACTACGCATGGCCCTCTGCCGAGATTGCCGTGATGGGTGCCAGCGGTGCCGCTGCCGTGCTGTATGCCAAGGAGGCCAAGGCCAAGAAGGAAGCCGGCGAGGACGTCAAGGCATTCATCGCCGAGAAGGAGGAGGAGTACAACGAGCTCTTCGCCAATCCCTATCAGGCTGCCAAGTACGGCTACATCGACGATGTCATCGAGCCGCGCAACACGCGCTTCCGCATCTGCCGTGCACTGGCCCAACTGGCAACCAAGCGTGATGCACTGCCCGCCAAGAAACACGGAAACATCCCGATGTAATAATTCTTTAGGTATGAAAATAGTAAATAACGAAGTAGGAGCTGCCATTGCGATGGCACTATATGAGTTTAAAGGCAACAACGTCCACGACAAGGAGCCCGGCATCATCACAATAGCCGAAAAGCAGACACAGTGGAATGGTTATGCCCAGACTATGACAGTACACCCTTAACACGTCATCATCATGAAGAAAGAATATAAATACACCATCAATGGCAACAAGTATGAGGTGGCTATTGGTGAAATCGTGGAAAACGAAGTAACGGTCACCGTCAACGGTGAGGAGTATAAAGTAGAAATGGAGCCCGAACCCGTAGAGGAGAAGAAGGTGGTGGTTCGCAGACCCGTAGAAGCCAGTCCCAGCCCCTCTGAGGCAAGCGAGACCGGCGGCAAGGTGAACACGAACAATGCCGTGAAGGCTCCCCTCCCCGGTGTCATCACCGCCATCAACGTCCAGGTGGGCGATGAGGTAAAGGCCGGCGACACGGTGCTCGTGCTGGAAGCCATGAAGATGGCCAACAACATCGAGGCAGAAAAAGGCGGTAAGGTTACCGCCATCTGCGTGAAACCCGGACAAAGCGTCATGGAAGACGATGCCTTAGTGGTGATTGAATAAAATTAAAGGTCGCTCGATGGAGCGACCTTTAATTTTTATAACTTGTTCCCTTCTTTCGGGAAGATGACGGCAGGCTTGAATGTCTTGGCCTCTTCAAAATCCATCAGCGCATAGGAGATGATAATCACCACATCGCCCACCTGCACCTTACGGGCCGCAGCACCATTCAGGCAGATACAGCCCGAGCCGCGATCGCCCTTGATGATATAGGTCTCGAAACGCTCTCCATTGTTATTGTTACAAATCTGCACCTTCTCGCCGGCAATGAGGTTGGCAGCATCCATCAGATCCTCATCAATCGTGATGCTGCCCATATAGTTCAGATTGGCCTCTGTCACGGTGACACAGTGGAGCTTGGACTTCATTACTTCTATCATCATGCCTTTATTCCTTATATTTAATATGGTCAATCAAACGAATGGGAGTCTTTCCGCAATAGACCGTGATACAGCCCACCACATAAGGAGTGTCGGCCCAGTCGGTAATCTCCTGCAGCGTGTTGCCGTCGACAATGGAGAAATATTCCACATCCAGGCCATCGACGGAATTGATATCCGCCACCACCTTGTCGTGCGTTTCCTTGACACTGTGGTTCTTGGCATAAGCCACACTCTCCTTCAATGCCTTATAGATGTTGGGAGCAATGGCCCGCTCATCAGCCGACAGCAGAGTGTTGCGCGAACTCTTGGCCAGTCCGTCGGCATCACGTATAATCTCGCACTCGACAATCTGTACCGGAATACCCAGATGGCGCACCATAGCCTTCACAACGGCAATCTGCTGCCAGTCCTTCTCGCCGAAATAGGAACGCGTGGGCTTCACGATATAGAACAGACGGCTCACCACCTGGCAAACCCCGTTGAAATGGCCAGGCCGATGTGCACCCTCCATCACCGTAGAAACAGGAGGATATTCGAACTGACGGGTGTCGGGCGTAGGATACATCTCCTCCACAGAGGGAGCCAGCACATAGTCGGCACCGCACGATTCGAGCAGACGGCAGTCGGCATCGAGCGTCCGCGGATAGTTCTTGAGGTCGTTCTTATCATTAAACTGGGTTGGATTGACAAACACGGAAACAACCGTAACGGCGTTCTCCTTCACACTGCGGCGCACCAGCGAGGCATGACCTTCATGCAGTGCACCCATAGTCGGTACTAGACCTATTTCCTTTCCACTTTTCCGATCCTCGAACAACTGGTTCTGAAGATCAACTATTTTATTGAATACTTTCATCTCTTTCAATGCTTATCTCTGAAATCGGCTGCAAAATAACAACATTTTTATCAAATAAGGAAAAAATATCGTAAAAATATGCCAAAAAGGAGGCTAAAAATCCTTAAATATGCACGTTTTAGCGGTTTTGTGAATTTTTTTTCGTACCTTTGCACATGGTTTAAACTACACGTGTATGGCAAAGAAGATATTGTTCATTAACCAAGAGATTGTACCCTATGTACCCGACAGCGACCTTTCTCTTATGGGTAAGGCCCTCCCTCAGGCGATGCAAGACAACGGTCACGAGATTCGTACATTTATGCCCAAATGGGGAAACATCAACGAACGTCGCGGCCAGCTGCATGAAGTCATACGCCTCTCGGGTATGAACCTTATCATTGACGACACAGACCACCCACTGATTATCAAAGTGGCCACCATCGCTCAGACCCGCATCCAAGTATATTTCATTGATAACGACGACTATTTCTCGAAGCGTCAGATGGCACAAGACGAGAAAGGCGAGGACTATCCTGACAATGGCGAGCGTGCCATATTCTTTGCACGCGGCGTATTGGAAACAGTGAAGAAGCTGCGCTGGGTGCCCGACATCATCCACATACAAGGTTGGATGGGAGCAGTGGTTCCGCTGTATATCAAGACCGCATATCACGAGGAGCCATCGTTTGCCAACACCAAAGTCGTGACTTCTCTCTTCACCAACAACCTGAAGTCAGACCTCGGCACCAACTTCAAGAAGTGCGTCGAGTTCCGTGATGCCAAGGCCGAGCTGCTCAAAAAATACAACGACAACTTCGATTTTGAAGAGCTTGGCAAGCTGGCTATCGACTATAGCGACGGAGTCATTGCCGCGCATAAGAATGTGAACAAAGATCTGCTCAAATACGCAAAGGATAACAAGATACCTACCCTGGCTTATCCCGGTGAGGACTTTTCCGATGCCTACGAGGCGTTTTACGAAAAGATATAAATGGAAATATGATAAAAAAACTTATAATGGCAGGGATTGCAATCATCACTATTGCAATCTCTTCATGTAGTGAAGACACTACAACATTAGGAAACTCGCTGACGAGCAACATAGACCAGTTCATCATCACGTCGGACACCTTTAAAATATCCACGCGATCGATTGTTGCCGACTCTATCCTCTCACGCAGTTCATACAGCTATCTGGGACGCATCAAGGACCCGGAGACCGGTTCCTACATCTCTGGCGACTATATGACGCAATTCAGCATATTGGAGGATGTAGATCACTTTGTACCGAAAGATTCCGTCGTTTCTCGCAACGCCAATAAAGAACCCATCGCAGACTCGTGCTTTATCAACATCATCGTTGAGAGCTACATGGGCGACTCCCTGGCCGCCATGAAGATGGCTATCACCGAGTTGGATAAGCCCGTGAAGGACAACAAGATGTACTACACCAACTTCGACCCCGAAAAGGAAGGTTATCTGCGTAAGGACGGTATCCACAGGAAAAAAGTGTATTCCATCTCCGACCTGAACCAGAGTGACAGCATACGTAACCTTCGCCGTAAGGGGCTCTACTACGAATCTATCACCATCCCGCTGAATGATCCGTATACCGACAAAGCCGGCAACACCTACAACAACTACGGCACCTACCTGATGCGCATGTATTACCAGCATCCTGAATACTTCAAGAATTCGCTGACTTTCACCCAGAAAGTCTGTCCAGGCTTCTATTTCAAGACTACCGACGGCTTGGGCATGATGGCTGAAGTGGCCAAGACCCAGTTGCTCATCGACTACAGATACAAGAAAGATACCGTAGTCATTGCCGAAGAGACGACCTTCACCGGTACAGAAGAGGTATTGCAAACCAACCACTTCACCAGTGACCGCGAGAACATCGAGCGTCTGGCATCTAATGAGTTGTACACCTACCTGAAGGCTCCCGACGGAATCTTCACGGAAGTGACACTGCCTATCGACGACATCAAGCGCGGACACGAGAGCGATACCATCACTTCTGCCAAGATTGTATTCCGACGCATGAACGACAGCAGTGACTTGAGCGATATATTGCTAAAGGAGCCCAGCAACCTCCTGCTGATAGTACGCGACAGCCTTTACTCCTTCTTCGAGGAGCGCAAACTGCCCAACAACTCCACTTCCTATCTTGCTACGTATAGTCAGGCGAAAAACTCGTACACATTCAACAACATCTCTGGACTTATTAACCACATGTATGCCAACCGCAACAAGACGGAGAATTGGAACAAGCTGGTGCTCATTCCCGTTCAGGTGACTATGACATCCGCTTCCACCACTTCCTCGACCACGTCGGTGGCCAGCGTGAACAACGAATTGAAAGTGACGAGTGTCCGGCTGGTAGGAGGCAGTCAGAATCAACACGAACCCGTTCAAATCAGTATCGTCTACAACAAGAACAGGAATGGCTGACAATTTTTTGGAGAAACACTTTGAAGAATACGAGGCCCGAAAGGCTGCCTATCTTCGAAAGAAAAAACACCTGCCCAAAATAAAGCATCATCTTCCAGACCGACCGGAAGATGATGCCCTTTAAATCTATGAGTGCCTTTTCCGTACGCCCTCAACCAATAATCGTATAGCGTGCAAACTTCAGCAGCAGCTGTTTGGTTCCTGCATTCTTGAAAGCAACAGTTGCCTTGGTATTCTCGCCCGCACCTTCCACCTTGACAACTGTACCCACGCCAAAGCGCTGATGCTCAATGACATTTCCTTCCTTCAGCCCAATATCACCAATGGCAGACTGGGGGCGAGGAGTCTCTTGGCGCACAGGCATAAGACGCGGTTTGGGATCTGCCACAAACTGAGTGGCTACAGGACGTGGATTCTGCATGCGTGAGACAGGACGGCTATTGAAACTTGGCCGACTGAATGTCGACTGACTGGGCATGCCCGGTATATTGGCCCCACCCTCAATCCGAATCAGACTGGGATCAAAGTCCTTGATGAAGCGCGAAGGAGTATCGAACTCCATCCTGCCATAGCGGAACCGATTCTGTGCACAAGTCAGAATGCAATGTTTCTCAGCCCGCGTAATGGCGACATAGAGCAACCGTCGTTCCTCCTCCAGCTCGCGCATACTGTTGACGCACATGGGCGAAGGGAAGATATTCTCTTCCAAGCCGACAACAAACACCGTCGGGAACTCAAGTCCTTTTGCAGAGTGTATGGTCATGAGCGTCACCTTAGGCTGCTCGGCATCGCCATCGCTATCCAAATCGGTAAGCAGCGCTACCTCCTGCAAGAAATCGCCCAAACCTGTTTCCCGCTCACGGTCTTCCTCCTTTCGGCTCTCCACAAAGTCCTGCATGCCACCAAGAAACTCTTCCAGGTTCTCCTGACGCGACAAGTCTTCGGGATTGGTCGAACCATAGATATCCTTGCTGATGCCACTTTCCATCACGATACTGTGCCCAAGCTCGTAGGCATCCTCCTGATTCAGGCGCGCCGCCCATCCTTCCACCATAGTCCTGAAGGCATCTAACTTAGATAGCGTTCCCTTCGACAGACTCAATCCAAAGACCATCGGCTGCTGGATGACTTTCCACAGGCTTACACCGTGTACATTGGCCGTGTCGACAATCTTACCGACCGTAGTATCGCCGATGCCACGGGCAGGATAGTTGATGATACGGCGCAGAGCCTCTTCATCATCAGGATTAGTCACCACTCGGAAGTAGGCGATCACATCCTTTATCTCCTTTCGCTGATAGAAACTCAGCCCCCCGTAAATCCTGTAGGGGATATTGTCCTTTCGCATCTGCTCCTCGAACGAACGGCTCTGGGCATTGGTGCGATAGAGGATGGCAAAGTCGGAATACTCGCACTGCTCCTGCCGGCGAATGCGCTTGATATCCTTGCAGACTATCATCGCCTCCTCCTTGTCACTATAGGCAGGTTTCAGCGTGAGCCGCTCACCTGTCTCATTCTTGCTGAACACATCCTTCTGTATCTGCCGCTCATTCTTCCGAATCAGACTATTGGCTGCCTCCACGATGAGCTGGGTCGAGCGATAGTTCTGCTCTAACTTAAACAGCCGCGCTCCGGCATACATCTTCTGAAAATTCAGGATATTGTCGATGTTGGCCCCGCGGAAACTGTAGATACTCTGCGCATCGTCACCGACCACGCATACACGGCCATGATCGCGGGTCAGCAGGAGCACTATCTCCTGTTGGGCATAGTTCGTGTCCTGATACTCATCTACAAGCACATAACGGAAGCGGTCGATATATTTCTGCCTCACCTCTTCATGGTCGCGCAACAGGACAAAGGTATGAACGAGCAAATCGTCAAAGTCCATCGCATTGGCCTGACGACAGCGCTCCATATACCTATTATATATATTAGCAACCGACGGACGCTTATGCTGGGCATCGTCAGCGGCCCATGAACTGTTGGCATACTGCTGAGGAAGCAGCAGATGGTTCTTGGCCATCGAGATACGGTCGGCAACGGAGGCAGGCTTATACACCTTGTCATCCAACTGCATCTCCCTGATAATGTTTTTTACAAGTGAACGAGAATCTGCCTGGTCATAAATTGTGAAGTTGGAAGCAAAGCCAATGGAGCCGGCCTCAGCCCTGAGTATACGTGCAAAGACAGAATGGAAAGTACCCATCTGCAGATAGATAGCGCGCTCCTGACCGACCAGCCGGCCTATACGCTCTTTCATCTCCCGTGCAGCCTTATTGGTAAAGGTCAGCGCCAGGATGTTCCAGGGATTCAAGGACTCATCCTGCCGTTCTAGCAAATAGGCAATCTTATAAGTCAAGACGCGCGTCTTGCCTGAACCCGCTCCCGCAATAACCAACTGGGGGCCATCACAATATTCGACGGCAGCACGCTGACCGTCGTTCAGTTCGTTCAATAGATTTTCGTTCATGCCGTGCAAAATTACGTTTTTTCCTCGAAACAGCCAAATAAATATTGACGTATCGTAAGAAAAATGCATTTTCTTCCGTAAAGATTCGTCAGTTTCAGAATAAATGTTTATTTTTGCAATTCATAATCAAATCATTAAGCATTCCTATGGCAAAGAACAGTAATCATCTTGTCATCATGGCCGGTGGTGTTGGAAGCCGATTCTGGCCCATGAGCACCACTGAAAACCCCAAGCAGTTTATTGATGTGCTGGGTGTAGGCCGCACGCTGCTACAGTTGACCGTCGACCGCTTCAGCGGACTCGTTCCCGCTGATAACGTATGGGTTGTTACTAACCAGAAGTATGCCGATACTGTTCACCAACAGCTTCCCGACATGCCCTGCGACCATATTCTGTGCGAGCCCTGCCGCCGAAACACAGCCCCCTGCATTGCTTATGTGTCGTGGCGCATCAAGTCGCAGAATCCCAAGGCCAACATTGTGGTGTCACCCAGCGACCATGTCGTACTGAACACTCAGGAGTTCCGCCGCGTCATCAGTGCGTGCCTTGACTTCACGGCCGACAGCGATGCCATCGTGACATTAGGCATGAAGCCCACACGGCCTGAGACTGGCTATGGCTATATCCAGGCCGACCTCTCCAGCAATTCCCTCCGCAACAAGGAGATATTCCGAGTAGACTCCTTCCGCGAAAAGCCCGATTTGAAAACTGCCCAGCAGTACATCAGCCAGAAGAACTATTTCTGGAATGCAGGTATCTTTATCTGGAACGTGTCGACCATTGTCAATGCCTTCCGCATCTATCAGCCCCAGCTGGCAAAAATCTTTGAGAGTCTGCTGCCCATCTACGGCACCGAAAAGGAACAGCAGGAGATAGACCGATTATTCCCGGAATGTGAAAACATCAGTGTCGACTACGCCATCATGGAAAAGGCAGAGGAAATCTTCGTATGCCCTGCCGATTTTGGATGGAGCGATCTTGGCACATGGGGCTCCTTGCAGCAACAGACCAAGAAAGATCTCTATGGCAATGCTTGCATCGGCCCGGACATCACCTTGTTCGAGAGTCACAACTGCATGATTCATACTACCCAAGAAAAGAAAGTAGTCATCCAGGGACTTGACGGCTACATCGTAGCAGAAAATAATGACACATTACTCATTTGTAAACTTTCCGAAGAACAGCGCATCAAGCAGTTCTCCGGGCAAAACTAAACATCACACATGAAAAAAGTTGCTCTAATCACTGGCATTACCGGTCAGGACGGTTCGTATCTGGCCGAATTTCTCATTGAAAAAGGTTACGAGGTGCACGGTTTGCTCCGCCGCTCTTCCTCATTCAACACCGGGCGTATCGAACACCTCTATCTGGACGAGTGGGTGCGCGACATGAAGAAAGCCCGTCTGGTCAATCTCCACTGGGCCGACATGACCGACTCCTCATCCCTCATACGCATCATTGGTGAGGTGAAGCCTACGGAAATATATAACCTGGCAGCTCAGAGCCACGTCAAGGTGTCCTTCGATGTTCCTGAATATACCGCTGACGTTGATGCTACAGGCGTATTGCGCCTGCTGGAGGCTGTACGTATCTGCGGCATCGAGAAGCAGTGCCGCATCTATCAGGCTTCCACCTCGGAGCTCTACGGAAAGGTGCAGGAAGTACCGCAGTCAGAGACTACCCCTTTCTACCCCCGCAGCCCCTACTCTGTAGCCAAGCTCTACGGTTTCTGGATTATGAAAAACTACCGCGAGTCTTACGGCATGTACTGCTGCAACGGCATCCTGTTCAATCACGAATCAGAACGTCGCGGTGAGAATTTCGTGACACGTAAAATCACATTGGCAGCCGCCCGCATAGCCCAAGGCTATCAGGACAAGCTCTATCTCGGCAATCTCAACTCGCTGCGCGACTGGGGTTATGCCAAAGACTACATTGAGTGTATGTGGCTCATCTTGCAACAGCCTGAACCCGACGACTTCGTGATTGCTACCGGCGAATATCATACAGTCCGCGAATTTGCCACACTGGCGTTCAAGGAGGCTGGCATTGAGTTGGAATGGCAAGGTACTGGCGTGGACGAGAAAGGATACGACAAAGCCACTGGAAAGGTGCTGGTGGAGGTCGACCCGAAATATTTCCGCCCTGCTGAGGTCGACCAGCTATTGGGTAACCCCGCCAAAGCCAAGGAAAAGCTGGGGTGGAACCCGCAGAAGACATCCTTCCCCGATTTGGTAAAAATTATGGTTCAGCACGACATGAAGTTCGTGCGCAAACTGTTCCTCAAAGCACAATTGCCTGAATAAGCCATGTTGGAGAAAAATAGCAAAATCTATGTGGCAGGCCATCACGGACTGGTAGGCTCTGCCATCTGGAACAACCTCAAAAGCCGCGGATACACAAACTTAGTAGGCAGGAGCCACCAGCAGCTGGACCTGACCGACCAACTGGCAGTACGCCGGTTCTTCGACGAAGAGCGTCCGGATGCTGTTGTGCTGGCTGCCGCTTTCGTTGGTGGCATCATGGCGAACTCGCTCTATCGTGCTGATTTCATCATGCAGAACATGAAGATGCAATGCAATGTCATCTCAGAGTCGTATGCCCACGGCGTAAAGAAGCTGCTGTTTCTTGGCTCTACCTGCATCTACCCCAAGAATGCGCCCCAACCGATGAAAGAGGATGCCCTGCTGACTTCCCCCCTGGAGTACACCAACGAGGAATACGCCATTGCCAAGATTGCCGGTCTGAAAATGTGCGAAAGCTACAATCTGCAGTATGGCACCAATTATATTGCGGTGATGCCCACCAATCTCTATGGACCCAACGACAATTTCCATCTGGAGAATTCACACGTCATGCCCGCCATGATGCGCAAGATTTATCTGGCAAAGCTTATCCACGATGAAGATTGGACGGCAATACGCCGTGACCTTGACATCCGACCAGTAGAGGGTTTCAACGGGTCATCCACAGCAGACGAAATACTCAGCGTACTGGCCAAATATGGCATCTATAACAATAAGGTAGTACTCTGGGGTACAGGCAACCCGCTGCGCGAATTTCTCTGGAGTGAGGATATGGCCGACGCCTCCGTACACGTACTGCTGAACGTCAATTTCTCTGATATCATCGGCATTGAAAAGTATTCCAGTGTTCACTACGGAGCCAAGACCGACGGTGCAGTAGACCGCAACCACTCTGCAGGCCGAGGCGGAGCCATCCCGTCACTGGGCGAGATACGCAACTGTCATATCAACGTTGGCACGGGCAAAGAGCTAACCATCCGCGAACTGTCCGCACTGGTGCAGAAAGCTGTTGGATTCCAAGGCACCATTGAGTTTGACGCGTCCAAGCCCGACGGCACCATGCGCAAGCTCATAGATGTCACCAAGCTACATTCACTCGGCTGGACTCACAAAGTGGAGATAGAAGAAGGCGTGCAACGGCTGTTTAAATGGTATCAACAAAGTCTTAAATAAAAAAATGGGCTGACTAATTTGGTCAGTCCATTTTTTATTATTATCTTTGCATAAAAATACGATAACTATGAAAACCGTTCGATCCTTCCATGAACTATATGAGCAGGTGAGAAGCCTCTCAAGACCTTTACGGATAGTTGCCGTCAACCCTACAGACAAGGCTACCAGAGAAGCACTCCAACAAACAGAAGGCAGCCAGCTGGCCGAAGTTGTCAGCATTACGGACAATTTGCCCGAGCGAGCAGCAGAAAAAGCAGTAGCTCTTGTTCGACGCGGAGATGCCGATGTACTGATGAAAGGACTCATCAGCACAGATATCCTGCTAAAAGCTATCCTCAACAAGGTGTCTGGTCTGCTGCCTGAAGGTCATGTGCTCACCCATCTTTCCGTAGCAGAAATTCCTACCTATCACAAACTGCTATTCTTTACCGATGTCGCCGTCATTCCCTACCCCACCCAGAAACAACGCATTGAACAGGTGAAATACACCGTAGGGATATGTCATCGGTTAGGAATCGCCGAACCGCGCATTGCGCTGATACACTGTGCCGAGCATGGTGGCCGGCAGTTCCCGTTTGTCGACGGCTATACTGACATCAAGCAGATGGCAGCAGAGGGACGCTTCGGACGTTGCATAGTAGACGGGCCTCTGGATGTGAAATCTGCCTGTTCCATACAAGCCCTGGAGGCAAAGGGCATCAGTTCCCCTTTGAATGGAGAGTCGGACGTACTGATTATGCCTGACATAGAAGCCGGCAATGCCTTCTACAAGGCAATGACCCTCTTTGCACAAGCCCGCACGGCCGGTATCCTCTGCGGGACACAGTGCCCCGTAGTAGTCCCAAGCCGAGGCGATTCTGCCGAAGCCAAGTTCAACAGCATACTTTTTGCCCTCGCAAGCCTATGAAAATATTAGCAATCAATCCCGGATCCACTTCCACCAAATTCGCCGTATATGAGGACGAGAAACCGATTCTCACCCGTTGCATCACTCACACCGCTGAAGAGCTGGCACCTTATGATGCCATCACCGAACAGCAAGGGTTCCGACGACAGTTAGTGCTCGACGAACTGGAGCAGGCAGGCATTCCGCTGGAGTTTGATGCCGTGATAGGTCGTGGCGGACTGGTCAAGCCCGTCAGTGGCGGCGTCTATGAGATCAACGAAAAAATGTTGAGCGACACCCTGCAAGGGTGTGTCATGCACAATCACGCCTGCAATCTTGGCTGTCTGAT
This sequence comes from Prevotella sp. UBA2456, assembly GCA_002342415.1. Taxonomy (GTDB): domain Bacteria; phylum Bacteroidota; class Bacteroidia; order Bacteroidales; family Bacteroidaceae; genus Prevotella. Next base: position 103,931 of record DDPY01000022.1, on the reverse strand, counting down.
AGCCTATGAGATTGCCAATGCCATCAATACCCGACACTCAAGATGCCGCGCATTTATTGCCGACCCTGGTGTCGTAGACGAACTGTCCCCGCTTGCCCGCATCAGCGGCAGTCCACTCATGCCACGCATCTGCATCTGGCATGCACTCAACCAACGCGCCATTGCCCGTCGGTATGCCAAGAGCATCGGTAAGGAATACGAAGACCTCAACCTCATCATCTGTCATCTGGGAGGAGGCATCAGCGTTGCTGCCCATGAACATGGACAGGCCGTTGATGCCAACAATGCCCTTGATGGCGAAGGGCCCTTCTCGCCGGAACGTGCCGGAAGCCTGCCTGCTGCCGATCTCATCCGCCTCTGTTTCAGCGGGAAATTCACTGAGAAGCAGCTGCTGAAGCGTATTGCAGGCAAAGCAGGACTCACCGCCCATCTTGGCACGAATAACATGATAGAAATATTGGAGCGCATCCGCCATGGAGACCAGCATGCAAAACTTCTGGTAGATGCCATGCTCTACCATACCGCCAAGCAAATAGCTTCCGAGGCTGCCGTACTCTGCGGACATATAGATGCTATTCTACTCACCGGAGGAATGGCACATTCCGACTATATCATCAACGAATTATGCCGACGCATCGGATTCCTGGCTCCCGTACACACCTTTCCCGGCGAGGACGAGATGGAAGCACTCGCACTGAATGCCCTATCCGTTCTGCAAGGCAGATGCGAAGCAAAGATTTACAAATAAACGAATAGGGACGGACATTGATGTCCGTCCCTAAATCGTCAACTGTCAAGGGTGTCCCCCGCGATTAGATATTCTTTTTGAGCGTCTCTTTCCAAGCAGCATAGGCAGCCTGATAGGCAGCCTGATTCTTTACATCAGGTTCAATCACCTGCAGCTTGTCCAATGTAGCGAAAGCCTCATTGTTATCCTTATAGATACCTGCTCCAATACCTGCGCCCTTGGCAGCGCCAACACTGCCATCAGTATCATAGAGCTCAATGGTAGCACCGCTCACACCTGCCAGCGTATCACGGAATAACGGCGACAGGAACATGTTGGCCTTGCCTGCATGGATTTTCTGAATATCCATACCCATCTGCTGCATAATCTCCATACCATAGCAGAAGGAGAATACAATGCCCTCTTGGGCAGCACGAACAAGATGAGCCTTTGAATGCTTATTGAAATTCAAGCCATTGATGGAACAACCAATCTCCTTGTTTTCCAGCACACGCTCGGCACCGTTTCCGAAAGGCACAATGGTTACGCCTTCACTACCAATGGGCACTGAAGCTGCCAAGTCGTTCATCTCGGCATAAGAGATATCAGAAGTGATATTACGATGTATCCAGGCATTCAGAATACCCGTACCATTGATACATAATAACACGCCCAGACGAGTCTGATCCGCACTATGATTAACATGTGCAAACGTGTTCACACGGCTCTGTGGATCGTAGTTCACCTCACCCAACACGCCATATACCACACCGCTCGTACCTGCCGTAGCAGCAATCTCACCCGGATTCAGAACATTCAACGACAAAGCATTGTTTGGCTGATCGCCACCTCTATAAGTGATAGGGGTTCCTGCTTTTAATCCTAATTCGGCAGCGGCCTCCTGACTAACCTCACTCTGCACACTGAAAGTTGGCACGATATCACTAATAAGCGACCGATCGAAGCCATAATACTTCATCAGGAAGTCTGCCACCTCATTGTTCTTGAAGTCCCAGAACATTCCCTCACTCAGACCGCTTACCGTAGTATTGGCAACACCCGACAGGCGCATGGCGATATAGTCGCCCGGCAGCATAATCTTATATATCTTCTCGTAAGTCTCAGGCTCATTTTCCTTCACCCATGCCAGCTTTGCTGCGGTGAAATTCCCCGGTGAGTTCAGCAAATGACTCAGACACTGCTCTGAACCCAACTCATTGAAAGCCTTCTCTCCATAGGGAACTGCACGAGAGTCGCACCAGATGATTGACGGGCGCAGCGCTTTCAAATTCTTGTCCACGCACACCAGGCCGTGCATCTGGTAGGAAATACCGATAGCCTTGATTTCCTCAGCAGTTGCACCGGAATCAGCCATAATCTTCTGCAAGCTCAGCTTGGCATTGTCCCACCACATCTGCGGGTCTTGTTCTGCCCATCCGGCCTTGACTGCCATAATCGGAGCTTCCTTCTCAGGATAAAAAGCCGATGCCACACATTTACCATTGTCTGCATTCACGAGAGACGCTTTGACAGACGAACTGCCAACGTCAAAACCTAATAAATATCTGTTTGCCATAATAAAACTTGATTATCTGTCTAAAAATAATACGTTTTACACCACAAATTTCCCTAAAATATTTTTAAAATCCAACTTTTTTGCACTTTTTCATCATTTTTTTATCATTATTTGACTACAATTAAAAATATTTTTTTACCTTTGCATCGAATTGATTGCGGAGTTGTATCCGCACTTCAGACAACTCTATTGACTAAAAGTTTAATTCATATATGAAAAAGAAGATACTAATCCTTGATGACAAAGAGACCATCGCCAAGGTGCTCTCTATCTACTTGATGAGTGAATATGACGTCCAGTGGCTACCCGATGGGCTGCAGGGTGTGAAGTGGCTTCAGGCCGGCAACACCCCTGACCTTATTATTTCGGATATCCGTATGCCGGGCATGCGCGGTGACGATTTTCTCGAGTGGATCAAGCAAAACGAGCTCTTCCGCCACATCCCCGTGATTATGTTGTCAAGTGAAGACTCCACCAGCGAGCGTATCCGCCTGCTGGAAATCGGTGCAGAAGACTATATCGTTAAGCCGTTCAACCCCATGGAGTTGAAGATCCGAGTCAAAAAGATCCTGCCCAACTAAATTTTTTCATAGATAGTATACATATTATAATATGATAGGTGTTGTTTACTTAGGAAACAATCCTAAGACACAAGAGCGTCTGAAATACATCCCTGGCCAGTTGGTCCGTACGACCAACGCATACAAAGATGCTGCTCAGATATGTACTCCGCACGTTGCCAATGAACATTTCATATTGTTCTTTGAGCGCAGCGTGCGCACAGAGGACATTACGGCTATCACCTATCTGCGCAAGAAGTGTCACAACGTATACATCATCTTGATTACCGACAACATGTCGGATGAAGAGCGCGATGTTTACATGAAATGCGGTATCAACGATACCATTGTAAGCGGTGCCTCTGTCACCGAATTGAACAAAAAGATTCAATTCATCTCCGACCGTGAGAACATCCTGTTCGATGACGAGGCTCCCAAACACAAGATTTTGAAGTTCCAGATTCCTGTCTGGAAACGCCTGTTCGACATCTTCTTCTCTGTACTCGCCATCATCGTCCTCTCCCCCATTTTCATCATCACGGCAATAGCCATCCGATTGGAGAGCCCTGGTCCGGTGCTTTTCAAGTCCAAGCGCGTGGGAACCAACTACACCATCTTCGATTTCCTCAAATTCCGTAGCATGTATATCGATGCTGAGGAGCGGCTGAAGGAGTTAAGTAAGACCCACAACCAGTATGCCAACGGTAGCACGGAATCCAAGCCTCAGGAGGAGCTCAAGACCATGACGGCTCCTTTGGGCGAGCAGGCCGAGCAAGACATGATTGACATGGGTATGGAGTCCATGATGATGATTAGTGACGAAGAAGTCATGCTGGTCGGCGATGACTTTGTCATGGCAGAAAGCGATTTCAACAAGCAGAAACAGGAAGACATTGACAATGCATTTGTCAAGATTGAGGACGACCCCCGTGTGACCAAGGTGGGTCGCTTCATCCGCAAATACAGCATCGATGAACTTCCACAGCTGTTCAATATCCTCAAGGGTGATATGTCGGTAGTCGGTAACCGCCCGCTCCCGCTCTACGAAGCCGAGAAGCTGACTGCCGATTCCAGCATCGACCGTTTCATGGCTCCTGCCGGTCTGACAGGTCTCTGGCAGGTCGAAGAGCGTGGCAAGGGTGGCAACATGTCAGCCGAAGAGCGCAAACAGCTGGACATCACCTATGGTCAGACCTATAGCTTTGCTCTCGACATGAAGATTATCTTCCGCACGTTGACTGCATTTGTGCAAAAAGAGAATGTATAACAGACAAACCATAAAATCGATCATAATGATGAAAGATTTGAAACGATATCTACTGATTGCGGCTACCATTGTTTTTAGCAGTGCCTCGTTCGCACAATATAACAATAGTGGTATCAGTGCCGGTTTCTTCGATTCCAGCGAGAACAGCACTATCAATTTTTCCAATTTCCATCTGCCCCCCATGGCAGTATTGTTCGAGAATGCCAAACAGAGTCCGCGCATTCTCACTTTGGAGAAAGCCCAACAGATTGCGAAGGCTGAAGTCGCCAAGCAGAAGCGCCACATCTTCTCCTATATCCGCGGTCATGCCAGCTACAGTTATGGTAAAACCGATATGTGGGGACAGGGTTCCGACACGTACACCACCGTACTCAAGCAGTATCAGGGCCGTGAGCAGAGCTATTGGAACGTAGGCGTTAATCTTGCCATACCTTTGGAGGACATTCTCGACTGGGCTCCTGCCGTTAAACGCAAGCGTCTTGAAGTCGACAAAGCAATGTACCAAAAAGACTTAGAGTACGAAAAGATCAAGCAGGAAATCGCCACGCTCTATGTTAAAATTACCAATGCATTGGTTACCCTGAAAACTGCCGGTGAGTCGGCAGCCATCTATCAAGGTGCCGGTGCGTTGAATCTGGAGGACTTCCATCAGGGTAATATGTCTATTGAGGACTTTGCATGGACCAAGCAACATGAGTTAGGAACCGTCAGTAACTACCAAAACCTGCAAACCCAGATTACTACAGATATCCTTACCTTGGAGATTCTTTCCCATACCCCTATTCTGACGAACACTACGACCGAGATTACCTTGGACGATGATGATCACAAGAGTGCCAAGCAGATAGAGAAGGAGAACAAGGCTTTAGAAAAGAAGATTCGCAAGGCTGCCGCTGCCGAAGAGAAGAAGTATGCCAAGATGGAGGCCGCCGAGAAGAAAGCCCAGGAGAAAGCTGCTAAAGAAGCTGCTAAAGCCGCAAAGAAAAACAAGAAGAAATAACCTAATAACAGCATTTGACTATGGATTTATTTAGATATTTTGTTCGTTTCTTATACAAAATCCGTTGGTATTTGGCCATTCTGCCCATGATTGCCTTGGTTGTTGCATGGTTCTTGACCCGAGACATGGAGCGCATCTACGATACCAATACCACCATCTATACCGGTATGATTACCGGCTATAACCTGGAGGGTGGAACGGGTGTGGCTGGAGGTAATGCCCAGACCAACATCAACAACCTGATGCTGATTATTACCACCGACAATACCATCCACGAGGTGTCCCTCCGTTTGCTGGCCCGTTGTCTGATGTATGGTAACGCCAATAAAGACAACAACTATATCTCAGCGGAACATTTCCGGCAGTTGAGTGCCACCGTACCCGCTGATGTCAAGGCTCTCGTCAATCACAACAGTGAGTCACAGACCTATGCTAACCTGAAGGCCTACGAGAAGCCCTCTCAGGAGAACTACCTCTTCGGCCTGCTGAACTATCATCCCTATTTCGGCATCAACAACATTACCTCTCGGTTAAAAGTATTGCAACTTTCGGGTAGTGATATTATCGACATCGGCTATTCTGCCAACGATGCCGGTATTGCCTATAACACTTTGGACATTCTGAATGAGGTCTTTGCACGCCAGTATCAGCAAATCCGCTTTGGTGAAACTGGTAATGTCATCAAGTTCTTCGAGAAAGAGGTAGCTCGTCTCTATCGTATCCTCTCCAATGCAGAGGACGACCTGATTCGCTATAATGTATCGAAGAAGATTATTAACTATGGTGAACAGACGAAGGCGTTGACAGGCTTGGAGGCACAGCAGCAGAACTTCCGCAACGACCAGCTGATGAACTATACTACCGCCAAAGCCCTGTTGGACTATCTGGAGCGTCAGTTGGGTAATCGTGCTCAGGTCATCCGCTCTAATCAGGAGTTTACCAATCAGGTAAAAGACATTTCCCGCATCCAGTCGCGTATTTCCAACTTACGACTGATGAGCAGTGAAGGAGGCGGCAACGACACGGAGTCTCAGGAAGAGTTGGCCAAGGCCCAACGTGATCTTCAAGCAGCCACGGGCCGTGTTACCGAACTCACCAAGGACATTGAGGCATCGACGTATAGCACAGAGACTGGTGTCAAAGCAAACGATATGCTTAGTCGTTGGTTGGAGCAGTTATTACTCTTAGAGAAAACCAAGGCCGAAATGACTGCTACCGACATCATGCAACAGAATCTGGATCGTCAGTATCTCTTCTATGCACCTATCGGCGCTACCTTGGATCGTAAAGCCCGCCATATCGGCTTCATCGAGGGCAACTATATGGAGATGTTGAAGGCATTGAATGCCGCCCGTCTGCGCCAGCGTAACCTGCAGATGTCTACAGCTACGCTCCGTGTGCTCAACCCACCCATGTTCCCCCTGAATGCGCAGCCTACCAATCGCATTATGATACTGTTGGGAGCCTTCCTGCTCACCTTTGCCTTGACAGCATTATGGTTCCTCATCATCGAGATGCTCGACCGTACGTTGCGCGACCGTATGCGCTCCGAGCGTATCACCAAGGTGCCTGTCATGGGATGCTATCCTAAGGAAAGCAACCTTCGCTATCGCCGCTTCAACAAGACCATTGCCGACATGGCCATGAAGCAGCTCAGCAAGGCCCTTCTCCCCCACTTCCAGGAAGGTCAGCAGAATGTGCTCAACCTCATTTCCACCGACACCGGTAATGGTAAGAGCTATTTGGCTCAGGAGTTGGAGAACTATTGGATTTCCATCGGCTTGCAGGTGCGCCGCCTGACCTACGATGAGGACTTCTTGGCAGAAGACAGCCGTTTCATCATGGCCAAGGGCATCAAGGATCTCTGTCCCGACATCCTGCCCGACGAGATTGCCATCATCGAATATCCTAATCTGGACGAGAACTCCATCTCTCCTGCCCTGTTGAATATGGGTACTGTCAACCTGATGGTCACCCGTGCCAACCGCACCTGGAAGGATGTCGACCAGAAAGCCCTCAAGGAAGTACAGTCCATGTTGGACGAGGAACATAAGGATACGCTCTACATGTATCTGACCGAGGCCAGCCGCTACGCTGTAGAAGAGTTCGTAGGCCAGCTGCCACCTTATACAAAGTTCAACAACTTTGTCTATCGCGTGTCACAGCTGGGTCTGACTGCCACCGAGAACGAACACGCCAAGTAATATGACCAGTGCGTGGAGAACATACGCCAAAGACAACGGAGGAAGAGTATCATTACTCTTTCTCCTGTTTTTGCTGGCCCTCTACGAATTCGTTACGGCAGGATTCTCTACTTTCGCCATTATCTGCCTGATACCAGCCATCGCCATCGTAGTATTGCTCGCATTCCGCTACCGGATGTTTACATTTTGGACATTGATAGTGGTCAACTACTTTATCATGTGGCATAGCAGGCCAGAAATTGGTATGCCAACATCTCTTCCCAATGAGATTTTAGAAATTCTTCTTATCTCATTAGCCATTCTTGACGTAAAAGAGGCAAAATTTGAGAGGACAGCCAACATCATGCTATATGTACTGTTAATATGGTGTGGATTCTGCACGTTGGAAGTTCTCAACGATACCTGTGGTATCGGAATCGACGTCGCAGCATGGTACACTACTGCACGATCTATAGCTTATCAAATCATGTATGCCTTCTTGGTTTACACACTATACATCACCACCCCAAAAGTCCTAACCAAATATCTATACATCTGGGGAGCATTAGCATTGTTTGCAACCTTTTGGGTATGGAAACAAAAGACATTTGGATTTACAGCAATGGAAGAGCAATGGCTTCAGACTCGAGGAAGAAGCACTCACATCATCCAGGGCGGAAGCCTTACCAGATACTTCTCGACATTTGGCGATGCTGCTAACTTTGGTATTGGCATAGCTTCAACTGCAGTCGCCTTTATCATCTTTGGCATTACCAGCAGAATAAAAAAACACCGGATATTCTTCCTGATTACTGGAATTGCCTGTGCATGGGCCATGATGCAATCGGGAACCCGTACCGCTATGGCTTGTCTGATAGCAGGAATGTTAGCATACGTATTTCTATCTAAATCGTTTAAAATTGCCATACCCTTCACTATCGTTTTCGGATTATTTGTATTCATACTTGCATTCACGACTATCGGGCAGAGTAACCAACAAATCCGCCGTATGCGTACAGTCTTCGACAGGAATGATGCTTCGGCCAATGCCCGGTCTATCAACCAGCAAGCCATGAAAAAATACTTAGCTGAAGCACCTTGGGGCATAGGTATGGCTGTAGGATATCAGAATGTTCCCGCCAACAACAAATATACGTTTATGGCCACCGTCCCACCAGACTCAGAATACGTGTTTATCTGGATTCATACAGGTATCATTGGTATTACCGTCTTCTTGATATGTACCTTTGTCATGCTATTCGGCGCTTGTTGGATAACGATATTCCGGATAGAGAGCCCCTCCTTACGAGGTATCGGGGCGGGATTCTGCTGTGCCATGATATCACAGCAGTTAGGCGGATATGGTAACCAGGTACTGATGCAGTTCCCCAACTGTCTGACCTTCTATGGCGGACTGGCCATCGTATATATCCTTCCCTTTATTGAAAGCGAGTGGAATGAATACGAAAAGGGGCTGCTTGCCGAACAAGAAGAGAAGGCACGACTGAAGTTAGAAAAGAAAAAAGCAGAGAGGGTTTAAGATATTGAACATTGAACATTGAACATTGAACATTGAACGTTGAACATTGAACATTGAACGTTGAACATTGAACATTGAATATTGAACATTGAATATTGAACATTGAGACATCTATCATTACGATCAATTACAATGGGGTGAACGACACCTGCGGACTAATTGAGACATTGCCTTTAGACGATACGTCCATAGAGGTAATCGTGGTAGATAATGCCTCTGAGAATGATGAAGCCACACTGATAGAGCAACGCTATCCCCAAGTCAAGGTCATTCGCAGTGCCAGGAATTTAGGTTTTGCCGGAGGCAACAATCTCGGCATTCAAGCCGCTCAAGGAAGATACCTGTTCTTCCTCAACAATGACACCCTCCTTCAACATCTTCCATCAGCCATCAGCCATCAGCCATCAGCCATCTGCCATCTGCCATCAGCCATCAGCCATCTGATCAATCGCCTGGAGTCCTCTCCAAGGATTGGCATGGTATGCCCGAAGATACGTTTTGCCTGGGGCAATCATCCCATTCAATATGCTGGCTATACCCCCCTCTCCCGTACCACCATGCGCAACCGTTCCATCGGCTTTGGCGAGACGGACAATGGGCAGTACAACACCGCCCACCCCACTCCCTATGCTCATGGGGCCGCGATGATGGTCAAACGCGAGGTCATTGACAAGGCTGGCATGATGCCCGAATGCTATTTCCTCTATTACGAAGAGCTCGACTGGTCTATGATGATACGCCGCACTGGCTATGACATCTGGTATGAGCCAGCCACCACCATTTTCCATAAGGAAAGCCAGAGCACAGGGCAAAACAGTCCCTTGCGCACCTATTATATCACTCGCAACAGACTCTTGTTCGTCCGCCGCAACAACAAGGATTTATCGCGATATCTCTCCTACGTCTACCTCATCGGCATCGTAGCCGTCAAAGATATTTTAAAGTTCACCGTTCAACGTCGCCTGGACTTGGCACAGGCTACCATGAAGGGCATCCATCACTTTTTAAAATCGACTGTATCATGACACTTTGGACGTTATTCAACTATATTGACTGGATCCTGTTTATCCTGATTTCCCTGACCGTGTTGTATCTGGGCATCTTTGCCGTCACATCACAGTTCGTCAGACACAGCGAAACGCCAAAGGCCAGAAAACAAAATCGTTTTATTGTCCTCATTCCCTCCTTCAAAAGCGGCAAGAGTCTTGAGATGACGGTTAAGTCCGTCCTCGGTCAGACCTATTCCCAGCGTCAGTTCGATGTCACCGTTATTGCCGACAAGGAGGATGAGATGACCATGTTCCATCTGGCTCAACAGCCCATTACGCTCCTGACTCCCAATTATGAAAAGAGTTCCCGCACCAAGTCCTTGCAGTTAGCCATCAACAACCTGCCCCAGTTTAAGATCTACGACGCTGTCATTATCCTGGAGGCTGGTGATGTCGTTGAGCCCGAATTTCTCGAACAGGTCAACGATGCTTTCGAAGCTGCCGGGACGAAAGCCATTCAGACCCATAAACTGTCGTACAACCGCGATACCACCTCAGCCCGTCTGAGTGCCGTCTTTGAGGAAATCAACAACTCCATCTTCCGCCGAGGTCATATCAGTGTAGGTCTGCCTGCTGCCTTGGCCAGCTCGGGTATGGCGTTTGAGTTCAACTGGTTCAAGAGCTATATTCAGGCCGCCAAGGCCAACTGGTCCGATAAGGAGTTAGAGGTCATGCTGACCCGTCAGCATATCTATGTCGACTATTTTGACAACATCTCCGTCTATAATGAGAAAGCCCGTGAGGCCGAAGACTTCAACCGCCAGCACCGCAGCTGGATATGGACCCAGTTCCGCACCATCCTGCGCAATGTGCGGTTCCTGCCTGCCGCTTTTGTCAATCGGCATTACGACCTTATCGACAAACTGATACAATGGATGCTGATGCCCCGAATGATTATGATGCTCGTCATTATCTTCATGGGCGTCATCGTACCCTTCATCTACCTGTCTGCAGCCCTTAAGTGGTGGGGATTGTTTGCCGTTGTCGTACTGATCTTCGCCATTGCAACGCCCAACTATCTGGTTGACGACAAATGGGACAGCACCTTCTTCAAGGTTCCTTTCGTCATGCTTAGCTCCCTTTTGAACAAGTTCAAGTTAGGCAGGAAGTTCAAAGAACTCATCGATCTCAAAAACTGACTGCACCATGCTCTGGCATTTCATTCATATTCTCGATATCGTGCTGTGGCTGTTCATGGCAGCCTCCGTAGCCTATATCCTCCTCTTCGCACTGGTGTCTACCCTATGGAAGAAGCGAGTGTCAGAGCTGACCCTTTATCTTACGGGCAAGGCACTGTCCATGCGCAAGAAGAGTTATTTCAACTTTCTCGTCCTCTACCCCGCGTATAACGAGGATCGCGTCATCGTCCAGTCCGTACAGACCGCCCTCTCCCAATACTACCCCTACCAGCATTTCCATGTGGCGGTCATCTCCGACCACATGCAGCCCGAAACCAATCAGAAGCTGGGCGAGCTCCCCATTACGCTCTTCCAGCCTGTCTTTGAGAAAAGCAGTAAGGCCAAGGCCCTGCAATATGCCGTCTCTCAGGTCGAAAGCGGAGCATTGAAGCTGGATGGCAAGTTCGATGTGGATTTTGTCATCATCCTCGATGCCGATAACGTTGTGGAGCCCAATTTCCTTGAGCAGCTCAATACGGAATGTGCCAAAGGCTATAAAGCCATCCAGTGTCACCGCTGTGCCAAGAACAGCGACAACGATATCGCGGTACTCGACGGGGTCAGCGAGGAGATCAACAACACCATCTTCCGCAAGGCCCACAACCGTATCGGCCTGTCCTCTGCCCTCATCGGCTCAGGGATGTGTTTCGACTACGAATGGTTTAAGCACAATGTCTATAAGCTCAGCACGGCAGGTGAAGACCGTGAGTTGGAAGCCCTCCTGCTCAAGCAGAAAGTATATATCCACTATGAGCCCGACATCCACGTCTTCGACGAGAAAGTCAGCAACAAGGACAACTTCCAGAAGCAGCGTCTGCGCTGGATGACCGCCCAGATTCAGAGCCTCCTCAGCCTGCTGCCCTACATTCCCCATGCCATCAGCACCTTCAACCTCGACTTCATCGACAAGACCATCCAGCAGGCTCTCATTCCGCGCTCCATGCTGGTCATCGCCACCTTGGCCATGTCCATATTGATGACACCCGTATCCCTGTTCTTCGACAACCTCTGGTACGTCAAGTGGTGGTGTCTGTTCCTGGCCATCTGCTGCGCCCTCTATATCGCCACGCCCAAACAGCTGCGCAAGCATTCCGTTTTCGGCAAGATACTCTCCCTCCCCATGCTCGTATGGAAGATGGTGCTCAACATCCTCAAGATAGACCACAAGAATACCGACTTCATCCACACCACGCACGACAAATAAAAATGGCTGCATCGCGTACTAAAAGGACACTACAGAATTCTAAAGTATCACTGATACTCTTCGTGATACAGATTCTGGTAGGTTTCTATTCTCGTAAGGTTTTTCTGGAATACTTGGGTGATGAAGTCATCGGACTCAATACCACATTAGGAAACATCCTGAGTTTTCTCAATCTGGCAGAGCTTGGCATCGGCATTGCCATGGCAACCTCTTTATATAAGCCTATTCATGATGAAGACCAACAAACCATCTGTGAAATACTCACTGTTCAAGGCATCTTGTATAAACGAATTGCATGGATACTCTGCCTCTTAAGCATTCCTGTTTTAGTGGGCTTACCTTATATTTTTCCATCTACTAATTGTAGTATCGTTTATGTCTATATCGCCTATATTGTATTTTTAAGCGGATCACTCTTTAGCTATCTTTGGAATTATAGGCAAGTACTTATTCAGGCTGATCAGAAAAACTACAAACTAATGCCTTGGATACATGGCACACGCTATGTAAAGGTCATTATACAAATTATCCTGCTATATACCAACTATGGTATATGGGGCTGGATCTTTATGGAACTTATCGGTAATATTGCAACAGTATTTGTCATCAATCACGTACTACGGAAAGAGTATCCTTGGCTGCAACGTTCCACTCAACCAGCTTCCACGCTCCTCTCGAAATACAAGGACTTGATAACAAAGACTAAACAGCTGTTTGTACACAAAATCGGGTCTTTTGTTCTTGAACAGACAGCTCCTCTTATCATCTACGCCTTTGTCTCTCTCTCCATGGTTACCTACTATGGCAACTACATGATGCTCATAGGCTATACCGTCACACTGATGAATGTCATTTTCGAAGGAATGGGTGCATCTATAGGTAATCTGGTAGCAGAAAACAACAAATCACATACGATGGAGGTATTCTGGGAATTGTTCACCTCGCGACTTTGGATAGCAGGCATTGCGTGTTTCGGACTATATTTGTTGATCGGCCCATTCATCTCACTTTGGCTGAGTCCACGCTATTTGCTCAGCGAAACTTCCCTACTCCTACTTGTCATGGGAATGTTTATTCGTATCACCCGATCCGTTGTCGATTCTTTTAAAAACGCATATCAGCTGTTTGCCGATGTCTGGTCGCCCATCGCAGAAGCGGGAATAAACCTTGGTGGCTCCATCCTACTGGGTTATTTGTGGGGACTTAATGGTATCCTGCTTGGAAGCAATCTTAGCTTAATTCTTATCGTGTTAGTATGGAAGCCATATTATACCTTCCGCTACGGACTCAAATCACCTGTCAGACTCTATTTTATGCAATACATATTACATCTCGCCATATTGCTGGGATGCGCATGGATAATCCGCACGGGAGTCATGAATCTACCTATGGAGGATAATATCTACCTCCATATTACCATTCTCTCAATTACACTTCTTGCATATATCGTCTGCACCGGCATGCTCCTCTATATTTCCACCTCAGGAATGCGTTCTTTCTCACATCGAATCATCAAGATAACTACACATAAACTATGAAGGTCAGTATCATCATACCAGTCTATCACGTAGAGAAATATATCGTGCGTTGTCTCGACTCTGTCACTCAACAGAGTTTCAAAGGAGAAATAGAATGCATCCTTGTCGATGATTGCGGAACAGACAAAAGCATAGAAATAGCCGAACAATATATCCATGACCATTCTGGGCAGGATGTACAATTCCGACTGATACACCAAACTCATAACCAAGGTCAGGCCGCAGCGCGTAATGCTGGCATCAAGGCATCCACAGGGGACTATATATTTTTTCTCGACAGTGATGATGCCATTACCCCCAACTGTATAGCCATATTAGCAGACTTAATGGGAAAATACCCCCAGGCCGATTTTGCGCAAGGTAATCTTTTAGATTCCGATGGCAACATCAGCCATTATGGTTTCAAGAGTCCCATCAAAGAATACATCAGCAATACCGATGAACTTGAAGAAACAATTCTTTCTAAAGTCGTCACTTCTGCATGCAACAGGTTGATGAAGCGTTCCATGTTTCATCATGACGACATGTTCTTTCCCATTGGGATGATTCACGAAGATATGTACTGGGTGTATTTCTTATCCAAACATGTCAAGTCAGCCGCTTTTACTCCAGTTGGTACTTATGTCTATTATATTAATGACAATAGTACGATGACCTCTATTAAAAAAACAGTTCGCATCAAGCGTTACACATCAAGACTTCGTGCCGCTGATGCGTATATATATGATCTCAGAAATAATACATATACAAATCATTGGCGTCACCAGTACCTCGCTCTGAATCTTTTGAGTTGCCTGACAGAACTCATTCCTTTGCACTCCGCCAAACATTGGACACATTTTGGGGCATCTATCATCCGCATCGGCTTTACAAACATTCGTGAACTCAACTGTGCATGGTTATTATTTGGTATAATACTTCTACCACCATTCGGTTTTATTTCAGGAGGGGAAAAGATAAGATGGAGAATACAAAAGTATATCATCTCAAAACTGTAGTTACAAATTCTTTAAGTGTTCTTTAAAGAAATGAGAGTATCTTCGTTGTCCCTCTCGATCTAAATGCTCTCCATCAGACGTAATATAGGTTGAAGTGTCAGTAGGTATGAAGACATAATGACTAACAGGAAAGGACTTACGCATTGCTTGACGCGTCTGATCATTACTTTCCGTATGTATTAGCCGTTGATTTAACGGCATTTCATAGAACACAATTATAGCACCACGTTTTTCCAACATAGCTACCAATTGCTTTATTACCGTCAAACGTTTTGTTAATTGGGCTTTTGGCAATCTCTTTGAAAAGCTTTCATTTAATCTCTTATCTATATTCTCATTCAAACGATTCAATTCAACGACTGCCGACGGAGCTAAAGCATCTGGCATACACCATGATCCGAATACACATATTGGTGCATTTTGTTCTCTTAGGGCAGGAATAAATTTTCGTAAAAAAGGCAAAACACCATGAATATTTGTCTTTACTATGTCCCCATTAGACGATCTCAAACTGTAATTCGTTTCTATAAAGACATACTTGGGAGTCTTTTGCTGACTCAATATAATCCGTAAACCATCTTCGACAACACAGCCCGAAAAAGCACACGAGCATATAGAGGGGATACTGTCTGCCAAAATACGAGCCGACAACGATGTTCCTACTATGACACTATCTATCTGTCCTCCATACAGATATTTTTGAACTTTAATCTGGTTTTCCTGCCACTGGTGGGTTCCCACACCTTTATTCGGGTAGACTGCTATGAATAAAGAATAGCCTAACAGAAATAAAACGAACCAGAACAATGATTTCTTTACCATATCGCACAAGGTTAGAATTGGAAATACACAAATTGGCTCACACTGCCACTATTAGTCAATATAAGAAACAACAGGAATCCATAGACAACATATTCGTAACGCAACACATAACGCCTAAACCACCACCGTTGGCGAACGAGATAGGCAATATGGTAAAGCAAGACTGGCATTGAATATATTATTATGGGCAAGAAACGCAAATCAAACCAATCTGTCACACAAAAATTAGTCAAGATAGCTAACACAAAATGAACAGCATCTCCGAAGGGCAACTTAAAAAGTAGCCAACCTAAGGATACCATGATAAATACAAACAGAATAGAAACACTTCGTGATAGTTTATAACATAGTTGGCTTGTACCAAATTCTATACAGTTTTGACGCCGCGTACATATTATACGTTCTATTACCAGACAAAAGCCATGATAGGTTCCCCAAACAAGAAAGCTCCAGGCAGCCCCATGCCACAGTCCTCCAAGCATCATGGTAAGCAACAGATTGGCGTAGGTACGAAGCTTTCCTTTTCTATTTCCACCTAATGAGATATACAAATAATCCATAAGGAATTGAGACAGTGTAATATGCCACCGTTTCCAAAACTCACGAAATGAAGACGATATGTAAGGGAAATAAAAGTTAGTTGGAAGACGGTATCCGAAAATTGCGCCTATACCAATGGCAATAAGTGAATAGCCTGCAAAATCGGCAAACATCTGAGCGGAATACCCAAAGAGTAATGTCAACAATGAACCACTTCCAAAGTAACACGAATAGCGAAATGGCATCCAAAAAGTGTAATCCTTCAAATTGTCAGCCACCACCATTTTTAGGAAATAGCCTATTACTAAGGTCTTAAAGATAAAAGCATAATCCAACTGTTTGAACACTTTCAACTCTATTTCTCCAAAAAAATCCTTTGCCTTGACTATTGGACCTGCTAACAACTTGGGGAAGAAGCATATATAGAGTAAGGTGTCACGCAAGTAACTCCAAAATGGCGTATGTTGAACTTCTACCTGTCCCTTCTGACTACGGAAGGTGTCTACCAGAAGGCTAATCCCACTGAAGGTATAAAACGAGATACCTATTGGCAAAGGCAGACTACACAAAAAATACCCTAAATCTGTGTCTTTGTAAAGAAATAGCGATGAAAGCATGCCTAAGTATTTGAAAGAAGCCAATATCAATAGGTTAAGTACCACACCCATGCTGGCATATAATCGAGGATGGTTTTGAAGTTTCACAGCATAACTGGTTATAGCATTGATAATACCAGAAGCTAACAGCAGCAACAGCAGCCAAAAACTGTCAAAGCTATAAAACACGAAACTTGACAATAGCAAAATATACACTTGCCATTTCCTCAATACTGGTAAATAATATAAAATGGCCGTTACAACAACCAAAGAAACAAATTCCCAAGAATTAAATAACATAACTAAATGTGCTTAAACTTTATTTCCCATCAGACAGACACTGACAAACGTTATCTTCTTACAGTGGATACATATCATTTGGAGTACATAATAAACAACGAAGGAAACCAAAAGACCTATTAGATGTTCTGTAACAAAGCTCTCCCATGACGTACCCTCTACATACAAATGCGGTAGAATGTAAGGGCGGTAGAACGTATCAAGGAATACGACATGCGAACAATATATAAACAATGTATCACGCCCATATTTGGCCAACTGCTGAACCCAGTGACTATCGGAATAACGCCTAAAACACCTCGTCATCCAAAACATTGCAAGCAGAACAGCCAATAAGTATAATGCGAATCTTACTATGATAAACAACAGTGACGATTGACCTATCACGTTAGGAGTAAAATAAAAAGTATATCGCGGATGCAACTGAGTGCCAACATAGGCAACGAAAATACTGAGAACTATGAAAAAAAAACGTTGAAATTTACTGATACTATTCCAAAAAAGCTTGATTGTAAACTGACGATATAACATGCCTAAAGCATAAAACAACCAAACAAAAGAGAAATTATAACGTTCTACAAAAGAAGGAGATACAATACAGAACACGATGGGACTAATCATTAGAAATCCTATACCTAAAGGTCTGTAAATAGATATGCACCACGAAATAAGAGACCCTATGACAATACATAACAAAAGCGTTGTTAAATACCAGAAGAAACCAGCAATATAATAAGGTGAATACTTAAAATACTCAACAACAGCTTGCTGGTTGACAGTATCAGAATATGAAAACAATTCGATAAAAGGACATACCTTCGATAGGTTCAGTAATACGTACACCAGCCCCCAGGAGAGCAAAGGGACTGAAACCCTGTAAAAAGTCTTTTTCAGTTTGGTGACGAAAGCTTGCAAGTTCTGAATCTCAGACTGAAAATGGCCACTTATAAAGAAAAAAGAAGGCATAGCAAAAAGTCCAACAATACGTGTAACAGGTGTCCACTCTGTGGCACTGGCCGGACAAAAATGGCCAAATATCACAAAAAACATCAGGACACATTTAAAAAAATCCCAACTACAATCTCTTGTCGAAGTTGACATAATAATCAGTATTTGTATGTAAGATCATCAATAATCCTTTGCAAAACTACAAATAAAACTTCGATTATACAAATTTATTTGCATAATTCATAAAGCAAAGATATAAGTTAAACTTTATAAGAGAGTTTTTCTCGCTTTTTTATGCATTTCCCTGTTAAATAAACACAAATATTTCTTCATTTCATATTTCATCATAAATATAATTATTATTTTTGCATAAAATTCAGTTCACGACATGACCGAGAGATATTATCCTGTAGGTATTCAGACTTTCCGGAATCTTATCAACGAAGGATATGTTTATGTTGACAAGACCGACCTGATGTGGGAAATGCAAAACAAGCGTAAATACATTTTCCTAAGTCGTCCCCGCAGGTTTGGCAAGTCTCTGCTATCATCAACATTGCATTCTTTTTTTGCCGGAGAGAAAGATTTGTTCTCAGGTTTAAAGGTCATGAGTCTGGAAAAAGACTGGAACCACTATCCCGTCATACACCTCGACCTCAGCGTAGCCAAAGGACAATCATCTGCAGCTGCGCTCAAAGAAAGGCTGACACTCATACTTAAGCCATATACAAAAGAATATGGAGCAGATCCTGAAGAGAAAACCCCAGGAGGCATCATTGACGGTCTTATTCAAAGGATATACCAACAAACCGGTCTACAAGTAGTAGTAATCATCGATGAATATGATGCTCCCCTTTTGGATGTACTTCACGATGATGATGAGCTGGCAAAGATGCGTGATGTCATGCAGGAATTCTATATTCCTTTAAAGGCCAATGAGCAGCGTATCAAGTTCTGTTTCATTACTGGCATCACAAAATTCTCCCAACTCAGCATCTTCTCTACCATTAACAATCTGACCAATATCAGTATGTGGCCACAATTTTCGGCTATTTGCGGAATTACAGAACATGAACTCACCACCACTCTCCGTAAAGATATTGAACGGATGGCAGAGTCATACGGAGTATCCTATGAACAGATGCATGAAAAGCTAAAGATGCACTACGACGGTTATCACTTTGCCAAAGACTCTGAAGATGTCTATAACCCTTTCAGTCTATTCAAAGCATTTGACAGTAAGGAGACTGCAGACTATTGGTTTGACAGCGGCACCCCATCGTTTCTCATCCGCGAAATGAAGCACTATCGTACCAACATCATGTCATTAGACCGAATGGAAGTACCGACGACAGCCTTTGACCAGCCTACCGAAGACATGGAAGATGCTCTTCCCATCCTCTATCAATGCGGCTACCTGACTATCAAGGATTATAATCCCGAGTTAGGCACCTACATTCTTTCCATCCCCAATCAGGAAGTTAAAATCGGATATACCAAGGGGCTGCTACCATCTTACATTGGACTAAAGGCAACAGATGTTCAGATGGGATTTGCTTCCAAGTTCTGGATGGCTTTAAGAAAAGACGACATCGACCTTGCCATGCGCGAGTTGCAAGCCTATTTAGCAGGCATCCCTTATGTAGAAGGTTTCAAGAAGAAGTTGGCCGAAGCTGCCACGGCTGAAGGATTTTATGAATACACCCTCTATCTCATCTTCTCCATGCTGAATGTCTACGCCCGCACTCAGGTAAAGTGTGCTCATGGCCGTACCGACATCATCGTCTTCATGCCCGATACCATCTACCTATTAGAACTGAAAGTCAACGATTCTGCCCAAAAGGCGCTCGCACAGATCAACGAGAAAGACTATGCCAAGCCTTATCTGACCGACGGCCGACGTATTATGAAAGTCGGCATAAAGTTCGATTCCGAATCACGAACCATCGCGGAATGGGCATCCGAGATGCAGCAAAATTTAAGATGATGCGCCAGCATGGTAACTACTCAGCACCCATTCCTTGAATTGAAATATAATAATTAAATTTGCATAATAAAGAAACGATGCGAGTCATCTGCGATGCCCCCGGACAGACGTGTAACCGCCTTTGGACCTACGTCACCAGCGTGGCTCAGTGTATTGCTGAGCAGCGCCAGATGGTCATTATCTTCTACGACTGGACCATCGAGGACTTCCCCAACCTGCTGCATTGCCCGTTCATCCATTTCCCCCTGTGGCAGAAGTGGTATCTGGAGCGTGGCAACGGCTGGAACAACTACAAGGGACTGACCTGGAAAGTCACCCACAACAAGTCCTGGGACAGGATATTCCATTTCTTAGGTTTCAAGAAAGGTTGGAAGACTATGCACGACACACGCTACTTAGCACAGACCAAGCGCGAGCTGCAGCACATCTTCCGCCCTCGCGAGGAGATAATGCAGAAGGCGGAACAGATGATTGCCCTTATCAAGAAAGAGGCCGACATCATCGTGGGCGTTCATATCCGCCACGGAGACTATAAGACCTTCTACAACGGCCGCTACTACTACACCTTGGAGGAGTTCCACCAGTTCATGCTGCGGATTCAGGATATATACAAGGACCGCCGCGTGGCCTTCTTCATCAGCAGCAACGAACCATTTGACGTCAGCATTTTTGAAGGATGCCGCTGCCATCGGTTCGGCAAGGAGCCCTCGGGCGACATCCTCGACCTATACACGCTGTCTCTTTGCGACCGAATCCTCGGACCGTGGAGCACCTACAGCCGCTGGGCATCGTTCATCGGTGAGGTGCCGCTCTGCTTCATCGAGAGCAAGGATCAGCAGTTCACTGACGACAGCTTCTCCGTGGTCACAGACTTCTACCACTTCGCCAACGGCAAGAGCACCGAGGACTTCTGGGCACCCATTACACCTAAAACCGACAAATGATGAAGATAGCCATCCTGACATCGGGCATACTGCCAGTTCCTGCCGTACAGGGAGGAGCCGTGGAGAATCTGGTGGACTTCTATCTGGAGTATAACGACCAGCACCATCTGCACGACATCACCGTCTACAGCATCTGGCATCCAGATGTGGAGCAGCACCTTGCATGCAAGTCCAAGGTCAACCACTACCACTATATCAAGATGAACAGCGTATGGGCGAAACTGAAGAAACGCTTCTTCAAAAAGACTCACCACGAAGGATACTATCACTATACCATCGAGTATTTCCTGCACGAGGCCCTTCGCCACATCAGGCAGCAGGACTACGACATCATCATATTGGAGAACCGCCCGGGCTACGCCCTGAGGCTGAAGGAGGCTACCAACGCCCGACTGGTCTATCATCTGCACAACGAGAAACTGACCTCGGCCGTGCCTCAGTGCCGCGCCATCTATGAAGCAGCCGACGGGATTATTACTGTCTCTGACTACATCAAATCGTGCGTCTTAACCGTCAACACCGATGACACTAAGACGACATCGGTCTATAACGGCATCAACCTCGATGCCTTCTCCCAATCGGCCACTCCTCCTGCAAGGAATACGCTGGGATTAGGTGACCAAGATTTTGTGCTCATCTATAGCGGTCGCATCAATGAGGAGAAAGGTATTATGCAGCTCATTGAGGCCATCCGCCTGCTCAAGAACTATCCAGCCATCAAACTCCTGGTTATCGGAAGTTCGTTCTTCGGCAACACCACCAACGAGAATGGTTTTATCAAAAAGCTAAAAGACCTGGCAGAACCATTAGGCGACAGAATCATCTTCACGGGTTTTGTGCCCTACAACAAGATGCCCGACTATCTGTCAATGGCAGACGCGGCCGTCATCCCCTCCGTATGGGATGATCCCTTCCCTACTACGGTCTTAGAGGCACAGGCGATGGGATTGCCTATTATCAGCACCCGTCGCGGTGGCATCCCCGAGGAAGTAACAGCAGAGAGCGCCATACTCCTCACCACAGACTATTACTTTGTCAAGAACCTCGCCCAGGCCATCCTCGACCTCTACCATCACCCGGAGAAAAGGCAAGCCATGAGTCAGGCTGCCCTCAACCGTTCCAAGCTGTTCGGCAAAGAGCGCTATGCCCAGGAGTTCTTTGAGGCATTAACCCATATAGAAAGGACAAGCGTATGAAGATCTGTTTCCTGGTAGACTCCATCTTTTCCATTGGCGGTGTCCAGCGCGTCACAGCCGTCATTGCCAAAGAACTGGCTAAACGGCATGATGTGACGATTGTGACCTTTGACAGCCAAGACAGCCAAGACACGTCGCTCTACGGCTTGGGAGAAGCCAACATCCGCTACCGCTTCTTCCGTTATCCCCTTGTCGGCTATTGGAAAAAACTCGCTTGTAAAGCCTATAGCATCCTCTACCGGAAGGTGATACCCCAGACAAGGCTGACCTCCGACCTCTATGCTCACAGCTCCTTCCCCGCACCACTACGACGGGCCTTGACAAGGGAGCTACAGACAGGACGGTATGACGCCATCATCGGGGTCCATGCACCACTCGCCGTACGGCTGGCAGCCTGCAAGAAGCAGTTAGGAAACAGCAGGCTCATCGGGTGGATACACAACTCCTACGAAGCACTCTATGGCAAGGACTCCCTGTATATTGGCGAAGAGCTGCGCAAGCACTACGAGTGGCAGTTGGAGAAGCTGGACCATACGGTGGTGCTCTGCCAGTACGATGCCCGTCAGTACCACTTCCCCACCCGTGTCATCTACAATCCGCTGACACTCAAGCCCGGACAGCCTTCTAACGGACTGTCAAAGAGATTCCTGGCCGTCGGGCGCTTCTCGCACCTGCACAAAGGGTTCGACCTGCTCATCGATGCATTCCACCTCTTTGCCCGACAGGACAACGAATGGACGCTCGACATCGTGGGCGAAGGGCCCGAGGAGCAGCTTTACCGTGAGAAGATTGCCTCCTACATGCTGCAAGACCGCATACACCTGCATCCCTTCACCAACAACATCCAGGCCTACTACTCCCAGGCCCAGGTCTATGTGCTGAGCTCCCGATGGGAAGGTATGCCATTGGTTTTGGTAGAGGCCATGTCACATGGTCTGCCTATCATTACATCTAATCTCCCGATGTGTCAGGAAATCATGGGTGACTTTGCCCTGTACTTCAAGAATGGCCATGTCGAAGAACTGGCTCAGAGGCTATATGAGTCGACAACCCTCGACTGGCAGGCCAAATCAGCCGAAGCACTCACCATAGCCCGTCAATATGACATCTCACGGATTATCTCACAGTGGGAGTCCATCCTTTTTTAGTGGTGAGAGGTAAGTAAAAAATTCGTATAATTCGCGTAATTCGTAGTAGTAAAAAAACGGGCTGACCTTGTAGGGTCAGCCCATTCTTGTTCAGAGTGTCGGTTGCAGGTCGCTGTATTCGCTGACAGCATCGAAGCAGGGGCAGTCCTTCTGCGGGTTCAGGTCGTGATGACCCACGATGAGTGCACGAGGATATTGCCTGTGCAGCTCTTCCAACAGTGTCCGCAGAGCCTTGCGCTGCTCCGGTGTGCGCGTGTCAGCCTTCTGTCCCAAGGCATCCAGTCCGCCCTCATAGCAAACGCCGATGCTATGCGCGTTGTGGCCTACCACGTGCGATCCTATCACCTCCGGCGGCCGTCCCGGTTCTACGGTGCCGTCGCGCCGTACGACGTAGTGGTAGCCGATGCCCTTCCAGCCTTTGTCCTTGTGCCATCCATCGATGTCTGCCGCCGAGCTCTCTTTCCACGGCCGTACCGCCGAACAGTGCACCACAATCAGGGAAATTTTTCTCATCTTTATTCATTGAACATTGAACATTGATCATTGAACATTAAAACGGTCCATGTCCCATGCAGCTGGTGGTGCTCAAGGCGGTGATGACCGATGAGATGATGCTCGCCAGAATCTGCAAAATTGTTCTCCAAGTTTCTTTTTTCATCATTTTGTTTATTTTTTTAAGGTAAGTTTTTTAAGGAGGAGGGAGGAGAGAGTTAACTCTCAACTCTCCCACGAGCTCCGCTCGCTTTGACCTTCAGGTCAAAGAACTGTCAACTAAACTAAAGTCCCTCATCGCTCGGGCCGCCGCCCTCAGTGGTCGTTCCGCCGGTAGTCTCCCCTCCTTGGGAGGGGTCGGGGGAGGTTTCAGCTTCCACGGTGGCGACACCCTTCGCTACGCGCTTGAACTCCACCTTCGACTTGAAGCGCTCCTCCCACTTCTTCGGCAGGTCGATGGCGATGGTGGCGGTGAGGTCGCCGGTGGAGAGGTCGCTGAGCTCCAGGGCGCGGTCGACGTCGATGTCGAGCGAGGGGTCGGCGAGCTTCTTCGCCTCCAGCTTGGCCTTCAGCTCGCTCTGGGTGATGGCTCCCGACACCTTCGGGCGGAAGGTGAGCCCCTCGGGCGAGCATACCACCTTGGCGTTGAGACACAGTACCAGGGGCAGTCGCATCTCAATCTGCTTCATCACGGCGGCTACGTCGGCAGCGGTCACCGTGCTGCCGTCGGCCAGATACTCGCAGAGCGCGTTGAAGTCGAGCGTCTGCTGGTTGACCAACCGCGCCATCACCAGGTCTTCGTTGGTCATGTGGTTGTGAACTTTGTACATCTGCACGTTCAGTGCCATTCTCGTTGCCCCTCGCCAGTAGGGGACTTGGTGTTTCCCTGAGCCACGACCGTGTGGCTCCCCGGGCTGACAACACAAAGGTACGACATTCCAGAGGGCGTTTTGTCTGCCTATGTCCGCAGATGTCCGAGTTATCAAAAAAAAATCGGAATATCGCTTTTTTTTCGATATTCCGATAATTCGATATGTCGATATATCGATATTTCGACATCTCGACATCTTTATTGTCACGTGATACTGCGCGTTCCAGTGCATTCAGGATAGCGGCTGCAACTCCAGAACTCGCGGCCTGAATGGATGCCTTTCTTGGCCGTCCGCCTTATCATGGGCTGACCGCAGACAGGACAGGAAGGAGCGCCGCCTTCTACGCTCTGCTCCTTACGGTAGGCCAACCGCTCTGCTGTGAGCCCTTCGGTGAATCCTCCCTCCTCCCTGAAAGTCTTCAGCAGTGTATCCATCTGGCGGCCTATCATCTGAATCAGCCGATGGCACAGCACTAACAAACAGTTGGCGGCGACGGCAGAATCACTCCTGTTTATCCACTGGTCGAACTTATGTTTCTGGGCAAGGATATGGATGCTACTCATGTGCAGTACATCGTCTTTATATTCAGGGCGGTCCAACTGAACGCCGACAACGGCCTGATAGTCTCTGGAATTGACCGACCATGGCATGCACTCCTGTCGCAGAAGCCAGTTAAGGTAGTCGTTAGCCAACTCTGCCAGGCTTGCTCTTGCCACGTCCGTAAGTTTCATCTCCGTCTCCCTGGAGGTAGAGTGGCGTGAGCTGCCCTCAGCGATGTTGGCAGGTACTGAGCGTGCAGCCTGCGTCATCTGGTCAAACTGACGTCCACAAGGGTCGTTAGTGCGGTTTAGATAACGGATACAAAAATCCTGCGTCGCCAGCTGAATAACATTCCCCAGAATCCATGTGTCAAGCCAATAAAAGCCAAATCTGCTGATTTCAAGCATTGTTTTTTTCTTTTTTAATTCAACATTTCGATATCTCGATATATCGACTTTTCGATATTTCGACATCTCGATATATCGACATCGCGACATTCCCCCTGCAAAGTTACGATTTTTTTCAAAAAAATCGTAACTTTCCTGAAAATAATTCAGTCTCTGCAGAGCAGTTCCTTCATCACCTCTATCTGCCGCTTGGTATAGCTGTGACTGCGGGGATTCCAGCGTAGGTGTCGGAGCGCCTCCACCAGTTCCGGACAGCCGTTCACCTCGCGCCAGAGTGCCTTGATGCGGGCTTCAGGGCGTTTTGTGTTGGGGAAGAACAAATCCGCCAGTTCTTGCTTCGTATAGTCTCTTTCTTCAATCATATTCTCTATATTTTACTCTTCACTTTCAATACACATACACTTAATACACTTAATTTTGAAAATATTACGCGTACCGCATGTACGCGCGGTACGCGAGGAGTTTCAGAAAACAAGTGTATCAAGTGTATGTGTATTGTTTTTCTCAGCCAGTTGTATGCGCAGTCGGTTTACCTCGTCCAACGTGCGTCGCACGACAATATAGCCGCGTACATTGCGGTAGATTTTACGCTCAAAGCCGAGGCTGATAAAGGCATGCCCTATCATCTCCTTGCTGATTTTCTGCGTGATGTTGGCACCAACGATCTGCATGGCCATTCCGACGGGCATAAACTCACCCTGCTCTCCTTGTTGGGGTACACGGAAATGACAGAAGATCAGCTCATGCTCTATCTGAGGTGCCTCGAACGCCTCGTTACACCGCTGCAGGCGCTCGATCTCGCGGCGGTCGAACCAGTACTGGAAGCCCTGGCGGTAGAGGGCGTAGGCCTGGGCATAGATGCCGTCATAGTGGAAGGGCGCGGCCAGCGGACTCTCTATCGACTCCACCTCGAAGGGCAGCCAGCGGCGCGTGCCGGTGGTGTCCGAGAGGAACTGCACGTTGTTGCCCGTGCCGCAGAACGATGCCAGGTGCGGACGGTTCTCGTGGTAGCGGTCGTAGGCCGCCCGCTCGTTGATGCTGGGCATGGTCATCGCCGCCTTCAGCTTGTTCAGCTCCTTCTGCTGCATCGAGTCGAGCTCCTCCCAGCACACCAGTCCGTAGCGTGCCAGCGTCAGCAGGTCGTCCTTCGACATCAGTCCGCTGTTGGTCTTCGTATAGAAATAGCCGTTCAGCTGGGGCGGCAGCAGATGGGCGAACCACGTCGTCTTGTACAGTCCCTGCGCCCCGATGAACACCAGCATCACGTTGTTCACCACCTGCGGGTCGACCCAGCTGGCCACCATCGCCACGAGCCACTTCTTCAGATACTCGTAGAAGCGTATCTGCTCGTCGGCATCGCCCTTGACGGTGACCGTCAGCGACAGCTCCATCAGGAAGTCGCCCTGGTCGGGCGTCCAAGGCGGCAGGTGCTCCAGATAGTAGCGGAACGGGTGGTAGCGCGGCACGTAGTCGGACTCGATGACGTTGCGCAGGTGGTCCTTGACGACGGGCTTCTCCTGGCACAGCTGCGTCCACAGTGTGTTCACGTCGCGGTCGGTCAGGTCCGCGTAGCCGTCGCTCACGCCGCCGTCGCCGCCAAAGATGGTGAGCAGCCCCTGCTCGTTCTCGCCGATTACCGGTCCCTGCGACAGATAGTGAATCTCCGTGCGCCCCGTCACCTCGTTCCACCTGAGCAACACGCGGCTGTCGAGCATCCGGCGGATTTCCTCGGGCGAGGCATACTTCTCTTGCCATGAGGGCTTGTGTTCCTTCGTGGACTTTTTCTCTTCTTTCTGTTTCATAGCACCGCAAAGGTAGCACAAGAAAAGCCGAGATGCAAGAAAAAGCGCCCCGATTTTCCGTCGGGGCGCAAGTATTCACCCTATAAGGTACAAATTATTCGCTAAACAGGTCGCGAACCCGTACACCCAGCGCATTGGCGATAGTATGAAGTCGCCATAGCGAAGGGTCTTTCCGACCACTCACAAATCGGCTTATGGACTGCGGCGACACCCCTATCCGTTGCGCCAGTTCCGTTGCACTTACGTTTTTTCCCACATCACCTTCAGCAGCCTTAGCTGCGATTCGTAATTAAATTTTTCTTTCATAGTTGTTAAATATTTAAATTATAAAAAGGAGGCTGTCAAGCCTCCATATATTTCGTTTCAATCGTTTATGCTACCATGTGTTTTCAAGCAGCATCATGCAGCATAATAATGTTGTGCTTTTTCTCTGCAAAGTTACACAAAAATATCAACAATTACAAATTTTCTCAACAAAAATCATCCTGTCCGTTTTGAGTTAACTCAAATGATCGTTTGAGTTAACTCAATCGATAAATCGAGTTAACTCAAAATATTATCGTAAATACAATTATCATATTTACAACAATAGTGCTTGGCGGATTCAGAAAAATTGCGTAACTTTGCCAAAACAATAAAAAAGCAGATATGAAGAACCCATTTGTAACCAAAGGATATGCAGGGCCAGAATATTTCTGTGACCGCCAGAAAGAGACCAAGGACTTAGTGCAACTATTGACCAACGAGAACAACATGGCACTGATTTCCCCCCGCCGCTTAGGCAAGACAGACCTTATTCAGCACTGCTTCAACCAGAAAGAAATAAAAAGTCAGTATTATACATTTCTTATTGACATCTATGCAACAAGTTCACTCACCGACTTTGTCAGTGTCTTCGGAAAAGAGATTCTTGAAGAGCTGAAGCCTAAAGGACGTAAAATATGGGAAAAGTTTATCACAACACTAAAATCGCTCCAGCAAGAAATTTCCTTTGACATCAACGGCAACCCCGTCTGGGGACTTGGATTGGGTAACATCAAGAACCCGAGTATAACGCTTGACGAAATCTTTGAATATCTTAATCATGCTGACAAGCCATGCATTGTTGCCATCGACGAATTTCAGAAAATAACCGATTACCCCCATGCCAGCAACATTGAGGCTGCACTGCGCACGCACATTCAACGATGTCCGAATGCCACATTCCTTTTCTCGGGCTCAAAAAGACATTTGATGGGCGAAATATTCACCTCGCCTGCACGCCCCTTTTACCAATCTGTGATCACCATGGGGCTGGCACCCATCTCTTTAGAAAAATACGAAGAGTTTGCTACCAATATGTTCAAGAAAAACGGGAAAGACATTGAAAAGGAGGTTATCGAGGAAGTGTATCACCGGTTCAACGGAGTAACCCAATGCCTGCAAAGGGTCATGAATGTACTTTTCCTGTTTACTCAGCCTGGCGAAATGTGCAAGATGGAGATGCTGGATGAAGCCATCAACTACCTTCTCAACATTCTTTCCGACAACTTTGAGACACAACTAAGCCAGATGCCGGAAAAACAGCGTAACGTCTTTCGCGCCATTGCCCAAGAAGGCACTGCCCAAGCCGTATTAAGCGGGGCATTTATCAACAAATACCACCTGCTGTCGCCAAGCAGCGTGGCCTCTGCATTAAAAGCCTTACTGGACAAAGATCTTATCACTCAAGAAAATGGTGCATACATGGTCTATGATCAGTTTTTTGCCCTATGGCTCTTGAGAACAAAGTAAATCAAACAGCTCCTTCCACATCGGCATGATATTTTCTGCCGAATAGCGCTGAGACGACTGGACACCAGCAGCACCCATCCTGCGCCGCAAATCCTCGTCTTCTATCAGTTGGCATACCCTATCGGCAAAGCCCTCAATGCTCCTGTCCTTAATCAGGAATCCGTCCACTCCATCCGAGATAATGCTGCAAGGGCCATCTCCCTCAAAGGAAACTACCGGCAGTCCACAACTCATCGCCTCTGGGATGACTAATCCAAAAGGTTCGTAGAGCGATGTCAATACAAAGATAGAGCTGTCGATAAACTGCTTAAAAATATCGTCTGTTGGAGGATAAATCTGGACATTGGCATTCATTTCGGCTATCTCCATCATCAACCTATCCTTATCTTCTCCCTCTCCATACAAGTCAAGCTGCCAGTCAGGATGCCGTTCGTTCACCAATCGCCAAACCTTTAGCAAATCGAATACGGCTTTCTGACTACAAAGTCTGCCAGCAAAAATGACCCGCTTGCTATCATGCTTACTATACAAGCCTGAAGTATTCAGATGCACCATATTGGGGATAATGGTAGACTTTAGATAACGGGACCAGTCGTCAGAGTCTGTCTTATTAAGTGCCACTATGACATCACACTTTTTTGCATTCTTTATTAGCAAGTGTTTTTTTGTATTGTTACAAGCCAATGAATGAAGTTCTTCCTGTTATCCGAATCATTATTCAGTATATACCGAAGCCCAATGTGCGACTCTAATACCTTAACGAATTTTACAGGGCACTGAACCACTAACGACAAGACTTCAGCAAAATAAGTGACTGAAACGACGATGTCAGGATGCTCTAAAGTCATGAAAGCATTAAACAGCCTCTGCAGTTGTTGATCCTTTTTTTTCCATTTGAAAAAACGAGTCAGACGGTTATACCGGTATAAAGGATAGAAACACACACCCAGGTCTACGTGTCTAACCTTGGGCGATAGAGGATAAGCAATCTCATGATTAGCTTGCTCGTAGGTCAGCATAATAATGTCATACCCCTCTTTTTCGGCTAAATAATTCATCTTGTCGATAAGAATCCGCTCCGTGCCTGCACGATGAGCGAGCTGGGGATAGACATATACGATTTTCATTATTTGATGGATTTATATTCGTATTCTTATTTGCTTCAGTTTACTCTACATAAAACGCCCTGTTCACCAATCACTTTTGTCCAAAGATTTTGCCATTAGTCAAAAATTCCATTGCAAAAATACAAAAAAAAAACGAACATGAAGAAAAATATCGTCTAAAAAATTTTGTTTATCCAACAATAATTAGTATATTTGCATCACAAATCGCATATTAAACATGGACTTAAGCATCATCGTACCGATATATAATGTAGAACAATACGTCAGGGCTTGTATTGAAAGCATCTACCAACAAGGCCTTGACGAAGATCGATTCGAAGTTATTCTTGTCAATGACGGTACCAAAGACAAGAGCATGGAGATGATTGCAAACATTATTCAACAGCACAAGAACATCACTGTCATCAACCAAGAAAACCAAGGATTGTCGATGGCCCGCAACAATGGCATGGCAATAGCCAGGGGAGAATACATTCTCATGCCCGACTCAGACGACTTACTGGTTGAGAACAGTTTGAAGCCACTATTAAAGAATGCTTTAGAGACAAAAGCTGATTTGGTTGTGGCAGACTTCCTCATAATGAATGATGATGAAATCAATAATAGGCAGCTAATATACCAACAAGAGTTTTCCATGAAAGAAAAGACAGGTGAAGAATTGTATATGGA
Organism: Prevotella sp. UBA2456; assembly: GCA_002342415.1. Taxonomy (GTDB): domain Bacteria; phylum Bacteroidota; class Bacteroidia; order Bacteroidales; family Bacteroidaceae; genus Prevotella. The sequence goes on along the minus strand of DDPY01000022.1, from coordinate 72,948 downwards.
TGATCTTAAACCTAATCATTTTTATGTTTGGCAGACCCTATATAAAAAGGATTTTATCACCAAAAACAACTTAAAGTTTATCCCAGGTATTTATTTCCAAGATGTACCTTTTACCCACGAAGCTTATTTGAAAGCAAAGACATGTATTAAGACATCATGGCTTCTGAATATTTATAGAAGAGGACAAGAGTCCGCTTCGAATCTTTCATCCTTCAATTTGAAAAAAGCCCATGATTTCTGCATTGCTATAGCAAAAAGCTGGGAACTCTACAAAAATATGGAAGGACTATTACCTGAAACAAAAAAAAGACAAAAGTCTTTAATCTATATATCGTATAATAATTTTTTATATCGAGTATTATTTAAATTAGACAAGATTTCTGACAAGGTAGAGGTTCTTGAATATCTCCACCAGTTAGTTCCTGATATAGAGTTTAACTATAGCATCAAGCAAAGAATGGGAAATATATTATACCAAATATCTCCATCCTTATATGTTATTATCCAAAAATGGATGTGGTCACGCCATTAGGCAATTATGAATGCTATTTATCATTTAAATAAAGAATCTGAATAATGGAAAAAATTGATTTCGTCGTATTATGGTTAGACAGTACGGATCCTGAATGGATTGCAACATACAACCACTATAGGCCAGAGAAGCCCATACATGACCAAGCAAGATTCAGAAATTGGGATATTTTTCGCTATTGGTTTAGATCTGTTGAGAGATATGCTCCTTGGGTCCATAAGGTCTATCTCATCACTAACGGAACATTTCCAAAATGGATTAATCCTGATTGTGAAAAACTTGTCTTGATAAAACACTCTGACTATATTCCCCAAAAGTATTTACCTACTTTCAACTCTGGTACAATAGAACTGAATATTGGAAGAATTGATACATTATCAGAACATTTTGTCTATTTTAACGACGACATGTTCATCAATGCTCCTGTGGAACCTGATTATTTTTTCATAGAAGGTCTTCCTTGTGACTACAATTTTGAATCTGTATTTAAAAATCCTGTCTATGATAACAATAATAAATTCGGCATTGATCTTGATATCTACTGGGCCATTGCTCTTATCAACAGGAACTTTAATAGAAAGAAAGTAATTAGCCAAGCATGGAAGAAATGGTATGGACCGCACTTATGGGGAAAACCATTACTATTCTCATTACTTATGTTAAGCAGATCCCTATTTGAAAATTTCACCCTTTTCCATCATGAGCAACCCATGCTAAAATCAATATTCCAAGAAGTATGGGAAAAAGAGGGTGAAGTTCTTGATCAAAGTTGTACAAGATTTAGAGAAAATATAAACCTAAACCAATATCTAATAAGGTATTGGCAATTTGCATCCAACAGGTTCTATCCTATGAAGAAAAAAGGCATCATGTATTATCGCTACGACAAAGACATCGTCGACGATTTACAAAAGGTCATTATCGAGGAGCGGACAACCTCTATCTGCATCAACGACACGCCTTTTTGTAGTCCTGAAGATTTTGATTATGCCGCAAAGGCGGTAAGAGAAGCTTTTGAGAGAAAATTTCCGTCACCGTCCATCTTTGAGAGAGAATAGTGACTACACCTGTCCTTGCCGCCAGTCAATTCCATAAGGAACTCACAAGAGTCCCTTTGACTTGCCCAATAATCTCACTAAGGCAACAGAAACAAAAGCGGGCAATGCTCCTATCAGATAAAGACTTAGGTTTTTACATTTCCACCCCTTTAAGTACAGCAAATCGCTGAACGTCAGTGGTGAACGCATCACATCGCGAACTTCACAGTCGGTGAAAGGAGGAGCGATAATCTCCTGCTGTTTCAAAATAGAACAAACAATATAGAAATGAGTCATCATCACCTTATAGAGCCATTTATGGAAATAAGGCTTGTCCTTCACACGCTGCCATCCCTGTTTGACCTGTCCCATTGCACCAATGGTCCCTAAGATTTCGTCCTTGGCAATATGGTCTCGTTTACTGAAATTCGACAGCGAACCATAACGACAATAATAGAAATAGGTAATATCAGATAGCAGCACAACACGGGTAACATATGTCGGAAGATCAATAGTGGTAGAAAAATCCTCCCAGAAGTTCACGGCTTTATGACGGATATTGTTCTTCAAGTATATTTCTCTTTTTATGAGGAAATTCCAGGTATTAGCCTGCAAAAATCCATAATCGCTATAGACACGGTCGGCAAACTCATTCTCCTGAAGAAACACCTGACGCTGGTAACTATAATCTTCCTTTTTCTCCTCGCCACCAAACTGTTCTATACGCCGGTAAGAGCCATACACCATATCGGCATCGTATTTGACTGCTTGTTCGTACAATAGGGAGATCGTGTTGGGAGCGATGGCATCATCGGCATCTAAATGGTAGAGATACCGGCCGCGAGCTTCTTCTATGATCCTATTCCGGGCACGTCCCAATCCGCCATTCTGCGGTTGGCGGATAATACGGATATCCTTGCCTCGCGGATGTGTCCGCTGATATTCACGGACAATATCCATCGAAGAGTCAGTACCACAATCGTCCAATACCAGGAACTCGATGCTCTCAAAGGTCTGCGCCAGTGCCGAGTCCATCGTCAGGCGGATGTACTTCTCTACATTGTACACTGGTATTCCTATTGTTACTTCGTATGCCATAGTTATCAAATCACTTCACCTTTAAGATTATCAAATCACTTCACCTTCACGGTCCATTCTGTCATCGTGCGCTCATCCTTACTGAAACTGATGCCGACCGGGTATTTCCTATTTATACTGCTCCATACTCTAAAACTTTTTGCAAAGATACAAAATAAGTGAGAGAAATGAAAGAAAAATAGCTTTTTATTTCATTTCCGAACGAAAAGTAAGTTCGGCGAAGCCAAAGTTACGAAAAAATTATAAACTTTCAAAGAGTTGCTGCCAATCTTTTGCCAAGCGGTCTATTTTTTACTAAATCGGACGCAAAACACACATTTTTACTATGAAAAAACAACTATCTTATATTTTTTTTGTATATTTGCAAAAACTAATCATAAAAGAAAATGAAAATCGCATATATCATGTATCCAGGGGCCTGCTACATGGGAGCAGGAGATGGCAGTAAGATGCAGGCAGAAATATGGCTCAAAGAGTTAGAAAGGAAAGGACACCAAGTAGACCGGATTAACCCTTGGGGACATTATGACTGGAAATCGTATGATATTGTGCATGTTTTTGGCTTTGGACTATGGAATTATGACATGATACATTGGGGAAGTGGCATCAACCCCCATTTTGTGTTTTCACCTATCATCGATACCAATACTCCTATGTGGAAATACCGGTTAGCTACACATGTTGGATGTAGCAAACTACGCTTATTCACCCAGAACTATGCTCTCCGGAAACTGAAGACAGACATTAAGCTCTTTCTTGCCAGGACTAATTATGAAGCTGACTACCTAAGGGGAGGATATGGTATTGAGGATAAGAAAATAGCCATCGTCCCCCTGTCATATCGTGAGGATCACTATGACAATACAGTAGAAAAAGAGCCCTTTTGTCTGTTTGTCGGAACCATGACTCAGCCAAGAAAAAACGTTCCAAGACTGATTGAAGCAGCCAAGAAATACAAATTCAAACTTATCTTGGCAGGCAATACCGGTAATGCTGAATCGGAGCGCAAACTGCAATCCATCATCGGCGGATCTCCAAACATAGAAATCAAAGGATTCATTAGTGATATTGAATTAACATCGCTATATAACAGGGCAAAAGTTTTTGCATTACCAAGTCTTAATGAAGGCGTTGGTCTTGTTGCCTTAGAAGCTGCAATACATGGCTGCAATATAGTAATTACTAACTTGGGAGGTCCCAAAGAATATTATGAAAAAGAATATGTGCAGTTGGTGAATCCCTATGACATTGACGAGATTGGGCTCGCAATCATGACAGCATTAGAAGACAATACATCTCAGCCCAAATTAAGAGAACAGCTCATCTGCAGATACAATGTATCGTCATGTACGGACCTGCTGATACAATCCTATGAAAGAATTATTAAGTAAGCGTTTATGGTCTGTCGTTCATACGCTCACTTGTTTTTTACCATATTGTCCTCGCTGTCTTGATAGTGGTCGGTTTGGTGGAAGATGCGGGTGATGCCTTTCATCTGTATCTTCACATGGTTGAGGAAGCTCTGCCACATCGACAGGTTGCCGATGGTGCCATAGCCTGTGATGGCCCTGCAGCGGCGGTCGCGGACAAAGACGATGCGGCCGTACTTCTTCAGATTGAACGCCATAGAGCCGTCCTCGCCGCGGATAATGTCCACGCGATAGGGTTCCTGCCGGCCATAGTCGGCATTGTAGGCAAAGACCAGTCCACGGACGGAAAGCTCAGGACGCTTGAAATGCTGAATCCACAGGAACAGGTCGCGGGCCATCTCGAACAGCTTCAACGAGAGCTTCGAGTGATTCTCGTCGGGGAAATAGCTCCAGGTAGCCGACACGCAGCTGACACCGGGCTTCAACAGATGGTCGAGCATCACCTCATAGTAATGGGGCGGATAGAGCGTGTCGCTGTCTACATCGAAATAGAAGCGTCCCTTGGCATGTTGCAGTCCGCAGCGACGGGCATAGCCACAGGAGTGCTCGTACTCGGTGTAATAGGGGATTCCAGACTTCTCATAGATTTCTGCCGTCCGGTCCTTGGAGTCATTGTCTACACCGATAATCTCCACGGGATATTTGCACTGAATCTCGCTGATAGCCCAAAGACAGGCTTGCAGATGGGTCTCCTCGTTGTAAGCAATCACCACGATGCTGGCCAGCGGTTGCGGACTCTGCAATCGGGCCAGACGCTCGCGTGTGCCGTCAATCACCTCCTGAGGCACCTCACTGAAGGGGCGACCGTAGATGGTCATGTATTTCTCGTACCAGTTAGACATAGCTATTCTTTTTTTATATGTTGTGACCAGCGATGGCATCGACCACTCGCTGCATCTGAATCTTCCATGTGAGAGGTCCGACAGTCCGACGGATGTCGGTGGGCTGCATGGTGAAACGGCCCATGAAGTCAATAATCTGCTGAATATCAATCGGCGACTCGTCGGCAGGAGCCTTCATGACATAGGGCTGATGATCGAAGTCGCTGTCCGTCTCGCTATAGATGAAGGGAATGCCACGGGTGGCATACTCGCGATTCTTGAGGGTCTTGATGACCGTGATGCCCGAGCGATGGCGCCCCAGGGAGCCGATGGCAAACTGGCACTGGTTGAAGACGGCATCTAAAGCCTCGCCAAAAAGCTGACCGTGAAAGACGACCCTGTCCTGTAACCCATATTTCTCGATAATAGGCTTGAAAACGTGGTTCATCGTGTTAGGATGCACCCCACCCACCACATGGAAATAGACGGGGACGGTGCCCCGATAATGCCCCAGGCCCTCCATCACCCGGTCGAAGCCGTGCCAGGTATGCACCTCGGCCACACCGATTAGGTGAAGTGAAGATGGATGATGGCTGATGGATGACGGCTGATGCAAGGGGATGCTGTCGAAGTCGACACCATTGGAGATGCGGATGGTGCGCTGGCCGAAGATTTCAGTGGCATCGGAGAAGGTGACCATCGCATCCATATACCGATATAGACGATGGCGGAAAAGCTGGTCCATCTTCAGCTGCATGCGCTGCTGGCACGAGAAGTTCCTGAACTCCTCGTCGTACGGATAGGTAGGAATCTCGGTGACCGCACGAATGCCGGCCTGACGCAGTCTCCTGAAAAACCGTATCAGCCAGGGATTGGCATTCTGGAAGCAGCGGGCATAGACGAACTCGATGCCCTCGCGGAGGCAATAGTCATAGATGCCATCGTAGCTCAGCCGCTGGCGCAGACCAGCCCAGACGCCCGTTCCATAGTCCTGAATCACCTGTCCATCAACAAAACGGCAGCGATGCCCCGTTGGCGAGAAGTCATAGTAACACAGACGCACATCGTGACCATTCTCACGAAGTCCTTTCACCTGATAGTGAATCTTTTTCGAGATTCCGCTATGCTCTGAGAAGCCATGATAGACAAGAAACAGTATTTTCATTCTGCAAAAATAGCAAAAAAATTTGGAATAATGAAGAATATGTCGTAAATTTGTTGCATGAAAGACAAGGAAGCGCTGAGACAGGGGCTGAAAGGCAGCCCGAAACTGAAGCGATGGATAGACTATCTGATTATGAACCAGCGGGATGCACGCCCCCGCTGGTATGTGAGGCTGTTGGCCCCGCTGTATCAGCATCGCGGGCGAGGGTCGAAGATATACCATAGCGTGAGGATGGACACCCCACCCTACCGCCGGTTCTGGCTGGGCAGGCGCAGCGTGGTGGAGTCGTACTGCTGCATCAATAATGCCGTGGGCGATGTGACCATTGGCGACTATACGCGCATCGGCATCCACTGCACCGTGATAGGACCGGTGTGCATCGGCAGTCACGTCAACCTGGCCCAGGGCATCACGGTGACGGCGCTGAACCACAACTTCGGAGATGCTGCCCGGCGAATAGACGAGCAGGGGGTGAGCACCAAGCCCGTGGTCATTGGCGACGATGTCTGGATAGGAGCCAATGCGGTCATCCTGCCCGGAGTGGCCATCGGTAATCACTGTGTGATCGCAGCGGGCGCCGTAGTGACGAAGGACGTGCCAGACTACACGCTGGCCGGCGGAGTACCCGCCAAGATCATCAAAGACCTCTCCCCCACCAAAACGGTCTAAGAACTCTCAACTCTCAACTACATGAAAATAGGTATCGAAGCCCAACGGATATTCCGCAAGAACAAGCACGGCATGGACTATGTGGTGCTGCAAGAAATACGTGAACTGCAACAGATAGACCACGAGAACGAATACTTTGTCTTCGTGAAACCCGGCGAGGACCGCTGCGTGGAAAGCACGGCTCATGTACACATCGTTGAGCTGGACTGTCCCTCCTACCCGCTCTGGGAGCAGTGGGCACTGCCGAGGGCCGCCAGGAGATACGGGGTAGAGCTCCTGCACTGCACGAGCAACACCGCCCCCATTTGGTGCGACATCCCACTGATACTGACCCTGCACGACATTATCTTCCTGGAACCACGCGACAAGCAAAACCACTCGCTCTACCAGAACATGGGCTGGCTCTACCGCCGACTGGTAGTGCCGCGCATTCTGGACAAATGCCGCCGAATCATCACCGTCTCGAACTTTGAGATGGAGAATATCATCCGCAAGCTGCAGATTCCCCGCGAGCGGATGGCGATGATCTACAACGGCTACAACGAATGGTTCAGGCCCGTTGACGACACGGAGGGCATCTATCGGAAATACATCCCAGAGCCAGGCTATTTCTTCTTTCTGGGCAACACCGATCCGAAGAAGAACACGGAGCGTACGCTGATGGCCTACTCGAAATACCTGAATCAGTCTGCCGTCAAGCGCAAGCTGCTGATGGCCGACCTGGACCATGAATATCTGAACGGCATCATCGAGCGAAACGGGATTGAGAACATCCGCGAAAGCATCGTCATGCCGGGCTATATCATCAACAGCGACTTGCCCTACATCTACTGCAATGCCTTTGCCTTCCTCTACACATCGCTACGCGAGAGTTTCGGCATTCCCCTGTTAGAGGGCATGGCCTGCGGGGTGCCCGTGATCACCAGCAACACGTCGTCGATGCCCGAGATTGGCGGACCAGATGCCATCCTCATCCATCCAGAGAACAGCGACGAGATGGCCCAGATGATGCTACGGCTGGAGACGGACGAGGCTTTCTACCAACAGAAGCGTGCCGTCGGACTGGAACGTGCCAAGCTCTTCTCCTGGCGCAAGACCGCCACACAACTATTAGAACTTTACAAAAGCATCCAATAAAAAATAATCTCCGACAGCACCAAAGCTATCGGAGATTATTTTTTATCGTATCATCATCACCGCTTACATTGTAGAAGCAGCGAAGAGGTAGTCGTAGATGCAAGAGCAAATACCAAAGAGTACGATGCCTGCAGTGCAGACCACGAGGGCCACCCGCGTGCTATTCTCCGTACGGAAGGTGGGCAGCGGGGTGTCGGTCTGCTTGATATACATCGCCTTGACGATGAGCAGATAGTAGTAGAGTGACACCACCGTATTGACCAAGGCAATGAACACGACGAAGTAAGCCCAGAAAGAGCCCTGCTGAGCGGCAGCCATGAACACGAAGAACTTGGAGAACATACCGGCGAAAGGCGGAATACCAGCCAGCGAGAACAGAGCCAGCGTCATGAGGAATGCCAGCTTGGGGTTGGTCTGATAGAGTCCGTCGTAGCTCGACATCTGAGTGGTGCCGCCATTGTTCTGCTCGACCGTAGAGATGACGGTGAACACCGCCATGTTGGCCACTACGTAAACCAGCACATAGTACATCAGCGAGGCCATGCCAGCCTGCGAGGCACCAATCACCGCCAACATGATATAGCCAGCCTGAGAGATAGAGCTGAAAGCCATGAATCGCTTCAACTCACTCTGACGGATGGCGAAGAGGTTGGCAATGGTGATGGAGAGCACGATAACGATATAGAGCATATACTCCCAATACTCCGTCAACGGGCCAAAGGCCTTGACAAAGATGGCCATCAGGGCAAAGGCGGCAGCCCCCTTGGACACGACAGAGAGATAACCCGTGACTGGCGTGGGAGCGCCCTCGTAGGTGTCGGCAGTCCAGAAATGGAAGGGTACGAGCGACAGCTTGAAGCCCAGTCCGCTGAAGAAGAACACCAGTCCCATGATGAGCATCGGCAGCTGGCTCTTATACTGAGCGAAGAAGGCAATGCGCTGGGCAATATCATCGAAATAGAGCGTACCTACAGAGCCGTAGACGAACGACAGGCCGTAGAGCATCACACCGCTGGAGAAGGTAGCCGTCAGGATGTACTTGGCAGCACCCTCGGCCGAGTTCTTCTTGAACTTATCGAAAGCCACCAGACAGGCCATCGGCACCGAGGCGGTCTCCAGTCCGAGGAAGAAGAGCAGGAAGTTGCCGCTGCTGACCATGATGAACATACCCAGCAAGGTAGACAGTACCAACATATAGAACTCGCCACTGTATTTACCATTTAGCGATTTACTGTTTACGACTTGACTACCGCCTTCAAGCCACGGCTGGGCCATGATGACCACGATGAGCGTGCCGAGCGTCAGGATCATCTTCATCACATTGGCGGCCTTGGTAGCCACATACATACCTCCGAAAGCCTCAGCGGGAGCCACCGTGGTGGAAAGCAGCATCAGACAGATGAGCAAGGCTCCGGTCAGCTTGCTGAGCACGGCATTCTTGCGCGCACTTTTAGTCAGGCAGAAGTCGGCAAAGAACACCAGTATCAGTGCGAGCACCAAAAAGGCCTCGGGTATCATATTTAAGAATTGACTATATCCCATAAACGTAATTTACGATTTAACGATTTACTATTTACGATTTATTTACTATTTAGCGTGCCGTTTAGATGATGTTCGCGAGGATGGGTCCTACGGCATCTGAGATGACATTGCTTGCCCAGAGGGGGAACAGACCGAGACCGGCCACACAGGCAATGAGACAGATGACGGCAACACGCTCGTCCCAAGTAGCATCGGTGAGCTCCAGATAGTGAGGATTCTTCACCTCGCCATACAGAATCTTACCGACAACACGCAGGATGTAGACTGCCGTGATGACAATCGACGTACAAGCAATGATGGTAGCCACACGGTGGAACTGGTCGGGATTCTCGAACGAGCCGACGAAAATCGTCATCTCAGCAATGAAGCCCGAGAAGCCCGGCAGACCGAGGTTGGCCAGACCGGCAATGACGTAGCCCACGGCGAGGAACGGCATGATCTTCATCAGTCCGTCCAGATAGCGGATGTCGCGGGTGTGAGTGCGGCCGTAGATCATACCGATGAGGGCAAAGAAGAGCGCCGTCATCAGACCGTGCGAGAGCATCTGCAGAATAGCACCCGTACAAGACGTCTTGGTCATCATGAGCAGGGCGAACAATACCAGTCCGCAGTGAGACACTGACGAATAGGCATTGATATACTTCAGGTCGGTCTGCACACAAGCCGAGAACGCACCGTAGACCACCGAGATGGTGGTGAGGATAAGGAATATCCAGGCCAGCTCATTGGCTGCATCGGGCAGCAGATACATGGCAACACGGAAACAGCCATAGCCTCCCAGTTTCATCAGCACGCCGGCGTGGAGCATGGAGACAGCCGTAGGCGCTGAGGCATGACCGTCGGGCGACCATGTGTGGAAGGGGAACAGCGCACCTAAGACGCCAAAACCAATGAAGATGAAGGGGAAGAACACCTTCTGCGTCTCTACCGGGATATTGTGCATGGCGGCAATCTCGTTGACATTCATGGTGGTGGCACCGCTGAAGTAATAGATACCGAGGATGCCGAGAATCAGCAGGGCCGAACCTCCCATCAGCATCAGTGTCAGCTTCATGGCGGCATACTCCTTATTGCCCGAGCCCCAGACACCAATCAGCAGGTACATGGGAATCAGCGCCACCTCGTAGAACATGAACATGGTGAACATATCGGTGCAGATGAAGAAGCCATAGACACCCGTCGAGAGGAGGGTGAACCACAGGAAATACTCCTTCGTCATGGGTTTCAGCTGCCACGAGGCAAAGGTACCGGTGAAGACGATGATGCTGGAGAGCAGCAACATCACCACCGAGATGCCGTCGACACCGACCGAATAGGCGATATTCAATGGCTTGAACCAAGGGGTGGAAGCCGTCAGCAACATCACATCAGTATTGCCTGCTGCACGCTGCTGGACGAAATAGATGGTCAGCCAAACAGACAGGGCCAGCAGACACGAGGCTCCGGCCACCATCACACCACGCACCTGATTGAGGCTCTTGGCCAACCAAAGGCCCAAGAGCATCAGGGCGGGAATCACTACGAATAATGTTAATATACTCATAAATGTAATTTACTATTTGACGATTTACAATTTACGATTTATATGGCAAGCAGGATTAGTGTCAGTGCCACTGTACCAGTAAGGAACCATACCGCATACTGACGCACATCGCCACTCTGCCAGGGGCGCAAGGACTCGCCAGCCTCGTTGGCTCCCCATGCCAGGAAATTGAACGTGCCGTCAACCACGTGGCGGTCGAACCATGCAATAGGAGTCGAGACGCAACGGAAGATGATGCGATGGGTGACAAACTGCCATATCTCGTCCTGATAGAAGCGCTTGTAGGCAGCCTGATGCAGACGCGGGAACTGCTTGTACAGACGGTCGGCAATAGGCTGCGACTCACCTTTATAGATATAGGTGGCCAGGCAGATGCTCAGGATAGCGATAATCGTAGAGGTAGCAGCAATCTGCGTGTCGAAATGGATGGTGTAATTAGTACCTTCGGCTGAAACAAACTGGCCGAAGCTTCCACCCCACCCTGCAAAACCGGCAATAGTGGTATAGATACCCACTCCGCAGGTGATGACACAAAGCACAATCAGAGGAATGGTCATGGTTGCGGGAGCCTCATGCGGCGTATGATGCTCGTGGGCCTCGCGATTCTCCGTTCCCCAGAAGATGCCATAGTACAGACGGAACATATAGAAGGCCGTCATAGCGGCAATACCCGTCATAATCCATCCTACCACAGGACTGTAGGCAAAGCAGGCAGTGATAATCTCATCCTTCGAGCTGAAGCCCGAGAAGAAGGGAATACCGGCAATGGCCAGACAGGAGATGAGGAAGGTGATATGCGTGATAGGCATATACTTGCGCAGCCCACCCATCAGGGCCATCTCGTTAGAGTGGACGGCATGGATGATGCAACCGGCTCCGAGGAACAGGCACGCCTTGAACATGGCATGGGTGAACAGATGGAACATACCAGCCATGAAACCGAGCTGGGCATGATTGTCGAGCACACCATGATGACCGGGCAGTGAGACGCCCAGTGCCACCATCATAAAGGCAATCTGCGAGATGGTAGAGAAAGCCAGCACACGCTTGATGTCGCTCTGGGCACAGGCCACGGCAGCAGCATAGAAAGCGGTGAACACGCCCACCCATACCACGATGGACATCTGCGGCTGTGCATACTCCACCCACAAGGGGAACATACGGGCAATCTGGAACACACCAGCCACCACCATCGTAGCAGCGTGGATGAGTGCACTGACAGGCGTAGGACCCTCCATAGCGTCGGGTAGCCAGATGTGCAACGGGAACATGGCCGACTTACCGGCACCACCGATGAACATCAGCACCAGGGCCGTAGGCAGGATGAACGCACCGGCAGCCATAGCCTTGGCAGCATTGCCCTCGATGAACGGTGTAGTGCCCTGCCCCATCACGATATCGCCGGCAAACGAGAAGCTGAACGACTCAGTGTAGTAGCCGAAGAGCAGAATACCCACGAGGAAGAACATATCGGCAAAGCGTGTCACGATGAAAGCCTTCTTAGAGGCGGCAATGGCGGGCTTGAGCGGATAGTAGAAGCCGATGAGCAGATAGGAGCTCACACCCACCAGCTCCCAGAAGGTGTACATCTGGAAAATATTGGTGGCGAGCACCAGACCCAGCATAGACATGGTGAACAGCGAGAGGAAGGCGTAGTAGCGCTGGAATCCCTTTTCACCGTGCATATAGCCAAACGAATAGATATGTACCATGAACGACACCGTGCTGATGACGATCAGCATCATCACCGAGATGGGGTCCAGAAGGATACCCATGTCGAAGTGCAGGTTGCCCAGGGGCAGCCAGGTGAAGTTATAGGGAACAAGCGTGGGGAACGTACCGTTAGCCAGACGGTCGGCGCCGAAATAGGCAAACGCCGTCATGTACGACAATACGGTGACCAGTCCCAGCGAGGTAGTACCGATAAGACCGGCAGTCTTATGCGACATCTTCATACCGCACAGCGCGAGAATCACGAATGATAGCGCAGGCAGCAGAAGTATCAGGAAGGAATAACTATATATATCCATAATTTTTCACTTTTACTTTTTTACCTTTTCACTACCATTTCATATTCTTAATGCTGTCAACGCTATCGCTACGGAAGTTGCGGTAGACATTGATGATAATAGCAATAGCCACTGCCGACTCGGCTGCGGAGACACCGATAGAGAAAAGCGTCATAAACATTCCCTCCATAGAACCGGCAAAAAGCAGGCGGTTGAAGGCAGCGAAATTGATGTCGACGGCATTGAGGATGAGCTCAACGCAAATCAGCATGGCAACCAGGTTGCGACGCGTGATGAAGCCGAAGACACCGATGAAGAACAGCAGTGCACTGAGCACGAAATAACATTCTACAGGTATTGTCATAGTTTACTTCTCCTCTTCTTTACGTGAAACAACCAAACCACCGATGATGCAGGCCAGCAGGAACAGCGAGATGAACTCGAAGGCCAGCACATACTGATAACGTCCGGCACCCACCAGTGCCTCGCCGATCTTCTTCATGGGAAGCTCGACATCGGCCACAGCCTCGCCGGTATAGATATACTGATTCTTCAGCAGCACCAGGATGACCGTAGCACAGCCGATCAGACAGAGCAGTGCGCCCCAGAGGACACGGCTGCCCTTCATACGCTCGGTCAAACCCTGCAGAGTACGCTTCGACACCAGCTGGATGGCGAAGACATAGATCATCGTCACACCACCGGCATAGACCGATATCTGGGCTGCACCCAGATACGTATAGTCGAGCAGGAAGTAAAGACCTGCCACGCCAAAGAGCACGAACAACATGAACGTTGCGGCCCGCATGATTCGGGTCGTTGTCACACACATCACGGCAGAGCCGAGGATGACAACGGCGAGAATGCAAAACATAATCATATTTGCCATAGTCGTTTACTTCGTTTTAGTGTTAAACGTTCCGACTTTCCACTCAGCACCGCCATTGAGCAGGTTGGGCAGAGAGCCACCCTTGTAGACTTCCTTGTCGAGATGCAGCACCAGCTTGTCGCGGTCGAACACGGCATTCTCGAAATCATTGGAGAACTCGATAGCATCAAAGTTGCAGGCATTGGTGCAGAGCTGACAGAACATGCAGTCGCCCAGGTCGTATTGATAGTCGTCGAGCACCTTCTTCTTCTTGCCCGTCTCAGGGTCTTCGGCCATGTGGCTGGTAATCTTGATGGTTCCGTTGGGACACGACTTCTCACACAGGGTGCAAGCCGTGCACTTGTAGGAGCCGTCCTCGTTACGCTTAAACACCAGGCGGCCGCGATGACGGCTGGACACGTGGAGTGTCGTCTTACGGTTCTCAGGATACTGCTCGGTCGACTTGTTGGTAAAGAAGTCCTTGAAGTATTCCTTCCAGGTCACTCCCATACCCGTAGCCAGCGTCTTCAGGCCGTGTCCTATTTCTCCGAAATATGTTTTATTATCTTCCATTGCTATACCTTATTTAATATATAAGCCCAGAGCCACCACCACAGTCATCAGCACGAGGTTGATGAGCGACAGCGGCATCAGATACTTCCATTCCAGTTTCAGGATCTGGTCGATACGCAGACGGGGGAATGTCCACTTGATCCACATCAGAATCCATACCAGCGCAAAGGCCTTGCCCAGGAACCATACGATGCCCGGGATGTAGTTCATCACCTTGTCGAAGGCCTCGACACCAATGTTGACAGGAGCCCAGCCACCCAAGAATACGGTAGCGGCGATGCCGGCAATGATGAAGAGGTTGAGGAACTCGGCCAGATAGAAGAAGCCGAAGCCCATACCCGAGTACTCGGTATGATGGCCGGCAGTCAGCTCGCTCTCGGCCTCAGCCATATCGAACGGGCCACGGTTGGCCTCTGCATTACCTGCCACGAGGAATACGAGGAAGGCAATGATGGCGGGCACATGACCTTGGAAGATCAGCCACTTCCAGGGACCGGTCTGTGCCTCAACGATACCAGACATCTGCATCGTACCAGTCAGGATGACGGCCGTGATGAGACAAAGGCAGAGCGACATCTCGTAGGATATCATCTGCACGGCACCACGCATGGCCGAAACCACCGAATACTTGTTGTTAGAGCTCCAACCGGCGAGGAAGATACCTACCACGCCAATCGACGAGATGGCGGTAAGCAGGAAAACGCCTACGTTGAAGTCGAGCACTGTAGCACCATTGTTCCAAGGCAGAAACGAGAAAGCACCCACAGAACCGATGATCACCAGCAGCGGAGCCACGGCATAGAGCAGCTTGTCGGCACGATCGACGAAGAATATCTCCTTGATGAGCATCTTCAGCACGTCGGCAAACACCTGCAACAAGCCCCAATAGCCCACGCGCATCGGGCCCAGACGGCACTGGAAGTAGGCACACACCTTACGTTCCATGAATATCAGCACGATGGCTATCAGCGCATATCCCACGAGGATGCCCACGCCGACCAGCACGCACTCTATCAATATCGACAGGAAATCTCCCAGCCCTAACGTCTGACGGAGAAAAGCGTCGAACCATTGTGTTATAATAGAAAAGTCGAACATCTTGTAAATTTACTATTTGACGATTTACTATTTTACGATTTGCAAACCCTTACCTGTCGATATCAGGTATCACCACATCAATAGCGGCACAGGTGGCAATGAGGTCGGCAATCTTCTGACCGCGCAGCATCGGGTCGAAGGCTCCTACCAGCGAGAGACCCATCGGACGCATCTTCATGCGGTAGGGACTCTTGTCACCACGAGAGTCGAGATAGACACCAAACTCACCGGCTACACCCTCAACAGCGTAGTACCACTGTCCCTCGGGCACCTTGATGATAGGCTTCTGCTTCACATAGAAGTCGCCCTCAGGAATGTTGTCGATGAGCTGTTCGATGATCCGCAGGCTCTGGTACATCTCATTGATGTGAACCAGATAGCGTCCCATCGAGTCACATGTGTCGAGTGTGCACTGCTCCCACTCCACCTTGTCGTACAAGTCGTAGGGGTGGTTCTTGCGTACGTCGTTCTTCCAGCCAGAAGCACGTCCGGCAGGACCGGTGACGGCATACGAGATACAGTCTTCGAGCGACATCGGGCCACAGTTCTCCAGTCGGTTGTGGGTAATCACATTGTCGCCGAAGACATCCATATACTCCTGAATCATCGGGCGCAGGTATTTCACGAGGTCCTTCACGTTCTTCACGAAGTTAGGATCGATGTCGTCCTGCAGACCGCCAATGCGATAGTAGTTCTGAATCAGTCGGCCACCCGTAGTCTCCTCCATGCAGTTGAGCACATGCTCACGGTCGCGCATACCGTAAAGGAAGGCAGTGAGAGCACCCAGGTCCTGAGCCACACACGAGGTGAAGAGCAGGTGGGAATCCAGACGCTGCAACTCGTCCATAATGGTACGGATGTACTTGATGCGGTCGGTGAGCTCTACGCCCATTGCCTCTTCAATGACTCCCACGAGAGCGTGGCGATGCTGCATGGCACCGAGATAGTTCAGACGATCAGTCAAGGCCAGTGTCTGCGGATAGGTCATCTGCTCCCACATCTTCTCAATACCACGGTGGATATAGCCGAAGTGGGGATAGATACGCTTCACGGTCTCACCATCGAGCACTGTCTGCAGGCGGAGCACGCCATGGGTAGCGGGGTGCTGCGGACCGATGTTGATGACATAGTCGTCCTGTGTGAACAGCTTGTTCTGCTTCGACTGCAGGTTACCATCCTTGTCGAGGTAGTACTCCAAGCCATAGTCGGGCTCCACATCGTCCTCCAGCGTATAGCTGTCGTCGAACTTCCAGTCCTTACGGAAGGGATAGCCTTTGAAATCGGTACGAAGGAACAGGCGGCGCATATCGGGATGACCCAGGAACACAATGCCATAGAAGTCGTAGACCTCGCGCTCCAGCAGTTCGGCCACGCGCCAGATGTGTGAAACGGTGGGGATATAGGACATCATCTGTCCGTCAGTATCACCAGTGCCGTTTGACGACATGCCATCTCCGCATACCTGACTCTTGGCCAGCATCTTCACGCTGCAACGCTCGTGCGTATTCGTGTTCTCAAGAATGTACACACAGCCAAGGCCTTCCTCTGCACCGAAGTCCTCGCCGACGATGGTAATCAGATAGTCGAAGCCTTTGGCGGTCTTCAAGTTCTGCATCTCAGAAGCGAACTTGTCGAAATCGAATGATAGGAAATCCAGTTTCATGCGTTCTCCTCCTTTGCTTTAGCGGCTGTCTGGGCAGCCTTCATTTCATCCACAAACTCCTGGGGCACATCGGTCACCACAATGGGATTACGACGGTTGTCGCCCAACTTCTCACGGAATGTCAGTTCCTCATTGGACACACCTAAGGCAGCCTCCTCGCGGGTTTGCTTATGGTTGGCACCACCGAAGAACTTCTCAACCTTTACCTTGCGCTGCAACTGCATCATGCCATACATGATAGCCTCCGGACGGGGAGGACATCCCGGAACGAACACATCGACCGGCACAATCTCCTCGATGCCTTTCACCACATGATAGCTCGATTTGAAGGGACCGCCGCTGATGGCACAGCCACCAACAGCCACCACATACTTCGGCTCGGCCATCTGGTCGTACAGACGCTTCAGGGCAGGAGCCATCTTGTGGGTGATTGTACCGGCACACATGATGAGGTCGGCCTGTCGGGGGGAGTTACGCGTCACCTCGAAACCAAAGCGGGCAAAGTCGTAACGCGAACAGCCACAGGCCATGAACTCGATACCACAGCAAGAGGTAGCAAAGGTCAGCGACCATAGGGAGTTCGAGCGTCCCCAGTTGATCAGCTGGTCGAGCGTACCCGTCACCACATTGACACCGCCCTCGTGCAGCTCGTCGACAATTTTCTCCAACGACTCGTTGTCTTTCCACTCGTTGTAGGGAATAGACTTGATTTTCGGCTTTATTTCCATTCCAAGTCTCCTTTCCGCCAAGCGTATGCCAAGCCTAAAACCAGAACAACCAAGAAGAACCCGATGCTCAGCAGGGCTGCCGCACCGAATTCCTTCACCACTACTGCCCATGGATACAGAAACAGTGTTTCCACATCAAACATGAGGAACAAGATGGCAAAAAGGTAGAACCCCACGGAAACCGGCAACCATGAGCTGCCTCGCGTGGGAATACCACTCTCATAGGGCTCACCTTTCAGCTTCGCGTAGGACCTGGGTCCTATCAGCTTCGCCACAACGTAAGCTCCAGCCACCAATGTCAAAGCCGTCAGCAAGACGGTAATTAACAAAGTAAAGTTCATAAAAGTGTTTAATATAATTGTATTGAATTCAATTTGTGTGCAAAGGTACAAAAAAAAACGCAAAGAAAGGGCATATTTATGAAAAAAGATAAGTGAAGGAAAAAAATAAAAGCCGTTGCCATGTTGGCAACGGCCTGTATCATTTAGACTTGGGAAACGCTTCTCGGGATAATTCCGCAAAAAAGTCGTGATCCAGAATGACGCTAATCCGCATCAGCAGACGTACGTCCATACTCTTGCGCTTGAATATGTTATATACATTCGTGCGCTCACAGGGAATCTCGCTTGCTAACCATGCGGCAGACTTGCCCTGCTTCTTCAAAATCTCCTCAACGTGCTTACCTACATTCATATCTTCAGCCTTTAATTTATCCATTCTTGTCGTTCTCGGCTGCAAAGGTACGGAATAAATCTCAATATATCAGCACTTTATTGTAGAAATTGTTTCTCCAACACTCAATTAAATTTCAAAGGCTTGCCGATTGAGGCATTGGGCTGTTGAATATGTAACAACGAACAGACCGTCGGAGCGATATCTGTAATATGCACTTCTTCTGAGTTTTCACCATGCGGCACTTGCCAGCCGTAGAACAACAAGGGAATGTGTGCATCGTAGGGATTCCACGCTCCGTGAGTAGTACCTTCGGGCGTCGACCAGAAACCCACCTCGTAGAATCCCGGTTCCAGGACAACGATGATATCGCCCGAACGATGGAAATTGTAACCCCGCAGTATTCTCTGTCGCAGGATGTCTGGAATAGGCGCAGTAGCTGCCTTCTCGTAGTCTACAACGAACGAGAGATGGGGACTCTTGCGCAAAAACTCAATAGCCACCTCCTTGACGCGTCCGACATCCAGTCCCTGTTTGGCTATAGCCTCATGGTTCAGGTAGAAGCGATAGTCAAGGATGGCCTCGATGACGGGCTGCTGGCTGCCAAGCTTCGAGGCAATATACTTTTCCAGTTCAAGGCGCAGTTGTTCTGTAAGCCACGGGCCTCCATGCAGTCCATGATTCTGCATATACTTTTCGTTATGGGCGGCCCCATGATCTGCCGTCAGGAATACCAAGTAGTTGCCTTTGCCAATTTTCTCGTCGAGCGCCTTGAACAGTTTGGACAAATCCTTGTCCAACTCCATATAGGCCTCGTCGGTATGTTCACCTCGCGTGCCCCACTCATGACCGATTACATCCGTCTGCGAGAAACTGACGCAAAGCATATCCGTCTCATGGCCCTGTCCCAGGCGTTCGCCGTCCAAGGCGGCTATAGCCATATCTACCGTAATATGGCCGGTCTCTGGCGACAGCCCGATGTCTTTGCCCATTTTTTTGAACACTTTATTTTCCTCCAGTTCCTCATTAAAGTCCTTTACCCACTCCGGCAGTTCCTTCATATAGTAGGTGCTGGTGATAAAGCGCCGGTTCTTTCTGTCCAACCAGTAGGCGGCATTGGCGGCATGGCCGGCAGGCAGGATGGCGGCACGGTCTTTATAAGACACTCCGACCACCTTGGAACGGAAGTCGGTATGCAGTCGCAGTTGGTCACCAATGGTCGTGGCGAGCAGATTGACGGGCGACATCTGACCGTCTTTCTTGTTGTCGGAGCCCACGGGCATAACAACGGAATCTCTGCAACAATATACAGCCTTGCCGTCTATGGAAAAATTGTTACCGCAGATGCCGTGAAAGGCCGGTGTCGTTCCCGTATAGATTGAGGTGTGTCCGATGGCCGTCACCGTTGGCACATAGTCGATAAGACAATTGTTGAACGAATACCCTTTGTCCAGCAGCCGACGGAAGCCATCCTCGCTAAATCGGTTGTAATAACGCGACAGATAGTCCCAGCGCATTTGGTCAACCACTATGCCCACCACCAGCTTCGGGCGCTCGTTAAACCGGTTCTGTGCCGACAACTGCAACAGAACACATACCACTAAGGTGCATGCAAATAAAAATCTTTTCATTATTCAACTATATTAAAATGTACGCGCGAAAATGACTATCGTCCACTAATTCCTGTCAACCTTCATGAGCAGAATACCCACCAGAATCCAGATGATTTCACGCACTCTACAGATGATGCTGACAAAAATGCCCAGGGCAGCAGAAAGTCCCAGCGCAGCAATGGAAAGTACAAAACCGCCCTCCTGCACGCCCAGCTGCATGGGCAGGAATCCGATGAGATTGGCGAAAAGCGTGGTAAACGCAACGATCAGTATGCTGTGCAGATAGGTAATCACGATGCCCGAGAACCCTCCCCCGTTGTCGATGCCGAAAAGCAACAGCATGAACAACACCTCCGAACTCTGCACCACACGCGAGAAAAACTCGAGGAAGAGGCTGCTGTAGAAGGCTTTCCTGTCTCTCCCATAGAGCGAGGCTATCTGGGTGTCTATATTCTGCATCGCCTCGGCATGGCGCTCCGAGAAGCGCGTGCTCCAGCCTTTCAGGCCGGGAATCTTACCAATCCAGCGGATGGTCTTCACGACCAGTCCTTTTCTGTAGCCGCGCGAAAACAGGTAGAAAGCCACCAGACAGAACACGATGATAATGCCCAGTATGGTACCGATAGCCGTTGTCAGCGGCATATCGCCTACGGCCACCAGTGCCAGATAGATGAAGATAGAGACAAACCAGAAGATGAAGTGGCCGAAAAAGTGCATCATGGCATAGAGGATGACGCTGGAGGTCGCGTGCTGGTTATCGATATACTTCGACAGTTCCATGATACGATAAGGCTCACCGCCCAGTCCGCCTACGGGAGTAGCATAGTTGAGGGCGTAGCCCGAAATGGTAAGCCTGTAGATAGTCTTGAAACTGACCGGCGGGTTGGGCCCCACGTTACCTTTGATGATGCACCACCACGACCAGGCATTGATGCCATAGATGACAAACCATACCCCCACAATCGGTATGAGCCAGTAGCCGGCATGGCACAGATGCTGCCATAACTCGACGAAGCTGACATCAAACGTAAACAACATCACCACCACAGCGGCAATGCCAAGGAAGAAGAAGAGGTTGTTGAGGCGTTGTTTTGTCCAAGTCATGATACAGAAATGCTTGATGATTAGAGACTTTGGGCTATGCGCCGGCAGAAGGCTTCATGACGGTGGTTGACATACCACGCCAACAGGCCCATGGCAAATATCTCGAACAGGAAGTAAATGGCTGGGATGTCGAGCAGACAGAACAGGAAAAGCCAGAACGAGCGGAAGTTAAAGGTAAGCAGGCCGTTCCACGTAATGACGGGACGCGACGAGCGGAGAAAATCCTGACGTACCTCGTCAGGGATATTGTCGGTCGACCCGAACTTCTCGCGCAGCCGGGCCAGCAAGCGCTGGAACTCGGGAGTCGCTTTCTCCTGCTTCTGGGTATAGTCGATATACGATTTCTGGAAAGACCGTTCCACCCAGGGTGTATTGTCGTCCATCTGGTCGTACAGTTCCTGTTGACGTTGGGAGTTGTCGAGTTCACTGCCCTTCTCGCCTTTCAGGAAGAACAGGTGTACCTGGATATAATAGTCGGCCAGTCGCTGCTGTCCTGATATCCCCACGAAGCCTGAGATGACGCCTAAGACATAGACGACAGCCGTTGCCATCAGCACATTCTGAGGAGTATCCGCTATGCCGAGCCAGCCAAACTCTATCTCATGGTGTACATAGAAGCGATAAATCATTCCGTGATAGATGGGTACGAACCATACAAAGCCTGCCATACCGTCGAGGATACGTCCTATGCGGCTCTTCTTTCCCGTCATACGTGCTAACTGACCGTCCGTACAGTCAAGGATGTCGGCCACCATCAGCAGGAAGATGGCAATCAGGTTCATGCCCAACCCCCACCAGCCGGAATAATAGAAGCAGCCCGTAGCAAAGAATACGGTACTGGCAGCCCCAATAATCATCGACCAGATGGTGACGGTGTTAGGATGTATGTCAAATTTGGCAAAAGCCAAAGCACAATAGTAGCAGAAGGGGCGTATGACATGCAGGTCGAGCCAGTCTTCTGTCTCCGACGACTTCAGTGTTGCCTTGAATTTCTGATCCATATTAAATAAAAACTGTCAATTGTCCCACGAGCTTCGCTCGCTTTGACCTTTAGGTTAAAGAACTCTCAACTCTATTCACTACAGCAGTTCCTTCGGCATCAGCTGCTGGGCACGCTCAAAATCCTCCGGTGTATCCAGTTCGTATGAGAAATAGTCGGTCGTATCGACCACGCGGAAGGTATGCCCCTGAGGAATGAGCCGCTCGAAGGCACGCTCATAGAAAACATCTATCAGCCCCTCCTCTTCTATCATCTGCTTCAGCTCGTGATAGATGGCCTCGCTATAGTCGGTGGTCATCTTCTCGATACCCACCGACTCACCGATAGCCTGTTCAATGCTGCACACCTTACTGATCTCCGTAATGCGTCCTTCTGCATCGACAATCACCTTGATTTCCTCCTCGCCACACTCATGACGATTAAGAGCCAAGGCCGACTCCGGCTCCCGGGCAATACGCACTACTGCCGCAGGGTCGCACAGTATATCGCTGTCCATCAGCAGGAAATCCTTGCCCCTCACCACCTGCATAGAAAGCCACAACGAGAAGATATTGTTGTTGTGCTCGTAGTCGGCATTGTGGATAAAGGTAATATCGAGTGTGGGGAAATGGGTTGTAAGGAAGTCCCGGATCTGGTCGGCACAATAGCCTGTCACCACCACAAACGCCTTGATGCCTGCCTGTAGCATGGCCCCGACGGTACGCTCCAAGAGCGTCTTGCCACCCACCTCCAACAGGCATTTAGGCTTGTTCTCGGTCAGCGGACGCAGGCGCTTGGCCATACCTGCTGCTAAGATGACTCCTATCATTGAATGGTTCACTTTTTACCTATTACCTTCAGAATCGTGTCGACAACCGTCTGTGTCTGCTCCTTACGGCCCAGCGTGATGCGCAGGCACGACTCCAGGCCCTTGTCGCCCATGAACTTAATCTTGTAATCCTGAATCTTGAGCGCTTCCATCAGCTGGTCCTTGATTTCCAAAGGATATTTGATGAGGATGAAGTTGGCCACCGACTTATATACCTTGAAGCCGGGCAGCGAACCCAGTTCCTTCTTATAGAGCTGGCGGCCCCACTCCATGTCGTCGGCTACCTGACGGTAGTGCTCATTACTGTCGAGAGCGGCCAATGCGACGGCCTCCGAAAAGCGGTTATAGCCCAGATACTTATTGCAATAGCTCAGGAACTGGTCGTGGCCGGCACCAATGAAGCCGAATCCGCAGCGCAGTCCGGGCAGTCCGTAGAACTTACTAAGCGTGCGCGAAATAATAAGGTTCTGATACTTGGTCACCAACGGTGCAATATAGCCTGTGTCCATATTCATGAAGCTGGCATAAGCCTCGTCGATGAGCACCATCGTATCGCTGGGGATATGCTCCATGATTTGGCCCACCTCCTCAGGAGTCAGGCTGTTGCCCGTAGGATTGTTGGGCGAGGCCAGCAGCAGCATACGGGGATGGATGCGATTGGTGTACTCAATCACTTCGTCCACATCGTAGGCAAAGGTATCCTCCAGCTCGTGCAGGGGATACATCTCGAACGTACCGCCGCACTCGGAGGCCACACGGTTATAGTACCACCACGAGAACTCAGGAATAAGTATCTTCTTGTTGTCGCCCTTCATCAGGAAATAGTGGATGGCATTCTTCAGCATATCCTCTCCTCCATAGGTCAGCAATACCTGCTCCTCGGGCACCTGGTAGATTTCACTCAGTCGGACACTGATCACGCTCTTCTTGCCCTGATCGTAGATACGGGTGTAGAAGCATAGTGTCTTGGGGTCAAAATTCTTTATGGCGTCAATAACCTTCTGGCTTGGCTCAAAATTAAACTCGTTCCGGTCGAGATAATTCATCTGTTTTTCCATTACTATAAACTACTTTTTACAAAATTTGGGTGCAAAGGTACGAATAAACGAGCAAACAACCAAATAACCCACTAAAAATTAGTGGGATTTAGACAAATAAAACTTAAAAAAGGAAAAATCTCACACGTTGGTAACGATTCCCTCGATATAAGTCTTCAGGATATGGATTCCCGTCTTGTTCTCATGCCCCCAAGGGATAATAAGGTCGGCAAACTTCTTTGTGGGTTCGATAAACTGCTCATGCATGGGCTTGAGCACTTTCTCATAACGGTCGAGCACCATCTCCACGGTACGTCCGCGCTCCACCACATCGCGACGGATATTGCGAATTAAGCGGACATCTGAGTCAGTATCCACGAATATTTTCAAGTCCATCATGTCGCGCAGCTTCTTGTAGTGCAGCGTCATGATACCCTCCAGGATGATGACGGGCTTGGGCTCTACATGAATCGTCTCGGGCAGTCGGTTGCTGAGCACGTACGAGTACGTGGGCTGCTCGATGGCCTGCCCCGACTTCAACATCCTGATCTGCTCGGTCAGCAGCTTCCAGTCGAAGGCATCGGGATGGTCGAAGTTGATAGCCTTACGTTCTTCGACGGTCAAGCCCGTCGTATCGTTATAGTACGAGTCCAGCGGCACGATGGCAGCACAGTGAGGAGGCAACACCTTGGTGATTTTCTTGACGACGGTGGTCTTGCCCGAACCCGTACCGCCGGCGATTCCTATGATTGTCATTTTTCTTTATTTTTTCGATGTCATGATAACTCGAGAACTCGATATATCGATATCTCGATATTTCGACATCTCGATGTCTTGAGATTACTATTTCCCCACGGCCTTGACCAGATACACCAGCGTGGGCAGGTGGTCGCTATAGCCGTCGAGCCATACTCCGCCGGCATGGGTGCGCAGTGTGTTGCCCTTGTACTTTCCTTCTTGCTGGAACAGATAGTCGCGACGGAATATCTGCGGCTGGAAGAATGTCAGCGTGCTATATTGCTTGGTGCCTTCCATATCCAGCAGGTTGCGCGACAGGATAATCTGGTCGAAGAGGTTCCAGGCATTCTGATAGGTCAGCGTACCCGTTCCGCTGTCGTGAATCTTCCACCAGGGGTTATACAGTCCGCCCTCCTCGACATCCTTCATGTCGCGACGGGCACCTAATGATACCGACATCGAGCGGTCCTTGGGATCATCGTTCATATCGCCCATGATGAAGAGTTTCACGTTGGGGTCGTCCTTCTGCAGCGAGTCTTTGACAACGCGCAGCTGCTCGCCGCCCAGCTCGCGATAGTAGCTCGTAGCACCGCGGGAAGGCAGGTGACAGACCACGATGGTCACATGCTCGTCTGCCAGCGTTCCGCTCACTACGAGGAAGCCGCGTGTGGCACGTCCCTTCTGGATGTCTTCCTCCTCTTTATATATATAGGGGACAAGCTTCACATTACGGACGGTAAACTGAGCCGGGTTGTAGATCAGCGCACAGTCTACGCCACGCTGGTCGGGACCCTCGACATGACAGAACTGGTAGTTGCGGGCCTTCAGGGGCTCCTGGTTACACAGGTCCTCCATGCAGCGGGCATTCTCCACCTCGGCCACTCCGATGGCCGCACAACCGTAAGGCAACTTGTCGGTGCCCATCTCGGACAGCACGCGAGACATGTTGCGCAACTTGTGCTGATACTTCATCTCCGTCCACTTGTTACGGCCGTCAGGCAGGTATTCATAGTCGTTCTTACCCTCGTCGTGCTGGGTGTCAAATAGGTTCTCCACATTGTAGAACCCTATGGCATAGGCATTCAGTTTACGGTCTTGCGCCTGGGCACCGCATGTCCCTATCAGGAGCATGAAGGCAATTGTTGATAACAGCTTTTTCATAATAGTTTCAGATTTTTGTGGCGAAGATACTGAATAAATTCGAGAATCGGGCATGTTTTTAGAAAAAAAATACGAAAAGATACCGTTTTTTACATTTTATTTGCTATCTTTGCATCCAACAATCTGAATTCATTAAAAAAAAGTAAACCTTATGAAGAAAAAGCTGAAATTAGCAGTGATGGCACTATGCATCGCTCCTTCGGCCTTTGCCCAGACTGATGAACCCAAGCAGCAGGATGGACAAAACGCCATTACGAGCGAACAGGCCTTCACCTTCACGGAAGCTCAGCTGGGCGAGGATGACGACATGTCGCAGAATGTGACCATCATCTCGTCTAACCAGAACATCTACGCCTCGCAGGTGGGATATCTGTTCAGTCCGGTGCGCTTCCGCTACCGTGCTTTTAATCAAAAGTACAATGAGATCTACATCAACGGTGCCCCGATGAACGACATGGAGAGCGGCCAGTTCCGCTATTCGCTCGTAGGCGGACTGAACCGCGTCACCAACCAGGGTCGCGAGGCTGCCCTGCCCTTCGAGGCCAACAACTTCTCGATGGCGGCCATGGGCGGTTCCAACAACTACGACTTCCGCCCCAGTCACATGCCTACCGGACAGTATGCATCGCTGGCTGGAGCCAACCGCAACTACACGCTGCGTGGCATCTACGCCTACAACTCAGGACTGCGCCAGGACGGCTGGGCCTTCTCGGCCAACGTCACCTACCGCTGGGCAAGCATGGCTACCAGCTACGTAGCCGGCACCTTCTACAACTCGCTCTCCTACTTTCTCGGAGCCGAGAAGAAGCTCAACGACCGCCACTCGCTGAGCATCGTCACCTGGGGCAACCCCACTGAGCGGGCCGGACAGGGCGCTGCCACCGACGAGAGCTACTGGCTGGCCAACAGCTATTTCTACAACCCCTACTGGGGCTATCAGGACGGCAAGAAACGCAACTCGCGCGTCATCAACGACTTTGCTCCGACGGTGATGATGACTTGGGACTGGAACATCAACCACCGCCAGAAGCTCACCACCACGCTCACTGGCCGCTACTCTATCTACAAGAGCACCAAGCTGAACTACAACAATGCCGAGAATCCCCAGCCCGACTACTGGAAGAACCTGCCGTCGAGCTACTACGACGTCTGGTATCCCGAGGACCTTGCCGGACGCACGCTCAGCGGCTACGACGACTTCTATCGTGCCCGCACCTACATGATGGGTAGCGACGAGGCCCGCCAGATACAGTGGGACCGCCTCTACTACGCCAACCAGATGGGCAACTCGGTAGGCCGCGATGCTATGTACTACGTGCAGGCCCGCCACAACAACAATCTGAACCTGACTCTGGCCTCGACCCTCAAGAGCGAGCTGAATAAGAACACCAACTGGAACCTCGGACTCCAGCTGGCTACCAACAAGGGCATGCACTACCAGACGATGGAAGACCTGCTGGGTGCCAACACCTTTCATAACATCAACACCTATGCCTTAGGCAACTATCCGTCTACCGATCCCCGCGTACAGTACGACCTCAACAATCCCAATGCCGAGGTAAAGAAGGGCGACCGCTTCGGCTACGACTACAACCTGCTGGTGCGCAAGGCACAACTGTGGACCTCGCTACAATATAAGAAAGGTGCGCTGGCCACCTTCGTGGCAGGCCGCATCGGCGGTGTCACCATGGCACGCGACGGCAAGATGCGCAACGGCATTGCCGAGGCCTTAGGCGCCTCGTCGTATGGCAAGAGCAAGACGGCCAAGTTCCTTGAGGGCGGTTTCAAGGGCGGACTGACCTATAACCTCGGTGCCGGCAACACCATCCAGCTGGGCTTGGGCTACGAGCTCAAGGCTCCCCAGGCTCAGACGGCCTTCGTTTCGCCCGAAGTCAACAACGACTTCGTACACAACCTGAAGAACGAGAAGATATTCAGCTCCGAGCTGGGCTACCAGTATGAGAACTCATGGCTCAAGGCCAACATCGGCGGCTACTACAGCAGCGTGACCGACGCCACCGAGTGGCAGCAGTTTTTCTACGACGACATTGCCTCGTTCTCCTACGTCTCGATGACGGGCATCAAGAAAGCCTACTACGGACTGGAGTGGGGCCTGAACTTCAAGGTCACGCCCGCCTTCAGCATCAAGACCTTAGGCACCGTCAGCGAGGCCAAGAACACCAACAATGCCGACGTGGTCTATATGAACTCCACCGAGGGTAAATACTACGGCGATATTGTCTACAACAAGAATATGCGCGAGGCCGGCACGCCGCTGACAGCCCTCAACCTCACCCTGAGCTATCACGCCAAGGGCTGGTTCATCGACCTGATGGGCAACTACTACGACCGCATCTACCTCTACTACTCGCCCTCCTACCGCTACGGCTCCACCCTCGACAACCGTCAGAAGTCGTACGAGAACAGCGGTATCCTGGCCGAGCAGGTCTACAGCTACAACGAGGCTGGCGACAAGGTGCTGCTCAACAGCGCCATAGAGCAGGAAAAGGGCAAGGGCGGATTCATGCTCGACCTCTCTATTGGCAAGAGCATCCGTCTGAAGAAGGGCTCGCTCTCCATCAACCTCATGCTGACCAACGTGCTCAACAACCGCAGCATCGTCACCGGCGGCTACGAGCAGAGCCGCTCCAACTACTCCGTCAACTCGACTACCGGCGAGGTGGGCAGCGCCCGCGTCTACAAGTTCGACCGCAACCCGAAGAAGTATTATGCCTACGGCATCAACGGTATGCTGAACATTGGTTATCGTTTCTAAAAAACAATGCAGACTATGAAGACAATATTCAAATATATCCTTGTCTGTTCAGTAAGCTGCTGCCTTACAGCAGCCCTCACCTCCTGCCACAACGGCGACTGGGATGCACCCGCTGAGCAGACGGGCTTGCAGAGCTATGGCAACAAGTACATCAAGGTGACCAACCTGAAGACCATTGCCGAAGTCAAGCAGCTCTATCAGAACGAGATCAACAACAACAGCCTGAAGCAGGTGAAGGAACCCATGCAGATTCGTGGTATCGTCACCGGCAACGACGAGGGCGGCAACATCTATAACTCGCTCTACATCCAGGATGCCACCGGTGCCATTGCCATCAGCATCGCCCAGGGCGGCCTCTTCGGTCCCTTCACCGTAGGCCAGCCTGTGCTCATCGAGCTTCAGGGACTCTATGTGGGCGGCTACGGCAAGCAGCCACAGATTGGAACCACCTATACCAATCCCAACCGCGAGGATGCTACCCCGCAGGTAGGCCGCATGAGCCGCTACCTCTGGCAGGAACACTACCGTCTGCTCTCCAAGAGCGACGGCATCATGGACGGCATCTTTGCCAACCCCATCGAGTGCAAGTGGAACCTGAACAGCCTCGACATCGCCCAGTATTGCGGACGGCTCATCACGCTCAAGGGTGTCGAGCTGTCCGAGGCTGACGGCACAGCCGTATTCGCACCGTCCGACGGCAGCGTGAGCCTGACCGCCAACTGTGCCAACCGCGTCATCAGCGGACTGAGCAACGTCGTGCTGCGCACCAGCACCTATGCCGACTTTGCCAACAAGGCGATGCCTACCGGTCGCGTCGACATCACGGGTGTGGCCACCCGCTATAACGACGTGTGGCAGATACTGATGCGCACCGAGAACGACATCGTGGCTTCCAACACCGAGGCTGCTCCCGTAGCCACTCCTACTGGAACGGGCAAGGTGGACGCCCCCTTCAACGTAGCCGCCGTCAGCGCCTTCACCAAGGGTATGGCAGCCGATGTCCAGTCGTCGGAAGTCTATGCCAAGGGCATCATTGTCAGCATCAGCGACATCGACACGACGGGCTCTTACGGCAATGCCACCTACCTCATCTCCGATGAGCGCGACGGCTCCACCGGAACGTTCCAGATCTATCGCGGCTACGGCCTGAACGGTCAGAAGTTCAACGCGAAGGATGCCACCATCATCAAGGAGGGCGACGAGGTCGTCGTCTACGGCAAGGTGGTCAACTACAAGGGCAACACCCCGCAGTTTGCCCAGGGCAGCACCATCGTGAGCATCAAGTAAACAACAATCCAATATCGAACACGAATAAAAAACAATATCACTATGAAAAGAATAGCAAATTATCTGATTGCGCTGGCCGTAGCGGCCTTCACATTCACCAGCTGCTCAGACGTGCCCGCACCGTTTGGCGAGATTTTCAAGCCCGCCGTTGAGGAGGGTGAGACCATCGAGCCCGCAGGAAGCGGCACCGAGGCCGACCCCTACAATGTGGCCGGCGTGCTGCAGTACATTTCCGGCTTGGGTGCCGACACCCCGTCGGACAAGGAGGTCTATATCCAGGGCTATGTCTCTGAGACCACCGACATCTCGGCACAGTATGGCAACGCCACCTTCAACATGTCCGACAATGTGGACGGCACTGCCAACAAGTTCACCGTCTACCGCGCCAAGGGCCTGGGCGGCGAGAACGTCACCGACGAGAAATTCATCAAGGAGGGCGACTTCGTAGTAGTCTGCGGCAAGGTGACCAACTACAAGGGCAACACCCCCGAGACCGTCCAGGGCTCTGCCTATGTCGTCTCCGTCAACGGCAAGGGCGGCGGCACTACTCCTGCAACAACGCTCGGTACCAAGGATGCTCCCCTCACTGTTGCCCAGGCACTGGAGACCATCAAGGCACTGGCTGACAACGGTACTACCGAACAGGATGCCTATGTCACCGGTAAGATTACAAAAATCAAGACCGCTGACGCTGATATTGCCAAGTACAAGAACATCGACTACATCATCTCCGACGGCACCAACGAGCTTACTGTCTTCCGCGGCAAGAACGTGGACAACACCGACTTCACCGAGGCAGGCCAGATCAACGTAGGCGATGAGGTGGTAGTTTTGGGTAAGCTGACCAAATATGTGAAGGACGGCAACACCACTCCTGAGGTTGCCCAAGGCAACTACATCGTCAAGCTCACCAAGGGCTCTGGCGGCGACAGCAACGCCAAGGGTAATGGTACGCAGGCTGACCCGTTCAACATTGCAGCAGCTATTGCCAAGTGTAAGGAGGTCGGCGAAACTGCTTCTACCGAGAAGTACTACATCAAGGGCATCGTCGTCAAAGGCGGAAAGGCTTCTGGCGGCTACGGCAATGTCACTTTCGACATGGGTGACACCAAGGATGCCACCGACCTGTTCAAGGCTTATCAGGTAGCAGGCACCGACGGCGAGAAACTGGTTGACGGCTACGAGGTGAAGGAAGGCGACGAGGTGGTCATCTACGGCCCGGTGGTTAACTTCAAGGGCAACACGCCTGAGACTACCGGCAAGAGCGCCGCACAGATTGTCACCATCAACGGCAAGAAGACCAGCGAGGGCGCTGCTACGGGCAACGACGGCTCGCAGAACAAGCCGTTCAACATTGCCGAGGCCATTGCCAAGTGTAAGGAGGTCGGCGAAACTGCTTCTACCGAGAAGTACTACATCAAGGGCATCGTCGTCAAAGGCGGAAAGGCTTCTGGCGGCTACGGCAATGTCACTTTCGACATGGGTGACACCAAGGATGCCACCGACCTGTTCAAGGCTTATCAGGTAGCAGGCACCGACGGCGAGAAGCTGGCTGACGGCTATGAGGTGAAGGCTGGTGACGAGGTGGTCATCTACGGCCCAGTAGTCAACTTCAAGGGCAACACGCCTGAGACCACAGGCAAGAGTGCTGCCCAGATTGTCACCATCAACGGCAAAAAGACCAGCGACAGCGGCTCCACCGGCGGCAATACCGGCGGTGGCGAGATCACGGCAGCCTTCGGCGATTTGG
Organism: Prevotella sp. UBA2456; assembly: GCA_002342415.1. Classification (GTDB taxonomy): domain Bacteria; phylum Bacteroidota; class Bacteroidia; order Bacteroidales; family Bacteroidaceae; genus Prevotella. The sequence continues at coordinate 41,089 of DDPY01000022.1, read as the reverse complement.
ATTGCAGCAATCTCGCCGCTATCAAGCTCAGCGACGGCACCACGCTGGCCGTTGCACAGGAAGATGGCAAGAACGCACCGGTGTATCACGAAGGCACCAAGATTATCCGCATCTATGCCCGCAACTCGATGACGATCGATGCCGGAAGCAAGAAGATTGCAAAGGTGGTGTTCGCCTACGACACATACAACGGAACTGCCTATAAGGGCAATGACGAGATGTATGGAGAAGCCGGAAGCAAGATTACCCCTGCAAAGGACGACAAGACTGTCACGTTCTCCAACGTTAACAGCAGCAAGTTAAAGGTGGTCAACTGGCTGGAGAGCGGCAATAGCGGTGGCACTCAGTTCCGCATCACCGGAATCACCATCACCTACGCCAACTAACCCCACACTCCCCTATCCTATTGGCGGCATCGGCTATCACAGCCGATGCCGCCATTTTTTAAATCAAATTCTTTTACATCAACAGACCAAACTTTTCTAGCCCGTCGACTCGTTTTATCAGTTGAGTTAACTCGATTCATCAAATGAGTTGACTCAAACGATGATTTGAGTTAACTCAACATTTCCAGTCCCTTTTCTCGCCTTTTCTTCTTCATCCGAAGAATCTTTACATTCTTCTTTCCAGTCCTCCCCGCCCGTTCTCACACCACACATGGAGGATTCCACACAAGGGGTTGAAATGCTTAGAAAAAAAACAAATATTCATTTTGGCATAATCACTAAAAAAAGTAAAAATCGCAAATTTTAGTTGCACAAAGATGCATGAATTGAGCAATTTCTTTGTACCTTTGCACGCAATTTCGAAAAAATGTGTTATGGAAACGTTTCAATGGTTAACTAATTTATTCACTACTACCGACTCGGTGGCCCATATTGCCCTGCTCTATGCGGTGGTGATAGCCGCAGGCGTGTACTTGGGCAAGATAAAAGTGGGAGGCATCTCGCTGGGTGTAACGTTCGTATTGTTTGCCGGTATTGTGGCCGGACATGTCGGGTTTACGGCTCCGACGCCGATACTGACATTTATCCAGGACTTCGGACTGATTCTGTTTGTCTTTATGATTGGTATGCAGGTGGGGCCCGGTTTCTTTGAGAGCTTCGGCACGGCAGGTGTCAAGCTGAACGGGCTGGCAGCAACGGGTATTCTGCTGAATATTCTGGTGATGTTTGCCTGCTACTTCTGCTTTTTCGACACCTCGGACGTGACCAACCTGCCCATGATGGTAGGTACGCTCTATGGTGCCGTCACGAACACACCCGGACTCGGTGCCGCCAACGAGGCGTTGCAGTCGGTGTTCCCCAGCGGTGCACCGCAGATTGCATCAGCCTATGCCTGCGCCTATCCGTTAGGTGTGCTGGGCATCATCGGTGCAACAATCCTGATACGCTATATCTGCAAGGTGAAGTTGGAGGAAGAGGAGGAGAGCCTGAATGCCACTGAAGGTGTGAAGGCCTCGCAGAAGCCTCACAAGATGCACCTGGAGGTGACGAACGACTACCTGGAGGGCAAGACGCTGTTGCAGGTGCACGACTTCCTGAACCGCGACTTCGTTTGCTCGCGCATCCTGCACGACGGCCACGTCTCGATTCCTAACCGCAACACGGTGTTCCACAAGGGCGACCAGCTGTATATCGTCTGCACGGAGGCCGATGCCGAGGCTATCATTGCCTTCATCGGTCCGGTGATCAAGGTGAACTGGGAACAGCAGGACCAGCCGTTCGTATCGAAGCGCATTCTGGTGACCAACCCGAAGATTAACGGCAAGTCGCTGGCATCGATGCACTTCTCGAGCGTACACAATGTGAATGTGACGCGTGTGACACGTCAGGGCATGGACATCTTTGCCTCACCCACCCTGCCCCTGCAGGTGGGCGACCGCATCATGGTGGTGGGCCCGGAGGATGCCGTCGACCGTGTGGCCAACACAATGGGTAACTCTATCCGCCGACTGGATGCGCCCAACATTGCCACCATCTTCGTGGGAATCATCATCGGTATCATCTTCGGTTCGCTGCCCATCGCCATTCCGGGCATGCCCGTACCCATGAAACTGGGTATTGCCGGTGGACCGCTGATTATCGCCATCCTGATAGGCCGCTACGGCTACAAGATACACCTGGTGACCTACACCACGACCTCGGCAAACATGATGCTGCGCGAGATCGGACTGGTGCTCTTCTTAGCCTCGGTGGGCATCAAGGCCGGTGCCGGATTCTTCGAGACGGTGGTGCAGGGCGACGGACTGCTGTATGTGCTGACGGGTTTCCTGATTACGGTGATTCCCATCCTGATAGTGGGTCCGATAGCCCGCCTGAAGTTCAAGTTCAACTACTTCACCATCATGGGTATGATTGCGGGCACCTATACCGATCCCCCCGCACTGGCATACGCTAACAGTGTCTGCTCGAAGGAGGCTCCTGCGCTGGGCTACTCGACGGTCTATCCGCTGTCGATGTTCCTGCGTATCTTCACCGCGCAGATAGTGGTGCTGTTCTTCTGCGGATAAATAGGATAACTAGTGGGACTAGTCAAACTAGTCAAACTAGTCTAACTAGCTTAACTAGTCCCACTAGCCTCAACTTAGCAATCACTTATAATAATACACCAAAACAACAAGACAAACAAAAATGAAAAAAATCGGATTCTTGTCGGGCTTGCTCCTCACCATCGCCTCGATGCCAGCAATGGCTCAGATAGATGCCAGCATCAAGCTGAACGAGGTGATGACGAAGAACGAGACAAGCCTGATTGATGAATACGGAGCGCACCATGCCTGGGTGGAGATTGCCAATATCTCGCACTCGACCTACAACATCCGCGGCATGTACCTCACTACCGACCGCTCTGTACTCAACAAGGAGATGAGCGTCCCCGAGCGCGTGAGCCGCATGAGCCAGATACCCAATGGCGACGTGCGCACCAACCTGAGCGGGCGACAGCTTATCGTCTTCCAGTTAGGCAGCCAGCCTGCACAGGGTTCGCTGCATCTCAGCGTGCCCGTAGACGGCGACCAGCCGCTATGGATAGCACTCTACAACGGTAATGCCACCCAGCTCATCGACTCGGTGACCGTGCCCGTGCTGGGCGGCAACCAGTCGTATGCCCGCGTGGCCAACAACGGCAATGCGCACGACTGGGAAGTGAAGAGTGCCGACCGCGTGACCCCCGGCATCCAGAACCAGACAACGGTATCGGAGTCGAAGGTGGAGAAATTCAAGCGCGAGGACCCTTACGGCTTCGGCATGTCGCTGATGGCAATGGGCATCGTCTTCTTCTGTCTGGCCCTGCTGTGGATATTCTTCACGCTGTTCGGCATGTTCATGCGCCATCAGGAGATGGCCAAGAAGGTGATCAACCAGCAGCCCATCAAGCCTATCACGAAGACGGTGGAGAAGACCCTCGAAGTGGGCCACAAGACGGGTGTCATCCTGAAGGACGGTCTGGACTCGAAGGGTATCGACCGCGAGGTGTACATGGCAGTTATCGGCATGGCGCTGAAACAGTATGAGGACGATGTGCACGATGTGGAGTCGGGTATCATCACCATCAAGTCGAAGAATACCGGCTGGGACGATGAGTATTCGCAGATGACGCAGTTCCACGAGCCCATGCTGCCCCAGACTCCCCAGGCTCCGCGCATCCCGACAGGCGGTCCTGAACTGAAGTGAAGCCCGTTAAATAATAACATAGTAAATAGGTAAATAGTAAATACGCGAGATGAACAAGTATCAATATAAAGTACAAGGTGTTGACTACGAAGTAGAGATTGAGGAAGTAGAAGGCAACATCGCCAAAGTGAATGTAAACGGTATTCCGTTTGAGGTAGAGCTGCAGCAGCCTATCAATGCTGCCAAGCACCCCACCATCGTGAAGCCCAAGGTAGAAGCTCCAAAGCCCGTAGCTGCTGCTCCTGTGGCCGCCGCTCCTGCTGCTGCCCAGCCTGCCGCCGCTGCCGGAGCAGGCAATCCGGTGAAGGCTCCGCTGCCCGGCACCATCACGTCCATCAATGTGAAGGTGGGCGACACCGTTGCCGTGGGCGACACCGTCGTCGTGCTGGAAGCCATGAAGATGCAGAACAATATCGAGGCCGAATATGCAGGCACCGTGACCAGCATCACGGTCGGTGCCGGCGAATCGGTGATGGAAGGTGCCGTCCTGCTGACCATCGGATAAGAGCAAAAATAGTAAATAGTAAATCGTAAATAGCAAATCACAAAGATGTGGCAATTTATTGTAGAAAACTTCAATGAGTTCCTGACCTACACGGGCTTTGCCAACGTGACGGCAGGCAACCTCATCATGATAGCAGTAGGCGCCTTCTTCATCTGGCTGGCCATCAAGAAGGACTTCGAGCCCCTGCTGCTCGTGCCCATCGGACTGGGCATCATACTGGGCAATATCCCCTTCCGTGCCGATGCCGGACTGGAGATTGGCCTGTATGAGGACAACTCAGTGCTGAACATCTTCTATCAGGGTGTGCGACAGGGATGGTATCCGCCGCTCATCTTCTTAGGCATTGGTGCCATGACCGACTTCTCGGCACTGCTGGCCAACCCGAAGCTGATGCTCATCGGTGCGGCAGCACAGTTTGGCATCTTCGGAGCCTATATGTTTGCACTGGCCTTGGGATTCGAACCCAACCAGGCGGCCGGTATCGCCATCATCGGCGGTGCTGACGGACCGACCGCCATCTTCCTGTCGTCGAAGCTGTCGCCCAACCTCATGGGAGCCATTGCGGTGTGCGCCTATTCATATATGGCACTTGTTCCGCTGATTCAGCCCCCGTTGATGCGACTGCTGACCACGAAGAAGGAGCGCCTCATCAAGATGAAGCCCGCCCGCCAGGTAAGCCAGACGGAGCGTATTCTCTTCCCCATTGTGGGACTGCTGCTGACCACCTTCATCGTGCCCTCGGGCCTGCCCCTGTTGGGTATGCTGTTCTTCGGCAACCTGCTGAAGGAGAGTGGCAAGACCACCCGACTGGCCAAGACAGCCGGAGCCGCACTGAATGATATCGTGGTGATGCTGTTAGGACTGACCGTAGGCTGCTCGACACAGGCCTCGGAGTTCCTCACGATCAACACCATCTATATCTTCGCCATCGGTGCCGGTGCGTTCATCATCGCTACCATGAGCGGTGTGCTGTTTGTCAAGCTGATGAATATCTTCCTGCCTAAGGACAAGAAGCTGAACCCGCTGATTGGCAATGCGGGCGTGAGCGCCGTGCCTATGGCAGCACGCATATCGAATAACCTCGGACTGGAGTACGACCGCCACAACTTCCTGCTGATGCACGCTATGGGTCCCAACGTGGCCGGTGTCATCGGCTCTGCTGTTGCAGCAGGTGCCCTGCTGGGATTCCTGTCTTAGAGAATGGGCGGCAAGCGGTCAGCGCCGACGGCGCGACCTGCGTGCTTTAGTCTTACGACGATGTCTGGAAGTCTTCTTGCGCACACGGTGCCGGGAAGACTTCTTTTTTACTGTCGGTGCCGAGTCGCTGCGCCAGGTGACACTCTCACGGGCGGTGAGGTGTGGGGCCGTAGTGACGGGATTGCGCTCGCAATATTTCAGGATGGCATAATAGTCGATATTGCGGTGCTGATGGTTGGCATAGAAATAGATTTCGACCGTCTGCTTGGCTGTGGCAATCATCACAATGTCGCAGTCGTAGTCAACATACCAGCGGGCAAAAGGATGACTGCGGACAGTTGACTCCCAAGTGGGCGCGCCATAGTGTTTCTGCATCCAGCGCATGAGGTCGTGATAGTCTTCGCGGACGGAGCGGACGGCGGGCTGGGTGGTCAGCCGGAGATGGTTGATGTGGAGGGTGTCGCGCGAACAGTCGACATCCAAGAATATGTTAAGCCCTGCAATACGGCCGGTCAGCCGGTAGGTGTGCGGTATCCCTGCACCCATCACCTGGTGCATTCCCCTACCCTGCAGTTCGGCCACCATCTGCTCAGGCGTATAGGTCAGCGGCAGGTCTACAAAACGCATGTGCTCCTGGGCAGGAGCACTACTGATGAGAAAGCACGAAAAAAATACAGTTAAAATATAGTGTCGAATCATGTTTGTGTGCATATTTTACTCTTCTGGCATGCAAAGATACAAAAAAGTTTAGAGTTTACGATGGATTGTTAACGGAAATTTTGTAACTTTGCACGGAAAAAGTACTCACTTCAATGGAAATGTTTGAGAAATTCAAGTCTTCTAAATCGATAGCAAGCCGGCTGACAGCACGAATCAGCGCGACCATCTTCCTCGTGATGACCATCACCTCGGTCATCATGTTCGGACTATTATGGCTGTCGACGGTGGTCTTGTTCAACTTCATGTACAGAAGCAGCCTGAATATCTCGCAAGAACAGATGGACAACACCTTCAACACCATCGAGGTGGCCGTGACCAACAATATCGCAGAAGTAGAACACAACCTGAACGACCCCCAAAAACTCTACACTGTGGTGTCGCGGATAGTAAGCCAGAATCCGGATATCGTCGGTTCGTCCATAGCTTTCAGGCCCGGTTTCTTCAAAGGACAAGAGGAGGCGTTTGCCCCCTACGCCTACATGGACTCCATCAAAGGACTGCAAACCAAGCTATTGGCTGATGACTATCCTGAGCAGGACTGGTTCAAGAAGGCGATGGACAAGGGTACAGGATTCTGGAGCGACCCCTATATGGACCGGGGCGGAGCGCAGATGGCCATGGTGACCTATTCCCAACCGCTATACGACAACGACGGAGAGTTCTATGCCGTGCTCACCGCCGACCTCTCGCTGGACAAGATTGCCCAGATACGGGAAATCATTGACAGCCTCAACAACGAGAGCCTGAACCCGTCGTTTGACATAAGAGGACACTCGTACAGCTTCATCATATCCAAGGACGGAACCTATATCGCCCACCCCAACAAACAACTGGTGATGAAGAAGAATGCTGTCAGCGTGTTCAAGCAAAGCAGGACAACGAAAGACGACTCCATACCGCAATACATGATGGAGGGCAAGGAGGACATCAACACCCTCTGGACGGGAAGTCAGCCCTGCAACATCATCTACGGACCCATAGAGCGCACGGGATGGTCGATGGCCTTCGTGGTGCCGCTATCAGACCTCTACACACCCGCCAACATCTTCGTATGTGTCTTTGCCTTCCTGATGATTGTCGGACTGATTATCGTCACACTCGTTTGCCGTGCCACCATCAAGCATACCACTAAGCCGCTGACACTCTTCGCCCACTCTGCCGACGAGATAGCACAGGGAAACTTCGAGGCCGACCTGCCTCAGATCAATACCGAGGACGAGATGAAGAAGCTTCGCGACTCGTTCGAACTCATGCAGGTGTCGCTCATCAATCAGATAGAGGAGACGAAGATAGTCAACAAGGAGAAAGGCCGTCTGGACAGCGAACTGCAGATTGCCCACAACATTCAGATGACCATGATTCCCAAGGAGTTCCCTGAGCGCAAGGATATGAACATCTATGCCCAGCTGACACCGGCCAAGGAGGTGGGAGGCGACCTGTACGACTTCTACATTCGCGATGAGAAACTATTCTTCTGCATTGGTGACGTGTCGGGCAAAGGAGTACCGGCAGGCATCGTGATGGGTGTCACCAAGACATTGTTCCGCACCCTGTCGGCTCACGAGAGTAATCCTGCGAAGATTGTCACCAGGATGAACGAGGCTATCGGGCAGAACAACGACACCGAAATGTTCGTAACGTTTTTTCTTGGCATCTTAGACCTGCCATCTGGCAGACTTCACTATTGCAATGCCGCCCATTGTCCCCCCGTCTTAATAGGATCTGGAACGGGTATGCTCTCCGTCATTCCCAACATCCCCTTAGGCGTGGAGGAAAAGTATAGATACGAAGGTCAAGATGCACTCATCAACGATGGGACGACCATCATCTTCTATACCGACGGACTGACGGAAGCAGAGAACATCCGACACGAATTATATGGCAATGAGCGCTTGACAGCCGTTGCCGCCAACATCTATGACCAACGAATCAGCGAGCCCAAGCAGGTATTGCAGCTGATAGACGAAAGTGTAAAGATGTTTGTCGGCGAGGCAGAACAAAGCGATGACTACACACTATTGGGCATCCAATTCCTGCACGAGCAGAAGAACAATATATTGGAACGCAGTCTGACACTGCCTAACGATATCGAGACCGTACCCAAGCTGAACGAGTTTATCGACATGGTGGCCGAAGAGGCAAACCTGCCGGCAGAACTCACCATGAGCCTCAACCTGGCTATTGAGGAGGCTGTGGTGAATGTCATGAACTATGCCTACCCACAGGGCAAACAAGGCGACGTCAACATCGACATGTCCATTGACAACGAACAGCTCACGATAGTCATCAGCGACAGGGGAATGCCCTTCGACCCCACCAGCAAGGCAGAGGCTGACACCACACTATCGGCCGAAGAGCGCCCCATCGGCGGACTGGGAATCTTCCTCGTCAGACAACTTATGGACTCCATCAATTACGAGCGGACAGAAGGAAAGAACATACTCACACTCATCAAAAAGCTGACGTAAAAGGAGTTTTAATAATTTTTAACTGCCATCTTTAAGCGGTAGTCTGATATTTTTAATAAATTTGCAGACCTAAAACAACAGTAATGACAGACATCATCTTATCGAGTTTCATCAGTCTATTTGCTCTCTTTGGCAAAGTGGAACAAGTAGACGAGGAACGGGCAAAGGAAATGCTCGTGAGTTATCTGCGCCATCATTTCGGAATACGCAATATCGACCTCTATCTGGATCTCTACAGCGACATGCGAATGGCCTATGAGATGACGGACAATCTGGACAGCCAGGATACCGTCACCTCTATCTGCTCTACCCTGCACGGCAAGATTCGTCCCACGGAGGAAGCACTGCTGTTGCTGCGTCTGATGGAGTTCTGTGGCAACGGAGTTGTCAAGAACCACGCGATGTTCCAGACGATGGCCGAGAAATTCCTTATTTCCACAGAGCAATACAACGACTTCCTCGACTTTGTCAACAACAAGCCGACGGAACGCGTCAAGCTGCACGAAATAGAAGGATTCGACGGGAAGCTGAAGACCCTTCTTGGACGTAGCACCGGACTGCTCATCTTCACCTATCTGGGCAGCGACACCGTACTGCTGAACGATGTGCCCGTATTGGCTGGCACCTATCAGGTATGGATACAGAGCAGCGTGCTGAAGAACAGCACCGGCAAGCCCGTCTACTACTCCAGCATCATCAGTACCTATCAGCAGGAAGAAAATGTCAAGCAAGAGGTAGAGTTCTGCGGGCGCGACATCAACTTCCGCTTCCCCAACAGCGACAACGGCATGCACGACCTGAGTTTCACGCTCAAGAGCGGAGAGCTGCTGGCCATCATGGGAGGCTCGGGCACTGGCAAGACTACCCTGCTCTCCCTGCTCAACGGCAGCATGCGTCCACAAGAAGGAAGCATCACCATCAACGGTCACGATATTTCAGAGCCAGCGGCCAAGAACCTGATAGGCTTCGTGCCACAGGACGACTTGCTCATCGAGGAGCTGACGGTTTACCAGAACCTCTGGTTTACAGCCAAGCTGTGCTTCGAAGGACTGTCGGACAAGGAACTGGACCGCAGGGTGATGAAGACCCTGAAAGACCTCGGCCTCGATGCCACCAAAGACTTGAAAGTAGGCTCTGCCATCAACAAATACATCTCGGGCGGACAGCGCAAGCGCCTGAACATAGCCTTAGAACTGATACGCGAACCGGCTGTGCTCTTCCTCGACGAGCCGACATCCGGACTCTCGTCGGCAGATACCGAAAAGGTCATCAACCTGCTGAAGGAGCAGACGCTGAAAGGCAAGCTGATAGTGGTCAACATCCACCAGCCTTCGAGCGATGTCTACAAGCTCTTCGACCGTCTGTGGCTGCTCGACCGCGGAGGCTATCCCGTCTTTGACGGCAATCCCATTGATGCCATCACCTATTTTAAGGAAGCTGCCAACTATGCCGATGCCGAGACCAGCGCATGCCCGACCTGTGGCAACGTGAATCCGGAGATTGTGCTGAACATCATTGACGAAAAGGCACTGAGCAACAGCGGAGAGCCCTCGGACGAGCGCAAGATGAGCCCGCAGGACTGGCACGAGCTGTATCTGAAGAACCGTCCGGAGATGGAGAAGCCCGCAATTACCGACATCCCCGCCTCCGACCAGAAGAAGCCCAATCCCCTGAAGCAGTTTGCCATCTTCCTGCAACGCAACATCAAGACGAAAGTCACCAACGTACAATACCTCTGCATCACGCTGCTGGTGGCTCCCCTGCTGGCAGTCATCTGCGCTATGCTGACACGCTATGCACCGCCCGAGGGATATACGGTGATGGATAACAAGAACCTGGTGAGCTACTTCTTTATGGCAGTCATCGTGGCCACCTTCACCGGAATGAGCGGCAGTGCCGAGGAAATCATCCGCGACCGCACCCTACTCAAGCGCGAGAGCTTCCTGAACCTCTCGTATGGCAGCTATATCTGGTCGAAGATTGTCTATATGGCTGGGGTATCGCTGGTGCAGACACTGCTGTTCATCCTCATCGGAAATACGATCATGGGACTGCACGGACTGTTTGGCGTATGGTGGCTCATCCTCTTTGTCACCGCTCTGATTGCCAGTTTGACAGGACTGCTGCTCTCGCAGTGCCTCAATTCAGTGGTGGCTATCTATATCAGCATCCCCATCCTGCTCATTCCGCAGATATTGCTCTGCGGACTGGTAGTGAGCTTTACCGACCTCAGCCCCAAGAGCACCACAGGCAATGTGCCCATCATCGGCGACCTGATACCGTCCCGATGGGCTTACGAAGCACTGGCTGTCACCTCGTTTACGGACAATGAATATGAGAAGCAGTTCTTCGAGGCCGATAAGGAGAAATACGAGAACCAGTTCTACAACATGGCATTCCTCTACGAGTTGCAGTCGCAGCTGGAGACGATGAAGAGCGAACAAATACGTGAAGGAAAGGCCGATCCCAAGCATCTGGAGATTATCCATACCAACCTGCCGGTCATCACCGAATACTGCGGAATGAAGCCCTACACGGGCAACGACTCTTACGAGGCACTCGACCAATATATGGAGAAGGCTGAGAACATCCTCGCCAAGCGCAGCAACCGCATCACCCTGCAGCTGGATGCCAAGATTTCTGCCTTCATCCAGAAAGAAGGCAAGGATGCCCTGCTGCAACTCAAGCGAGACAACTATAACACAAAGTTGGAGGACTGTGTCATTGGTGCCGACCAACCCCTGATGGTAGAGGTGATAGACAAGTATATCGTCCCACGCAAGGGACTCATCTTCCTGACACCGCACAACCACTGGGGACGCGCACCGTTCTACAGCAGCGAGAAGATTGTAGGAGAATGGCACATCAAGACCATCTGGTTCAATATGTCTATTCTGTTCGTAATGGGCATCATCGTGGCTATCATGCTGCTGACTGATTGCCCCGGACGATATATCCGCAAAGAGAAACAATAACCAATTAACATTATTTATAACTTAAAAAAATTAAACTTAAACAATGAAGAAGTTAACAGTTTTCGCTATTGCATTAGTAGCAATCGCCTTTGCATCCTGCGGAGGCAAGAAGACTCAGGCCGCTGAAGAAACTGACAGCCTGATTAGTTTTGAACAGCAGCAGATTGAAGCCAGCATCAAGATGCACTTCGACAGCATTGCTGCAGAGGTTGGTAAACTGCCCCAGCTGCCCTTCGTACAGGAAGGCAACGGCGGTCTGACCCTCACCAAGGAGGAGAAGCAGGTGAAGCCCGACTATCTGCTCCAGCCAAGCGCTGCCAACGAGGTCACCACACTGGCTGAGAAGTATCGCATGCTGAGCGCACTGAATGTAGACAAGAAGATTGCTGCCCTCTACGAAATGCCCGTCGAGGAATACGACAAGGCTATTGCCAAGCTGAGTGCCGACATCAACGACCCCTCGTTCAAGGCCATCGAGGATGCCAACACCCTCTACGAGACTTCTACCACACTCTACGATGCCATGAGCGAGAACGGCCGTATCAACTACTTCTGGCAGCTTGCCTCTGCAGCACTCGTTGAGCAGCTGTATGTAGTAGAAAAGAATTCTGACAAGTTCTTGAGCGTATTCGACGATAACGCTGCTGCCAACGTGTCTTTCCGCATTGTGCTCATCCTCGACGCTGTCAACCGTCTGGCTCAGTACGATCCTGAGGTTAAGCCCATTGCCGAGGCTCTTGCTCCTCTGGACGTGCTCAACGCTACCACCGTGGCTGAGCTGAAGAACCAGCTGGAAGAGGCTGATGAGAAGATCGAAGCAGCACGTAAGGCATTGGTAAAATAAAAGGTTCTTACGATTAAAGTCTACCGACAGCGTATTCTCCTAAATAAACGGAGAATACGCTTTTTTATGCCGTTAACACAAAATAATACTACTTTTCTTGTTCATGCCAATAAAATTTCTTATCTTTGCACACTAAATCAGTAATGTACGTAAGAAAATGGCAGAGATACAAGCACATTCTACCATACAGCGAGAGATATCATTGCCTAACGATATTGAGACCATCCCGCAGCTATGCGAAACGATTGACAGTTTCGCCGAGGAAAGCGGGCTGGAAATGTCGCTGACAATGAGTCTCAACCTGGCTATTGAGGAAGCGGTGGTGAACGTGATGGAGTATGCCTACCCGGCAGGAACGAAAGGGGAGGTTGATGTCCAGATGAGCAGCAACGGACAGGAGATAGTCTTCATACTCTCCGACTCGGGTGTTGCTTTCGACCCTACTAAGCACAAGGAGGCCGACACAACCCTCTCGGCAGAAGAGCGCTCTATCGGCGGACTGGGCATCCACCTGGTGCGACAAATCATGGACAGCATCAGCTATCAGCGCACTGAAGGACGTAACATCCTGACACTCAAGAAGAAAATATTAACAATTTAATAAAAATACAATTATGACATTCGACATTAAAGAACAGAATGGTGGTATGGCCGTCACCGTAAGCGGCCGTTTGGATACTCCCGCAGCAGTGAAGGCACAACAGGAAATAGCTCCTATTCTGGAGAACGCCGACAAGGAAATCGTACTTGACTGCACCAACCTCGAGTATATCAGCAGCTCCGGTCTCCGTCTGTTCCTTACCATCCGCAAGGAGGCTGCATCCAAGGGAGGAAAGGTAATCATTGAGCACATCAACGACGAAATCAAGAAAGTGTTCATGATGACTGGATTCTACAACTTATTTGAGATTCGCTAAATCATAGTCAGCAACACAGATGGAGAACTACGGACTGGATCTCCACGGTGAAATGCTACTCGAGGAGTTTCGAGCCAAACTACCACTCTACGAGAAGCTTCAGCAGGTTGTTTTCAACCTGCTGACTAATCGTATTAAGGACATCGGCCTCGAGCTCAACTCCATGGAGTCGCGCATCAAGGCGGAAAAGTCGCTGGCTGGAAAACTGCACCGCAAGGGACAGAAATACAGCTCACTATCTGACATTACAGACATCTTCGGCATCCGCATCATCACCTTCTATAATGAAGATGTAGATCGCATAGCCTCATTGGCAGAAACCATTTTCGATATCGACTGGCCCAACTCTGTAGACAAGCGCAAGCAGCACAAGTTCGACAGCTTTGGCTACAACTCGCTGCACTATATCTGCACGCTGCCCAAGCATCTCTACTTCGACCCCTCGTTTCCAGAAATCAACGAGATACGCTTTGAGATCCAGATGCGAACAGCATTGCAACACGTATGGTCTGCCATCCAGCATGACATCGGATATAAGAGTGAAATCGAAACGCCGATGGAATATCACCGCAGCCTAAGCCGGCTGGCGGGACTGCTCGAACTGGCAGACAATGAGTTCAGCCGCATCCGGACAGCCATCACCGACTACCGCCGCCGCGCACAGAAGCTCGTCATGAGCGGAAAGTTCGACAAGGTAGAGCTTGACGGCGACACCTTCCGCAGCTATCTCCAGATGAGGCCCTTCGACAAGCTGAACCAGAAAATTGCCGCCATCACGCAGGCTGAGCTGCAAAATGCAGAACTGATGACCTACCTGCCCGTACTCAAGATGATGAAACTGGACACACTGGCCGATGTCGAGAGATTTATTCACGACAACTTTGACGATGCCTACCAACTGGCTCTCTACCAGCTGGGAAGCACCGACATCGACATCCTGTCAGAGACTGTAGGACTGCAGAACCTCTGCATCGTGTACCTCCTGAAGATGGGCAGCGGCAAGGCAGGACTTATCCATCTGTTTAACACCATCAACGGGAAGCGCGAGCAGAATGCCGTCTTGGCAGATCTTGTACTCGAGCAGGCCAGCCATCTCTCATTCATGCATAAATGAACAGACCCAAGATAGCCATCATCGACGCTAACACGCTGGCCGTACTCGGACTCAAGCAAGTGCTGCAGAACGTCATGCCCATCATGACGGTCGACACCTATGGCAGCTTTGCCGAGCTGGAGTCCAACCATCCTGAGCAGTATGTCCACTACTTTGTCGCGATGGACATCGTGCTCTCCAACCGCACCTTCTTTTCCGAGCAACGGCGCAAGACCATCGTGCTCACCCTGTCGCTGACGGATACCAGCCAGCTCAGCGACTTCCACTCGTTGTGCATCAACCAGCCCGAGCCGCAGCTCATCAGGCAACTGCTGATGATGGTGCAGCATGCGCACGGCGGAGGGCGCAATCTGCCCCCGATGCCACACATCCTGCAACAGAAGATACTGACAGACCGCGAAATTGAGGTGATGTCGCTCATCGTACAGGGCTATATCAACAAGGAGATTGCCGCCAAGCTGAACATCGGGCTAGCCACCGTCATCACCCATCGCAAGAACATCATGGACAAGCTCGGCATGAAGTCGGTATCGGCCCTCACCATCTATGCGGTCATGCACGGCTATGTCGACATCAACAACATCTAAAGAAAGAAAAACACTATGGAATATATGTCTCAGGAAGGCTACGACAAGCTGGTAGCCGAACTACGCCAACTGGAGAATGTCGACCTGCCGCAGGTAAGAGAGGCTATCGCCGAAGCCCGCGACAAAGGCGACCTCAGCGAGAATTTCGAATACCATGCCGCCAAGCGCGAGCAAGGACGGATATTAGGACGAATCCGCTTCAAGCAGCGCGTGCTGGCCAACGCCCGCGTGATTGACACCTCGAAGCTGGGCAGCGACACCGTCCAGCTGCTGTGCAAGGTGAAGATCACCAACCTCGCCAACAATGCCACCATGAGCTACACCATAGCCAGCCCCCACGAGGCCAATCTGCGCGAGGGAAAAATCTCCGTCAAGTCACCCATCGCCCAGGCACTGATGAACAAGAAGGTCGGCGACACCGTCGAGGTACGCGTACCTGCCGGCACCCTGAAGCTCCGCATCGACGCCATCGAGCGCATAGCATAAGATTAACTCCTACCCTCCTACCATCACAGGGCTGGAGAGTAGGAGTTTTTTATTAGTCTTACCCTGGAAAAAGTTGATCACCCGTTTCACGCCCCACGAAGTTACTGATCGTCCCCAATGAAGTTACGTTTCGCAACCGACGAAACGCAACTTCAGCGAAAGGATTCTATCTATGAGGGAGTAATTCTCAGCTCGTCCCGATAACTCATCAAAGACAGGGTGACGCACCGCCGAAGCCGTGGAAAATCCTAACTACCCGATGGAGTTTTATTCTATAGAGTTGTCCACGGCTATCTACTTTCCTCGTTTCCATTCCCAACATGGAAGAATACGTAAATAGTTTAATACCCGATATACAAAAAAAGATTTTTCTTTTCCATTTTCTCTCACTTATTTCGTAACTTTGCACCATTAAATAATGTTTCACATGACAAGAACAGGCGACTCTATCTTAAGACTATTATCCGTCATGCTGGTTGTGCTGACAGCATGGACTTCGTGCCAGCAGCGCAAGGCTACTTCCGAATCCATTCCGGAGGAGCCTCACTATCAAGACCCTACACAGTGGTATGTCAACAACAGGAAGGCGGCTGCCGATGTGTTCTACATCATATCGACTGAGACGGGCGACTATGTGCTGCCCAATGGCGAGACCTGCCATTATGCCGACACCTATCGTGACAGCCTGCGGGCACCGCTTTACGCAGAGATGCTGGGTGTGGACACGCTGGTAAGCGGGCGGCTGAACTACTTTTCGCCCTACTACCGCCAGTGCTCGCTACAGAGTCTTGAGAGCGACAGTCTGACGGCAGCCCGCATGACCCTGCCCCTGGGCGATGTGCGCCGTGCCTTCCAATACTATCTGAAGCATCTCAACGGACACCGTCCCTTCATTCTGGCAGGATACAGCCAGGGAGGCCGCCTCATGCTGGAACTGCTGAAAGAGATGGACCAGGAGACGTATGAAAGGATGATTGCCGCCTATGCCATCGGCACCACCATTCAAGAGAGCCACCCCCACATCGTTGCAGCAAAGAGAGCCGACGACACTGGTGTCACCGTCTGCTATAACTCGGTACGCGACACCACCTGTACCATGCGGGGATGGGAGAGAAGCCGGGTGGCTATCAATCCTGTCAACTGGCGGACGGACAGCGTCTCCGCCCTCCTGCACACCGAGCCGTCGCAGCTGCTGCCTGTGGACAGACAGCAGAAAGACACGATGAGCGTCCGGCTTGACACTTCGACGGGGCTGCTGATCGTAGAAGGGTTCACAGCACAGGACTATGTGCTGCCGCTGATAGGCAAGGAGGGCAACTACCACTCGCGAGAAATATGGCTCTATCGCGACCAACTACGTGAAAACATGGCGCTCAGGACGGCCACCTTCCTGAACACCGTGACAGGAAAGTGACAGAAGAAAGAATAGTTCAGAGCTTGACGCTGGAGATGTCGACCAGGCCGTTGACGATGGCGTAGATGGTCAGCCCGGCGGCAGAGTGTATCTGCAGCTTGCGGGCAATGTTCCGGCGGTGGGTAATCACCGTATTGATAGAAATGCAGAGATTATCTGCTATCTCCTTGTTCTGCATGCCCTGCACCACCCCGATAATCACGTCACGCTCACGGTCCGAAAGCAATTCTATATTATCCGTACCACCTTTGAACACCATGCTGGATATGTTTCTGGATACATCCTGCTGCTTGGTCTCACGCTCCAGACGCTGGATGGCAGGAGCAAAGATACGGTCCTCCACTTCTGCGTGCTGACGCAGCCATTCCTCATTATTATATATATCGTAGAGCGTAGCCGTCAGCTTGTTATTCAAATGGGAATCCGTAGGCAGATACTTAATAATCATGAGCTTCACCTCGCGCAGCATCTTGTCGGTCTGCTCGTGATGCTTCGAGAAAGTCTCAATGTTATAGTCGTTCATGGGCTTTCCTTCTATCAGCGACTCCACATAAGGGAACAGTGTTTTCTCCTCGTACTTCATGTGGCGGCGTATCTCGCCCGCATATTCATCATAGAGGCGCAGTATCAGGTTGGCAAGCTGATCGTTCTTGTCCAGGCTCTCTTCCAGTTCACGACGAATAAAAGGGAGCTGGAAGTCCAGGTAGTAGGCATGACTGGCTTTCAGGTAATGCAGCAAGGTGGGGACGCTGATTTGCTCGTCATCCTCATAACTGGTGAAGTCGTTGATGGAGAAATTGATGACGGCAAGAAAAGTATAGGTGTCCACATGATTGAACTCACAGGTCTCCTGCACCGTTCTGTCACCGAAACCCAAGTTGATGCCAAAGGAGCCAAGTGCCTGCAAAACACTGTAGTTATCCTTGATAAGAGAGATCATCTTATCGGTAGGTTCATACATCTTCAAGTTTTTCATACCTAAACCTTATTAAACATTCGTTGCGTAATAACGATGCAAAATTAACCATTTTCCATGAATCCTGCAATAGTTGAAAACATTTTCATCATTTTTAGGTATTGCCCAAAAGATCCTAACACCGTACCTTTGCAGTCAAAAAATTTAAGATATGAAAAGATTTGTTTTCACTTTTTTATTAGGAGCCGCTGTAGCAGGAGCAAGCGCACAAGTTGCCGCCAGCGATAGTATATTCAACCATGTTAATGGTACGCGCCTGAGCATCGGCGGCTATGGAGAGATTAACTATTCGCGCAATTTCTACAGCGATCACGTAAGCCGCTACAGCCAGCCTGAAGCCCATAAGAATGATCCATCACACGGACGTTTCGACATACCCCATGCCGTCATCTATTTAGGTTACGACTTCGGCAAGGGCTGGACGTTTGGCACCGAGATTGAGTTTGAGCATGGCGGTAACGGCATTGCCTACGAGAAGGAAGACGAGGAAGGCGGCGAATGGGAGCAGGAGACCGAGAAAGGCGGCGAGGTAGAGCTGGAGCAGTTCTGGATTCAGAAGTCGTTTGCCCGCTGGGCAAACATCCGCGCCGGACACATCGTGGTTCCTGTAGGTCTGAACAACGCTCACCACGAGCCTCTGAACTTCTTCACCGTCTACCGCCCCGAAGGCGAGAACACGATTATGCCCTCCACCTGGCACCAGACGGGTGTCTCGTTCTGGGGCCGTCATGGCGACTTCCGCTATGAGGCACAGTTCCTGGCTGGCCTGAACAGCGACAATTTCACGAATACCAACTGGATAAAGAAAGGTCCGAAGTCGCCGTTGGAGTTTGACGTTGCCAACAAGTACGGTCTGGCCCTGCGCGTGGACAACTATACGATACCCGGACTGCGCATCGGACTGAGCGGCTACTATGGTCACTCTATTGGCAACAGCTATCCCAACAATGCCAACGGTGTGGATGCCGAATATAAAGGAAAAGTCATCATAGGAGCTATCGACTTCACCTATCAGGGCTACAACTGGATTGTCCGCGGACAAGCCGACTATGGCTACCTGAGCGATGCCAGCCAGCTGAAATATGTCTACAACCGACTCAATTCCAAGTCGCCCTATAAGCACTCGGCCTTTGTCAGCGGCAATGCCTATGCCGTAGGCATCGAGGCTGGATACAACATCTTCTCGCAGATTGCCAGTCTGCGCGAAAAGAATCAGAAGATGTACCTCTTCGGACGCTTCGAGGCTTATAATCCCTATGCCAGTGCTACTAAGGACACCAACTACGACTACACCGCCATCAAGCGTATGGCGCTGGGTCTGAACTACTACCCCATCCCACAGATTGTCATCAAGGGCGAATACTCCAAGCGCTTCCTGAAGAACATCTATAATAACGAGCCCTCGCTGAACATCGGAGTGGCCTTTGAGGGCTTCTTCGATCTGGGACACCGCCAGATGGCCCGCAAGGAACAGGCAGACTACGACCGCCTGAACGAGCGCATCAACGAGCTGCAGCAACAGCTTAACGAGTTGAAGAAGAAACAATAAACCACATAAATCAATAAAAATAAAAAAACAATGAAAAAGATTATCTATTCTATGATGGCCACACTCATGATGGGCCTCACACTGACTGCTTGCGGTAATGACGACAGCAACGACAACAACAACGTAAACAACAACAATAACGGCAGCGAGTCGACCATTGTCTCCGATGCCAAATACAAGGACAAGAGCTATGGCACGGCGGCTATGGATGCCTGCAACGATGTCGTAACCAACTTCGAGGCGGCCAACCTCACCATTGCCGCTTCCGAACTCAATGCAGAGCAGGAGGCCTACCTGCGCCAGGTGCTCAGCAATCTGGTGAGCAAGGTCATTATCCCCACCTATACCAAGCTGGCCGACGATGTAGAGGACTTGGAAAAGACCCTCAACGGCCTGACCGCCAGCACCATCACCCAGTCGCAAATCAACACTGCCTGCAACGACTTCAAGGCCGCCCGCGAGAACTGGGAGCGCTCTGAGGCTTTCCTGATGGGTGCTGCCTCCGACTTCGACATCGACCCCACCATCGACTCGTGGCCGCTCAACCGCTCACTGCTGCTGAGCTACTTTCAGGGCGGCATGAAGCCCGAAATGCTGGAGGATGCCACCATTCTGGGCTTCCACGCTCTTGAGTTCATCCTCTTCCGCAACGGTCAGCCCCGCAAGGTGGCAGAGTTCCAGGGCTACGACACCTATAAGAACTTCGAGAAGGTGACAGGAGCGCAGGAGCTGCAGTACGCCCAGACCATCTGCACCCTGCTCAAGCAGCGCTGTTTCCAGTTGCAGGTAGCCTGGGAGGGCGAGACCACAGCCAATGCCAGCCGCATGGCCGTTGTCAAGAATGCCAAACTCGACTACACCACAGAGAACGGTCTGAACTATGGCGAGAACCTGATCACTGCCGGTCAGAAGAACAGCAAGAGCACCTTTGCCGAACTCAAGGATGCCATCTCACAGGTGCTCAGCGCCGACGAAGGCTCGTGCGTGGGCATTGCCAACGAGGTAGGAACAGCCAAGATTGCCAACCCCTTTGCCTCGGGCGACATCTCTTATGTAGAGTCTCCCTATAGCTACAACTCCATCACCGACTTCCAGGACAACATCCGCAGCATACGCAACGTATGGTTTGGCAGCACCGACGGCACACCTGCCGCCACCAGTTTCCACGGCTTCTTTGCCAACGTAGCAGCCTCTGAGGTGAACACCAGCGTGGAGAACGCCTTCAACAATGCCATCAACAGGATTGGTGCCATGCCTGCTCCCTTCGTGAAGTACTGCAGCACCGTCTGGGACATCGAGTTCCAGGACGACGAGGACTGGGAGACAGAGGAGTAATCCCAAACTAAAACAAATATATTTATGATTCAATTACTCAAAAGAAAGACCTTTATCGGGCTGTTGGCATGCACAGGCATGCTGACAGCCTGTTCTGACAGTAATGACACCACGCAGGACCTGGGTGGTCTCACCCCTGCCGAGAACCACTTCGGCAAGGCTGTCGGCAATTTTACCGCTGAGGAGTGGTATCCCGGCGGTGAATTAGGAACCACAGAGAAAGCCAGCTACTCGGCCATCACCCCTGCCGCCGAGCAGGCTGGAATGGAGGAAGACTTCAACACGGGTGAAGACCTCTTCGAGCATCTCTACACCTTCGATGTCGCTCCCCGCAAGGGCTTGGGCCCCGCATGGGTGCGCAACGGCTGTATCGCCTGCCACCCCTCGTACGGTCACGGCAAGCGCCAGACAGAATATCGTGCCAACACCATCGGCAACGGCTATCTGCTGGTGATTTACCATCCCGACAACAATGCCTATATCAGCGAGGTGACCGGTATGCCGCAGACTGCCGCCATGACCCCCTTCAAGGCTCCTATCGACGAGAATCAGATCAGCATTGAATGGAAGGACGTGACGGCTATGGAGAGCGGACTACCCATGAAGTTCCCCGATGGTGAGAGCTACTCGCTCATCTATCCTGAGGTTCGCATTCCCCAGTCGGCCTTCAACACCAACCCCAAGCCCACCAACTACGATGTGCGCTTAGAGTCCACCATTGGCATCTATGGCACAGGCTTGCTCGATGCCATCGACGACTCGGAGATTGAGAAACAGTGGCTGGCCGAGTCGAAGTATGTGGAGCTGAACCCCGCCATGTGGGACAAGGAGGCCGGTACGTTCAAGGCCTCGGCCTACTATTCCGCCCCCTATAACGACACGGGCAAGCACTTTGGCACGCATGGTCCGCTGAAGAAGTTCACCTACGCCATGACGCGCGGTTCGCTACAGGACGGTGCTGGTGCCAATGCCATCTGGAACATCACCAATGTCACCCGCAGCGACCGCCACTGGCTCTACACCACCACCGCCTGGGCCAAGGCTCAGAGTGAGGATGCCGAGGTCATCAAGTACATCAAAGAGCACGGTGCGTCCACAGCCAGCATCCTGCATCCCTACTATGCCGACGGCACAGACGAGGGTATCAGCCAGCGCGTCTATGAGGTGCTGAACACCCCGTCGATAGCCTACAAGGACACCTTCGAGAAGTATCTGCTCAACGATGCCTACTATGGCGGCAAGGAGGAGATGTCCGACAAGCAGTACTATCAGTTCATGGTGTGGCACCGCGGACTGGCTGTCCCCGCAGCGCGCAATCTCGACGACACCGACGTCCAGCGCGGCAAGCAGCTGTTCTCGGAAATGGGATGCGCCCAGTGCCACCGTCCTTCGTGGAAGACTGGTGCCGACAATATGTGGGTCGACGCTGCTACCAAGGCCTATGCTGCCAGCATCGGCATGGATGCCGGCAAGGCACTGCCCCGCTATGCCAACCAGACCATCTGGCCCTATACCGACATGGTGCAGCACCGTCTGTTCATGGTCAACGACATCCGTACCGGCTGGTGCCGCACGACTCCGCTCTGGGCACGCGGCCTGAGCCGACGCCTGACGGGTGCCGACGACCGTCTGCACGACTGCCGCGCACGAACGGTCATCGAGGCCATCATGTGGCACGGATATTCTAAGCAGTCGGATGCCTACAGGGCCACGGAGAAGTTCTACAATCTGCCCAAGGCCGACCGCGATGCCGTCGTAAAATTCATTGAATCGATTTAATTTCACGGAAGATTTGCCCGAGTGGCAAATCTTTCGTACTTTGCACACAGATGAAGAAAACTGTCATAGCACTTTATATCGTGGTGGTTGCCGTCTTGGCAGCCGCCACGATTGTTGAGAAATATCAAGGCACCGCCTACGTCTCAGAACACATCTACGGCGCATGGTGGTTCTCTGCCCTGTGGGCACTGCTCACGGCTGTGGCAGTGTTCTATTTTGTCAAGCGCCGCGTCCGCAAGGTCTTTGTCGTGGCGCTCCACCTGTCGTTTGTCATCATCCTTGCCGGTGCCCTGCTTACCCACCTTTCTGCGCGTCGCGGCATGATTCACCTGCGCACGGGCGTTCCCGTCAACGAGTATACAGACGAGGACATGCGCACCCATCCCCTGCCCTTCACCATCACCCTGAAGCAGTTTAAGGTTCAGTACCATGAGGGCACTCGGGCAGCGGCAGACTATGTGTCGCATATCGTCATCGACCGCAAGCCCTATACCGTCTCCATGAACAATATTGCCTCGTGTGACGGTTACCGGCTCTACCAGACCAGCTACGACGAGGACTTGCAGGGCAGTCTGCTGGCCATGAATGCTGACCCGTGGGGCATCCCCGTCACCTATGCCGGCTATGCCCTGCTGTTCGTCTCGCTGCTGTGGATGCTCATCGACCCTCGCGGCCAGTTCCGCCAACTGCTGCGCCGGGCCTCGGCTCTGTTACTCCTTTGTCTGGCAGGCTTGGGCATCGCCTCAGCCAGCGAGTCTGATGCTGCCGCCCCTCGGGTGCTCCCTCAGGAGACCGCAGCGCACTTTGGCCAACTATACATCGTCTATAACGACCGCGTGTGTCCCATCGAGACCTATGCCCTCGACTTCACGAAGAAACTCTATGGCCGCCGCAGCTACGAGGGCTACACCGCCTGTCAGGTGCTCACGGGCTTCATCTTCTTCTACAGCGACTGGTGCCAGCAGCCAATCCTGAAGATAAAGGGCAGCGAGATGAAGCAGCGCCTCGGACTGCCCGACTATGCGTCGTTCAACAGCCTGTTCCGTCAGGAGGGCTATCTGTTAGGACCTTATCTGGATGACAAGGATGTGCGCAAGGTCGACGAGAAGGTATCCATCATCATGGAGCTGCACCAAGGCCGCACGCTGAAAGTCTTCCCCTACTCTCAACTGTCAACTCTCACCTGGTACGCCCCTACCGACAACCTGCCCGACAGCATGGACGAGGAGCACAAGAAGTACATGCGCGATGTCTTCACCCGCATCAATCGCGAGGTGCAGGCTGGCCACTACCAGCGTGTGGACGAGTATCTGGACATGATGCAGCGCTACCAGCAGACATTCGGCAGCCAGTCCATCCCGTCGTCCGTGCGTACCTCGGCAGAGCACCTGTACAACAAGGTGCCCTTCGCCACTATCCTCTTCATGGTGTGTCTCACGCTGGGCATCCTCTCGTTCCTGTTCTTCGTCTTCTGGCCTGCCGAGGGTAAGGGCCGGCGCATGGTCATGCGACTGCAGCCCCTCCTGCTCATCGCCTGCTGGATAGCACTCACCGTGTGTCTGGCCCTGCGCTGGACCATCACGGGCACCATCCCCATGAGCAACGGCTACGAGACCATGCTCTTCCTCGCCTGGGCCGTCATGCTGCTGGCTGTCATCGTCAGCCGGCGGTTCTCCATCATGCTCACCTTCGGACTGCTGTTGGCAGGATTCTTCCTGCTGGTGAGCCACATCTCGCAGATGGACCCGCAGATGTCGCACCTCATGCCCGTGCTCAACTCGCCTCTGCTCACCCTCCACGTCAGCATCATCATGACGGCCTACGCCCTGCTCTCGCTCACCTTCGCCTGCTCGCTGACGGCCCTCTGTATAAGAAAACAGGCTGAGCAGCTGCAACTGTTGTCTCAGCTCATGCTCTACCCCGCCCTCACCTGTTTAGGCTTCGGCATCTTCATCGGAGCCATCTGGGCCAACATCTCGTGGGGCACCTACTGGTCGTGGGATCCCAAGGAGACCTGGGCTCTCATCAGCTTCATGGTCTATGCCGCCCCCGCCCATCGTTCGTTGGCTACGAAGACCATGCCCTATCACGTCTATATGACGTTCGCTTTCCTCACCCTGCTCATGACCTATTTCGGGGTCAACTACTTCTTAGGCGGCATGCATTCATACGCCTAACAAAAGAAGGAGGAAACCGCAACGGCTTCCTCCTTCTTGTATTTTTTAAGGAATAAAGACTACAGTCGGATGAGGGTAGAACCCTGATTGCCAATCTTCACGGCATAGACGCCGGCGGGCAGCTGGGGCAGCAATATCGTGCCGCTGACTGCTTGGGCATCGAACACCTTCTGACCCGAGAGGTTGTAGATGTTCACCTGCACGTCGGGATTGCCGTCGATGACGAGCGTGCGCCCGTCGAGCTTGGCACCGATGTGCTTGGTGGGCAGCTCTCCGATGGCAGTCTTATCAAGACCCAGTAGATAGAGCAGTCCTTTGTAGGCGTTAATCTTACCGGCTCCGTAGCGCAGGGGTTCTTTCTTGGTGAACTCGTCGGTGTCGCTGCTGTGCTTGATGATGTCCTTGATGTTGGCGTTGGTCAGCTTACCAGGGAAACGACAATTGGGGTTATCTTTGTTTTCGATGGCAGCCTGCATCCACAGGGCGAAGATACCGGCGGCGGCAGGTGTCGACATGCTGGTGCCGCTCATGATGGAATAGGGATACTCGCGGGGCTTCTTCTGTACCTGTCCATTGGACCAAAACTGGCCAGTGTATTCGGCCTTACCATAGACAAACTCGGCATCGAAGCTGTTGCCGGCAGCATAGATCGTGAAGCCGGGAGCCGACACGTCGGGGTAGGAACGTTGCTCGTCGCTGAAGTCGGTGCCATAGCTGCTGAAGAAGGCATATTGTCCGACGACCTGGATATCGGTCTTTTCCAGTGTGGTGATTCCCGTTTCCTCATCTAAGCTGACATCGCGGTTGTCGGTAGCGTAGGCACCGATGCTCACTGCCTCGCCCGAGGTACCAAAGTCGCCCATGGAGTGGTCATCGGTGCCACCCTTATACTGGCCGGGATTCTCCATCGAGTCGGCCATCAGTCCGGCGTAGTCGCCCCAGGCCTGCAGCTCAACATCTTCGTCGGGCGAAGAAATGGCGAGCACGGGGAAATAATTCGTCTTGGTGAGCTTGCGGCCCGTTGCCGGGTCGATTTGCTCGGTATAGTCCCACGTCAACTTTTCTACCATGTACTGGATATGGACATAGCTGAAGGCCTTGTCGTTCTTGTCGAGGCCCGTACCGGCGTTGACGTTGATGGTTAGCTTGCCTGTATTGATGTACGCCTGTTGAGCAATCTCCTTGCACAGGTCATCGTAGTACGGCGTCCCATTCGGGGCGTAGTAGTCCCATTGTTTTGTTTCCTCGTTGAACACTCTGCCGGCCTCGAATTTCTTCTCATAGACGTTTGTTCCCTTCGAGTTCAGTGCCAGGTTGCAGCGCTTCACCTCCTTTTTGTTCGCATCGAGGAGCACCAGGTCTACCTTGATAGCCTTGTCAGTCTTGATAAACAGTTGGGCGTTGGCATTTTTGGACGTTTGCTGCACCATCACCTGCAGGGTCTTGCCCTTGCTGATTTTCCTGCCGATATACTGGTTCTTCTCGTCGCCCTCATTGCTTGAGCAGAGGGCTATCGGGTTGCCGGCCTTACAGTAGTTGGCCACATAGCGCGCCGTAGAACTCGTGCCGTCGTGGAAGCCGGCATGATTGTTCTGACTCCAGCTGATGATGAGGGGCTTGCCAGCCTTCTCGGCAAAGTGCTTCATGGCGTACATGGCCTGCATGTCGGCGTAGCCGGCAGTAAAATTCCCCAGACTGGGATATTTCTCTTGTTCTGCATAAGACGGGCCGAAAGCCATCATCAGCTCGGCATCGGGGGCCATGCCGCCCAGTCGTCCGCTCTTGTCGTCCTTGCCCTTGAAGGTGGTACCGTTGTAGTCGACGAAGCTGCCTGCGGCAATGCTGGCGCAGTGGGTGCCGTGCGAACCGTCGTCGTCCTTGACCGTCAGGGTGTCGAGGATGACTTCAGGGTTGGTGAAGAAGCTGCCAGTGAGCGTCAGGCTGGTGGCAACACCCTTGTCGTCGACACACGGTATGTTGGTGAGCGACTCGCCCAGGGCCTTGTGGGCAGCATCCTCGTAGCCCATGGCATAGACACCCTTGATGCGCAGCTTGCCATCCTTGTCCTTGAACATAGGGTGGGTGAAGTCGAAGCCTCCGTCAATCAGTCCGATGATGACGCCCTTGCCGGTATAGGCCTGGGGCAGGCTCTGCAGTCCGTCGGCCTTGCCCTGATGGACTTCATCGACCCTCGATGCTTTGCGGGCACTGTCGGTCTTCTTACTGCCCCTGGCAGGGATGTCGATGAGCAGCACCCCCTGGATGGCAGCCACCTCGTCGAGCTTAGACATGGGCAGGTCGACCACCAGCTGGTTGCCCATCAGCGAGCGGATGACGCCACCCAGCTCGATCATCTGGTTGGCAATGGCTGCCGCACTGGCGTCCACGCTGCAGGTGATCACGAAGAATGCACGCTCCTGGCCGGCATCGATGGCGGCGGCGCGGCGCGTCTGGTAGATGCTCCTCACGCCGTTTACACTGGGCGAAAACACACTTTGTGCCTGCACGTAACTGCCTGCTGTCAGCACCGTCAGAGCTGCCGCACAGGCTACTCTAAGTAAATACTTTTTCATACGCTTTATTTTTGGTTGGATACTTATTTTCCCGCTGCAAAGTTACATTATTTATCAGACATGCGCAAGAAATTACAACTTTTTTTATCTTCTACTTGGTCTTTTTCACAAGAAAGGCGGATTGATTTGTTTTTCCGCGCCTGCGGAGTTTATGTTTCCAACTTAGAAACATCTGTACCCAACTTGGCGACACATGTTTCCAACTTGGAAATACCTGTACCCAACTTAGAAACATAACTTATCACGCAAGGTAATTTCTTTTTCGGCATCGCACGAAAAGACGGAAGCGGACTTTTGATGACAAAATGCCCGACTGTCAGTCTTTTATATAAAGATAAAACAAAAGACTGTAAGCAATATGAATAGAAAGATTATCGTGACGGTGGCCCCCGTATGCCACGTAGGCAAGGAGATTCCTGCCGAATGCAAAAACCCGCTGACTCCCGAGGAGATAGCGGAAGACACCATCAACTGTTATAAGGCCGGTGCCTGCGAGGTGCACCTGCACACGCGCGACCTGCAAGGCAATCCCACCTTCGAGCTGGACGTGTTCCGCCAGACCATCGGACTGATACGCAAGGAGACGGACATGATTGTGCAGGGCTCCACGGGCGGACTGTCGACACTGACACTGGCCGAGCGCTGCGTGTCGCTCGACGTGCCCGAGGTGGAGGTGGCTTCGCTGAACATGGGTAGTGTCAACTTCGGCGAAACGGTGTATATCAACACGATGCCCGACCTGCGCTACTGGGCCAAGCGGCTGGACGAGACGAACACGGTGCCCGAGATGGAGCTCTTCGACCTGAGCCATGTGGAGTGTGCCACGCGACTGGCCGACGAGGGCGTACTGCACCGTCCGCTGCACTATAACTTCTGCGTGGGACCGGGCAACTCGAGCAACCTCTCTGCCACGGGCCGCAATCTGGCCATGCTCTGCTCGCTGATGGAGCCCGGCTGCTCGTGGGGCATCACCCACGACTCGATGAAGGACTTCTCGATGCTGGCCTGTGCCATCGGCATGGGTGCCTCCGCCGTCCGCGTAGGTTTCGAGGACAGCTTCTACTATGCTCCCGGCAAGCGTGCCCACACGAATGCCGAACTGGTGGAACGCCTGGTAGCCCTCATCCGCATGATGGGCTGTGAGCCCGCCACCCCAGCCGAAGCCCGCGAAATGCAACACATCAAACCATTTACGATTTGACGATTTACTATTTACGATTTATTGCACAGCAAACAAATAGTTAAATTCCAGAAATGAGCGAATCAATAGTAAATAGTAAATTGTCAAATAGTAAATTAGTGGTCCTCGACGACGACCCTACAGGTATTCAGACCGTACACGGCTGTCTGCTCATTACCCAATGGGACGAAGAGAGCGTCCGTGAGGGCTTTGCTGACGAAGTGCCGTTCTTCTATATCCTGACCAACACCCGTGCGATGACACGCGAGGAAGCAGCGCGCGTCACCCGCGAGGCGATGGAGATGGTGGTCAAGGTCAATCAGGACTTCGGCTACCGGCTCATCATCGTCAGCCGCTCCGACAGCTGCCTGCGCGGCCACTTCCCGCTGGAGACGGATGTCATGCGCCAGTGCCTGGTACAACACGGTATCACCGTGCCCCCCAAGACTCCCTTCTGCCCCGCCTTCATCGAGGCAGGCCGCGTGACCATCGACGGCATCCACTACATGAAGGACGGCGAGCGGCTCATCCCCGTCAGCGAGACCGAGTTTGCCCGCGACAATGTGTTTGCCTACCATACCTCCGTACTGCGCGACTATATCCGCGAGAAGGGTGCCAACCCCGACGACTACGAGATTGTCAACGCCCAGTCGTACGACGAACTCCAAGCCTTCGCCCAACATCTGACCTCCGCCATCAGCCATCAGCCATCGTCATCAGCCATCGTCATCCGCTCGTCATCCTCGCTGCCAAAGGCCCTCAGCGGCATCCCCGACAAGCCCCTGCTCGACCGCAGCATCCTCCACACATCTCCCTCCTCCCTCCACACTCCTCCTATCTTCATCGTAGGCTCGCATGTCAAGAAGACCACCCAGCAGCTGGACTGCCTGTTGCAGGCCGAAGGCACGTGTGCCGTCGAGGTGGATGTGCAGCGCATATTGAATGATGCCGATGCCCTGATGCTGGAGACACTGGACACCATTCAGCAGATAGTCGACCAGCAGCTGACGCCCGTCGTCTACACCTCGCGCCAGGAGATACGCCTCGACGATGCCGACCAGCGCCAACGACTCGGCCAGCAGGTGAGCGACTTCCTGGTGGACATCGTGCGCCGGCTGCCCTACACCCCATCCTATCTGGTGGGCAAGGGCGGCATCACCAGCCACGACATCCTGACCAAGGGCTTGGGCATCCGCACTGCCCGCGTCTTAGGACAAGTGGTCAACAGCGTACCCTGCGTCATGGCCAGCCAGTTCCCCTACATCATCTTCCCGGGCAACGTAGGCAACGAGCAGTCATTAAAAGAAGTCTACCAGAAACTATCGTCAAACTAAGTGCAAATAAAAGGCGGTTTGTCACGTTGACAAACCGCCTTTTTATTCTTGCGCCTTCAGACAAGCCCTACAAGTTACTTTCCGATGATGGGATCAAGGAAATTCTTGAGAGTCTGCTCGTCCTCCGTCGTCCAGTATGTGGTGACATCCGTGTGGGTGCCCAGATAGACAATCAACTTCTGGACGTTAGGATTGGCGGGATCGGGCAGGGCAGCACCTGTCCAAGGGTCGGCACTGCCATAGACGAAGAGCATCTTGCACGGGGTGGTCTCCATGCCCTTCAGGAACTCCTTGATGAACTTGCCTCCATCGTAGGTGACACCAAACTGTTCAGGCGTAAACACTACTTTTCCCAGTTTTTTCCATTGGTCGGCAGTCAACAGGTCCTTGAGCCATGAGTAGTTATAAACATAGTTGCCCAAGTCGATGCATGTCTGGACTGTATACGGATCGAAACGCTCCGCGGCGGCGTTGCTGTCATTGCTACGAGTGATGAGGTGACGGTCTGTGAGCAGCCTATGGCTGTCGTTGACCTTCATTGCGTGGCGGGCAGCCTGCTCCTGAGGGGTGTCATCGGGATACTGGGTATCGGCATTAGCCATCAAGAACCAGTAGAATTGTTCGACCGTACTGTTGGCGGTGGGAATATAGTCTCTCCATTTGCTTACGTGGACATAAGCCTCTTTATCGTATAGGTAAGTGTAGATGGAAGCAATAAAATCGATGTAAAGCTGATCGGCCGTCTTGTCTTTCGCTATAGCGGGAGAGTCCTTTATGAAGCGTGCCAGCAGTTCGTTGCGCAACTGTTCGTTGGAGGCAACGTGACGGAAGGCTGCCTTGATCTTCTCCAACTCGGGTTTCAGGTCGGCAGCGTTTAACATATAGTCGCCCACGCGAGGATCGGTCAGCGAGGTCAGGTAGGGACCGCAGAAGGGAACGTAGGCATCCATCTCGTTAGGATAGTGGTAGGCGTAGAAGGCCGTTGTCTCGCCGTTCTTGCTCACCCCCGTCGACACCCATTTCTTGGGGAACAGTCCGCTGGCCTTGAGTGCAGTTACGATACAGTGCAAGTCGGTAGACTGCTGCCATGTGTTCAGATACTTAAAGCTGTTGGTGTAGCCTTCCGGCAGCGACCATCCGTGATAGCGGTGCTCCACGATGACGCAGTTGGTCTCGTAGGTATGCACCATGTAGGGAGGATTGACACTGTCGAGACGGTTGACGTTCTTGTCTGGCTCTCCCGCCAAGGCGTAACCCTCGGTATGGAGCACGGTATGCGCGTCCTTGCCGACATACTTCAGCAGCACCTGTTGCTTGAACTTGCCCAGCGACGGGTTTTTATGGTCGATGTCCTGCTCGAAGTTGAAGAAGTAGGTCGTGCCCATGTTGACGTTGTTGAAGCATTTCAGGTCGGTGACGCCGGGGATGGCCTTCAGGGCAGCCTCCAGTTGTGGGTCGCCGCTGATGGCAGCAACCTTGGTCTCAAACTGATTCTCAGGCTGTATCAGCTTTGCCTCCGGCTGTACAGGCTGTTCGGGCTGTTCAGGAGTGACGCTGTTGTTATTGTCGTCATCCTTGCACGATGTCATCAAGAGGCCACAGCAGAGGAAGGCAGCCAGCATTGCGAATGTTTTCTTTTTCATCATAACTTTATTATGTATAAATGGATATTACAGGCGGATGAGGGTTGAACCGAGTTTGCCTAACTGTACGGCATAGACGCCGCGCTGCAGACCGGCCAGGCTGATGCTGCCTCCCTGGAGGGTGACCTGGCGCACGATGGTGCCCGAGAGGTTGTAGAGCGTCACGGACGTGCCGTCCTCGGCACCGTCGGCAGTGAGCATCCCGTTCTCTACGCGGAAGGTCACTCCTGCAGGCTGATGCTGGCTGAGCTCGCTGATGCCTGTCGACAGGCCGAGCACGTAGAGCAGTCCCTTATAGGCATTGATCTTGCCGACGCCAAAGCGTTCAGGTTTGGCCTTGGTGTATTCGTCGGTATCGCAGGCGTGGTTGATGATGTCCTTCACGTCCTCGTTGGTCAGCGTCTTGCCCTTGTCCTTGGCGGCCTGTACCCAGAGGGCTACGATGCCTGCGGCGGTAGGCGTGGCCATCGACGTGCCCGACTTGGGAGCGAAGAAGTAAGAGTGTTCGCCCTTCTGGCCAATATACTGATTCTTGAAATTGATGTAGAAGGTGGGGTTCTCTTTGTCTATGGCCTCATTCATCTGCAGCGAGTTGATGGCGGCCACGACGTTGGTGCCCGGCGTGCAGGCGTCGGGTATCTTGTGACCGGCGTAGTCCGTGCCATAGCTGCTGAAGTAAGCAATGTCGCCCACCTTGAACTGATTATTAGTCGTTATCTTGCGATCCAAGTCCATCGACTTGTCCTGCGCTGCCCAGGCACCAATGGTGACTGCCTTGCCCGACGTGGAATAGTCGCCCATCGAGATACTGGATGTACCCTCGGTGAAGCCTTCATACTTCATGTATCCCGTATTGTCACACCAGCTGAACACCTCGCAGTCTTCCTCGGGCGTGAAGTAGAGTATGACGTGCTGGTCCGTGTTCGAGGTCAGCGAGTTGTCCATCGTAATGAAGCCTGCCCGCACGTAGTAGCGGTCGCTGCCGTCGGCGGCCTTACCCTTACCGGCCGCCAGCTCTATATCCGTGTCGCTCTTGCTGCCGAATTCCAGGTTCAGCAGGTCCCAGAGCTTCTTCTGCAGTGCACCGGGATTCTCGGGCAGTCCTTTCCTCACATTCAGGTTCACCTTCACATTGTCCGCCGAGCTCATGGCGTCAGAGAGCCTGATAGCCTTCTTCTCGTTCATGTCGTAGATGCCGACCTGCATCTTCACGGGCTTGTTGGTGACAAAGAAGGTGTACGACTTGGGGTCTGCAGTGATGTCGTCAATCATCAGCTTCAGCGTCTCGCCGGCTTTCACCCTCTTGTGAACGTGCATGGAGTCGCCGCCCTCGTTGCTGGCGCAGATAACGGCAATGTTGCCCTCGTTGCAGAAGTTGCGGATGGCCTCCGCACTGGCACTGGTGCCGTCGTGGAAACCGTCGTGCATATTCTCACTCCAGCTCAGTACGACAGGCTTCTGCTGCGACTTGCCGTATTCGGAAATAAACTTCAGGGCAAGGGCTGTGTTCAAGTTGTCTGCTTCCACCGCCCCTAACTGGGCCAGCTGCGCATCGTCGGCAGCAGTGTTCAGCAGGATGATGTCCGAGCCCGGCGCCATGCCGCCAATGGGCTTGCCCGTGAGTCCCTTCATGTCGGCATCGGTGATGTGCGAGCCGGCAGCTATCGACGCACAGTGCGTGCCGTGCGAACCGGTGCCGCCATATATGTCGGGGTTGAGAATCAGTTCCGGCGTGTCGTAGAGCGAACCGTCAACCTTCTTGCCGTCGATGATGGCCTTGTTCGCTTTGGCGTCCGTTATGCCGGGATAGTACACCGCCTTGATGCGCAGATTGTTGTTATTATCCTTGAACATGGGGTTCGTAAAGTCGTAGCCAGTGTCTATCAGTGCCATGACGACACCGGCACCGGTATAGGCCTGCGGCACCTGCTCGGTGCCTTTGTGCACCAGGTCGGCCTGCGTCACGGCCAGCGAGGTGTCCAGACGCGGCGTACCGCGCTTGATACGCTCCACCAGGTCGACACCCTCAATCTTTGACACCGGTTCTATCTGTTCGGCAGTGAGGGCCACCGTCAGCTGGTTGCCTAAGGTCACCTTTACCTCGGCACCTAAGGCTTCCACCTGCTGAGCGACCTCCCAGGCGTTGGCATCGGCCTTCAGGCGCAACGTCACGATGGTCTGCTGCTGTGAAGCCTGTGCGCTACGGTGCTTGACGGCCGACTTGTAATTGCCTAAGTAGGCATTCACCTCTGGCGAGAGGTTGCTCTGTGCCTGTACATTCACCAAAGCACAAAAGGTCAGGATAGTTGTTAATAATTTCTTCATAGTCTTATTATATTTAATGTGTAACAAAATCGCTATGCCTCCGCTGCTCGCGATATTCGCTGGGCGACATGTTGTAATGCTTGCGGAACAGCCGGCGGAAGGTGGCATCGCTCAGAATGCCTGCTTCGTGGGCGATGGCATCGATGTTCCAGTTGGGTTTGTCTTCGAGCAACTGGCAGGCATAAGCTAACCGCTTATTAGTGATATATTCCGTGAAGGTGAGGTTGACTTCTGCCGTCTTCAACATCTGCAGAATGCTGCGCTGGGTGAGTCCCAACGTCTGGGCAGTGGTCTTCAGGTCAATGTCGGGCTGGCAGAAAAGGCGCAGCTCATCCATCTGTCTGTCGAACCAGTGGTATAGTTCGCCATTGGGCATGTCAGCAGGCAGGCTACCCTGCACGACAGCTACTGGCGGTTGCTGATGCAAAGGCGATGGCTGCTCCTGTTGTTGGGTCGATTGTTCGAGAGAGGTCACCCGGTCTATGAGGCGGGCATTGCTGTCGGCCATCTTCGACGAGATGCGCAACATGATTACCAATGATACCAGCAAGGCCAATATCACCACCGTTACCAAGACTCCTACTGGGGTTATCATCATTAGGTTAAGCATGGTTGTCGTGAATTTGAGCACGAAGTTACAAAAATATTTCGGCATTCCTTATTGTTTTGTTTAAAAAAGACAAAAGTTGTTCGCTCAATTCGACGATTTATCGCTCAAATCTGCGAATATGGAGGACTTGTCTCTTCTTTTTTTATTTAAAAGCGCATACGGTTTAGACGATTTTTTGTACCTTTGCATTGGTTATTTATAAAGCAAGGAATATGGAAGACAAAGAGGTCAAGGTGTTGAATAGTGGTCTGCCGCGCTGGTGGGTGGAAGCAGCTTTCTGCTTGATGATTGTTTCAGCCGTCTGCTCGTGGCACGACTTCCAAATGTGGTTCAATGCGCATTTCCCCCTGGGGCTGGCCTTGGCCCAGAATGTGGGAATGGTGATGATGTATTATGCTGTCATGAGGAGCATGATGCCGTTGCGCCATCCGCTGACGGGCTGGTGGTGGGCAGAGGTGGTGCTCTGTGTGGCTGGCTTCATTACCGTATCATTAGGTCCGGCCTATGCCCTGTACAACTTCTATGTGGCCTCGCTGCTGTCGCTGGTTAGTTTGCCGTTGGGCACACTGCTCATCATCTGGCACAGAGGACCGCTACGGACGGTAGGCATCTGGATGATTCTGCGCATCCTGGTATTCACGCTGATTCCTGTCTTGCTCTACGTCGTGCTGAACGTAGAGACAGACTCCACCTTCGACCTCATGTTTGAAGTGGCCTGCTTGCTCATAGAGGCCACTTATGCCTGGCTGCTACGCCGTAGCCAAAGCAGCCCATGCCAAATTTGACGATTTACTATTTACGATTTGGCGATTGGCTTTTCGGGATTGATAAAGGCAAAGAGCACCGCACTGATGATCAGCATCGCGGCAATCATATAGAGCGGCAGATTGTAGTTGCCCGACTGCTGCACCAGTTCGCCAAAGAGGATGCCACAGCAGAAGCCACCGATGTTGCCCGCCGTATTCATGGCACCGGAGAGCGTGCCTGCCTGCTGTTTGCCCAAGTCGATGCACAGCGCCCACGCAGAGGGCAGCATCAGGTCGAAGATGCCAAAGCAGAGCGAGAGAAACACAAAGACTGCCATTTTGCCCGGGATGAAGGCCGCAAGGAACATACAGACGGCCGAGATAGCGAGCGACGAAGAGCCCAATGCCTTGCGACCAATCTTGATTCCATAGCGATGGGTCAGCTTGTCCGTCAGGTGTCCACCGGCTATATTACCCATCATGCTCATGATGAAGGGCACCGCCACCGCATAGGTCAGCTCAGTTTTGTCGAAGCCGCGCCCTAACTCCATGAAGGTGGGAAACCACGAGAAGAAGAACCACGAGCCAAAGGCATAGAAGAAATACATGCCACAGAGCAGCCAGAACTGGCCGTTGCAAAGGACTGCCGACCAGCGGAGCCCCCCCGCAGTAGTTGAGCTAGTTGAGCTAGTAGAACTAGTCACACTAGTTACACTAGTTGAACTAGTATCACTAGTATCACAAGCACCAGCCACGCCAGTATCCCTATAAAAAAGCCACCACACGATAGCCCAGACGATGCCCAAGGCTCCCAACAGATAGAAGGCCGAGCGCCAGCCTACGGTCACCATCACGGGGATGACGACAAACGGTGTCAGTGCACCGCCCATTCGGCTGGCTGCCCACACATAGCCCTGAGCCTTGCCCACCTCGTGCTTCTCGAACCATCGGCTGATGACACCTGTCGAGCAGGGCGACGAACCAGCCTCGCCAATGCCGAACATGAAGCGGATGACCAAGAGCGAGGCCAACCCGCCCGCCAGTCCGGTGAAGGCAGTAAACAGCGACCACCACAGCACGATGAGCGACAGAATCTTCCGATGGCCAAAGCGGTCGCCCAGCGCACCCATCGGTATCTGCATCAGCCCGTACGACAGGATGAAGGCGCTCTGCACCCATCCCCACTCCGACGGACTCAGTTGCAGGTCGTGCATGATGGACGACCCTGCTACACTGATATTGATACGGTCCAAAAAAGTCACCATGCCCAGGATGACGAGCATGGTGAGTATCACATTCTTACGCTTCATAGGCCTAAGAACTTCCGTAAGCCCTTCACACCAAGTACGGGACTCGACAGCACGGGTTTGCCGGTCAGTTCAGAGAGGCGCTGCTCCATGCGGGCCATCGAACCCTGAGCCAACACAAACATATCCACCTCGGAGGCAATGCGCTGGGCAGCCTCAGCAATCAGCCGGTCGTGGGTCGCACCGTCGCCGCTCTGTCCGGCAGCAAAGGCACCGTCGGCCAACCCTTCGATTAGGGTCACCTGGCGACCGGCCTTCTTTGCCTCGTTCTGCAGCAGGCGGCAGGTGGGGTCGAGCGTCGTCGGCAATGTCGAGATGACACCGATGCGGTCGTAGTTCTTGACAGCCTCGGCGGCCATCGGCTGGTCGATGCGGAACACGGGGATGCGGGCATACTGATTGCCATAGTCGGCCACGTCGCCCACGCTCGAACAGGTGTTGAACACCACGTCGGCTCCTGCGTCGGCAGCGCCGTTATAGTACGACAGCAGACGCCTGCGAACAGCATTCGTCACTTGGTTGTTGGCTATCACCTCTTTTATCAACGAGGAGTCGGCAATGTGGTTTACAGTCACTTCAGGAATCAGTTCCTGGAACAGTTTTGTCAACGGCTCCACCAAAGCCATCGCCGTGTGTACGCATACTACGTGTTTCATTTTCTTCTGTTTGATTTGTTTTAAATAATAATTTCTGCTGCAAAGATAAGCATATTTTCTGGATAAGCCACAAAAAAAAGGAAAAAAACTTTGTACTAAAGCCTTACCACCTCATTGCAGAGTGTGCACACAGCAGTCCGGTGGGTAATCAGCAATATCGTCTTGTCGGCACAGGCAGCAAAGAGCCGGCGGTAGAGTTCCTGCTCTGTCTGCTCGTCCAAGCTGCTGCTAATCTCGTCGCACAGGAGGATGTCGCCGCCGTGCAGCAATCCGCGGGCAATGGCTATGCGTTGTGCCTGTCCTTCGCTCAGCCCGCTGCCTCGCTCACCCAGTTCGGTATCGATACCGTCGGACAACTCGAAGACAAAATCGGCACAGGCAGTATGCAACGCCGTGCGAAGTTCCTCATCGGTGGCATCGGGGCGGGCAAGTTGCAGGTTGTAGCGGATGGTGCCGCTCATCAGCGTATTGCCTTGCGGGACGAAGCACAGCTCGCCACCCGCTGCTACCGTTCCACGAGACGGTTCTATCAAGCCGAGTATCAGTCGGAACAGCGTGGTCTTGCCTAAACCGGTCTCGCCCATGATGGCAGTCTTGGAACCTGGCTTAAAGTCGTGGGTAAAGTCTTTGACAATATATCGGTCGCCGTCAGCATAGCGGAAGCTGACAGCGTTGAATTGTATGAGACCTGGGGCGGCCATCACAGAAGACTTGCCTGCTGTCGGGACTGCCGCCGACAGTTCCTCCAGCCGGTCGATACTGGCTGTTGCATGTATCACGCCCGGCACCATGTTCAACAGTTGCAGGATAGGATGCTGAATCATGCCGACGAGTTGCAGGAACGAGGTCATCACGCCAAACGTTATCGTACCGTTTCTCAGTCCGATGCCTCCCCAGACAAAGGCCAGCAGATAACCGAGTCCAAAGGCACAGCCCATCAGCAGCCGGGTAATGACGGTGAACCGTGTGCGCCGCATCACATTACCGTGCAGCCGTTGCTGCATCATGTCGAGACGGTCGGTCACCCACTGCTCCGAGCCTAACGAGCGCAACACGGCATTATGCTCCATACCCTCCTGCACCTGCATCTGTATGCGACTTTCGTCCTGCCGGATGTCGAGGGTCATCTGGCGGAGTCGGCGGGCTATCAGTTTACCGAAGACGACAGCCAGAGGTGTGAGCAACAGCAACGCCCAAGCCAAACGGGCATCGAACCACCGCATCAGCAGGAAGGCTCCGCACAGCTGGATGCCGGTAATGACCATCTGTGGCAGGGTGTCGCTGCACACGGTGCTTATCTGCTCGATGTCCTTCGCCAGTCGTGAACTCACATCGCCCGAGTGCAACGCTTCGCCGGTAAACAGTTGCCGGTGAAACAGGCTGTTGAAGATGGTCAGGCGCAGGACATTCGACTGACGGACACTGGCAGCGGTAGTGAGCCAAAAGCCCACCTGACGGAGCACCACGCCGCCTACTACGGTCAGCACCAGCCACAGCACCATCTGCAACACATCGTCGGCCGATCCCGTGCGGATGGTCTCATCAATAAACTGACGGCTAAGCCACACCATCAGCAGGCCGAGTACCACTTGCCCGATGCCTGTCACGATACGCACCGCCGTATTCCAGCGGATGCCCCGCGAGTGACTCCACAGCCAGCCGAGGTATCTCATTCCACTACACCCACCTTCTGCCATTCACCGATGATGTTGGCAACATCGGTCTGGGCATTCTCTGCAGTAACTTCGTATTCCTCACAGAGTTTTTCGGCCAGTTCAGCGATGCTGAAGTAGCCCATCATCTGAGCTTGCTTCCATAACCAAGCCGCCGTCTCGTTCAGAGCTAACAGTTTGCCGAAATTGACGGCACCAAGCCCCTCACCCACTATCACACGTTCGCCGCACACCTCGCGCAGCACAAAACCTTCTTTTATTCTCATAACTTCAATATTTCAATCCTTCAATTCTCCTATATATTGCCAATATGTAGCGTCTCACGGGACGCAGCCAGAACCACAGCTTGGCAGCCTGCTGCCGCCACCAGTTGTCTATTTCATGCGGTCTGTCGTTAGCATCAACCACATGGGACACCGTAGCCTTAATGTCGCTCAGGGTGCAACGCTCCGTACCAACCAGGTTGCCGTCGCCCATCAGCGTTACACGGTCACCCTCAATACAAATGATACGATGCACCACATATCGGCAGCCGTCTGCCCATGCCAGCACCACGTCGCCCACCTTCGGGGAGACAGGCTTTTGCAAGATGACGCTCTCCCGGCCGCCGATGATAAACGGCAGCATGCTCCATCCCTTGACGGGCAGTGTCACACTGACACCCTCATCCACCAGCCGGATGGCCTCCTCTATCATCACTGCATCAGTAATCACCACCTTCAATGTTCAATGCTCAATGTTCAATGAACACACCATCGCAGCCTCTTCGTCGGGCAAGCACTCCATATGCCACAACGGCACGCTCATGGCCAGCCGGTTCTCCGTCTGGTGCAGCCCGTCGGCAATAGCCGCATCCCACCGCTTGCCGCTGATGCTCGGCACCAGAGCAACATAGGCCTCGATACCACTCAACCGGCGAATCTTGTTATGGGGAGCCTGACTCAGATTGACAATGCCTCCCAGCGGATAACTCACATGGCGATAGCAGGGAGTCTTACCGCTCCAAGGCGAGCCATAGACTACAGCCTGTCCATCCTCACCGATACGCACCACTGGATTATCATCGTTCACCAGTTCCGACCCTGCTATGTATCTCAGCCACAGTCTGGCATGCGTACTCTTGCCCGTTCCGCTCGGACCGAGGAACATATAGCCCTTGCCCTCGTGCGAAACAACAGCCGCATGGAAGAGCACCGTCGACTTATCGGCCGTAGCCAGGGCATACAGGATCATCAACGCATTGTCGATAGCCATCTTCGTGTGCCGGCCCGTCGTGATGAGCCTTCCCTGACGGTAGTCCGCACTACTGACGAGCCATCCGGCCGTTTGCTGAAACCAGGAAAACTCGAACAAGGCCTCTCCGTCAGCCGTATGCCCACTGACGATTTCCTGCCCCTCGTCCTCCTGCCTCAGCTCTTCAGCATAATCGGGTCTGCCGCCGCTCTCTACCGACAGTGCAAACACCGTTTCACCGCCATCACAGCCAAACGGTTCGTAATTCTGCATCAGTGCAAAGTCGCCAGACTCGCTGCTTACGCAGAACCGGTGACCTGCCACCTGATAATATTTTGTTTCTTTCATTGTCCACTCTCTTCGTAAATGGAGCATCACCGCTGCTCCATGTTCACCATTCGGCTGCAAAGATACGAAAAAAATTGAATACAGTATGGGAATGATGAGAAAAAAATATGGTGATGGCAGGGATCAGCCTCGCTTTTCTCCCACTGATGCCATACTGTAGCCATACTCAGGGGTATGGTATGTGTATGGTATGTGTATGGTATGTGTATGGCATCTCCCTGTCTGAAGCGAGTCTGAAGCGAGGCTAAGGCGAGGCTAAAGCGATTCAAAAACCATACAAAAATCCCCGCCGCGAATCTCGCAGCGGGGATAATCGAGAGGCCTAAAGGTAAGAACACATCTCTTACCTCTCACCTCTTTACTTCACCACAACCTTACGGCCATTCACGATGTAGACCCCCTTCTGCCCAGGCTTGCCAGCAAGACGGCGACCATTCAGGTCGTACCAACTGTCAACTGTCAACTGTCCACTGTCAACTGACCACTGTCCCCTGTCAACTGTCTCGATTCCCGTGATGATGTTGCTCTTGATCTCGAAGGGCACTTCCTTCACGCCCGTGTAGTTGCCCTTGAAGGTGAAGACGGCCTTATACTTGCCGTCGGGCAGGTTCAGGCTCTCCAGCTTGAGGGCACGGCGGGCGGCAACCTCGGCAACAGCCCCGGGAGCCTCTGCCGTCACCAGGGCCTTCGACAGGTCCACCTCGTTGCCGTCGGCATCGAGTATGACCATCGTGTAGTCCTGGT
>DDPY01000036.1 GCA_002342415.1 Prevotella sp. UBA2456 | reverse complement strand
ACCCCCTGAGTGTTTTTCATAGGTCTGGCTGCACCCGGGAGTAGTCAACCTTTTCAGTACAAAGTAAATAAAAACAGATGAAAAGTAAACAATATCCGTATGAAGTCTACGTTCTTAGGAAAAGAGTCAACCTCTCCAGTGAAAGTAGTCAACTGTACTCAGACGAGGCAGTCAACCAATTCAGTACGGGTAGACAAATGTTAAAGAACTAGGCATAAAGGCAGTCAACCATATTCAGGAAAAGACAACAAGCGATGACACCGATGACGATGACACCGATGACAGTGGGGGTATTTATTTTCGTACAGGGATAGTTATTTACAGAGCCATATTTATATATATAATATATTATATATATAAATATGAACCCAAACGATGACAAATAAATGCCGCTGTCATCGCTGTCATCGGTGTCATCGTCAGCGCCCGTGCTTTTATTTTACCATAAAATTGAAAATAAATCCAAATTTATTTTGTATTTTGCCCGATTATTCGTACCTTTGCACCCGAATCTAAGAAAACGTGCTTCCTTCCGCGAAGCATTCTTTCCACAGTTTTCATTATTCCCGACATTGAATCATTAACGTATTAT
This sequence comes from Prevotella sp. UBA2456, assembly GCA_002342415.1. Taxonomy (GTDB): domain Bacteria; phylum Bacteroidota; class Bacteroidia; order Bacteroidales; family Bacteroidaceae; genus Prevotella. The sequence continues at coordinate 36,187 of DDPY01000036.1, read as the reverse complement.
TGTATATTGATATGTACACGAAAGAAGAATTAGAAAAGCTTTCCATCCCTGAACTGATGGAGATAGCCAACGAAATGGGTATCAAGGTATCTCAGGATGACGAGTTGGAAACCGTTATCTATGACATCTTGGACAAGGCTGCAGAGAATTCCGCTGCCGGCGTGCCCACCCCCAAGCGCAAGCGAACACGCATTGCCAAAGACAATAGCAAAGTGTATACCGTAAACGGCAGCGAGGGCGAGAACCTCGACTCGAAAGGCAACCAGAAACCAAAGAGTGCGAAGAAGCCTTCGCTCGACGACCTGTTTGCTGAACAAGAGGCATCAGAGGCCGCAGAAGCCGAGAAGAAAACTGCCGACACAGCAGAAGACACTCCCGCAGAGCCAGAGAAGCCCGCTCCCAAGAAGCGCGGACGTAAGTCGAAGAAGGAACTGGAAGAGATGGCTGCTGCCGAAGCAGCCAAGAAAGCCGAAGAGGAGGCTGCCGCAGCTGCCGACAATAACAACGAGCAGGCAGTAGAACCGACTGCATCCAATCCTGAGGCTGATGCCTCCACACCCGAGGCTGGAACAGCGGCAGCCGCAGAAGAGATTTCTCCAGAAAAAATGGAGCAGCTCAAGGCAAAGATGAACAACGTGACTGCCGCCAATGCCGACGGAGTATGGGAGGGGGATCCCGGTGACGGAACCGACTTCATCACGATAGTCGACATTCCCATCGAGGACCAAGCAGCCATCCCGTCGCTCGATATGTTCGACCGCCCGATGGCCCAGCCGACCATACAGGAGTCCGCAGCCCCCATGATGCGCAACGACTATGCACGCGGCAACATGGGAGAATTCAACTTCGACGACCTGATCTCAGCCAACGGCGTGCTGGAAATACTGCAGGACGGCTATGGATTCCTGCGCTCATCGGACTACAACTACCTGTCGTCGCCTGATGACATCTACGTCAATCCGCAACAGATCAAGCGCTATGGGCTGAAAACAGGCGATGTAGTAGAATGCACCGTTCGTCCGCCACACGACAACGAGAAATATTTTGCACTGTGCAATATTAAAACCATCAACGGACGCAACCCGCAGGAAGTGCGCGACCGCGTAGCCTTCGAGCACCTCACCCCACTCTTCCCCGACGAGAAATTCAGTCTCTGCGGCGACAGAGCCACCACCAATCCAAGTGTGCGCATTGTCGACCTGTTTGCCCCCATTGGTAAAGGTCAGCGAGCACTCATCGTAGCTCAGCCCAAGACGGGTAAGACCATCTTGATGAAAGATATTGCCAATGCCATCGCGGCCAACCATCCTGAAGCATACATCATGATGCTGCTCATCGACGAGCGTCCTGAGGAGGTAACCGATATGGCACGCACCGTGAATGCTGAGGTAATAGCCTCCACCTTCGACGAACCTGCCGACCGGCACGTGAAGATTGCCGGTATTGTGCTCGAAAAGGCCAAGCGAATGGTAGAGTGCGGACACGATGTGGTGATATTCCTCGACAGCATCACCCGTTTGGCCCGCGCCTACAACACAGTGGCTCCCGCCAGCGGAAAGGTGCTCACCGGTGGTGTCGATGCCAACGCCCTGCAGAAGCCCAAGCGCTTCTTCGGTGCCGCACGTAACATCGAAGGGGGCGGTTCGCTGACCATCATCGCTACCGCACTGACCGACACGGGTTCGAAGATGGACGAGGTGATATTCGAGGAATTCAAGGGTACTGGTAACTCAGAGCTCCAGCTCGACCGCATGCTCGCCAACAAGCGCGTTTATCCTGCTGTCAATCTCGTACAGAGTTCTACACGCCGCGACGACCTGCTGCAGGATCAGACCACACTGAACCGCATGTGGATTATCCGCAAGTTTATTGCAGAGATGAACCCCATCGAAGCTATGAACACTGTTCGCGACCGTCTGGTGCAGACACACTCAAACGAGGAGTTCCTGCTGAGCATGAACGGATAAGACAAAGAAAGAGATTAACCAAAAACAGAGGCTCAGGAGATTTCCTGAGCCTCTGCTTTTTTGTATGCTGAATTGCTACCTGTTGTTAGAAGAACAGGTAGCGATTATCCTTAACCTCAGACTTCAGGTAGAGCTCGTTCATGAATCGGCTTGCGGCCTGCATAGCCATCTGCCTGAGCTGAGTCTGCTGCTGCTTGGCATCGAACTTAGCACCCTGACGCTCCTTCTTCTGAAGCACCTGGAACAGATAAGCAGCACCATTACCCTTGACGACCTCAGCACTGAACTGACCCTGCTTGGTTGCGGCTACCGCACCACTCAGAGCGGGCTCTGAAGCACCGGCAGACTGTACGAAGACAGGAGCAGAGTTGGTAATCTGGCGAACGCTGTCGATCACAGCACCCTTTGCCTTCGCATCGGCAATGCTCTTCACACCAGCGAGCTTCTCAGAAGCCTTGGCGAACTTCTTGTCACGAATGACCTCCTGCTTTACGGTCTCCTCGACATCAGCCAAATCGCGATAGCCCTCAGGATGAACCTTAGTCAGGGCAACAACCAGCAGGTGGTCGTTATTGCCACACTCGTAGAGAGGTGACAGCTCGCCAGCCTTGGCGTCGAATATCCACTTCATAGCCTCACGAGTAGAACGCAGACCTGCTACGTTGTGCTCGGAGCTGTACAGATCCTTACGCTCCTGCACATTAAAGCCGAACTTCTTGGCATTGGCTTCCAACTGCTCAACGGTCTTATTCTCGCTGACATACTGCGAGAACTTGTTATAAGCCTGTGAATAAGTATCCTTAGAGAAGTCGATAGAGTGCTTGACAATAGCCACGTCAAACTTGTCGACCATAGCACGGCGAGCGGTAACCTGAAGGATGATGTTACCCTGAGTCATAGCAAGATTCTTAGTCTCGCCGGCAGCCATCGTGGTGAGAGCTACCAAGTAGTTCTTGGTATCGGCATCAATACCCTGAGCGCGCTCATACATAGCAGAGGTAAGCCACTGCTTGGTGCCGGTCTGACCGTACTTCTTAGCCAGAGCCTCAAACTCAGCACCACCCTGCAAGGCGGTATAGATGCTGTCGGCACGCTTCTTGGCGTCATCGGCATTCTCGCCGCCGACCTGAATCTGACGATACTCGACAGAATCGGGCTGCTGAACTTTAGCAATATACTTCACTACATTAAGAGTATTGTCGAAACGAGTCTCAAAAGGAGCCGACACGCTACCTACTGCCATAGAGTCAATCTTGGCGGCGATATCGGAAGGAAGCGAATTGCGGCTCACAGGAATGCCGACATAAGACAGCTGCGACTGAGCCTTGCGAACAACCTCGGCAACAACCTGACCAGCCTGGAAGTTCTGCTGAGCCTCCTGCATCGTCTTCATCAGCGCAGCACGGTCGGCAGCAGAAGCTACCACCTGGAAGTCGACATACTTGATGTCGCGGCTCTCGACATACTGCTTGAACATCTCTTTCTGCTCGTTATACTTAGCCTTCAAGTCGGCATCGCTGACGGTGACATCGGCATCCTTGATAGCACTGTAAGGCATAGCGGCCAGCAGAATATCGCTCTCCTGATTCTGACCGTCGAAGGCCATCTTGGCAGAGACGGGGTTTGAGAACAGGCACTGGCCGAGCAGCGTCTGATACTTCTGAGCCAACGTCTGCTGACGGAGATTCTTCTCAATGAACTTCCAGTAGTTGTAGAGACGCTGATACTGCTCGGCAACCTCGCCTGCACCAGCCGTCTGCTGTGCCTTCTTGTAGTCGTCAAGGAACTTGGTGAGCTGCGTCACGTCGAAACGGCCAGTCTGCTGATTGACAAAGGGAGTCTGAGCCAGCATGGGATTGGTGCCGGCACGCAACATATTCTGCATCTCCTCGTCAGTAACAGTAAGACCCAGCTTCTCTGCTTCTGCATTGATAATGGTGTTGTTGACAAACTGCTGCCATACCTGATCCTTCACCTGATTCAGTTCCTCCTCAGAAAGATTGTCGCGGTTCTGAGTCATCTTAATCACATCCTGATACTCGTCAACCATTGACTGGAACTCCTGAACGGAGATTTTCTTACCTAACACTTCGCCGACTTGCTGACGACGCTCGTTGCCAGTAGCCTCGCAAGAGCGGAACATCTCTTCGGCAATGAATGCAAAGAGGGCCAGACCAATCACCGTAGCGAGTACTGGTCCCCAGCTTCTAATTTTTCCAATTGCTGCCATTTTTGCTTTTTATTTTTTATTATTATTCTTAATTTTTTCAGTTTCAGCCGACAAAGGTACTAAATTTCGTGCAAACACCGACATTTTTTTATGAAAAATTACCTTATTCTATGACTTTTACTCTTACAAGCTCTATTTTTGTCATCGTATTTTTTATGATTTTGAACTCGAAATGCCCTATACGCACTACCTCATTGAGCTTTGGGAACGACTGATACTCGTGCAGGATAAGTCCACCAACGGTCATATAGTCATCGCTCTCAGGCAATCCGAGGTCGAAGAGCTCATTTACCTTCTCTATCTCCAATCGTGCCGACAGGATAAAATCGCCGTCAGCGAGCTGCTTGGCCACATACTTCTGGTTATCATGCTCATCCTCGATATCGCCTGTTATCTCCTCCACAATATCCTCAAGCGAGACAATACCACTGGTACCGCCAAACTCATCGACTACCACTCCCAGCGACTTCTTCTGCTGCAAGAAGATATGCATCAACTTGCGGGCAGCCATCGTCTCTGGGACATAGGGCATCTGCTGGATGTGTTTCGAGATATCGGCAATCTGCTTAAACAGCTCGGAAGAATGGATATAGCCGATGATATGGTCTATGTCATCGCGATAGACCACTATCTTGCTATGGCCGCTGTCAATGAACTTGTTTTTCAGCTCTTCGAGCGTACAATCCTCGATGTCTATCGCATCTATTTCTGTACGGGGAACCATGCAGTCGCGCACTTTAGTGTCGGCAAAGTCGAGAGCATTATGAAACAACTCGACCTCGTCTTCTATTTCTGTATCATCCTTGGCATTATCAATACTCGACTGCACAAGATAGTCGAGATCGACCTTCGTGAACTCCTTTCCTTCTGTCTCTTTGGGCAGCCGAACTCCAAACAGGCGCAAAAGTCCTCTGGACAAAGCCGTAGAGAAGCGTGAAACGGGATATAGAAGGATATAGCAGACGAATGCTGGAATGGCAAAGAAGGTAAGCAGTCCGTTGGGATTGGACTTGAAGATGGTCTTAGGCAGAAACTCTCCCGTAAAGAGCACGACAACTGTTGAAAGCAAGGTGTCGCAGGTTACTCTTGCCCCATCACTAAGCGGCGCAAACAGAGTGGCATCGAAGATCTGTGCAAACAGAATACCATAAACCACGAGCGCAATATTATTACCCACTAGCATCGTAGAGATAAAATTGCTGGGATGGGCATAGAAGATGTCGAGCGCCTGCTGGGAGAGCCCGTTTTTCTCACGGTCCATCTCTGCCCGCAGTCGGTTGCTCGACACAAAGGCAATCTCCATACCTGAAAAGAAGGCGGAGAATACCATGGAGATTATCAGTCCTATAATGAGTTCTGTCATGGGGTCGTAAAGATAGATTTCTGTGTAGCCTTATGGCGCGTTGCAGCCTGACGGACGGGGGGTGCCACCTGAGTGCTGTCCTTCTGTTGCTGAGCAGTATCAGATGACTGACTTCCGTCAATATCTTCAGCCATGAAGGAGCCTACACTGTTGGTAATCTCATAATGGGCCATGTGTTCATCACTGCGGAAATAGGTACCCTGCATCGTACGTTCAGGAGTGACCACCTTGGAGAACTTATAGGAATAGAATTCATGCTTGATGCCGTCCCAGAAGAGTTCTTCGCTGTCGAAGACCAGTCCGTTGACGTTGCGGATATGCACTCGCCCACGCAGTTCCCATAGTTTCAGTTGGTCATAGTACCAGGCGGTATCAGCATTGATATAAGCTTCAACATGGAACTGCTCATCAAACTGCTCAAGGAAGATGCCTCGCTCGAAGGTCCAGCGAGTGGGCTGTTTGACGGTATTGACATCCCATCGCTCGGTGACAATCTTATACCTGATGACGCCCGAGTCAGAGATGAGCGTATTCACCCCATAACTGGTCATCATCGACACCGAATCGCGTTCTCGGATAGCCGGTGCAGTATGCTCCTTGCGGTCCTCACACGAACCAAGAACCACCAACAGCAACACAAGTATAAGTGGTGTTAGTCGACCTTCCATTTAGCAAACCATCGTTCGTTGAAGGTCAATCCGATATTGATACGGAAGGTATTCTCGGTCACAAGGTCCCTGGCTGAAGAATGTACCCACTGGGCACTGATATTCAGGGCTGAACGGTTGTTCCAAGTGTTGACAATCGGAATGCCAAAGCCTGCGCTGACACACAACTCTTTCGGGCCATTGAGGGTTCCTATATTATAATAAGGTGTAGCGTAGGATGCTCCCAAACGATAGTGAACACGCTTCAAGAAGGAACGTGCCGAGGCATTTGGTATCCAGTCGGCACCAATGGTTACCTTATGGCGGTCTTTAAGCACTCCGCTAAATGCCTGATAACGAGATGTCTCAGCATTAACCTGCGGATAGTCGATAGAGCCCCATTTCTGTAACAGATAGTCGACACCTACAGTCAGGCTGTTCTTATGGAGCAGCGAAACGCCGACACCAAAAGTAAATGGCAACTTGAAGGCATTGGCGACACTATCCCTAGAGGTACGCGTCACCAGGGTCTGGGTATTGGTATTAAGAATCTCCAAGTCTGCGTCGGCACCAAGTTTGTGTCCAATACCAAAGGTTGCTCCCACAGTGAGCACATCGTCCTTGTTGACGGGTGTGGAATACTGGGCACCAAAGTCCAGCTTCCAACTGTTGATATTGGTAGTATAAGTTCGGGCCACCGTATTCTGATAGCTGTCGTTCGACTTATATCCGGCACTCTTCTCGTACTTTCCCCAGAAATAGGAGATATTAGTTCCAATGGAGAAGCCCTTGGCAATCTCCCAGCCCAGACCAAGGAAAGCCTGACTGAAGCCGCCTTTACCATCGTATCCTATCGTGTACTGATTGTTGGCAGCACTTCCATAGGCATCGCCGCCAGCCTCGCCAATCCATCCTATCGTCTCGTAACGATAGCCAATATTGGAATAAGGAATGACACCAAGGCTGGCCCCCAGCTTGGGAAGCACTCGGAATGCTGCCACAGCATAGTCAAAGGCTGCTGTCTTAGCATTCAGTTTCTTACCGCCCTCCTTGAAATTGGTGATCTGACCGGAAAGGCCAATATCAAAAATCATAGTCAGCGAGTCTACAGAAGAATACGAGGCGGGATTCTGCACATTGACATACTTGCCGTTACGAACACCAATCGACAGACCGGCCATACCCCGGCCGAAACTCTGCGACTGGTCTGCTAACACGCCCAAGCCAAACTGGCTGTATGGGGAAAGGGTTCTGCTGACCTGACCCATAACGGTCATGCTGATAAGGCTCATCAGCAGGCTTCCTAATAATCTATTTTTCATCTGTCTTTGTTTAAACAATTCCATTCGGGTTGCAAAATTATTGAAAAAAAACGAAATAAACGCACGTTAAGTGGAAAATATAGGTTAATTTTGCATCGTGAAACATTTAAAAATCATTTTTAGGACTATTTTAGGACTTCTCCTGATGCTTTTTTCAGGAGTGTTAACACCTGTTAGCGCACAGGAATCTGTCATAGAGGCTGTCGAGCACGACCCGATGGACTCGGTGGAAATCAGCTTGCTCACTTGTCAGCCTCACGACGAGATTTATAGTCTGTATGGCCATACAGCCATCCGCTTTCACGACACCCGTCGGAGGAGCCCGATGGATGCTGCTTTCAACTACGGAGTATTCGACTTCAAAAAGCCCCACTTCGTGTTGCGCTTTGTCTTTGGCCTGACCGACTATGAGTTAGGAGCCTATCCCTACAAGCTCTTTTTGGCCGAATACCGACATTTTGGCAGCATGGTGACGGAACAGGTACTTAACCTGACTTCTGAAGAAAAGCGGCAACTGCGCGAGGCGCTACGAGAAAATCTGGAACCTGGGAACAATGTCTATCGTTACAATTACTTCTACAACAACTGCACGACAAAGGCCCGCGACATCATAGAACGTTGTATCAATGGGAAAATCGAGTACGCAGCGCGCAAGGATTATACGCCATCCTATAGAGAAATGGTTCACGAGATGACTCGCAACCATCCCTGGGCACAATTTGGCAACGATCTCCTGTTAGGCATTCAGGCCGACCAACCCACCGACACGCGCCAGCAAGAGTTTCTTCCCTACAATCTGATGTACGACTTCGACCATGCCCAAATCTACGAGAACGGCCAATACCGCCCTATGGTCAAGGAGCGTCGAGTGGCAGTACCCTCCGGCGTACAAATCATCAGGGACGGTTTTCCGCTGTCGCCCACAGTATGTGGCATCCTGCTGACACTCGCTACCCTGATTATCTTCCTAATCGAATGGAAAAAGAAGTGCGCCTTCCTTGCATGGGACCTGCTCCTGATGATTGTTATAGGCACCATCGGCATCATACTAACGATGATGCTCTTCTCGCAACACCCCACCGTCAGTCTGAACCTACAGATACTATTGCTGAACCCCTTACCTTGGTTCTTCCTATGGCCAGTCATAAAAAAGCGAAAGACACGCTATTGGATGATATCTTGTGTGCTGGCATTGCTGTTCCTCATTGGTGCTGCTTTTCAGAGCTATGCAGCAGGCATTCAGAGTTTGGCACTATGTTTGCTGATGCAGTGCTATATTCACATTAAAAGAGCCACATAATGAGAAATCGCTACTTGTACATCACTCTCCTGTCGCTACTGGGCTTCAGTGCGGAATCCGTAGCACAAGCGATTACACAAGCCCCACACTTGGTGGTCACTATTGCTGTCGACCAACTGCGAAGCGACTATCTGGAGAACTATGCCCCACTCTATAAGGCAGGCGGTCTCAAACGGATGCTTACCGAAGGAAAGGTTTTTACCAATGCTCATTTTAATTTCATCCCCATTGACCGTGCGTCAGCCACAGCAGCTATCCAAACGGGAAGCTGTCCCTATTACAACGGAGTTACAGGCAGTGAATGGCTCGACCGCAATACGCTAAGACCTAAAAGCATCGTAGAAGAACTGTCACCAGTTCAGTTAGCAACATCGACCCTTGGCGACGAGCTAAAGATGGCTACACAGGGAATGGCTAAGGTATTTGCCTTTGCAGCTGATGCCGAGCGTGCCATATTGTCAGCCGGTCATGCTGCCGATGGTGCCGTATGGCTCTCACCCGGCAAATGGAACATTGCACCCTATTATGCTCCCGAGAATCAGTGGCTCAAATGGTATGCCCGTCAATATCAACCCACTCCTGATGACAACCAAAGCCTGACCACGCTGGCTCTGAAGTGTGTGGAGCAGTCGGGAATCGGGCAAGACACCATCACTGACCTTCTGTGTGTATCATATAGCGTCCAGCCAAACCAAGAAGGTTATCTGTCACTTGACAGGCATATTGCCAATCTGGTGAACGGAATAGAGCATAAACTGGGCCACGGACGTGTGCTCTTTGTATTAGCAGGAACAGGCTGCAGAGAGGAAGAACGCGAAAACGAGAACGAACAGTTCCGCATTCCAACGGGCAAGTTCTATATCAACCGTACGGTCAACTTAGTCAACATGTATTTAGGAGCTATCTATGGTACAGGACAATACGTGGAGATATGCTTCCGCAACCAACTATTCCTGAACCATAAGCTCATAGGACAGAAGAATATCGACCGAGGTGAAATGCTGCGGCGCGCTCAGGAGTTCATCCTCCAACTGTCTGGAGTGCGCAACGTCTACACTGCAAGTCAGCTGATGACCAGCGAAAGTGAGCGGTTACAGCCCATCCGCAACGGATTCTACACGGAGAAATGTGGCGATTTGATGATTGAAATTGCCCCCGGTTGGCAACTGGTAAACGAAGACAACCACAGCAGCATTGTGTCACGCGCCAGCAACATCCCCTTCCCGATTATTTTTTGGGGTAGTCATATCCAGTCAGAACGCATTCTGAAGCCCGTCACCGCCGACCATATTGCACCTACGGTGGCACGCTGTATACGCATTCGTGCTCCGAATGCCTGTTCTGCAGAGCCTCTTTTCTGAACACCTGTAGCAGAAAAGGAGAAAAAAGCCAATTATTCAGACTTTTATGCCGAATTACGGAAAATAATTCGTAATTTTGCAACCCAAATATTTAATATAAAGTAAATAAGTAAAAAATAAAGATATGAATTTCAACAAGATTTTACGTTCATTGTTCGGCGACAAGTCTTCTCGTGACATGAAGCTCATCCAGCCTCTTGTGGAGAAGGTGAAAGCCGCCTATCCTGCCATCCAGCAGCTCGACAACGATCAGCTGCGCCAGCGCACGAAGGATATTCAGCGACAGGTGCAGGACTCTGCCCTCAAGCAGAAAGAGGAGATTGAGAAGCTGAAGGCTACCATCGAAGAAACGCCCATTGACGAGCGTGCCGACATCTTTGCCCAGATAGACAAGTTAGAGAAGGAAGTTCTCGACATTTATGAGAAAGCTCTTGACGAGGTGATGCCCGAAGTGTTCGCCATTGTCAAGGAGACAGCACGCCGCTTTGCCGAGAACGAGGAAACGGTGGTCACCGCTACCGACTTCGACCGTGAGCTGGCTGCCGATCCGCACAAGGACTTCATCACCATCGACGGCGACAAGGCCATCTACCACAACCATTGGACTGCCGGTGGTAACGACCTGAAGTGGGAAATGGTACACTACGATGTACAGCTGTTTGGCGGTGTCGTTCTGCATCAGGGAAAAATTGCCGAGATGGCTACGGGTGAAGGTAAGACCCTGGTGGCTACCCTGCCCGTATTCCTCAATGCCCTGACGGGCAATGGTGTCCATGTAGTGACTGTCAACGACTATCTGGCCAAGCGTGACTCCGAATGGATGGGACCGCTGTATATGTTCCACGGACTGAGCGTCGACTGTATCGACAAGCATCAGCCCAACTCACCCGAGCGTCGCAAGGCTTATCAGGCAGACATCACTTTCGGTACCAACAATGAATTTGGTTTCGACTATCTGCGTGATAATATGGCTATCTCGCCCAGCGACCTCGTGCAGCGCGCCCACAACTATGCCATCGTGGACGAGGTGGACTCGGTGCTGATTGACGATGCCCGTACGCCGCTCATCATCTCTGGCCCTGTGCCCAAGGGCGATGACCAGATGTTTGAAGAGTATCAGCCGCTGGTGGAGAAGCTGGTGGGTGTGCAACGACAGCTGGCTACTCAGTATCTGGCCGATGCCAAGCAGAAGATTGCAGAAGGACAGGAGAAAAACGATAAGAAACTGCTGGACGAAGGATTCCTGGCTCTCTATCGCTCACATAAGTCGATGCCTAAGAATAAGCCCCTTATCAAGTTCCTCTCTGAGGAAGGCATCAAGAGCGGTATGCTCAAGACGGAGGAAATCTATATGGAGAACAACAACCGCCGTATGCCCGAGGTGGTAGAGCCTCTCTACTTCGTGGTCGACGAGAAATTGAACTCCTGCGATCTGACCGATAAAGGTACGGCATGGCTGGCCAATCAGGTAAACGACAAGGATCTGTTCGTATTGCCCGACATCACCTCGCAGCTGTCAGCCCTCGAAGGCGACACCTCACTCTCTGACGAGGAGCGCATCAACAAGAAGGACGAGATGCTGCAGCACTATGCTGTCCAGTCGGAGCGCGTACACACCCTGCAGCAGTTGCTCAAGGCCTATTGTATGTTCAACAAGGATGACGAATATGTGGTCATCGACGGCGAGGTGAAGATAGTCGACGAACAGACTGGCCGTATCATGGAAGGTCGCCGTTGGAGCGATGGCCTGCATCAGGCCGTAGAAGCCAAGGAGCACGTCAAGGTGGAAGCTGCTACACAGACCTTTGCCACCATCACCCTGCAGAACTACTTCCGCATGTATCATAAACTGGCTGGTATGACGGGTACTGCCTCTACTGAGGCTGGCGAGTTCTGGGATATCTATAAGCTCGATGTGGTAGAGATTCCCACCAACAAGCCCGTCATCCGCGACGATATGGACGACCGCATCTATAAGACTGCCCGCGAGAAGTATCGCGCAGTCATCGAGGAGGTTGTCCGTCTGCGCAATGCCGGCCGTCCTACCTTGATTGGTACTACTTCGGTAGAGATATCTGAGCTGCTGAGTCGTATGCTCGATATGTACGTCAATCCTGAGACTGGCAAGCGCGAGGGCATTCCCCATCAGGTGCTGAACGCCAAACTACACCAGAAAGAGGCCGACATCGTGGCATTGGCTGGACAGTCAACCAACGGCAAGGGTGCTGTAACCATTGCCACCAACATGGCTGGTCGTGGTACGGATATCAAGCTGTCACCTGAGGTGAAGGCTGCAGGCGGTCTGGCCATCATCGGTACCGAGCGCCATGAGTCGCGTCGTGTAGACCGCCAGCTGCGTGGTCGTGCCGGCCGTCAGGGCGACCCGGGGTCGTCACTCTTCTTCATCTCTTTGGAGGATAAGCTGATGCGTCTGTTCGGATCGGAACGCATTGCTACCGTGATGGACAAACTCGGATTCAAGGAGGGCGAGATGCTGGAGAGTCCAATGATCAGCAAGCAGGTAGAACGCGCCCAGAAGAAGGTCGAAGAGAACAACTTCGGTATCCGTAAGCGCCTGCTGGAGTATGATGACGTGATGAACAAGCAGCGTACCGTAGTGTACAGCAAGCGCCGCCACGCCCTGATGGGTGAGCGCATCGGCATGGACATCTCGAATACCATATGGGACCGTGTGGTCAACATCATCGAGACAAACGACTATGAGGGCTGCAAGGAGCAGTTTATCAAGGTCTTCGCTATGGAGTGTCCCTTCACGAGCGAGGAGTTTATCAATAAGAACCACGAAGAGCTGTGCGAAGAAGTATTCCAAGTGGCTATGGGCAACTTCAAGCGCAAGATGGAGCACGTACAAGAGGTGGCCATGCCCGTCATCAAGCAGGTTTACGAGAACCAAGGTGCTATCTACGAGCGCATTGTAGTCCCCTTGACCGACGGTCGCAGAATGTATAATATCCCCTGCAACCTGAAGGAAGCCTACGACACAGAGTGCAAATCAGTAGTAAAGGAGTTTGAGAAGCAGATACTGCTCCATATCATTGACGAAGCCTGGAAAGAGAACCTTCGTGAATTGGATGAGCTGAAGCACTCAGTACAGAATGCTTCCTACGAGCAGAAAGACCCGCTGTTAATCTTCAAGCTCGAGAGTGTCAAGCTGTTCGACAACATGGTGAACACGATGAACAACCGTTCGGTCAGCATTCTCATGCGCGCTCAGATTCCAGAGATGCAGCAGGTGCAGGAAGCTGCTCCCGAGGAGCACATCCAGCGTCAGCAGTATACTGAGTCGAAGCAGAACCTGACACAAGAGCAGATGACCGACCCCAATCAGGCAGCAGCTGCAGCTCAGGACACCCGTGCCCAGCAGCCTCGCACGCCCATTATCAAGGACAAGATGCCAGGCCGTAATGATCCCTGTCCTTGTGGCTCTGGCAAGAAATTCAAGAACTGTCACGGAAGAGGACTGGTATAATTGAAAAGAAGATAGCTATGATTACCATAGAGCATCTGAAGAAACAGTTTGGTGAGACTTGTGCCTGCGATATCCCCTCGTTTACTATCAACGATGGGGATATCCTGGGGCTTGTCGGAAACAATGGAGCGGGCAAGACAACATTCTTCCGACTACTCCTTGACTTGCTCAAAGCCGATGAAGGAACGGTCAGCTACCTTATCTCCTCTCCTACCGGTGAGGAGAGAGAGGCTATCAACCCTGCAGAGAGTGAGGCATGGAAACAGCATGTAGGTGCTTATGTAGACGAGGGCTTCCTTATTGATTTCCTCACACCTGAGGAGTATTTTGCCTTTCTGGGCAAGATTTCCGGTATGCGTCAAGCCGAAGTCAATGAGCGCTTGACACAGTTTGAACGCTTTGCCAATGGCGAGGTATTCGGACAAAAGAAGCTCATCCGCAACCTCTCGGCTGGTAACAAGATGAAGGTAGGCATCATTTCTGCCCTCTTCCGTCAGCCCGAGATCGTAGTCCTCGACGAACCTTTCAACTTCCTTGACCCCACCAGTCAGGTACTCCTCAAACACCTGCTGACGGACTATGCCCAGCAGACTGGCTCTACAATACTCATCTCCAGCCATAATCTGCAGCATACCGTCGACATCTCCACCCGCATCGCCCTGCTGGAACACGGACAAATCATCCGTGATCTGCCCAACCAACAAGGCAGTGCAGCCCAAGAACTACAAGAATATTTCGGAGCAGAATAAAATGACACCACAAGAACAAAGAAACGCCCTGCTGGCAGAGCGTATTATCAAGAACCTGAAACGCCGCCACATGGAAGCCTTCTATTGCCCCACGGGCGAGGGAGCTGCCCAGAAAGTATCGGAACTTATTGCTGACGGCAGCACCGTAACATGGGGCGGAACGGCTACCGTCCGCGACTTGGGCATCCCCGACATGCTTAGACAGCGCGGCACGCTTACTGTATTGGACCGCGACCTCGTCGACACTCCAGAGGGGAAACAGGAGATTTATCTGAAGGCGTTTACTGCCGATGCGTATCTGACAAGTGCCAATGCCATGTCTGAAGATGGTGTCATCGTGAATATCGACGGTAATGGCAACCGTGTGGCTGCCATCTCGTGGGGGCCGAAAAAGGTTATCTTCGTCATCGGACTTAACAAAGTGACACAGACGGTAGAGGCAGCAGTGGCAAGGGCCAGAAGCACCGCCTCACCCATCAATGTACAGCGTTTCGACATCAACACTCCCTGCAAGGCTGACGGTGTCTGCCACAACTGCAACTCAGCCGAAAGCATCTGCAGTTATATCCACATTCTGCGCAACAACCGTACACCAGGACGTCTGGCGGTAGTGCTTGTTGGCGAGGATTTGGGCTACTAAAGCCGCTTCTCGTCTTTACTTCGTACTCAACGATTCTATAATCGCATCCAACTGTCGGGCGAGGCTGACATAGTCGTCGACCTTCAATGGGCATTTCTTCAGTTCCTTGCCCATTCCTGCAGGAATCAGCTCATAGGCTTCCTGCTCCATAGCCCTGCCTCGCTCCGTCAAGCTGACTATCTGCTGACGCCTATCCTCCTCACCGCGCTGTCGCTTCACGATACCCTGCTTTTCCATACGTTGCAGCAGTGGTGTCACAGTATTCGTCTCCAACAACAGCCGATGCGCTATATCATTGACTGGCTGACAGTCTTTCTCCCAAAGCACCATTAACACCAGATACTGCGGATAGGTGATGCCCAGCTGCGACAACATCGGGGTATAAACCTGTGTGACGAGCCGGGCAGCCGTATAGAGCCGGAAACAGATTTGCCGGTCAAGTTGCAACTCTTCGTGCATCCCTTAAACTTTAAAACTCTAAAACTTCGCGTGTACCTATTTACAGCATCGCCTCAATGTCCTGTTCGAAATCCTTTGGATCGGTAGTGGGTGCATAGCGACGAATAGTCTCTCCATCCTTCGAGATAAGGAACTTGGTAAAGTTCCACAGGATATCACTATCCTTCTCCACACTCTTGCTCAACTGTTTCAGGAGGGTGTGCGTAGCCTTTGCCTTCAGACCATGATACTCCTCAGTGGGTGCCTCACTCTTCAGATACTCAAAGATGGGCTCTGCAGCGGGACCGTTCACATCAGTCTTCTTCATAATCTGGAAAGTCACACCATAGTTCAACTGGCAGAATTCCTCAATCTGGGCATCGCTGCCCGGATCTTGCTCCTTAAACTGGTTACAGGGGAATCCTATAATCACCAGACCCTTGTCCTTGTACTTTTGGTTCAACTCCTCCAGTCCTGCAAACTGGGGTGTGAATCCACACTTACTGGCTGTGTTCACTATCAGCAACACCTTACCCTTGAACGTTGAGAAATCAATCTCCTTACCCTTGTTCGT
The DNA here is from genome assembly GCA_002342415.1 of Prevotella sp. UBA2456. Taxonomy (GTDB): domain Bacteria; phylum Bacteroidota; class Bacteroidia; order Bacteroidales; family Bacteroidaceae; genus Prevotella. The sequence goes on along the minus strand of DDPY01000036.1, from coordinate 20,106 downwards.
AAGAGCCTTGAAGTCATAAATCTTTGCCATAATCTTTATCCTTAGTATTGTTAAACTTGTGGTATTTTATCTTTTCATCGGCAAAGGTACAAAGAATAATTTATATCGCAAGCGATTTATCTAAAACTTTAATATGCTTAAACATTATATCGCCTACGATATATCCAACTGGATCAACAAATAAAACAAGAGGCCTGCCAATCACTGGCAAGCCTCTCTCAGTCGAATCTAACGTTTCTTCTTGCAATCATTGTCGGGGCGACAGGACTCGAACCTGCGACAGCCTGGTCCCAAACCAGGAACGCTACCAACTGCGCTACGCCCCGTGCTTAACTGCTAAGCGGCTGCAAAATTACTAAAAATTCTGCAGCCGCCCAAATATTTCACGAAGTTTTTTACTTTATAATACCTTGCTCGACGAAAATTTTCTTCAGAGCAACCACCGAACGGTCTACCTGCTCTTTGGTGTGGGTAGCCATCAGGGCATAACGCACCAGTGTATCCTGCGGAGCACAAGCGGGCGGGATAACAGGATTGATGAACACACCAGCCTTGAATGCAAGAGCAGTAACAAGGAAAGTCTTATTCACATCGCGCACATAGAGAGGAATGATGGGGCTCTCGGTATCGCCAATCTCGAAACCTTCCTCGCGGAAACGCTTCAGCGCATAGTTGGTCACGTCCCAGAGTGCCTGAATGCGCTCGGGCTCCTTCTGGATGATGTGCAGGGCTTCCATGGCGGCAGCCGTAGCAGCAGGGGTGTTAGATGCCGAGAAGATATAGGTGCGGCAAGTGTGGCGCAAGAAGTTGATGGTGTCCGAGTCGGAGGCAATGAATCCGCCGATAGAAGCCAGCGACTTCGAGAAAGTACCCATGATAAGGTCTACCTCATCGGTAAGTCCGAAGTGGTCGCACACGCCCCTACCCTGACGGCCGAAGACACCGATACCGTGAGCCTCGTCTACCATGATAGAGCAGTTGTACTTATGCTTCAGTTCCACAATCTCGGGCAGCTTGGCCAGATCACCTTCCATCGAGAAGACACCGTCGACAACAATCAGCTTGATAGCCTCGTGAGGCAGCTTCTGCAGCACGCGCTCCAGGTCTTCCATATCGTTGTGCTTATAGTGCAGCTGCTTGGCAAAAGAAAGGCGGCGACCATCCACGATAGATGCGTGGTCACGGTCGTCGCAGATGATATAGTCGTCCTTACCTACTACCATAGCCAGAACGCCCTGATTGACGCTGAAGCCAGTAGAGAAGCACAGACAATCGTCCTTGCCGATAAACTCCGAAATCTCTTTCTCTAACTGTACGTGCAAGTCGAGTGTTCCATTCAGGAAACGACTGCCGGCACAGCCTGAACCATACTTATCGAGAGCAGCCTTGGCAGCATCGATGATGCGCTGATCTCCGGTGAGACCTGTATAGGCATTCGAACCGAACATCAGAACCTTATGGCCACCCATTTCCACCTCAGTTCCTTGTTTGCCCTCAATAGCGCGGAAATAAGGATATACGTCAGCCTCCATAAACTTCTGGGGCTCACGGTAATGCTTGTATCTTTCTTGTAATTGTCCCATATCAATATAGGTGTAGACTTTACTACAAATTAGTTTCAGGTTGCAAAGTTACACAATTTTTATTAAATCGTGCAAGAAAAAGCAAATAATTTTGTATTTTTGCAGCGACAATAAGAAGTATGGAACATATTACATTCATTATAAACCCCATATCGGGCACTCACAGCAAGGATGATCTGCCGAAGAGAATAGAAGAATTGCTGGATAAAAAGCGCTATGACCATGAGATAGCGTTCACTCAATATGCCGGCCATGCTGCTGAGATTGCGAAGAGCTGTGCCGAGCGTGGTGACAGCATCGTAATAGCCGTCGGAGGCGATGGCACCATCAACGAGGTGGCACGCTCACTGGTGCACACTCAGACCGCCCTGGGCATCATCCCCTGCGGTTCGGGCAATGGACTGGCCCGCCATCTCTGCATTCCTATGGACATCACCCGCGCCCTGAACATCATCAACAGGGGACAGAAGGAACTGTTCGACTACGGCGTAATCAACGGACTTCCCTTCTTCTGCACCTGCGGTATGGGCTTCGATGCCTTTATCTCGCTGAAGTTTGCCGAATCAGGTAAGCGGGGTCCCATCACCTACGTAGAGAATGTATTGCGCGAAGGATTGAAATACCGTCCAGAGACCTACGAGATTGTCGACGAGAGCGGCACCAGCAAATATAAAGCCTTCCTCATTGCCTGTGCCAATGCCTCGCAATATGGCAACAATGCCTATATCGCCCCGGGGGCCACCATGAAGGACGGCCTGATGGATGTCATCATCATGGAGCCCTTCGATGCCTTGGAAGCTCCACAGATTGCCGCCGACCTGTTTATGAAGACACTGGGCAACAACTCGAAGATAAAAACCTTCCGCACTCCCCACCTTATCATTCGCCGTCAGGAGCCGGGAGCCATCCACTACGACGGTGACCCCATCACCACCAACGAGACCATCGATGTACACATCGAGCATCTGGGCATCACCATCATCACCAATCCCGACATCCATGAAGACAAGGCCGAGCCCAACATGTTCCTCAATGCCTTCAGCGACTTCTTTAACAATATAAATAATGTACGCGAGGACATCGGCAAGGATCTGGAGCGCGGCGGTCGCCGAATACAGGCCATCAACAAAGTGCTGCTGCGGAAACTGAGAAGCTGACGAGAGGTGAGAGGTGAGTTTATGGCACAAATCGTCGTCACGGCAGCAATCGTATGCGGAGCAGTAGTATATGCTGCATGGCATATCTTCCGAGTCATAAAAGCAGAATCAGACCCTTGCCAGCAATGCGAACTGAAAAAAAACTGCAGAAAGTTTGGTAGTTCAAAATAATTTTTGTAATTTTGCACCCGCTTAACAAAAGTTGTAGCCTCGAAAGAGTAAGACTTGGTGCCTTGGATGAGTGGCTTAGTCAACGGTCTGCAAAACCGTCTACAGCAGTTCGAATCTGCTAGGCACCTCAAAGCACAATTCCGGAATCCCCACAAAGGATTTCGGAATTGTTTTATTCCGTACACTGATAAGTTCCTATGACGTTATGCTATCGTTCAGGCCACCCCTGCCCCCCTCCTAACTCAGGAGGGGAATGAGGAAACAAAAGAAAAGACCAAGCAAAATTTCCATTTGTTTGGTCTTTTTGTGATTCCGGCGGGATTCAAACCCACAACCTTCTGATCCGTAGTCAGATGCTCTATTCAGTTGAGCTACGGAACCTCCTTGTATCAGCAACGCTGCTGACGGGCTCCTCATTTCTGATTTGCGGGTGCAAAGGTACGGACTTTTTCTGAAACCACCAAATATTTTTCAAACTTTTTTTCAAAAAAGAAGCAGACCCTGTAAAAAGTCTGCCTCTGAATGTTTTTTGTCGGTTCATCCGTCATTTTACTATCACTTTCTTGCCCTGATGCAGGTAGATGCCCTTGGACTGAGGCTTACCGTTCAGCCGTCGGCCATCTATCGTAAACCAAGGTGCGCTGTCGATAGTGCCAGTACCCACCTCGTTGATGCCTGTGGGGTCGGGATCTGGCTCGGGCTCGGGATCTGGTTCAGGTTCAGGATCAGGCTCACCTTCCCATCGGCACGGTATGGCCGATGCCGTATTGCTAAAGAGCAGATACGCCTCGAAGGGCAGTACCACGGTCGAGGCATCCGCTTTCTTGAATGTCTTCGAGCCGTTATCATAATAGTAGGCGTCAGAAGGATTCGTCAGTTTCTCGAGCGTACCCACTACACCCGTTGTCGCAGACGCGGTAGTCTTTTCCATCTTCACATTCTGGCTCTCGAAAGCTGTCAAGTCCACCTTCGGCTCCATATAGTAGCCCATGTTGGCTTCCACTTTCCCAGCTTTCTTCATCTGGAAAACACCGGTATCAATTCCACCGTAGACGAAGAACTGACCATACTCTTCAGGATTGTCGACAGCAAACGGGAAGCATACCGGATACTTCACGCCAGCCTGATAGGAGCGATGCAAAGTAGCCTTGGCAGCAGTGAAGCCGGCAGCCATCTCAAAGAGGTCGCCATCCCCCGCCTCCAGTCTTGGGCACACCGTTCCGATGACCACATTCGTCGACCATGAAGTATTGCCGGCGGGCAGATAGACGAACACGTGTTCGGGCACGTCCTTAAGCGGTCCTTCCTCACGGCTATAGTTCTTTCCGGTCACGCTGGTGCCCCTGAGGTCGATATAGGTGATGTCGCCAGCTGCAGCGCGACGGCTGACACCGGAAGCGCCAAACACCTCACTGAATACGTCATCGGCCAAATCGGTCACTTTCTGATTGTTCACAATGATATGCCGTCCCTCAACGGAGATATCGCCTTTCTGCAGACACAGGTAGTCATCCTGTGTGGCGGGAGGAGCATCGACAGCGATGGGGGCTACCTTCACTCCGCTTACACCCGTCGACACAGCCGGCTTGGGTCCGATACGATGACCGGGAGCAGCCGCAGCGCCGTTGGCAACATGATAGATATATACATAGGTAGCCACGGTCACCGAGTATTTCACCGTATCCTTGCGCATCTCGCCATGGGTCGACATCACATAAGGCGCGTTGTCACCTATCACAATGTGTAATGAATGGCCCTCTGCGGTAGTGGCACTGACAATAATGTCGCCCGATCCGGGAGGCAACAGGAAGGTCAGTCCCTTAAACTTCTCGGCAAAGACGGTCGTACCGGGCACCAGCTGCTTGGCTGCTGCCAGCTCCTCTGGAGTCACCGTCGAGTTCAGCACCACCATGCTTCGCGTCTGGTCGAAGCCGTCGGAGCTGCCGGCCGTTCCATCATCATTCATTGTATAGAGCACGTTGTCGATGACAATATTCGACAGATTCGATGCGCCGCCCACCTCTGAGTTATCGACATAGTTTATCTCATGCTCCTGCTCTGCATTCAGCACAATAGGCGTGACAGCGACACCCAACTCCACCTCGGCTGCTACCAGCTGGTTGAGCTTCTGCTGCCCCTCGGGAGAGAGGACAGCCAAAGGATTTCGGAGCGTGATCTCATTAAATCCGCTTACTACCGGCATTCTGTTCTCCTCAGTAGTTGTCACCTGCATGGTCAGCGATCCTGGCTGGTCTTGGTCGGTCAAGATTTCCAGACACTGCCTACCTTCCGTCATATCGAGAATGGCATAGGGCTTGTCCGATTTAATAGTATTGGCACCCTTCAGATAGATAATCAGATCGTCCAGTCCACTCTCAATGCCCGAAATATGAGCATTGTCGAGTGTCAGCGTAGCCTTTCCGTCGTAGATCACCGTATTACCGAACAGCGACTTGCGGTTTTCCTCTGTCACTATCTTGCCGTCAATCTTCAGCTTATAGAGCACACCCGTCACCGTCAGTACATATTCCACTGTTGCTGCCGTGTACTGCGCGCTGCCTGCAAAGGCGGCGGAGATAGTGGTCTCGCCAGTGCCGACAACAGTCACCTCGCCCTGAGCATCGATGGTGGCCACCGACTCGTCAGAGCTGGCATAGCTTACCGACAGCTCATTCGGGTTGGTGAGCACGGGGCGCACCATTGTTTCTGCCGCGTCGAACGTCGTCTCTACGCTCTCCTTGTCCCATGCCAGTCCGGCAGCGAGCTTTTCCTGAAATTCTGCCGTCACCTCAACGTTGAAGCTCTGGTCTTCGGGCATCGTGAAAGTAAAAGTAGCAGGAGCGTCCGCTGCGGCAGTCCCGTCACCCGAAATTGTCAGCTGCGTGCCCTCACTGATGGCGATACCCCCTACTCTGCGCGCCACTTGTACGGCACTGCCGGCCAGTGTGGTCACCGCCGTCAGGTTCTCCTTCGCCAGGTAGTAGCCCTCGGCGGGAGTCACCGTCAGCGTACATACGCCGTTAGCCACCGCTGCCGTCACCGTGCCTGCGGCATCTGTCGGTTTCTTCACGATGCTTACTTGCTGTTCTGCCCAGGCACCAATGCTGGTCAGCATCAGCAGGGCTATCATGGTTATAACCTTATTCATATTGTGTTTCATATCGCGCGTACCTTACATTTACTTATTCACTACAACCTTCTGGCCATTCCTGATGTAGAGCCCCTTCTGGCTGGGTTTCTGCTGGAGTCTGCGACCATCCAGCGTGTACCATGCGTCATGGGCGGTCTCGCTGGTCTCAATCGTTCCAATGGCGGTAGTACTGCCCTCGCCCTGCCCCTTGTCTACGACGAATGTCAGTTTCGGGGCACCTGCTGCACCTGCCACCACAAGATAGTTCTTGCCTGCCGGTATCGTTCCCGTCACGCGCATCAACACATTGTTATACAAGCCATACACCGTGCCGTTGATGCTGGCCACCGTCACGTCTCCATCAGCATGCAGCATCATGTTGCCGTCCGTTGCGGCGTCCGTAGCCTCGCCCGAGTCGCCGCTCTGGCTTACTATCACGGGCGTGGCCTTCGGTATGTAGCTGATAGCCGTCAGCGTAGCAGCCGCACCAGCAATGCCGCTGACGATATAGGCCGAATAGCCTTCGGGCAGCGCAAGGTCCTCGGTAGCATGGTAGTACGAGCCGTAGTTGCCTTCACCGCTAATGCCCAGTTCGGCGGCAGACACCGTGCGGCGGCTGATCTCGAATGTCTTCGTCACCTCGCCCGTATAGTTGCCCTTGCCAGTCACCGTCACAGTATACGTACCTACTGCCGAGCCGCCCTCGTTGGTGATGGTATAGTCGTTGGCTGTGATGATTTCCGTCTCAACGTCCTTGATTGTCATCTTGTCACTGACGGTCACCTCAGGCTTCTGCGTCTCACCATTATACTCGAAGCTCTCAGCCGACAGCGTCACCATATCCTCCGTCAGCGTCTTCTGCCCAATGGTGAAGGTTTTCGTCACTTCGCCCCTATAATAGTTTTCTGTATCCAGATTGGTCAGGGCAGCGACTGTAACGGTAGGAGCATGCTGAGTAGCGGTAGAGAGCGCGGCATTCTGGTTGTTTGCATAATTTACCTCATACAAACCACTGCTGATGGTCGTTGTTCCGTCCTTCACCGTCACGACAGGAGTCTGCGCCGTACCGTCGTAAGTTGCTTCAGCAATGGTAATAGTGATGCTCTCGTCAGAAAGAAGCTTGTAAACCCTGAGCGTGTACGATGCCTCGCCGGCGGTGTACACATCCGTTGCTTCAGACGATGCCGTAATGGTGGTCGCACCCATGCCGACAACAGTCACCTCGCCCTGAGCATCGATGGTGGCCACCGACTCGTCAGAGCTGGTGTAGCTTACCGACAACTCATTCGGATTGGTGAGCACGGGGCGCTCCATTGCTTCTGCCGCATCAAACGTCGTTTCTACGGTCTCCTTATCCCATGCCAGTCCGGCAGCGAGCCTCTCCTGAAATTCAGCCGTCACCTCAACGTTGAAGTTCTGGTCTTCGGGCATCGTGAAAGTAAAAGTAGCAGGAGCGTCCGCTGCGGCAGTCCCGTCACCCGAAATTGTCAGCTGCGTGCCCTCACTGATGGTGATACCCCCTGCCCTGCGTGCCACCTGTACGGCACTGCCGTCCAGCGTGATCACTGCCGTCAGGTTCTCCTTCGTCAAGTAGTAGCCCTCGGCGGGAGTCACCGTCAGCGTACATACACCGTTAGCCACCGCTGCCGTCACCGTGCCTGCGGCATCCGTCGGTTTCTTCACAATGCTTACTTGCTGTTCTGCCCAGGCACTGATGCTGGTCAGCATCAGCAGGGCTATCATGGTTATAACCTTATTCATATTGTGTTTCATATCGCGCGTACCTTATTATATTTACTTATTCACTACAACTTATATTTACTTATTCACTACAACCTTCTGGCCATTCCTGATGTACAGCCCCTTCTGGCTGGGCTTCTGCTGGAGCCTGCGACCATCCAGTGTGTACCATGCGTCATGGTCGGCCTCGCTGGCCTCAATCGTTCCAATGGCGGTAGCACTGCCCTCGCCCTGACCCTTGTCTACGACGAATGTCAGCTTCGGAGCACCTGCTGCGCCTGTCACCACGAGATAGTTCTTGCCTGCCGGTATCGTTCTCGACACGCGCATCAACACATTGTTATACAAGCCGTACACCGTGCCGTTGATGCTGGCCACCGTCACGTCTCCATCAGCATGCTGCATCATGTTGCCGCCCGTTGCGGCGTCCGTAGCCTCGCCCGAGTCGCCGCTCTGGCTTACTATCACGGGCGTAGCCTTCGGTATGTAGCTGATAGCCGTCAGCGTAGCAGCCGCACCAGTAATGCCGCTGACGATATAGGCCGAATAGCCTTCGGGCAGCGCAAGGTCCTCGGTAGCATGGTAGTACGAGCCGTAGTTGCCTTCACCGCTAATGCCCAGTTCGGCGGCAGACACCGTGCGGCGGCTGATCTCAAATGTCTTCGTCACCTCGCCCGTATAGTTGCCCTTGCCGGTCACCGTCACAGTATACGTACCTACTGCCGAGCCGCCCTCGTTGGTGATGGTATAGTCGTCGGCAGTGATGATTTCCGTCTCAACGTCCTTGACTGTCATCTTGTCACTGACGGTCACCTCTGGCTTCTGCGTCTCACCATTATACTCGAAGCTCTCAGCCGACAGCGTCACCATATCCTCCGTCAGCGTCTTCTGCCCAATGGTGAAGGTCACGTCAACTGGATTCGCCGTATAGCTGTCTGAAGTCTGGCTTACACGTGCATAATAGGTTCCTGCATTAACGGGAGCCGTCTCCAGCGCATTGCTACCCTTCTCACGTTCGTCTTCCGAATTATAATAGGCAATGGCAATCTCGCCCTTGTCTACAGTAGCCTCAATTTCGTGGGCCTCGCCACTGTAGGTTGCGCTCTGCTCACTCTCGGCAGTGATTGTGGCAGCGGCGGCAGCTATCGTCACCTCGATGCTTGCAGCTTCTATCCCGGCATAGTTGTCAGTACCGTCTACCTTATAGTAAACTACATAGCTTCCGACAGCGGTCCCAGTGGGAATATCCGTTCCCCATTCACCCGTTTCGCCAAGTTTATACTGAATATCACCAAAGGCAGCCACACCGGCGGTCACCAGTTTCTGTGCCTCGCCCGTATAGGCCAGTTCGGCTACAACGGCTGGTGTGGTGGTATATTCGTTGGCAGCCTGTTCCACTGTGAACTCACGTGTTACAGTCTTCGTGCCACCATAGGTGCTGCCCGTACCCGTGATGTTGACCACATAGGTACCCACCTCGACGATAGCGTCTACAGGCTCTGTCTGGGTGCCTACTTTCTGGTAGCTCAACGTATATTCCTCTGCCGACACCTGCTGCATCGTCTTCTCGGAGTCGTAGACCGTGAACGAGGGTGTGATAGCCTCGCCGGTATAAGTAGCACTGGTTTCACCCATCACCACATAAGCATCGTTGATGTCGGCCTTGACAGTGAATGTCTGCGACACCTTCTCGCTGTACACAGCATCGTCCATCGTCTCGCCATTATATCTCACCCAGGCATAGAGCGTACCCTCGCCTGCTGTCAGTCCTATCTTCGACTCGCTGTTGTACTCGCTGCCGTCACCGTCCTCAGTCCAGCTGTAGTACAGCACGGCATGCTCATCGTCCGTCAGCGACTCAGGCATCTCAAGTTCCACTTTGTCAGAGCTCAAATAGGTCTTCGTCTCATCATACCCTATCGTGGGAGCAGGAGGGACAACAGTAACAGTCAGTGAGACACCATTCTTATTCAGTATCTTTACCGTGCTGACTTCGCTGGGATTATATGGATAGCCCGTCACCGTAGCTACGCCGAATTCATCGGCCTGCAACAACTGATTCTCCTGTGTGTCGTCCATAGAGACAGCCTCGCCATCTATAGAAGTTCTGCCAATCTTAATGCCATCGACGGCAGGAACGAGTGCCGGCAGCGATGCCGTCTCGCCCTTGATTATACTTATCGACGGCTGGGCGAAGGCGAGGAGCACACCTGTTGCATTTTCACTCGTCACCGTATTGCCGAGTACATCGGTATACGTCGCATAGGCCGTGACGGTACAGGGACCTGCCAGCGTCACCGGGTCGTTCGAGCTGGCATCAAACCTGGTCGCGGTCACATCCGTCAGCGACGCATCAACATAGTCGATGGCATAGTAACAGTCAAACGTTGTGCCATAGCCGTCACCTGCAATCAACGTCAAATGAGTATCCTCGTAACTTATGAAAGGTGACGGGAGTTTTTTAATAGAACGTGAGTCATCATTGGGCAGATAGACCAAATTTTCACCCAAGGTAGGATTGCCGCTGAAGCCCGACCAAGGATAGTCCCCTTCCATACCAAAATGCAGCACGCTTCCTTCTTCTGCATCGGCAGCAAGGGCTATCGTCAGCGTGGCAGTCTCTTTTGTGCTGACGACCGCTCCAATCGTATTATCGCCACTGAACTTGATCGTAAGCTGGTCCAGCGAGCTTTCGATATCCGTATTATCGAAATTGGCAAAGCCTGCCCCGTTCAGCGTCAGCGTGTTGGTTGCGGCATCGAATCTCACCGTGACTACTTCTTCTTCTTCGTCTCCCATCACATTGGAGGCATTCGTCTCAGTTACTTCGATGCCTGCCACCGTCAGGCCATAACCTTTAGCACCCGTGCCCTGTGCCCACGCTCGCTGTGGCAGGAGTGTCATGGCTGTGGCCAGCAACATGCCGAGTAGGGCGAAGCCTCGCCCGCTCTGTTTCCATTGGTTAAGTAATAGTTGTTTCATCATAATCGTATTGTTTTTAATGTTTCGTTTCTAATGATAATTCCTCTCACTGTTGATTACATACTACGGGGCAAAGATACGAAAACATTTCGATATAGCCAAGGGTTATGACAGAAATTTTGATACCGCACAAAAAAAACAAAACAAAAAGGTTGTCCAAACCGTGAGTTAACTCAAATGATCGTTTGAGTTAACTCAATCGATGATTTGAGTTAACTCAAAAAAAGAGGCAGGTTTTTCAACCGTCCTAGAAATGAAGGATGCTGATGTCTATTCAGCAATGAGAATCTTCTTGCCCTGATGGATGTAGAGTCCCTTGGCGGAGGGCTGCGCTGACAGGCGGCGGCCATCCAGCGTGTACCAATAGGAATCAGTCGGCAACTGACGCTCACCGGCAGTAGACAGAATGCCCGTGCCTGTGCCCCACTCCACCGGCAGGCTCGAAGCACTGCTGGTGGTCAACAGATAAGCCTCGAAGGGCAGCACTACCGTTGAAGCATCGAAGGGTTTGAAGGTCTGCGATGCACTGTCGTAATAGTAAGCGCCGTTGCGGGCACCCGTCAACTTCTCATAGGTGCCTATCAATTGCTCGCCACTGGCTGACGGCAGACTGCCACCCACCAGCACGTTCGAGGCATCGATGGACGACAGCGAGGCCTTGGCTTCAAAGCAGTAGCCCGTATTAGCTGTGACGCGGTCGGTAGACTTCAACTGCAGCTTGCCGTCCTGCGTGCCCTCGAAGGCATAGAACGTGCCATACTCGTCAGGTTGACTCAAACCGAAGGGCAGACACAGCGGAGTCTTCACACCCTGGGCATAGTCGTGGCGGACACTGGCCTTGGTGGCTATGAACTGCGCTGCCGCCTCGAACGACTTGTCGCTGCTGGTCACATCCAGCTCATCACACACGCTGCCCACCACCATATTCTTGCCAAGCACACTGTTGCCTGCTGGCAGATAGACAAACGTGTTGACAGGCAGATTCTTGAAGACACCCGACTCGCGGCTGAACTCCTTGCCCGTAATACTCGTACCACGAAGGTCGATATAGGTAATATCGTAGTCGGAGGCGGCACGGTGCGGAGCCGAAGCCGTCAGCACATCGAAAGCATCGGAATCAAGGTCAGTTATCTTGCTGTCGGCCACCACAATATGCCCCTTGCCGCCGGCAGGCCACTGGATATCGCCCTTCTTCAGCGAGAGATAAGCCTTATCACTGGCGGGCGGAGCATCCACCTGCTGGGCTTTCACCTTCAGACCTGAGACACCCGTAGTGACAGCAGGTTTGGGACCAATGCGGTGGTCGGGACTGCCCGTGTGCCCGTCTGCTGCATGGTAAATATAGACATAGGTGGCTGTCGAGCATGAGTATGGAATGACATCCTCGCGCAACTCACCACCCGTGCGGATGACATAGGGAGCCTGATTGCCTACCTTCACATGCAGCGCATGATTGCCATTGGTGACAGAGGTCACCGCAATCTCACCATAGCCCGCGGGCACCATGAATGTCAGACCCTTGAACAGCTCTGCGTAGTCTTCTGTTCCCGGCACCAGCTGCTGTGCTTTCTTCATGTCAGCTTCCGACACCTTCGAGTTCAGCACCACCATGCCGCGCGTCTGGTCGAAACCGTCGTCTTCAGCATCAGCCTTCTGCGTGTCGTAGAGCGTATAGAGCACATTGTCTATCACCACGTTCGTCAGCACCTTCGTACCTACATCACCAGGGTTCTTACCGTAGTCCATCTCGCGCTCACCCTTCTCAGTGAGGATGGGGTGAAGGGGCAAGCTGATTAAAGCATAGGGCGCAGTGCCATCGTTGACGAAAGTACCCACCAGATTGTCGCGCAAATTTAAAATGACATCCTTGATAAAGAAGTCCTCAAACTTCGTAGGAACAGACGTTTTATTGCGACGGGTCAGAGTTAGAAACCCTGAGTGAGTACCATCAGTCATCAATGTGACCAAGTTTAGTCTTCTGCTTACAACATCCGATGGATCTATGGAATTCGGCGAAAACGCCGTATATTCACTCTCTAAAGTATTCGCGCCTATGAGGACAATCTCCAACTCAGGTATTCCATAAAATAAACTTTGTATCTTGGCATTTTTAAACGTAAGTCGACGGTTACCATCAAACGAGACTGTGCCATCGCCTTTCACATCACCCATATTCTGCTCATTTAACCACACACCGTCTATTGATATGTCATGTTCGTTAACTACTCCCTGATAGGTGATAGAAATCTCCTTGATCAGGAAGTCCACTGGCTCAGAACCTGCCCTAAACCCAATCGTGGGATTGTGAGCAGTCTTGCTACAGTCATAGGAATACTCATAGACTGTCAAGTTAGCGGTTTTATCTTGATATACGCTCTTAGGCGTGAGTTTCATATCTTCTGATGAAGAACTGCCAGAATTGTAGATATATGCAGAGACATCATTTGAACTTGCACTCGCATTTGGAGCGGCAGCTGCCTTGATAGTAATATTGGTGACTTTCTTATATTTTTCCTGGGCATCTAAGTAGACTGTGCTGTTAGTGACACCTTGAATCAGCAGGCCGTTGTCACCAATGGCTTCACATTTAGGGCGCATCTGCCAAACACGGGACTCGCCAGGAATCTTGATAAAGTTTCGATTTATGCGCTCATCGTACACATACTGACAAGAAGTAAAGTCATAAGTCTTGACCTCTGGCTCTGCCACCTCATAGGTGACAGTGATTTTCTGCAACAGGAAATCAGCAGGCCCTTGATCACAGCCAAACGTGAGGCGAAGATAACCGTCTAATATATTGACATCAAAAGAATACTCCCCAATATCTAAGTTGCCAGGCATGTCATTGTATTCAATTCTTGGTGTTTTTCTCATGTTGTAACCACTACCACCTATACTCACATAAGTCAATGCCTCATCTTGATTAGCACTGGAGCTTGAAGCAGAACCAGCCACGATGGAAACATGGGTAATCCGATCAGAATCATCATACATCTCGAGTCTGACTCCGCTTTTTACGTCATGAAACATCAAACCTTGTAGTAAAACCTCAGGGGCACAATCCTGTATTTGCCATACTACACCATCACTGAGAATGACTCCGCCCACACCATTGGTAGCGTCATAGTCAGTATACTGAACGGTTCTGAAATCAAACGTCTTGGTATAAGTCTCTCCGCTCACCGTAAGCGACAGCATCATGGCCACCATAAGTAGCACCGTTCGCAAGGAGCCCCCTCGCCCGCTCTGTTTCCATTGGTTAAGTAATAGTTGTTTCATCATAATCATATTGTTTTTAATGTTACGCTTCTGTTTTTCACTCTCGGGCAGTTGATGGCATATTACGGGGCAAAGATACAAATTATCTTTCACACAACCAAAGGATATGGAAGAAAATATATTCATTTTTCCGCTGCGACGCCAATATTTTTTGTGCGCGACGGAAAAAACAATTCCCCCGCAGGCAAAAAAAGAAGCCCTGCGAGGAGCTTCTTTTGCATTGGACTTGAGTCAGAGTAAGACAAGACTTCAATCGGAATCAGATGGGCAGGGTGAGTACGAAGCGCGAGCCTGGGGTGTCCTTGGTGGTGTCGAGCACCACATCGCCTCCTAACCGGCGGGCCAGGTTGCGGGCTACGGTGAGTCCGATGCCCTGTCCGTCGAAATACTGGTTGAGCTTAACGTAGGGCTCGAAGATATGCTCGGCCTCAGCGGCTTCGATGCCTGAGCCGGTGTCCTCGACGGTATAGACAGCCTGCATCTTGTCCATGTCGACATTAACGCTGAGGGTGACCGTGCCGTCGGTGGTGAACTTCAGGGCGTTGTCGAGCAGATGGGTCAGCGCGCGGACGGCCTTCTGCTCACTGGTGAGCAGCATGGTGATGGCTGCCGAGGGGTCGACGGTCTGTTCGAACTTGATATACTGAGCCTGGTCGATGCCTGAGAGCTTGACCGCCTGGTCGGCAATGCGCACCACCATCGGGTTGTCGCCACGCTCCAACGGGGGCAGGTCGTCCTGCACATCGTCCAGGTCGGTTATCCTGCCCACCAGTGTCGCGAGCTTGCTGTCGGCCGATGTGGCTGCCAGCTGCTGCAGGTCGGCAATGATACTGCCCATGGACTCGGCCTTCTTCTGCGCGCTCTCCTGCATACGGCTGTTGGCCTCCTGCAGCGAGGCTACCGTCTTCTGCAACGCCTCGTTGGTCTTCTGGGCTTTCTCCTGCTCTTCGTTCATCTTGTCGAAGGCCAGCAGTGCCTGCTCATAGCCCTCGCCTACGTTGTCAAAGTTCTTCTCCAGTGCGCGATAGTCTTCGAGCAGCTTCTGCTGTTCGTTGACGCGGCGCTGATAGTCGGTCAGCAGCTGTTGCTGCTCCTCAGCCTGCTTCTTGCTTGCCTGTCCCTGGGTATAGAGGGAGAAGCACAGGGCTGCGACTATCACGACTAAAACGATTACTACGTATACCATAAGGCTTCTGATGAGGTTTGGTTATTCTGCTTTCTTCTCTACCTTCATGAACTTGGTGAAGCCGGTCATGGCGAGCACCTTGTAGATTTCGGGACTGACGTTGGTCATCTTGAACTGTCCCTTCTGCTGCATCACGGTACGCATGGTCTTCTGGATGATGCGCAGACCCGAAGAGGCCATATAGACGAGGTTTGAGCAGTCCATCTCGAGGTCTACGCCTCCGTCAGCCAGTGCAGGCTGGATATCCTGTTCGAACTGGGGTGCATTCATCGTGTCAATACGTTCGCCGGTCTTAATGATGGTCTTACCACCTTCTTTGATAATCTGTGTCATAATGTTTATTGTTTAAATTGTTTGTAGATACGTTGCTGTATTGTATTGTTTCCTCTGATTGTCTGTGCTAAATCTTCTTCGTCATGGTGAGCAGGTTCTTGCCCTCCAGCCGCTGATAGGTCACATGGTTCATGATGTTCTTGACAATGAAGATGCCCATGCCGCCGATTTCGCGGTCTATGGGGTTGACATCGGTGTCGGCATCCTCCTTGGCGGTGGGGTCGAACTCCATACCGTGGTCGCTGAGCACAAACGTCAGCTCCTTCCCGTTGGACTCGGCCACCAGCTCGATGTCGGCGGTCTTGCCTTCGGGATATGCATAGAAGATGACATTGGACACCATCTCCTCCATCACCAGGTTCAGATTCATCTGGAGCTCCATGTCAAGTCCCAGTTCCTCACCGATTTCCTCGATGAACCGGTTGACGCGCTCCAGTTCTCCTACCTGGTTTTTTAAAATTAGTTTTTTCTTCATAACCACATAGATTTATTTAGTTATTAGTTTGGTCTTCTCTTATCACCTTCACGCAGAGCATGGTCAGGTCGTCGTTAGGCTCGGCACCGTCGCGATGGCGCTCTACCTCCTCCTTCAACATCTCTATGGTCTGGCGGCAGCTCACGAAGGGCGTGGTCTCCATGATTTCCAGCAGCCGCTCGTCGGTGAACTGCTCCTGCTGACGGTTCTCGGCTTCGTTGAGTCCGTCGGTATAGACAAACAGCACACTATTGCTGATGTCGGCTATCTCCTCGCCCTCGAACTCCAGCTCGGGAAAGATGCCGATGGGTGCGTTGGGAACCATTTCGATAAACCCGGTCTTGCCGTCGCGCATCAGCACGGGCGGGTTATGGCCGGCGTTGCAGAAGTGGAGAGCCCCCGTCTGCAGGTCGATGAGCCCGAGGAACATCGTGACGAACATACCCGTCTCGTTATCCTCGCCGGAGAGGGCGTCGTTGATGCGGGTGGCAATCTCTGCAGGCATCATCTTCTGGGCTGCAAGGGTACGGAACAGTCGCGTAGCCTGAGCCATGAACAAGGAGGCGGGCACCCCCTTGCCTGACACATCGCCCAAGGCAATATAGAGCTTATCGCCAGTGAGATAGTAGCCATACAGGTCGCCTCCCACCTCCTTGGCGGGAGTCATCGAGGCATAGAGGTCGAGATCGGGCCGTTCGGGGAAGCTGCTCGGCACCATGCCCATTTGGATATTACGGGCAATACGCAGGTCGCTCTCGATGCGCTCCTTGGCTGCGGTGGTCTCCTCCAACTGGTCGTAGGCCTTCAGCAGCTTGTCGTGGGTATGCTGCAGCTCATCGTGCGCCTTCTTCAGTCGGCGTGCTGCCCTGACGCGGAAGACAATGAAGATGACGAGTGCCAGCACGATGACGCCGACAATGGTCATCAGCAACCGGAAGCGGGTACGCTCCTGCTGCATATTCAGTTCGAAGAGCTCGCGCTCCTGCTGCATCTTCAGGTCGTCGACATGGAACAAGGTGTTCATCTCGGTAAGCTGGCTCTTGGTGTCGGCACTGTTGAGCGAGTCCTTCAGGAAATACATGTCGCGATAGAGCTGTGACGACTCTTCGTAGCGATGCAGTCCTGTCAGGATTTCGCCGCGCTGCTTGGCTACAGAGAGCCAGACGGCCTTGTCCTCATCGGGGGTGACGAGTCCCATGCGACGCGTGTTCAGATACATCGCCTCCATGTAGCGATGCTGCCGCAGGCGCAGCTCGGCAGCGGCGGTATACCAGGCCGAGGCCAGATAGTCGTCTTCTGAATGGACATAGTTGTAAGCCTCGTCGAGCATCTTCTGTGCCTTGGGGAAATCCTCCAGTCCGGTGGCTGCCTGCACACAGGCAATGTCGTAGAGGAACCACAGTATCTCGGTCTGAGCCTTGTCGAAGTTGATATTCTCGGCCAGGAAGTGGTCGAGGAACTCCTTCCAGCCGGCCGTGAGCCGGTTGAGTTCGTCGTAGCGCTGCTGCTCGTTGAGCACATCGCCCAGATAGGAGTATATCTCCTGCACCACGGCGGGCAGCGGCGACTGCTTGAGCAGGATGTCGAGACCTTTCCGATAGGAGCTGGCACTCTCGTCGAGGTTGTTCATGTTGAGGTAGACATTACCCATCATGTAGTAGGCAATGCCCAGTCCCTTCTCGTTGTTGCGCTCCTTGGCATCGGCATACATGTTCTGCACCTCGCGCAAGGCGATATTCTTGCTTTTGCTGTAATATATTAAGGTATTGATGAGATAGGTCCACGTCTCATAGTAGCGGTCCCACTCCTTCACGTCGCGGAGCATCTCCAAGTCCTTCGGTGCATGATAGGTGATGGAGTCAGTAAGCGCATTGTTATAGAAAAGGATGGTACGGGCAGCCAACACCTGGCCCAGACGCTTGTGGTCGCGCTTGGCAATGGCATCCTGGATGGAGACATTATAGTTGCGTATCTCCTTGTCCAGAGCTTCGTTGGCATGCAGGGGAACGCAGAGGCTTCCTATCAGGCTAACGATGATGGTTGACAATACTCTTCTCAGCATATACACTTACACTATGATTCGCGTCTTGTGATAGTTCTCGCGGAACTCGGAGGGCGAGCAGCCCTTGCGCTTCTTGAAGATGCGGTTGAAGTTGCTCAGGTTGTTGAAACCGCTCTGATAGCTGATTTCCGCAATACCCTTCGATGTGTCCACCAGCATGCGGCTGGCATAGCCTAACCGCTGCTCGATGATATATTCGGAGAGGTTGCGCCCGGTGTGCAGCTTGAAGAAGCGGCTGAAGGCCGAAGGGCTCATGCCGGCTATCTCGGCCAGTGTCGACAGGCGTATCTCGTCCATATAGTTCTTGGCAATAAAGTTTTTCACCTTCAGCACGCGCCGCGAGTCGCTCTCGGCTTCCACCTTAGCATAGCTGGAGGTGGCCAGCGAGCGGGCCTTGGTGCTCTTCGACAGTTCGTAGAGGATGGTCATGAACTGGGTGACGGCATAGAAGCCGTCCTTGATGCTGCTGAGGGTGTCGATGAGATGATAGACGTGCATGATGTCGTCTATCGGGAAAGACAGTCCCTTGCGGGCCTCCATGAGCATCTTCCGCATGGAGAAGAAGGGATTTCGCGAGAGCATGCTCTCGTCGCCCATGTCGAGATAGAACTGCACGGTCACCTCGCGGATGTCGTCGCTGGTACATGTGTTCTGTTCCCAGACGTGCTCCAGGTCGGGCGAGGTGATGAGCACCAAGTCATAGTCGCCAATCACCTCGTTGGAGTCGCCCACAATGCGCCGCACACCAGGGGCATGCTCCACGAAGTTCAACTCAAAGACCTCATGGTTATGGATGGGATAGGTGAACTCCTTCTTCCTGCGGTCAGCAATATAGAGGGCGTCCTTACCCATCAGCGGGGTGATTTCGTGTATGACTCGAGGCTCTTCCATTATATCTTGAGTTCTTTCAGTATCTCACTCATGCGTTGCATGTTCTTGATGCGCATCGGAACCAGGGGCAGACGGAGCACATTCTGAATATAGCCCATCTCGCTGAGCATAGCCTTCACGCCGGCAGGATTGCCGTCGACAAAGAGCAGCGAGAAGAGGTCGATGAAGCGATGATGAATCTTGCGGGCAGGATCATACTCGCCTTTCATCTGCAGACGAATCATCTTCGAGAACTCCTTGGGCAGCGCATTGCCAATGACACTGATGACACCGACGGCACCGCAGCTGACCATCGGGAAGGTCAGGGCGTCATCGCCCGAGATGACATCAAACCTGGCAGGCTTGTTCTTGATAATCTCGTCTACCTGCTCCAGATTGCCGGAGGCTTCCTTGATAGCCACGATGTTCTCGCAGTCGTGGGCCAGACGGACGGTAGTGGCCGCCGTCATGTTGATACCTGTGCGCCCGGGAACATTATATAATACCACTGGGAACCTGGTGGCATTGGCAATGGCCTTGAAGTGCTGATAGAGACCTTCCTGCGAAGGCTTGTTGTAGTAGGGGCACACGCTCAGTATGCCGTCAATACCCTGAAAGTCACGAGTCTTCAGCTCCTCGATGATGGCAGCAGTGTTATTGCCGCCACAACCCATCAGAATGGGCACGCGGCCATGAACAAGACTCACAATCGTTTCCTTAATCTTCTGCTTTTCCTCGGCAGTCAGTGTAGGCGTTTCGCCTGTAGTGGCCAGAATACACAGGAAGTCAGCACCATTGTCGAGCTGATACTCCACCAGACGAATCAGTGCCTTATAGTCTACTGAGCCGTCTTCGTTGAAGGGGGTAACCAGTGCTATTCCCAGCCCTTTGAAGATATTACGTACCATAAAATATTTAAGAATTCTTACTTACTGTGTGCAAAAGTAATAAAAAAGATTGGAAACAGACACCTTTTTGCAAAAAAAATATCATTTGATGGTACAATTTGCCCAAAAAGTGGATATTTTTTATTTATACTCGGCGGGCGGGTTGCGGGGCTCCGCCCGCTGAGTGACACCCTCCACACTCCTCCCTCCTCCCTCCACATTTTCAAACACCTAAAATCCGCAACTATCAT
>DDPY01000052.1:442-50067 GCA_002342415.1 Prevotella sp. UBA2456 | reverse complement strand
GGGTAAGAATCCGAAAAAGTATATTTATATATATAAATATATACCTAAGAATCCTGACGGATTTAAGCCCCTATGCCCCTTGTCCTATATCCGCGTACAGATATGAGGGTACGCGGATAGAAAAGGACAGACGGGGCTGGAAATGGGCTATAAAGCGACATTATGTATCACACCATCAAAACGAATTGAATATGACACGAACAGAATTTTATCTGAAAGCCTGTATAGCATTTGCGGGCAATAACAAAGTGTTGGCAGAGAAACTAACAGCAGCACAATGTATTGAGAACATCACAGCACTTGCAGAAGCATTGACTTTGAAAGTTGAGGAATCAGCAGACTTTGACCCAGAATATCAGTTGCCATAACTTGACGAGCAAAGAAAAAAAAGAAGCAAAAAAAAGAAAGGCTTGCGCGCGGAATTGGTTTTACAGGGGATGGCCTACGGCCACCCAGGACGCGACAGCAGCCGACACCATCAGCACCAACGACCTACAGCAGCGGACACCCGCCAACCTGTAGGCCGTCAGTGTAAAAGGGCGCGGGTGCTTTTTATTAAAGGTATGCACTTAATCTGGAATCACCTTGCCCTTATCCGCGATGACACAGATATTTTCCAAAATGTTTGGGTAAAATCCTACTAAGATAATGGCTTTTGCGGATATTTGTGACACGAAAAAGGCAAAGCCCCACTTAAAAGACTTTTTATTTTCCTGTATGGTGAGGGAAAAGCAGGATAGCCAAAGTTATATGGATAACGAAATAACTATTGGTAATCGTATTCTGACGAATAATTGGCCTGTTTGTGGGCTGATTTTCCGAGTAAACGCTATACAGCTACAGTCCTATGACATTATAGAACCGCCAGGAATTACACGTCAGCAGCGGCCTAACAGTAGCCAACAGAGCGAAGAATAATAAACCTGATACACAACTTTGCCCGCCATGTAGGAACTATCAAGTAACAACGAACTATGACGAGAGCAAAACAAAAAGAGGGAAAAGGCTATTATCTTCATGTTGGCACGAAGATAACTTATTCGGACAGGGATAAGCTTGATGTTATTGCAAAAGGAATGGGAATGACCCTGTACCAACTACTGCAAGCCTTGATGTTGGCAATGGTGCGTTACTTTGATGCAGGCAGCTTGATAACATACGAACACAACGCCATGCTGAATGCTTTTGCCAATACCCTGTTTTCACTGAAAGACAGTTATAGCCCATTATCTTTAAACGGCCATGAGAAGCGAACCGTAAACCGCGCCATTCTGTTAGTAGAGCAGCCACCAAGAAAGCAGCCGCAATTGATGGCAGTAAGCAAAGACCAATACGGCAACATTGTGGAATCATATAACTTTGATACAATGCTTTCCGATTTCATGGGAGCGTTAGACCCCGAAGCCCTGCAAGCCATTATCAGGGAACAAAAGAAACAGGGCTATTTCAGCATTGCCCACACCTTGCATGAACTGATATTGCAGCGAGCCGAGAAACCAGCCGACATCATGAGCCAAGAAATAGCCGATATGTTTACGGATGCAAGAACCACCACAGGGGAGCAAGTGAATGAAGATGTCCACTACAATCGTAAATATAATAAAGGCGATGACTATACAGCACCAACACCCCGCAAAAGACGAGCCAGGGCAGACCTATAACAACCAGAATCAGCAGAAAACAGCCTCAACGATACACGAATACCAAATATATTTTGTACCTTTGCAATGGCTATGTGCTATAGCCAACTATTTTTTTGGTTTGGGGTGCAGATGTAGTGATTACATTTGCACCTTTTTGTTAAAACATGACGAGTGAAAAAGTGGGGGTGTTGTTGTCTTTGGCTACCCTACGGCTACCCAGAAAAAGAAAAACGCCCTGTTTATGGGCGTTTCAAGGGTGTTTGTTGTAGCGGGAGGGGGACCCGAACCCTCGACCTCCGGATTATGAATCCGACGCTCTAACCAGCTGAGCTACCCCGCCAATTGCTTGTAAGCGGGTGCAAAGGTAACATAATTTTTTGTATTCCCAAAACTTTTTTGAAAAAAACTTTGAGAATCGGACTTTTTTTTGTATTTTTGCCGAAAAAATAATAAAGGAATAACCTGCTAACACGACTGACTATGCAGAAACTGACTATCGAATACCCGCTGTCAACCCAATCGCCCAAGATTGTTTGGGACCTGATCAGCAACGCTCCGGGCCTGCAGAAATGGCTGGCCGATAAAGTGACAGAAGATGATAACGACACGCTGACGTTCACCTGGGGACAACCCTGGACTGAACGCGACACAAAACAGTCGCGGGTGTTAGAGATAGCGAAGTATGATCATATCAGACTCCTCTGGGACTATCACGAGCAGACACCGGAGGCGTACTGGGAGATGCGCATAGAGAAGAGCGACCTGACGGGACATCTGAACCTGCTGATTACGGACTATGCTGCCGACGACGACGAGGCAGCCGACCTGCGTGGCATCTGGGATGACAATCTGGAGCGCCTTCACCGTGTGAGCGGACTATAGTATATATGTTTCGGATAAAGAAATTAGACATCTTCATAGCCAAGCAGTTTGGCTTATTGTTTTTCGCCACCTTCTTCATCTGCCAGTTTGTGCTGATGATGCAGTTCCTGTGGCGTTATGTCGACGACTTGATTGGTAAAGGACTGTCGCTGGAGGTGATGGCGCAGTTCTTCTGGTATATGGGTCTGATGCTGATGCCTCAGGCTTTCCCGCTGGCCATCCTGCTCAGTTCGCTGATTACATTTGGTAACCTGGGTGAGTCGTCTGAGTTGACGGCCATCAAGGCTGCCGGCATCTCCCTGATGCAGGCCATGCGCTCGCTGACGGTCATCGTAATGTGTATCGCCTGTATCTCGTTCTTCTTTCAGGAAGTGATAGCGCCTCGTGCCTTCGTGTCGTTCCGCCAACTGCTGCTGGCGATGAAGCAGAAGAACCCTGAGGTGGAGATTCCCGAAGGCATTTTCTATGACGGTATCCCCGGATCCAATCTGTATGTGCAGAAGAAAGACTTGAATACGGGTATGCTCTATGGTATCATGATATACCGCATGAACGGCAGCTATGACGATGCTGCCGTTATCTTAGCGGACTCAGGACGCATTCAGGCGACGGCCGAGAAGAAGCACCTTCTGCTGACGCTCTATAGTGGAGAGTGGTTCGAGAACATGCGCCAGTCGGGTATCGGCGTTGCTGCCAGTGTGCCCTATCGCCGCGAGACCTTCTCGACCAAGCAGATTGTGCTCGACTTCGACAGTGGTCTGGACATGGTGGAGTCAAGTTGGATAGCCAGTGATGCCCGAGCCAAGAGCATGAGCATGATACTGCATGACCTGGATTCCATACGCGAGTTCAACGACTCCGTGGGACATCAGTTCTATGCCGATGCCAATCGTACCACCTTCTATCGGCCTTCCCTCGCCAAGAACGATTCCGTGAATGTCAGGAAATTGGCAGCGGGGCAGACGATAAATTTCGACTCTCTCTATGCCAAACTGTCGGGCGAGCGGAAGCAGCAGACGATGACCATTGCCTCCAACGATGCCCAGTCGGCGATGAGTGAGCTGGAATATAAGGTCGACTACTCAGAGGCGCTGAACCGTGAGGAGCGCAACCACCAGCTGGAAGCGATGAACAAGATTACGCTGTCGCTCTCGTGTCTGATATTCTTCTTTATCGGAGCACCCTTGGGAGCCATTATCCGCAAGGGTGGACTGGGCGTGCCGGTTATTATCTCAGTGTTGGTATTCATCGTGTTTTATATCCTTGACAACACAGGTACGAAGATGGCGCGCGACGACAACTGGACCGTATGGTTCGGCAAGTGGCTTGGTACCGCCGTGCTGACACCTATTGCCTGCTTCTTTACCTATAAGGCAAACAACGACTCGGTGGTGTTCAATATCGACCTGTATAAGAATGTGGCCATCCGTGTACTCGGCTTGCGTACCAAACGCTATATCACCCGCAAGGAGGTCATCATCGAAGATCCGAAATATCTGACAGATGCCGAGATACTGAAGAATGTCAGTCTCGAGGTGGATAACTATATGGCAAAGCACAAGCTGCTTCGCTGGCCCAACCCCATCCGCGTGTTCTTCCGTGCGGGTGATGACCACGACATCGAGAATATCTATAGCGCACTGGAGGTGGCAATCGAAGACCTGTCGTACACGAAGAACAACTACGTGCTCACCAAGCTGAACCAGTTCCCCGTGATTGCCACCCATGCCCATACGCGGCCCTTCCAGCGTAAGTGGCTCAACGCCATCACAGGACTGTTCCTGCCTACGGGTATCTTCTTCTACTTCCGTATGCTGCGCTTCCGCTTCCGTCTCTATCGCGACCTCCAGCACATCCTGCGCGTCAATCAGAAGCTCATTCCCCGTGTCATCCAGTTGGGCGACCTGCAGAAGGAGGGGGATATTGTGGTGTAACTCGTAATATATATAATAAGGTATAAGAATAATGGAAAAGATGAAATTGAATACTATTGAGGAAGCACTGGTGGACTTCAAAGCCGGCAGGTTCGTTATTGTCGTCGATGATGAGGACCGCGAGAATGAAGGCGACCTCATCTGTGCTGCCGAGAAGATAACCCCCGAGATGGTGAATTTCATGCTGAAGAATGCACGCGGAGTGCTCTGTGCTCCCGTCACTATCAGCAGGGCACAGGAACTCGACCTGCCCCATCAGGTTCAGGACAATACCTCGCTGTTAGGTACGCCCTTCACCGTTACGGTAGATAAGATAGAAGGCTGCTCGACGGGCGTTTCTGCCCATGACCGTGCCGCCACCATCCGCGCCTTGGGTGACCCTGCCTCGACGGCTAAGACCTTTGGACGGCCGGGACATATCAGCCCGCTCTACGCACAGGACAACGGTGTGCTGCGCCGCTCCGGCCATACCGAGGCCGCCATCGACCTTTGCAAGCTGTCGGGACTCTATCCCGCCGGTGCACTCATCGAGATTATGAACGATGACGGCACGATGGCCCGCATGCCGCAGTTGATGGCCTTCGCCCGGGAGCACGACCTGAAGATTATCACCATCAAGGATATGATAGCCTACCGGCTCCAGAAGGAGATGACCGTCGAGAAGGGTGACGAGGTGGATATGCCCACCGAGTGGGGCCACTTCCGGCTGATCCCCTTCCGCCAGAAGTCGAACGGGCTGGAGCACATGGCACTCATCAAAGGCGAATGGCGCGAGGACGAGCCTATCCTCGTGCGCGTGCATTCCTCCTGTATGACGGGCGACATCCTGGGCTCGAAGCGCTGCGACTGTGGCGAACAGCTTCATAAGGCCATGCAGATGATAGAAAAGGAAGGGCGCGGCGTGATTGTCTACATGCAACAGGAAGGTCGCGGCATCGGACTGATGAATAAGATTGCTGCCTATAAATTACAGGAAGAGGGCTTCGATACGGTCGATGCCAATGTCCATTTAGGTTTCAAGCCCGATGAGCGCGACTATGGCTGCGGTGCACAGATACTCCGCCAGCTCGGTGTGCAGAAGATGAGGCTGATGACCAATAATCCCGTCAAGCGCGTCGGACTGGAAGGCTATGGGCTTGAAATCGTGGAGAACGTGCCCATTGAGACCACTCCCAACGAGTATAACCTGCGCTATCTGAAGACCAAGCAGGAGCGTATGGGCCACCTGCTGCACCTGAAATAGCGGCAGGCAGGTATGAAAAAGGGATCTGTAAAAAAGGTAAAAAACTTAAAAAGTGACAGAGATATTCGTTTAAAAAGAATAATTTGTGTACTTTTGTAGCTCAAAACAGACAATAAAGACAAATTATGGCACAATTATCTGACCGTTTGCAGAGACTGGCCCCGTCAGCAACGCTGGCCATGTCGCAGAAAAGTTCTGAGATGAAAGCCCAGGGCATCGATGTCATCAACATGAGTGTCGGTGAGCCCGACTTCAATACCCCCGACCATATCAAACAGGCTGCCAAGCTCGCCATAGACGAGAACTATTCGCGCTATTCTCCCGTACCCGGCTATCCCGACCTCCGTCAGGCTATCGCCCGTAAGCTGGAGCGCGAGAACCACCTGCACTACCAGCCCGCAGAGATACTGGTATCCAACGGTGCCAAGCAGAGTGTCTGCAATACAGTCATGGCGATGGTCAACCCGGGTGATGAGGTCATTATCCCTGCACCTTACTGGGTGAGTTATCCCCAGATGGTGCTGCTGGCAGGCGGTAAGCCCGTCATCGTGGAAGCTGGCTTCGACCAGAACTTTAAGATGACGGCCCAACAGTTAGAGGCTGCCATCACTCCCAAGACGCGACTCATCATCCTCTGCTCGCCCAGCAATCCTACGGGTAGTGTCTATTCGAAGAGCGAGCTGGAGGCTCTGGCCAAAGTCATTCTGAGTCACGACGACCTCTTTGTGCTGGCCGATGAGATTTACGAGCATATCAACTATATCGGACGTCATGAGTCAATCGCCCAGTTTGCCGGCATGAAGGAGCGCTCCATCATTGTCAACGGTGTGAGCAAGGCCTATGCCATGACAGGCTGGCGCATCGGATATATTGCGGCCCCAGAATGGATTGTCAAGGGCTGCAACAAACTGCAGGGGCAGTACACCAGCGGACCGTGTTCCGTCAGCCAGAAAGCTGCCGAGTTCGCCTATACCTCCAGTCAGGAGTGTGTCGAGGAGATGCGCAAGGCCTTTGAGCGCCGTCGCGACCTCATTGTGCGGTTGGCAAAGGATATTCCCGGACTCGAAGTCAATGTGCCCGAGGGTGCCTTCTATCTCTTCCCCAAGTGCTCCAGCTTCTATGGCAAGAAAGCTCCTGATGGTACAATGATCAAAAATTCTACCGATTTGGCCATGTATCTGCTTGAGAAAGGACATGTGGCTACTGTCGGTGGCGATGCCTTCGGCGATCCTGACTGCTTCCGAATGAGCTATGCCACAAGCGACGAGAATATCGTGGAAGCGATGCGCAGAATTAAGGAAGTATTGTCCTCTTTGGCATAAAAATTGAGAAATATCAAGTTAAAAGTTCTTAAATAGACTTGTAGTCCACTTGTTTTTCTTATCTTTGCCGAACAATAGCGAAAAATATACATTTTATTTATTTAATAACTAAAACATTTAAAAATTACATTTATGGCAACAACAACAAAAGCTGCAGCCCCAGCTAAAAATTCGGGCTTCCAAGGTGTGAAAGCTGCATGGATCATCCTCGTGATTTGCGCAATCGCTGGTTACAGTGTATGGTACTTCATTATGGGTAACCCCGACAACTTCGTTGGTGGCGACCGTAGTGGTCATCCCGCAAACCTGCTGGGTACCGTGTATAAGGGAGGTTTCGTGGTAGGTCTGATCCTCACCCTGCTCTTTACTGTTATCTGCCTTGGTATCGAGCGCTTCTTCGCTATCAAGACCGCTTCTGGTAAGATGAATCTGGCTAAGTTCACCGCTCAGGTGAAGGCTGCCATCAAGGCCCAGAACTTCGACGAGGCTCGCAGCCTTTGTAACAAGATGCAGGGTTCTGTAGCTAACGTTGTGCTCGCTTCTATCAACATGTATCAGACCGTTGAAGGCGACACCATGATGAAGAAGGCTGCTAAGATTGCTAAGATTCAGCAGGCGCACGAGGAGGCTACTCAGCTTGAGATGCCTACTCTGCAGATGAACATGCCTATGGTGGCTACCATCGTTTCTCTGGGTACCCTGACCGCTCTGTTCGGTACTGTGCTCGGTATGATCGGTTCGTTCCAGGCTCTGTCTGCCGGTGGTGGTGCTGACTCTATGGCTCTGTCTGCTGGTATTTCTGAGGCACTTGTGAACACAGCATCTGGTATTTTGACCTCTTGGGTTGCTACCGTTGTTTACAACTTCTTCTCTAACAAGATTGACAAGCTGACCTACGCACTCGACGAGATTGGTTACACCATCGCTGCAACATACGATTCTAACCACAATGAGGCTTAATTCTTAGTCATTGGTTTAACCTTTAAAACCGTTTTAGAATGGCTAAAATTAAGATACAGAAAAAAGACATCTGGATTGACATGACGCCCATGTCAGACGTGATGACGCTGCTTCTGTGCTTCTTCATGTTGACCTCAACATTCCTGACGCCAGAACCAGTACAAGTCAACACGCCTAACTCGGTGTCCGAGGTCAAAATCCCTGAGCAGGACGTGCTCAATATTCTGGTCACTCCAGAAGGACGCGTCTATCTGGGCACAGAGAACAAGAACAACATGCAGGCAATGCTCGACGAGATGCTCGACAAGAGCGGTGTGTCGCTCAATGCCA
This sequence comes from Prevotella sp. UBA2456, assembly GCA_002342415.1. Classification (GTDB taxonomy): domain Bacteria; phylum Bacteroidota; class Bacteroidia; order Bacteroidales; family Bacteroidaceae; genus Prevotella. The sequence continues at coordinate 41,753 of DDPY01000052.1, read as the reverse complement.
CGCAGGTGAAGCATTTCCGTGAGGACCCCATGGTGGGAGCACCCATGAACATGCTGTCTGGTTATCTGAGCTTGGAGCAGGAGAAGATGGCTGAGGCTATCCAGAAGCTCGGCGTTCCACTCGACAGTATCAGTGGAGGCAAGAGCGAGTTCCAGCAGTGGGTTACCGCTGCCCGTAATGCGAATTCCGACATCCGTCTGGCCATCAAGTGCGATGCTAAGACTCCTTATTCTTCTATTAAGAAGCTGATGTCTGAACTTCAGGACATGAACGAGAACCGTTTCCAGCTCATCACGAATCTCGATGTTAAACGTTTAAACGAATAGTACTATGGCAAAAAAGAATCTATCCAAGCAAAAGAAAATGGATACCCGCGTGAACTTCACGCCGATGGTAGACATGATGATGCTGTTGATCACGTTCTTCATGCTGTGTACTACTTTGGCCAAGCCGCAGGCTATGCAGCTGACCATGCCGTCAAACGAAGACACGAAACAGCTGAATGAAGAGCAGAAGCAGGTGACGAAGGCTTCTCATACCATTACCCTCTATCTGGGTTCTGACGACAAGGTATGGTACATCGCAGGTCTTCCCAACTACGATGACCCCTCCTGCGTAAAACCCACCACCTACGGTAAGGACGGTATCGAGAAGGTGCTCAACGAGCACACTACAGAGGAAGGTATCAACCCCGTGGCTAAGATTAAGCTGGCCAAGAAGGAACTCGATGCCAAGAAGAATGCTTACAATTCGAAGATGACTGACGAGCAGTATCAGGAGCAGCTGAAGAAGCTGAAGAAGGGTGAGCTGCCCTCAGGCGAGAAAGTTCCCGCACTGACTGTCATCATCCGTCCTCTCAACACCGCCACCTATGCCAATATGGTAGCAGCGCTCGACGAGATGCTCATTAGCAATATTGATAAGTACGTCATTGACAATGTCGACAAGCTCTCTGAGGACGACAAAGCCCTCATTGAGAAAGCCGGCGTCAAGTGATTAACCCCTAAAAGTGTAAGTAGACTATGGCAAAAATAGATCTTATAGACAATAGCTGGGTCGACCTCGTATTCGAAGGTAAGAACCAAGCATACGGAGCTTATCAATTGCGCAAGGACACCGGTAAGCGCAACGTCAAGGCGTTGGTTACCATGTTCCTGATGTTCGCCGCCATCGCTGCCATTGTAATCGCGAAGGTTTCTTTCGATAACTATATGGCATCCCGTAATGCCGCTATCGAGACCGATGTCGAATTGCAGAACCTGGCAGAGAAGAAGGAGATTAAGGAAGAGAAGAAGGATGAACCCGAGGTTGAGAAGATTGAGGTTGAGCGTGTGAAGAGCTCTGTGGCTTTCACCGTTCCTGAGATCAAGAAGGATAACGAGGTGAAGGAAGACCAGGAGATGAAGTCGCAGGACGAGCTCCAGGAGACCAACACCGCCATCGGTGCCTTCACCGTTGAGGGTAATGACGAGACCGCAGAGGTTAAGCACGTCGAAGAGAAGATTGCTGAACCCGAGCCTGTGAAGGAAGAGGAAACCAAGGTGTTCGACGTGGTTGAACAGATGCCTTCGTTCCCCGGTGGTCAGAGCGCCCTGCTGCAGTATCTGAGCAGCAACATCAAGTACCCGGTAGTAGCCGAGGAGAATGGTGTCCAGGGACGTGTCATCGTTACCTTCGTGGTTGAGAAGGACGGTTCTATCACCGACGTTCGCGTGGTGAAGAGCGTTGACCCCTCTCTCGACAAGGAGGCCCAGCGCGTGGTTAAGAGCATGCCGAAGTGGATTCCCGGTAAGCAGAACGGTTCTGCCGTCCGTGTGAAGTACACTGTGCCTGTAACCTTCCGTCTTCAGTAATTGATAAGAAATGATTAGAACAACATCCATTATTATTGGATTAACACTTAGCTTAGGCTTGCTCCTCTCTTGTGGGAGCAAGCCTAATCCTGAATTGGAGAAAGCTTATCTGAAGGCCGCCGAGAAGTTTGTGTCTGACGAGAGCTTCTATCCTATCCTCGACGAGGAACTTTTTTATTTCAACAGTCAGCGGTTAGATACCATCGGTGTGGACTACATGAACGAGCAGGATGCCGTCAAACGGCTGATGAAGCTCGATACATGGCTTGCCTTCACCACCCGGCAGTTTACCGCCAAAGAACTCAAGAGTCTTCAGGCGCGTCACTATCTGCCCCGTGCCATACCTATCGCCTACGATGGGCTGGCGATTATTATAAATAACGAGAATACCGACTCCTGCATTACTGTTCGCGACTTCAAGCGCATCCTGCGCGGCGAGGTCACACAGTGGGCCGACCTCTATCCCAAATCCCGTCTGGGCACCATCGATGTCGTCTTCGACAATCCTCTGTCCAGCACCGTCCGTTGGTGTGTCGACTCGCTGTTAGACGGCAAGGAGTTCACCAACCCCAACATTGGTGCTGTGAAGACCAGTGCTGCTGTCATCGACTATGTCGAGCGCCATAAGAACTCGCTGGGCATCATTGGCAGCAACTGGCTTAACGACAAGCGCGACACTACCAATGTCACCTTTAAGAAGAATATCCGCGTGATGGGCGTCAGTCGCCTTGACTCGGCTACCCGGGCCAACAGCTGGCAGCCTTATCAGTACTATTTATATAATGGTAACTATCCACTTATCCGCACCATCTATGCGCTGCTTAACGACACGCGCAGCGGGGTGCCTTCTGCCTTTGCGCACTTCTGTCAGCTGCCAAAAGGTCAGCTCATCATTCTGCGCTCCGGCTTGCTGCCTCGCACGGCTAATATGAATGTCCGCGAGATTATCGTCAACCGAGGCGATTAAACCTCCCTGGATTACAAACGTCTAAGACAGCAGAGAGAAAAGTAAAACAAACTAAAACGTATCACATAAAATACATAATATTATGAAAGCGATTAAATATCTTATGTTAGGTGCGCTGACCTTCGGTTTCAGCGCCACAGTGATGGCACAGGACGGCACCAAGGCCGACGTAGATGCCGTAAAGAAAATCATCAGTAGCAAACCTGCCGACATGAAGGATGCCATGAAGCCCTTCTACAAGAAGAACCGCAAGAATGCCGAGAATCTGGTAGCCTTCGCCCGTGCTTTCCTAGATGTCAAGGACACTGCTAATGCCAAGACCTATGCCAACTATGCGCTCGAGGCCAGCAAGAACAAGTGCGCTCCTGCCTTCATCCTGCTGGGTGATATCGAGGCCTTAGGCGACAACGGCGGTCAGGCTGCAGCCCTCTATGAGCAGGCTATTGCCGTAGACCCCAGCATCATGGAGCCTTACTACAAGTATGCGCTTGTATATCGTAAGATCGACCCCCTGGGCGCTGCTGCCAAGCTCGACCAGCTGAAGGCTGCACGTCCTGACATCAGCATCGATGCCATCAAGGGACACATCTTCATGCTGGCTGACGACCGTAAGTCGGCCTACAACGAGTTCAAGAAGGTTCCCGTCAACCAGATCAATCCCGACTATCTGAACGAGTTCGCCCGTGCCAGCTACTTCGGCGGTCACTTCGAGGATGCCGTTGCAGCCTGTGAGGAGGGTCTGAAGCACAAGCCTAACAACCCCGCCTTCACCCGTCTGGCTATGTTCAGCAACTATGAGCTGAAGAAATATGACGATGCTAACAAGTATCTGCACAAGTACTTCAACGAGATTGACAAGGACAGCGTGAAGTACTCTGAGTACGACCACTACTATGCAGCTCTCATCCACGAGGCTATGGGCAACAAGGCCAATGCCAAGGACTCTTACCACAAGGCTCTCGAACTCGTCGACGAGAAGTCGATCATCAAGCGCTGGGACATCCTGAAGACCCTCGCTACCTCGCACAAGAAGGACGGTGACCTTGAGAATGCCATCAAGTACTACAACGAGTTCCTCTCCAGCAAGCCTGAGGTGAAGGTTGACGACTATGAGACTCTTGCCGACATCTATGAGTCGTTTGCCGAGCAGGCTGCCGATGCTGAGAAGGTAGCACTTCTCAAGAAGGCTGCCGATGTCTACAGCACGATTGGTGAGAAGTTCCCCATCCAGAAGGCTTATGCTTCCTACAAGCGTGCTGAGATTATCAACAAGACCGATAAGGACATGGCCGGCCGTCTGGCTAAGGCTGACTATCAGCAGGTGGTATCCCTGCTCGCCGACAAGGCTGACCGCACTAAGAGCGAGAACACCATGCTCAAGTATAGCCTCCACTACCTCATGTTCGGTGCCTACCTCGACAAGAACATCTCCGGTGCCAAGGAGTACGCAGCGAAGATTCTCACTATCGACCCCGAGTACAAGGCTGCACTTGAAATTCAGAATCTAAAGTAAGCGCCCTTTGAGACGCTTGCTCATAGCAATCATCCTTTGCCTCTGCCTGCAGAGTCGTGCACAAACGACCCCACAGACGGAGGCAAACGATTCTATCCTCAACGAGGTTTATTCTACCGCGCTGGCGCGTGCCTTCTTTGAGAAAAACGATTTCAAGGGGGCATTTAAGACCTATCAGCAGGCCGATACTGCTCACATGGCTGTGCGCGACCTTGTCAACTATGCGATGGCAGCCTTCTTCGAGCAGCAGTACGAGCGCGTGCTCACCGTTGCCCGCTACGGCCTTCTTCGCTCACCAGGGCGTGCGGACTTCAACCGTCTGGCTTTTTTCAGCAGCACCGAGCTCGCCCGCTATGACGAGGCAATAGTCTATGCCGAAGATCTTTTCAGTCAGAATGACAGCAGCCAGCTCCACTATTACGACTATGCCTATTATGTCCGGCTTTGTCAGGCACAGCCCACAGTCAATGCCCTTGGCCGTTCTCATCTCATAGCCAGCTATCAGTATCTCATCCGTTACTATCTTTACGAGAAACGCGACCGCACCACCGCCCAGCGCTATGCCCGCCGCCTCCAGGCCATCGACCCCAATAATCCCCTTCTGAAGGAAGTGGAGTAGGATGCGCTACATGCTCACACGGGAACTATCCCTCTGTGAGGTTTCTTTAAAAGATATGGAACGAGAAAATGATGAATATGGCGAGCCAGAAAGGGCTCGCCATATAGTATTGTTGCATGTGCAGCGGGGTTATTTGACGCCTACAATTTTGGTCTTGGGCAGTTCGGCATTGCGGCGGTTGACCACGGTGACGACGGCCTGAGCCAGATTGATGAAGGCCAGACCGGTGGCGGTGTCGCTGTTGCAGGCGGCAGGCTCGCCCGAGTCACCGCTCTCGCAGATGCTCTGTACGAGGGGAATCTGTGCCAGCAGGGGTACGTTCATCTCGGCAGCCAGCTGCTTGCAGCCTTCCTTTCCGAAGATGTAGTAGCGGTTCTCTGGGAGTTCGGCGGGCGTGAACCATGCCATATTCTCTACGAGTCCGAGGATGGGCACGTTGACCTTCTCGTTGCGATACATATCAATACCCTTGCGTGCATCGGCGAGGGCTACCTGCTGGGGGGTAGACACAATGACGGAGCCGGTGATGCTCAGTGTCTGGAGCAGGGTGAGATGGATGTCTGAGGTGCCGGGAGGGGTGTCGAGGATAAAGTAGTCGAGGTCGCCCCAGTCGGCATCGGCAATGAGTTGCTTGAGTGCATTTGTGGCCATGCCTCCGCGCCAGAGGGTGGCGGTGTCGGGTGATACGAAAAATCCTATCGAGAGCATCTTGATGCCATAAGCCTCAATGGGCTCTATGAGCTGACGGCCGTCTACCTCGACGGCATAGGGGCGGGCATCTTCCACATGGAACATCTTGGGCATCGAGGGGCCGAAGATGTCACAGTCGAGCAGTCCCACCTTATAGCCCAGGCGAGCCAATGCGATGGCGAGGTTGGCAGAGACGGTAGACTTGCCTACGCCGCCCTTGCCCGAGCTGACGGCTATGATATTCTTGACATCGGGGAGCATCTGCCCGACCTCGGGACGGGGCTTTGACTTGAATTCCGTCACAATCTCCACCTCCACGTCCTTGCCGCAATGGTACTTGATGGCGGCTTCGGCGGCCTTGACCGTCGACTTGAGGAAGGGATCGGTGTCGCGCGGAAACTCGAGCACAACGGTCACCTTATTATGATTGCTGTCGATGGCGGGCTGGTCGGCTACCATCTGGCTGTCAACGAGGTTCTTCTTGGTACCGGCATACGTGACCGTAGCCAGCGCATCCATAATCATTTTGGGATATAGCGTCATGAGAAATTTTGTTTTTTACTATCGGTTAATAATCATGTATATGTCAGTGATGGACAGATGCATTACTTGGCTTTGTCTTTCGAGCTGCGCTTGTCGCGATGATAGGAGCGATAGTCATCGAGTTCTATCTCGATGTCGGGTTCTTCGAGCTGGCCTTCGCGGGGCAGTCGGAACTTGAGATACTTGATGTTCAGTCCTCGTGCTATCCACATCGACTCGTAATAAGTCTGGATAGAGGCAGCCTCCTGCAGTGAAGGTTGAAGCGGCGTGAGCGAAGCACTGGCGGCATCGGCATAGAGGTCGCGGGTGGAGACCTCGATGGGCAGCTGGTTGCGCTCTACCAGATAGCTGGTATAGGTGAACAGGAAGTTGGAGTCGGTCTTGAGATGGATGATGCCCTGATTGACGAGGAAGTGGCGATAGCGCTCCAGAAACCATGATGAGGTGAGTCGCTTGCGCTGGCTCTTCATCTGTGGGTCGCTGAAGGTGAGCCATATCTCCTGCACCTCGTCGGCAGCGAAGAAACGGTCGATAATTTCGATGTTGGTGCGCAGGAAGGCTACATTCCGAAGACCTTCGCGTTCGGCCTGGGTGGCTCCCGTCCACATGCGGGCTCCCTTGATGTCGACACCGATGAAGTTGACCTGGGGATAGCGCTTGGCCAGTCCTACGGTGTACTCGCCCTTGCCGCAGCCCAATTCGAGCACGATAGGGTTCTGATTGTGAAAATAGTCCTCGTGCCAGCGACCCTGCAGAGGAAAATCAGCATGTTCCAGTGCCCCGAAGGGATACTGGAACACGCAGCTATAGGTCTCCATGTCGGCGAACTTCGCCAGTTTGCCTTTACCCATTTAATGTTTAAAGTTTGGAGTTTAGAAAATCTTTTTCTTACTCAATGACTACGGTAGTCCAGCCGTGCTTGTCTTCTATCTCGCCGTACTGGATGCCGCGCAGGGTGTCGAACAGCTTCTTCGAGACGGGTCCGGGCTTGTCGCCAAACGAATAGCGCTTGCCGGTATCGAGGTCGTCGATGTACGAGATAGGACTGATGACGGCAGCCGTACCGCAAGCGCCAGCCTCCTCGAAGGTCTCCAGCTCATCCTCGGGAATGGGACGACGCTCCACCTTCATGCCCAGGTCTTCGGCCACCTGCATCAGACTCTTGTTGGTGATAGAGGGCAGGATGCTGGTTGACTTCGGGGTGATATAGGTGTTGTCCTTGATGCCGAAGAAGTTGGCAGCACCGCACTCGTCCATATACTTCTTCTCCTTGGCATCGAGGTAGAACTCGCAGGCATAGCCTTTCTCGTGAGCCAGATTGTTGGCAAAGAGCGAGGCAGCGTAGTTGCCGCCGACCTTGTACTTACCCGTTCCGAGAGGAGCCGAGCGGTCGTATTCGCGGATGATGACATAGGGGTTGGCAGCGAAGCCTCCCTTGAAGTAAGGACCTACGGGCGTGACGAAGATAAGGAAGCAATACTCCTTGGAGGGATGCACACCCACCTGAGCCGAAGTACCGATGAGAAGCGGACGGATATAGAGTGTGGCACCGCTCTCGTAGGTCGGTATCCACTCCTGGTTGAGGCGTACCACTTTCTTCACCATTTCGGTGAACAACTCGGTAGACACCTCGGGCATCAGGATGCCGCGGCAGGTAGACTGCAGGCGGGCAGCATTCTCGTCGACACGGAAGATGCGCACCTTGCCGTCCTTGCAGCGATAGGCCTTCAGACCCTCGAAAGCCTCCTGACCATAGTGCAGACAGGTGGCAGCCATGTGCAGGTTGAGATACTCGTCGGAGCATACTTCGATTTCGCCCCATTTTCCGTCACGATAGTAACAGCGTACATTGTAGTCGGTCTTCATGTAACCGAAAGACAGGTTTGCCCAGTCTAAATTCTTCATAATGTCTATATTTTGATGTTGTTTATTATCTAATTGCCCGCAAAATTACAGAAAATCTTGCGCCTGTGCAAGATTTTCGTGCAAAAAGATGGTAAAATGGTTATTTTTGTGTATCTTTGCCGCCCTCAATCGAGTACTTACTAAATATATTAGGAGAGATGAAAAAACTATTGTTGATGATGGCCTTGGCGGCAGCAATGACTGTGCAGGCCAACGAGTTGAATGATACTACCGTCATTCGTAAGGCCGACATGGTGACCATTACGACCAGTGATACGGTACAGAAGATTGATGTCGTGGGAAAGGAGGGCGATGCCGGCTATCGCTATGAGAAGAAGGTGCCGCTGAACGCTTATAAGATGAGACGGCAGCGCAAGAGCGAGGAAAAGTATGTCGGCTGGTCACCCAACTTTGACCTGGGCATCGGTGTGAACACTCCGTTGGGTGTCTCCGACGGCTATGGCTTTGCCACCTTCCGTTCGTGGGACCTCTTCTTCGGTCTTGCTATGGGCTATACGCCCGAGAAGAAGCTGCAAACCTATACGGTGGGCCTGTGGCTTAACTGGAAGAGCTACGGACTGAGCACCGACAGGATGCTGGCCAAGGATGGCAACCATGAGATATGGCTGGCGGAATATCCTACCGGATCGAAAGATAGAGGGTCGCGCATCAATACCTTCAGTCTGCAGGTACCCTTCCTGTTTACTCAGAAGTTAGGTCACAAGAGTAAGTGTAAGCTTACGTTTGGCCCCGTTGTCAACTTCAATGTCTATGGGCGTCTCAATAGTCATTATACCATCAACGACAACGAGTACGATATCTCTACCAAGGGCATCAAATACAATATTGTGACGGTCGACCTGCTGGGAGCCTTCCACTATAAAGGTGTGGCACTCTATTGCAAGTATTCGCCTATGAGTGTCATCAAGAAGGACAAGGGACCGAAGTTCCAGACGCTAACGTTCGGCGTTTGGTTCTAAAGAATTATTCCTTTTCGGCCTGAATCTTTTGGATTTCTTCCTCTGTCTTGGTCAGTTTGTCCTTGCAGAGTTTGATGAGTCGCTGTGCAGTCTTTAACTGCACAGCGAGTTCGTCTATGTCATACTCGTTGGCTTCCATCTTGCGGACGATGGTCTCCAACTGATTGAGGGCTTCTTCGTATTTTAGATTTTCCATTGTTTTGTGGGTGATGTGGGTGTTAGTGGGTGATGGTGGAGTGGAAGGTTCCTTTCTCTACGCGGGTCTCTATTTCGTCACCGGGCTTTAGCTGTTGCGGATCGCGGACGGCCTTGCCTTGGTGGAGGGTGATGCTGTAGCCCCGGCTGAGCAGTATCTGAGGGTCGAACCCCTGCAGTTGGAGACTGATGCGCTCCAGACGGTGTTTCTGTTCCGTCAGCCGTCGCTCTATGCTCACGGGTATGCGGCTTTCCAGCATCTCTACCCGATGGCGGCCCTCGCTCAGCAGTCGCAGGGCGAGGGTGGGGATGAGTGTTGAGTATTGGCTGATGCGTTGCTGCTGGAGGCTGATACGTTCGCTGATATATCGGTTGATGAAACTCTCAGCCTGCTGGATGCGCTCCAGGACACCGAGCAGGCGTTCGACGAGCAGGGTGGCGGCAGCGGTGGGTGTTTTTACGCGGGTGTTGCTGACCATGTCGAGGATACTCTCGTCGCGGTCGTGGCCGATGCCGGTGATAATGGGCAGAGGAAACTGAGCCACGTTCTCTGCCAGCGCGAGTGTGTCGAAGCCGCTGAGGTCGGCAGTAGCTCCGCCACCTCTTAGGATGCATACTACATCAAAGTCGTTGATGCGCTCATAGATTTGATTCAGGGCGGCAATGACCGCGCTTTCCACCTGTTCGCCCTGCATGATGGCAGGAAACAGGCTTATGCTGAAGTGCAGTCCGTAGCCGTTGTCCTCCAGCTGTCGGCAGAAGTCTCCATAGCCTGCTGCATTGGGTGCGCTGACCACTGCTATGCGTTGTGCAAACAGGGGAATCGGAAGCTCGCGTTGCATGTCGAACACGCCTTCCTCCTTCAGCTGTCGGATAATCTCCTGACGGCGGCGGGCCATATCCCCCAGGGTATAGGTGGGGTCGATGTCGGTGACAATCCACGAGAACCCGTAGGCTTCGTGGAATTGCGGATACACGCTCAGCAACACCTTCATGCCAGCCCGCAGAGCCTGCCCGGTAGTGCGCTCGAAGTTGGGGCGCACCATCTGCCACGTCTGTCGCCAGCATTTGGCAGAGGCCCGGGCTATGGGGGTATTGCTGCGCTCGTCTTTCTCGATGAGCTCCATGTAGCAGTGGCCGCCGTGCTCACGGCATTCGGAGAGTTCGGCTTCTACCCAGTATTCGTCGGGCAGGGCGGCTGCAATGGCATCGCGCACCAGGAGGTTGAGTTGGCGGAGAGTGTAGTGGGTGGGCATTTTTTTTAGTGGGTGGGGTGGGGGTTGTGGGTGATGTGGGTGTTGTGGGTGGTGGGGTGGTAGGAGCCTATTTGGAAGGCTCGCCAGAAGTTGGGAACTCCATAGCCGTAGATGTTGTCGGGGTGCTCGTAGTTGTCGCTGTTTTGGCGGACGAGCTGCATGATTTGTTCTGCCGTCAGGTGGGGTAGTGCCTGCCATAGGCATGCTGTAAGTCCGCAGATGATAGGGGCGGCAAACGAGGTGCCCATATCATCCATGATGACTCCTCGGCCGTTGACCAGTCGGGCGGGTGCTCCGATGGCAATGACATCAGGTTTTACGCGCTGGTCCTGTGTGGGGCCGACACTGCTGAAAGGTGCTATCTTGTGCGGTTCGTCGGCCAGTATGGCTCCAACGGTCAGGATGTGGTCGGCATCGGCAGGGACCGTAATCTTCTTCCAAGTCCCCATGCCGGAGTTGCCGGCAGAGTTGATGAGTATCATGCCCTTGCGCGACATCATATCTGCCGAGCGACTGACGAAGGACGAATGCCCGTCAAGCTGCCATTGCCGATAAGACATCGTGGGATAGTCGTATTCGTTGTAGCCTAATGATGAATTGACCAGGTCGCAGCCTACGCTGTCGGCAAATTCGGCCGCCATCGTCCAATAGTCCTCTTCCACTTCCTGTTCGGTCTGCTGGTCTTCTGAGCGCAGCAGCCAATAGCAGGCATGGGGCGCTGTTCCGATATAGTAATAGGGGCTGTTGATGGCCATTGCCGAAAGCACCTTCGTGCCGTGATCGGTCTCGGCGAAGATGCTGGGCGAACGGGGTGTCACAAAGTCCTGATAGCCGCGAATGTCAATGTGCTGGAAAGCGGGAATCTTGTCGACATTCTTGAATCCTCCGTCGATGACAGCAATCATCATCCCCTCGCCGCGCATGCCGATGTCGTGGAGGCGTTGGCCCTTGAGCGAGGTCATCTGGTTGGCGGCCTGTCCATAGATATTGCCTGAGACGCTGTCGCGATCCTCGAAGTGGTCGTGGTATTTTGTCTTGATGGCTGTGGGTGAAATGGAGTCGGGCGACAGCCATACCATCTTGTATGATTTGACACATGGCAGGCGGGTGATGTCCTGGATGGCAGCCGAGTCGCGAACCCTGACCAACAGGGTGTTCTGCCAGCGGCTCTGGCCGATGACTTCAATGCGGCTGCTCTCTATCATGCGGATGTAGCGGTAGCTGACGGGCAGGTCGGTAGAGTCGAGGGGGAGTCCCTGGCGATTCCTGCGTTCCACGCTGCGGCGTGAGAGGAAGCGGGTGGGGTGCTCCAGCGAGTAGCCCGTGCCTTTCTTGTCGGTGAGCTGGATGCGGTAGATATAGGCCGGCCCGTCTTTATAGCGCACTCGGCGCAGTGTCTCCTGCGGCGATGCTGCATATAGGTAGAGGGCAGAGGTGAGCAGTGCGGTTAGCAGTAGTATCAGTCGTTGCATTGTTGTATGTAGATTGCTTTTGCACTGCAAAGGTACAAAAAAATATATAGAACTCGTGCTTTATCGGCAAAAAAATCGTACCTTTGTAGGCGATTTCAATTATGGACAACAAACAATCGGCATTGGAACTGGGGCAAAAGCCCGTAGGACGGCTGTTGGTGCAGTACGCCTTGCCTGCCATTGTGGCTATGACAGCCTCCAGCTTGTATAATATCATCGACCGCGCCATGATAGGTCAGATGGTGGGTGCGGAGGCTATTGCCGGTTTGGGCATCACCTTCCCCTTTATGAATCTGAGTGGTGCTTTCGGAGCTGCAGTCGGTGTGGGCGCCTCGACATGTATTAGTGTGAAGTTAGGACAGCGCGACTACGAGACTGCCGAGCACCTGCTGGGCAACACCGTTACGCTCAATCTCATTATCGGTTTCCTGTTTATGGTGGTCTGTCTGGTCTTTCTGGATCCCATTCTGCGTTTCTTCGGTGCCTCTGATGTGACACTGCCCTATGCCCGTGAGTTTATGACGGTTATCTTGTTGGGCAATATGGTGACACACATGTATTTTGGGATGAACGCCGTGTTGCGGGCAGCAGGCAAGCCCCGCCATGCGATGTATGCCACCCTGTTTACCGTAGGTTGCAATATCGTACTGGTGATAGCCTTCGTCTGGTGGCTCAGATGGGGTATCAAGGGAGCCGCCTTGGCAACCATTACCAGTCAGACGTTAGCTCTGTGCTGGCAGATGTGGGTGTTCTCGAATCCCAAAGAACTGCTCCACTTGCGCCGAGGCATCTACCGACTGAAGAAGACGCTGGTGCGCAACATTATTGCTATTGGCATATCGCCCTTCCTGATGAACGTAACAGCCTGTGTGATAGTTATCTTCATGAACAACCAGTTTGTGCGCTATGGTGGTGATATGGCTGTGGGGGCCTATTCCATTGCCAACAGTGTGGTGATGGTGCTCTTTATGTTTGTGATGGGTATGAATCAGGGCATGCAGCCTATTGTGGGCTATAACTACGGGGCAGAGAACTACGACCGTATGTTCCGTTGTCTGTGGCTTACCATCGGGGCAGCAACGGCTATCCTGCTGTTGGGATGGGCGGTCTCGATGCTGTTCCCCAAGGAGATTGCCCGTGTGTTTACTACCGACCAGACTCTTATCGATATGGCAGCCAGGGGCATCAAGCTGAACATGCTGGTGTTCTTTGTCGTAGGTTCACAGGCGGTCATCACCAACTTCTTCCAATGTATAGGAAAGGTGAAGATGTCGATATTCCTTTCTCTCTCCCGCCAGCTGTTCCTATTGTTGCCGATGGCTTATATCTTCCCGCTGTTCTGGGGATTGGACGGTGTTTGGTATTCTATGGCAGCCAGCGATTTCGGCTCGTTCGCCATGACACTGCCCCTGCTGTGGATATTCGTAGCCCGTCTTAAAGCATCCGCTAAACGTGTAACAGTATGATGATGCGTAGAACGATCTTGACACTCCTGATGGCTGTTATCGCCGTCTGTGCATGGGCCGATACAACCTATGTACACAGGGTAGAGGCCGATGCGGTGCCTGGCGGTGTGATACAGAATAACCGCTATCTGCGCGGTGAGAATCCTGATGGCGAGAAGATAGGAAGTGCCACAACCCTCCGCCTGAAATATGCTTTGCAGCGTCAGGGTAACCCGTCGGAGGCGGGAGCCTATGTCGGTATAGGTGTAGGCGCGTTGATTACCAACCGCCAGTTGGGTACGCCCTTTTTGGCCTATATCCTGCAGGGAGCTCCCATTGTCAACCTGTCGCAACGGGTGTCGCTAAACTACGAGTTGCAACTGGGTGTGGCCACAGGGTGGAATAGCTACGAAGCGAAAACCAATGAGGGTAATCATGTGGTAGGTTCAAAGGTGATGTCGTATATCGGTGCCGATGTTTTCTTCCGCTTTATGCTCGGACGGCACTGGGACCTCAATGTAGGCTATGGCTACGTCCACTCATCCAATGCCAATCTGAAGATGCCAAACGAAGGTTTTAACACGATGGGCGGGCGCCTCTCGGTGGCTTATTACTTCAATCGCCGCGAGGATATCTCCCGAGCCTCGTTGTTTACGGCTTATATCCTTCCGCCCGGCAGGCGTTGGGCTTGGGATGTAGTGGCTTTCGGAGGTTGGAAGAAGAAAAGTCTGGTGAATCCTGAGACCTATGGGGTAGCTGGCTTCAGTGTCAGCCCTACTTACCGGCTGAACAGTGCCTTTGCGTTGGGACCCTCGCTCGATGGTGTCTATGACCGTTCGGTCGGTGGCGGCATGTCCTTTGGTGTGCAGGCTCGTGCAGAACTTACCATGCCTATATTCCGTGCCAGTGCTGGTGTGGGCCGCTATGCGGTTGGCGGACTGAAGTGCTTCTACGAAACGCTGGCCATGAAAATTGATGTGGCGCGCCATTGTTTCCTACACATTGGCTATTGTCTATATAACTATAATTATACGAACAATCTGATGTTGGGCATCGGGTATAGATTTGGAACATGAAGAAGATAGGAATTATCAGTGATACGCACTCCTACTGGGACCCGAAGTATCTGCACTACTTCGAGCCCTGCGACGAGATATGGCATGCGGGCGACATCGGCTCCTTGGAGGTGGCTGAGAAGCTGGCGGCATTCCGCCCTCTGCGGGCAGTTTGTGGCAACTGTGACGGAGGCGACTTGCGGTTGATGTACCCAGAGGTGCTGCGGTGGAAATGTGAGGATGTGGATGTGCTGATGAAGCACATCGGCGGCTATCCCGGCAACTACGACTACAGTATTCGCGGACAGCTCTATGCCTCGCCGCCCCAACTGTTCATTGCCGGCCACTCGCATATTCTGAAGGTGAAGTTTGACAAGACGCTCAACCTGTTGCACATCAACCCCGGTGCCGCCGGCTTGCAGGGCTGGCACAAGGAACGCACGCTCATAAGACTGACTGTCGAGGGCAATAAATTCACCGATTGCGAAGTTATAACATTAGGAGATAAAAAATAAATAGGATTAGGGAAGGGACTTCCTCGATTATTTTAGAAGGAAAAAACAATAAATATATAATAGGTATGAAACGTACAATCATTATTACCGGTGGCGCAGGCTTTATAGGAAGTCATGTGGTGCGCCTGTTTGTAAACAAGTATCCTGATTACCACATCATCAACCTCGACAAGCTGACGTATGCAGGTAATCTGGCCAACCTGAAGGACATCGAGCAAAAGCCCAACTACGAGTTTGTGAAGATGGACATCTGCGACTTCGATGCTTTCTACAAACTGATGCAGGAGAAGAAGGTGGACGGCATCATCCATCTGGCTGCCGAGAGCCATGTAGACCGCAGCATCAAAGACCCCTTCACCTTTGCCCAGACTAATGTGATGGGTACTTTGAGCCTCTTGCAGGCTGCCAAGCTCTACTGGGAAAGCCTGCCTGAGCGGTATGAGGGCAAGCGTTTCTATCATATCTCTACCGACGAGGTGTATGGTGCCCTGGAACTGACCCATCCCGACGGCATCGAGCCTCCGTTCACTACTACTGCATCGAGTGCTGAGCATCATTTGGCATACGGAGATAAGTTCTTCTTAGAGACGACAAAGTATAATCCCCATTCACCCTACAGTGCCTCGAAGGCTTCGAGCGACCACTTCGTCCGTGCTTTCCACGACACCTATGGCATGCCTGTGGTGGTGACCAACTGCTCTAACAACTATGGTCCCTATCAGTTCCCGGAGAAGCTGATTCCCTTGTTTATCAACAACATCCGTCACCGCAAGCCGCTGCCTGTCTATGGCAAGGGCGAGAACGTGCGCGACTGGCTGTTCGTTGAGGATCATGCCCGTGCCATCGACCTCATTTTCCATGAAGGCAAGATTGCCGACACCTATAATATTGGCGGATTCAACGAGTGGAAGAACATCGACATCATCAAGGTGCTCATCAAGACCGTCGACCGCCTGTTAGGACGCAAGGAGGGCGAGGATATGGACCTTATCACCTTTGTTACCGACCGTGCTGGTCACGACCTCCGCTATGCCATCGATTCCACGAAGCTGCAGCGCGAGCTTGGCTGGGAACCTTCGCTCCAGTTTGAAGAGGGCATCGAGAAGACCGTCCGCTGGTATCTCGACCATCAGGAGTGGCTCGACAATGTCACCAGCGGCGACTATCAGAAGTATTATGACAATATGTATGCAAACCGATAAAAGATGAAGAAGATATTATTGTTAGGCTCAGGCGAACTGGGCAAGGAGTTTGTAATTGCCGCCATGAGGGCTGGCCAGTATGTAATCGCCTGCGACCGTTATGATAATGCGCCCGCTATGCAGGTAGCCGACGAGCGCGAGGTGTTTTCTATGCTCGACGGCGATGCCCTCGAGGCAGTAGTCAATAAGCATAAGCCCGACATCATCGTGCCTGAGATTGAGGCCATCCGCACGGAGCGGTTGTTTAAGTTCGAGGAGCAGGGCATTCAGGTGGTGCCGTCGGCTCGTGCCGTCAACTACACCATGAACCGTCGTGCCATTCGCGATTTGGCCTCTAAGGAGTTAGGCTTGCGTACTGCTAAGTATTTCTATGCCAAGACGTTCGACGAGTTTAAGCGCGCGGCCGACGAGATTGGCTTCCCCTGTGTAGTGAAGCCCTTGATGTCTTCTTCTGGTCACGGACAGAGCTATGTCCATAACGATGAGGAGTTGGAACAGGCATTCCGTGAGGCTATGGAAGAAGGCCGCGGCGATGTGAAGGAAGTGATCATCGAAGAGTTTATCGACTTCGAGTCTGAGTTCACCCTGCTCACTGTCACTCAGCAGCACGGCTGGCCTACCCTGTTCTGTCCCCCCATCGGGCACGTGCAGAAGGGCGGTGACTATCGCGAGTCATGGCAGCCCTATCAGATTAGCGATGAGGCCCTGAAGCAGGCTCAGCACATGGCCGACCAGGTGACGAAGGCCCTGACAGGTGCCGGCATCTGGGGTGTAGAGTTCTTCCTGACCAAGCAGGGCGAAGTCATCTTCTCCGAACTTTCACCCCGTCCGCACGATACGGGTATGGTGACGCTTGGACATACCACCAATCTCTCGGAGTTTGAGCTTCATTTCCGTGCCGTGATGGGACTGCCCATCCCCGCCATTCATCTGGAGCATGCAGGTGCCTCGGCAGTCATCCTGTCTCCGCGTGAGGCAACGAGCCCCGTAGACCGTACACTCTTCGAATACAATCTGGAGGAGGCTCTGAAGGAAGACCGCACGCGCATCCGCATCTTCGGCAAGCCCGAGGCTCACAAGGGTCGCCGCATGGGTGTGGTGCTCTGCTATGGTGAGGTGGGCGACGATGTGGAAGCCCTGCGTGACAAAGCCAAGCGACTGGCCAAGACGGTTCTTGGCACAGAACCCTATATGAAGAAATGATAGGACGAATCATAGATCTGCCCAGAATCACTGACCCTCGCGGCAACCTGACTTTTGCCGAGGGGGCCAGCATGGTTCCGTTTGACATCAAAAGGGCCTACTGGGTCTATGATGTCCCTGGTGGAATGGGGCGTGGCGGGCATGCCCATAAGCGCCTGCGGCAGTTGCTAATCGCTGTCAGCGGTTCGTTCCATGTGACGCTCGACAACGGTCGCGAGCGAGAGACCATCCTGCTGAACCACCCTTGGCAGGGATTGCTCATCGAAACGGATATATGGCGCACGCTGGACGATTTCTCCAGCGGGGCAGTCTGTCTGGTGCTGGCCTCAGAGCATTATGATGAGGCCGACTATATCTATGACTATGATGATTTCCTAAGATACGTAGGATGTTCGAAATAATAAGATATACTCCAGACAGGGCTGAGGAGTGGAACCAGTTTGTGGCGCAGTCGAAGAATGGTACCTTCCTCTTCCATCGCAGCTACATGGATTACCATAGCGACCGCTTCGAGGACCATTCGCTACTGTTCTACCGTGACAGTCAGCTCTATGCACTCCTTCCGGCCAATGAGTGGGGACAGGTGTTCTACTCTCATCAGGGACTCACCTATGGCGGGCTGGTGATGGGAAGTGAGGCTACTACAGCCCATGTGATAGAGCTTTTCACCCTTTGGCGGCACTATCTGTCGGAGCGCGGGTTCCAGCGGGTTGTCTATAAGGCTATTCCCTGGATTTATCATCAGTTGCCTGCTGAGGAGTCTCTCTATGCTATGTGGCGTGTCTTCGATGCGCGGCTCGTCGAGCGCGATGTCTCGTCAACCATCGTGCTGGCTCGTCCGCTGAAATGGAAAAAAGACCGTCGGCATGGGTTGAAAGTGGCTCAAAGTCAAAAGGTGGAGACAGGTGTTGGTACTGATTTTGCCAGCTTCTGGCAGATACTCTCAGAAAATCTGCAAACGCGACATGGAGTCAGACCCGTCCATTCCTTGGACGAGATACTGCTGCTGCATCAGCGCTTCCCTGACCATATCGTGCTCTTCGAGGCCCGAAAGGAAGGTCGCCTGCTGGGGGGCTGTGTGGTCTACCTGACTTCGCAGGTTGTTCATACCCAGTATATTGCGGCTACTCCCGAGGGCAAGCGGTTGGGCGTGGTAAATGCCATAGTGGATGAGATTCTGCGTACCTATCCTCACACGTTGTATCTCGATTTTGGCAAGTCTACAGAGACGCATAGTGATGTGCTGAACGAGTCGCTTATCTACCAGAAGGAAGGTTTCGGAGCACGGGCTGTCTGCTACGACACCTACGAGTGGGAAGTCTGAAGGAACAGCAGCAGGCAAAGGAGCATCTGTGCGTTATAAGCCATACGCTTTCAGTACGTCCCCTACGGACTCAGAGTCCGAAGCCTGCGGACTGAGAGTTCGAAGCCTTCTTAAAATTCCCCTCACCCCACTCACCAAATAGGGCTGACAGGCCGATGCACAAAGGGATTGAAGCATGGGAGGGTATCCACGATTACCCTCACTTTTACCCTCACTTTTACCCTCACTTTTTGGGAACATGCTTAAAAGTAAGTTGGTACAAGTTTATGCGTTTGTTCAGACCACCCCTGACCCCTCCTAACTTAGGAGGGGAAATGATTACTTCAAAAAAGTGAGGGTAGAAGTGAGGGTAGAAGTGAGGGTGAACTCACTCACCCTCACATGCTTTAATCCCTTTGTACATCGGCCTGTCAGCCCTGTTTGGTGAGTGGGTGAGGGTAGAATAAGATACAAGTAAAAAAGAATCAGTAACACGAAAATATTGCTGTTACTGTTTTTTTTTGTACTTTTGCAAGCATGATGAAACAGAAAACAACCCTCCTTGCTGCGATGATGACTATCGCTATGTGCAGTGTGGCACAAGAAACGTCTTTAGTTGGCTCCAACGACCGTCCTGTGTATTCGAATGACTCGTTGCTGCTTCAGGCTGCTGTAGAAGAGAAAGTGTCTGTGAATATGCCACTGTTCCAGACGAAGTTTACTGCCGACCCCTCACCTATGGTGAAGGGCGATACATTGTTTCTGTACACCTCACATGATTCATCGCCAGAAGATATACCAGACGTGAACGAGCGTAGTTCTGCAGGATTCTTCATGTATGACTGGCTCTTGTGGTCGACCACGGATATGGTGAATTGGACTGAGCATGGTGCAGTGGCTTCACTAAAGGATTTCTCGTGGCGTTCGCGGG
Organism: Prevotella sp. UBA2456; assembly: GCA_002342415.1. GTDB lineage: Bacteria > Bacteroidota > Bacteroidia > Bacteroidales > Bacteroidaceae > Prevotella. Next base: position 22,106 of record DDPY01000052.1, on the reverse strand, counting down.
AAAATGGTGCATGGGCTATACAAACCGTAGAGCGAAACGGCAAATATTATCTCTATGCGCCTTTGCATGGGCATGGTATCGGAGTGCTGGTTGCCGATACGCCATACGGTCCTTTCCGTGACCCATTGGGAAAACCTCTCGTTTGGCAGCAGGAACATTGGGAAGACATCGACCCCACTGTATTTATTGATGACGACGGTCAGGCTTATATGTACTGGGGTAACCCCCATACTTATTGGGTGAAGCTGAATGACGACATGATATCTACCAAGGGCGAAATTCATCAGTTGCCATATCATATAGAGCATTATCAGGAAGGGCCTTGGCTCTATAAGCGTGGGGGACATTATTACCTTGCCTATGCTACGACGTGTTGTCCGGAGGCTTTAGGCTATGCCATGAGCAATAGCCCGGAGGGGCCGTGGGAGCCCAAGGGGTATATCATGCGCCCTACACCACGTGACAGGGGTAACCATCCAGGCATTTGCGACTACAAAGGACACGCTTATGTTTTCGGACAAAACTATGATTTGATGCATCTGGATACTTTTGTACACCATGAACGTCGTTCTGTCTCGGCATCAGAGATTACATACAATACCGATGGAACCATTCAGGAGATTCCCTATTGGCTTGACCAGAAACCACTGAAGCAGTTACAGTGGCTGAATCCCTACCGGCGGATAGAGGCAGAAACAATGGCATGGGGTTACGGATTGAAGACTGCGAAGATGGGCATACCCAATACTGGAGTGGTTGCCGACATGCCTGAATCCACGGGCAGACGTAACATGTATGTCTATGACATCAACGATGGCGAATACATCAAGCTTCGTGGGGTAGACTTTGGCAACAAGGGAGCCAGGAGTTTTGCCGTCGTGGCTTCTACAACGGGGCGTTGTGCGCTGACGCTAAGGTTGGACAGCAAGAATGGTCCCATTGTCGGTAGCATGGAAATAGAGCCAACAGGTGGCATGGAAGTGTACCGTACATTCAGAACAAAGGTGAAGAATGCAAAAGGTGTTCACGACCTGTTCATATGTTTCAGTAAGGTGTCTGGTGACACGCGTCTTGACTATTGGAAGTTTGAACGAAAATAAATATAAAACAGCAATAAGAAAAAATGAAAGCAATGATCCTTTTGGCCGGGCTGATGGTGATGACTACCGGAGCGATGGCCGACACGTACAAGAGTCCTGACGGGCACGTAGCCCTGACATTGGAAATGGAGCAGGGCAAGCCTTGCTATCAAGTAAGCTACGACGGACAGCTGCTGATTAGCCAGTCGCCCTTAGGCATCGTGACCAACATCGGTGACTACAGTAGCCAGCTGACACAGACAAATGTCCAAGAGAGACAGGTGAGCGACAGCTATGACTTGCGCACCATCAAGCAAAGCCATGTTGACTATGTGGCTACGGAGGTGGTGGCAAGCTACCAACAGGAAGGGCGCCACGTGATGGATATCACCTTCCGCATCAGCAATCGTGATGTAGCCTTCCGCTATACCTTACAGCGCCCAGGGCTAAAAGGCCCCGATGGCAATCCTGTTTGCGTCTGTGTTGTCAAGGGTGAGGCCAGCAGCTTTATTTTCCCAGAAGGCACCACCACCTTCCTTTGTCCGCAAGTGAAGCCGATGGGGGGCTTTGCGCGTACCTATCCCAGCTACGAGACACCCTACACCTGCGATGAACCCGTAGGAAAGAATGGTTGGGGCGAGGGCTATACCTTTCCTTGTCTCTTCAGAACTGGTGACAACTGGGTACTCCTCAGCGAGACAGGAACCGATGGCGGCTATGTCGGCTGTCGCCTGCTGAATACGGGAGGTGGCCACTATCAGATAGGATTCCCTCAGGATGGCGAGCTCAATGGGTTAGGCAGTCCCTTTGTCGGTATGCCCTTGCCATCGTCTACCCCTTGGCGAACCATCACAGTCGGACCGTTGAAGCATATCGTGGAGACCACTGTGCCGTGGGATTTGGTAGAGCAGAAGTACAAGCCCTCCAAGGTCTATGAATACGGCAAGGGCACCTGGAGCTGGATTATCCGAATGGACAGCAGCTGCAACTATGACGAACAGAAAGAGTATATCGACTTCTCGGCTGCTATGGGCTGGCAGACGGTGCTGGTAGATGCCCATTGGGACTTGCAGATAGGCTATGAGCGTGTAGCCGAGCTGGCCCGCTATGCCCGCAGCAAGGGGGTGTCGCTCTTCCTTTGGTATAATAGCAATGGCTATTGGAACGATGCTCCTCAGACTCCAAAGAATCGCATGAGCAATAGTCGCATCCGCCGTCAGGAGATGAAGTGGCTGCAGGAAAACGGCATCCGAGGTATCAAGGTCGACTTCTTTGCTGGCGACAAGCAGCCCACCCTCCAGCTTTATGAGGACATACTGAGCGATGCCAACGACTATGGACTGCTGTGTATCTTCCATGGATGCACACTGCCCAGAGGGTGGGAGCGCATGTTCCCCAACTATGTGGCCAGCGAGGCGGTGCTGGCTTCTGAGAACCTCAGTTTCGGACAGGCTTTCTGTGATGCCGAGGCGCGTAATGGCTGTATACATCCCTTTATCCGCAACACGGTGGGTTCGATGGATTTTGGCGGCAGTGCATTGAACAAGCGTTATAGCACTGACAACCAGCATGGTACCTATCGGCGGACGAGCGATGTCTATGCCCTGGCTACGGCAGTGCTCTTCCAGAGTGCCCAACAGCATTTTGCCTTGGCTCCGAATAATCTGACAGACGCTCCCGCCTGGGCCATCGACTTTATGAAGAAGGTGCCCACCATGTGGGATGAAGTTCGTTTTATTGACGGCTATCCGGGCAAATACATCATTCTGGCCCGTCGAAGCGGCGAGCGTTGGTTTGTGGTAGGCATCAATGCCGGGCAGCAACCTCTGAAGCGTACACTTTCGCTGCCCATGTTTGCAAAGGGAACCACGCTGACCGTCTATGCCGACGATGCCAAACTGCAGGGAAAGGTGACTACCGTAAAGCAGAGCAAGAAGCAGCAAATCAGCATCACGATACCACAAAACGGCGGTGTGGTAGTGATGTATTGACTGCCAAATATTCGATTGATACACGGAGAAAAGAATCTGAAACGCAATATAACGTCCGTTTAAGAAAAAGTGTGTACCTTTGCAAAAAGAAACGGAGACGTTTCACGTAAAGATTTGTTTTAGTAATATTATCATTAGTAGTTTGTTTTGTAACCGCAGTGGCTGCTGGAAAGCGTTCCAGCAGCCTGCTTTTTTTAAGGCCGCAGTGCTGTTGCCTGCACGCGGAAGGAGTCGTGGAGGGTGTTCACTCTGCTGTGATTTCGTAACAGAAAGTTTATTTTATGTAACTTTTATGTATGTTACACTGCGTAAAGTTTGGAAGTAAGAAAATAAATGACTATATTTGCATCCGTTTTCTAACAAACCTACTAACTTACAAATATAAAAATGCGTAAAGTTCTAACCTTTTCCTTCCTGTTCATCGTTCTGAGCATGTATGCCCAGATGGGTAAGCTGTTTGATGCAGACAAGCAGATGTCGAGTAGCTTCACGACACAGATATTCCTGGATCATGACGGCTTTATATGGGTCTCTACGCGTAACGGACTGAACAGGTATGACGGTTATCAGTTCCGCATCCTGAAGAAAGAGATGCGTCAGGACTTGGGAATGGCCAGCAACTATGTGAACTGCATGATGCAAGACCGCGACGGCTTGTTCTACATAGGTATGTATGGAGCCTTGCAGACCTATGACGGCGAGCGTTTTATAGATGTAACGACCTACGATTTGTCTGGTCATTCTGTTCCCAGTTATGTGACTTCGCTGTTGGAGCGCCGCGATGGGAGTATCCTCATCGGGACATCGGCACATGGCATTCTGCAGATGACGAATGGCAAGGAGGCCCGCCAGTTGGGCGGCGAGTTGGCAGAGGTGAAAACCGCTCATCGGATGATGGAAGACCGCCGCGGCCGCCTGTGGATTGTGACCGAGAGCCAGGGACTGCTGTGCTATGACGGGAAGAAGATGCATCGCTATTTTCAGGACGAGGACCAGTTAGGGATGGTGCGTGGTGTCTGCGAGGATGGCGAAGGCCGCATCTATGTGGGAACAGCCAATGCGGGTATGTTCAGACTCGATGCGTCGCCCGTTCATATAGAAGGCACGGGTACGAAACACATCTCTACGCTCTATGTCAGTCGCGATCATCGTATCCTGATAGGCTATGACGGCTTGGGGCTGGCTATCTACGACCCCAAGACGCAGCAGTTGACAGACAATCCCTACTATAGCCGCGATGTCGACTTAAGCACTGCCAAGGTCTACTCCATCTGTGAAGACCGCAATGGCAACACTTGGCTGGGACTGCTTCAGAAAGGTATCTACATGCACCCCGCCAAGACCACAGGCTTCCACTATATGGGCTATAAGCTGGGTGCTCGCAATGTCATCGGTTCGGCCTGTGTCACCAGCGTGCTGATGAGCAAGAATGGCCTGAACTGGATAGGTACCGACAAGGACGGACTCTACTGTCTGGACACAAAGGGAAAGGTAGTCAGGCACTTTAAGGAAAATTTCCCTGCTACGATTCTCGGAATGACCGAAGACCACGAAGGGCGTGTCTGGATTGGAACGTATAAGGAGGGCTGCGGCTGGATAGACCCTCATAGTCTGACCTACCATCCGCATCGCTTGCCTCAGGGACCGGCTGTGAGCGTGTTTTCCATGCGTACTGACAGGCAGGGACGCCTGTGGCTGGCAACGATGGGTTATGGCCTGTTGCGCCTCGATGGCCAGACGGGCGAGGTGAAAACCTATGTGCAGGAGGGCGATGCTGCCAGCAATCGCAAGGTGAACAGCCTTACCAACAACTATATTTCACAGATAGCCTTCTCGCCGGATGGCCGCCGCATCTATGTCGCGACCACGATGGGCGTATGTGCCCTCGATTTGGAAACAGAGAACTGGCTTACTACCTTTAAAGGAAACAATTGTTTGAATTATGGTACTCCAACGCGCGTGGCTCGCGAGTTTGGCGGGAAATTGTATGTAGGAACCAACGACGGCTTGTTAGGGTACGACCTGAAGACGGGTAAGAAGCATCACTATGCCATCGAGACCGGACTGGCAGACAATGGTATCTCAAGTATCGAACAAGATCAGCAGGGCAACCTGTGGATATCGACCGACCACGGACTGTGCTGCATGAACCCCAAGACAGGAAAGACCAGCAACTTCTTTGTTGACAACGGACTGCAGTCGAATGAGTTCAGCGACGGTGCTTCCTATACGGCTCCTAACGGACAGATGTTGTTTGGTGGCTTGGGTGGCATCACCTGGTTCACCCCCCACGACATCAAGGAGCGCGAGTGGAAGGCTGAGGTGAAGCTGACTGAATTCTGGGTGAATGGCGAGCCTGTCACCCCTGCCACGATGTCTGGCCTGTGGCATGTGGTCGACACGACAGTGATTGCTTCCAACCGCTTCGTGCTGGCTTCCAGTGATAATTCGTTTGCCCTGCAGCTGTCAACCCTTACTTACGATAATCCTGAACATATCGTCTATCGTTATCGCATCAACAAAGAAGAATGGGTGCGCATGCAGCCGGGTGTCAACGAGATTACCTTCAGTCACATGCAGCCTGGAAACTATGATTTCTGTGTGGTGGCAGAGCAGGATGGTATCGTAACCCCTGAGCGTTGCTTTACGGTTGTCATTCATGCTCCCTGGTATCGCACGCCGTTGGCGTATGTTATCTACCTCATGGCATTGGGTGCCATATTGTGGCGGTATCTGCGAATCCGCCGCCGTAAGGAGCAAGACCGCCTGCGCCTGCAGGAGCATATCCATGCAGAGGAGATGGCCGATGCAAAGCTGAAGTTCTTTATGAACATCTCTCATGAGATTCGTACCCCTATGACGCTCATTGTCACACCGCTACTCTCACTCATCAAGCAGGATGACGACCCCCACCGCCGCAGTGTCTACGAAACCATCCGGCGGAATGCAGAGCGTATTCTGGGTCTGATAAACCAGATGATGGACCTCCGTAAGATTGACAAGGGACAGATGCAGATGCACATGTGCGAGACTGAGCTGATCTCGTTCATCGGAGACATTTATACTCTTTTCAATCAGCAGGCAAAGGCTAAGAACATTCGTTTCACATACGAGCATGATGTACAGATGCTGCCCGTCTGGATTGATCGTGGCAATTTCGACAAGGTCGTGGTCAACCTGTTGAGCAATGCCTTTAAGTTCACCCCGACGGGAGGTGAGATAGGCATCACCGTCAGTCATGATGACAGCCACGTTCGCATTGCCATCAAGGACAGCGGGGAGGGAATCCCTGAAGACAAGCTCGACCGCATCTTCGAACGCTTCTATCAGACACCGACGATGGCAAACGATCGCAAGACGGGAACGGGTATCGGACTCGACCTGACTCGCTCGCTGGTCGAACTGCATCATGGAACCATTGAGGCCCATAATAATCAAGGAGCTCCTGGCTGTGAGTTCGTGGTCACCATTCCTTTGGGCAACAGCCACCTGAAGCCCGAGGAGATGATAGTCGACAAGGAGAATGTGTCTCATGCCACTAGCCTGTTCGACGAAGAGCTGGTTACGGAAACCCCAGTGGCCGCTGAGTTGCCCAAGGCTACCCGCCGTCAGCACATTGTCATTGTCGAAGACGATGCCGAGATTCGTGACTATCTGGCTGCAGAGCTGTCTTCTGCCTATCAGGTCAGCGTGGCTGAAAACGGCCGTTCTGGTCTGACTGAGGTGCTGAAGTGCATGCCCGATCTTGTCATCTCCGACATCATGATGCCCGAGATGGATGGTAACGAACTGTGCTCCAAGATTAAGGGCAATCCGGGCACAAGTCATATCCCTGTCATCCTGCTGACGGCAAAGAGCCGTGATGAAGACCAGTTAGAGGGCTTGGAGATGGGAGCCGATGCATACGTGATGAAACCCTTCAATATGGACATTCTGCGCCGCACCATTGTAAACCTCATCCATACACACCAGATGCTCCGACTGAAATACGGTCGCAACGACCAGTTGGAAGAGCAGGTAGACAAGGTAAAGATGAAGTCGCCCGATGACCAGCTGTTAGAGCGTGTGATGAAGGTAATCAACAAGAATATCAGCAATTCCGACCTCAGTGTGGATGCTATTGCCGAGGAGGTAGGAATATCGCGAGTCCATCTGCATCGCAAGATGAAGGAGCTGACAGGGCAGACTCCTCACGACTTCATTCGCAATATCCGTTTGAAGCAGGCTGCCAATCTCTTGGCTTCGCGCAATATGAATATCACCGAGGTGATGTATGCCTGTGGTTTCAACAATGCTGCTTCTTTCTCTACCATCTTCAAGAAGTTCTATGGCATGTCGCCCCGCGAATATATGAACGAGCATCGTTGATGGTTGGTCTGTCTTATGAAAAGAACACAGAGGCACAGAGCCTTATTCTTACTAAGGGAAAAACTCCGTGCCTTTGTGTCTCTGTGTTTTATAATTTTTTCTCCTGCACGCTATTTACTGTTTGATGAACTTGACGTCCCTGATGTTCAGCTTGGCGGTTTCTGGGTCTATCTGCCGGTCGTTCTTGTGATAGACGAAGGTGGAGTTGCTGATGTCGATGTCGTGAACGCAGTCGAGTCCCTTGATTCCGCTGGCCTTGACGGCAGTCTTGACTCCCTGGCAGGTGACGCGGTCGATATGGATGCCCTGGAACTCAGGTGCTGAGCGGCGCTGCTCGTCCGTATAGGTGGGCACCTGACTGGGATCGCTGCCTGCCGGGCGGTCTATGTAGTCGCACTGGAAGACGATAGCCTCGTCCTTGATATCGGTCATCACGATGTCCGAGATGTAGAGGTCGTTGGTCTTTCCGCCGCGCCCGATGCCGCTCTTGAATCTCAAGCCTGTATCCGTGCCGCTGAAGCGGTTGTGGCGCACCACGATGCGCTCCATGCCGCTGATAGTCTCGCTGCCCAGCACGAAGCCGCCGTGGGCATGGAAGACGGTGTTGTCCTGGATGACGATGTCCTGGCATCCGTTGGCTGGCGACTTGGCTTTCTGCTTGTTGCTCTTCATGCAGATGCCGTCGTCACCGGCATCCACCACGCAATTGACGATGAGGCCAGTGTTGACATCCGAAAAGTCTATTGCGTCGCCATTCTGTGCGTTCCAGGGGCATCGCACGGTCACTCCGTCCACGATGACATTCTTGCAGTTGAGCGGGTGGACGTGGAACTTAGGCGCATTCTGCACGGTGACACCTTCTATCAGTACGTTCTCGCAGTCGGTCAGTCGGATGAGGTCGTTACGCATCTTCTCCTGTGCCTCGGGGGTGTCGGCAATGTTTCCCTTGCCTGTTGCGTCCCAGGGGTAGAACAGCTTGTCGTTGTCCTTGGTCACGCCGCCAATCTTGTCGAGGAAGTCCTTCCACTCCACGTCGCTGACCTTCGAGCGTTTCACAGGCCGCCAGTATTCGCCGTTGCCGTCGATGATGCCTTCGCCCGTGATGGCAATGTTCTTGCGCTTCGATGCGCGGATGCCGGCATAGACGCGGCTCGACTTGCCGGTGGGGTCTACGTAGAGCGTCTTGTCAGGCGAGAAGAGCACGATGGCATTCTTGTTGAGGTGCAGCTCGATATTGTCTTTCAACGAGATGGGGCCTGTCAGCCAAACGCCCTCGGGCACTACCAGACGGCCGCCGCCTTGCTTGCTGAGCTTGCTGATGCCTTTGGCAAAGGCCTCCGTGCAGAGTGTGATACCATCGCCGACACCGCCCACCTCCTTGAGGTTGACTGTGGTATTGGGAATGGCGGGCCGCCTGACGGGCTGCACCTTGACGGGCAGGTTGGTATAGTATTTGGTGTACTTCTCCTCCACCTCGGGCTGCTTCGTCATGGCAGCCTCCTTGGCATCGTAGGCTGCCAGCTTGTCGAGATAGTACTGCCGGAGGTCAGTCCATTTATAATAAGGATGCTGGCTGGTCTTGACGGGTAGCGTCACCTCGCGCTCGTTGAGCAGTGCCTTCACCAGCACATCGCCCTGTCCCTTCTTGGGACGGTAGAATACGAGCTGGACGTTGCAGGCCATCGGGAATATACGATAGTTGCGCCATACGTTGTCGAGCTCGTTGGTGTCGGCCACCTGTGCGCCGCAGGAGCCTAACTCGAGCAGACAGGCCAGGGGCATCACGCACACCTCGTGGCCGAAGCGCAGGGTGGCCTGGGTCTGGGTGACGGTATCGGTGGTCTCGATGATGTTGCGCAGCAGGTTGCGCTGCGAGAAGGGCATGATGCCGTCGGTCATGGGCGAGGGTCCGTAGTCTATATACCATCCGATGTTGCGCATGCGCCACTGCTCGTATATCTCGTCGTCGGTGAACAGGGGATAGAGATCGGGCGCCTGGTCGTGGCTCTGCATGTTGGTGGTCACCTCAAAGAGATTGTACATCAGCGGCCATGCCTTCACGTTGTCTTTCACCCATTTGGCATCGTTGAAGAGTACGCCCATCAGTCGGGTGGGGTCGATGCGGCCGTTGAGCGAGCGGCGAATCTCGCGTCCCTTGCGTCCCATCGACTTGACGAGTCCTGAACGCGGCTGGTTGAGATAGTATTGCAGGGCATCGCTGACATCGTTATGGAACACGATGGTGGGGTTGGCGGCTGCCAGCTCCTCGCACTCGGCTTCCATCGACAGGATGCAGCGGTTGACGGTAGTTGAGCGTGCATCGATGTGCAGGTTGCGCGTCTTGAAGATCTCAGGGAAGTGCTCCACCATGCGGCGTGCTATGCCGTGATGCTGGCGCTCGCCGACCGTCGACAGGTCGCCCAAGCGATATTGAGCGCCGCTATACTTCCCGTCCAGAGCAGGGAAGTTGGCAGCGGGCAGGTTGACGAAGGCCTCCAACAGCTGTAAGACCTCTTCGCCTTTTGGAGTCAGCTTTCCAGCCTTTCTGGCTTTTTGCATCGTCTCGGTGACGCTGGTGTAGCTGCGCTCGCCAATGAGCCAGCGCGAGCCGTGTCGGCCGTAGTGCGACATGTAGAAGGGGGTGTAGCCCTTGGGTGCCGGTGTCAGCTTCTCATGTGTCAGCTGGCGGTCGTAGTCCAGATAGTTGCTGCCAGCCAGGTATTTGTTGGCTTTCAGCTCCTCGCGTGCTGTCTGTGCCGACAGGTTCAGTGTGGCGGCTGCCAGCAGCATTAGAATTGTAAGTCTCTTCATTTTTTCTCTTACCTCTTACTTCTTACCTCTTACTTCTTACCTCTTACCTCTTATTTAAGCGTTACAGTTGCCTTGATATTGGTCTGTTGGCCCATAGAGTCCATTGTCGACTCGCTGTTGATGCTCTTCAGCCATCCGTCTGCGTCGAGATCATAGCTGGCCGTCTCCTTCATGTCTATTTTCACCATGCCGCTGGCCATCACCTGGTCGATGTTCTGCTTGATCATCTCTGCCTGCTCGGGCATCATCTGCTCCACCTGCTTGATGATGAGTGCCTTCATGTCTTCCTTCGACATATTGATGGAGCCGCTGCTGGTCACCTTCTGCCCATTGACGAAATACATGCGCTTCATCTTCAGTCCTTGCTCATTGGTGTAATCCTCCTGAGCGCCCGTTGTCAGTGTCTTGCCGTTCAGCACTAAGGGGCAGGTAGAGTTCTTCATGGCTGCCAGCAGGCTCTTTTCTGATACGTTGTCCATAATCTGCTTCTTCAGCGCGTCTTTGCCCATCACCTGTGCTATCTGTGGCACGCTCTGGAGCATTTTGTCTACCAGCTGGTCGCTATTCTTCTCGAGTTTGGCCTTTACGTCGGTGTAGTTGGCAATACCCTGAGGCTGGCCGTTCAGGTCGGTGTTAATACGAATCTCCACACCTGCCATCATCTCCTGACTGGCAGCCATCAGCTGTCCGGCAATGTTTCCGGCTTGGGCATCGGACGTGACCTTGGTGGTCTCGACGCTCAGCACGAAACCCTCCGACAGTACTTCGGCGACGCTGATGGTGGTCTCGTCGGTGATGGTCAGAGTGCCCTGTCCAGGAATCTTGGCTACGGTGGTTGTCACATAGTTCTTCTGGTCGCCCATCTGCATCTTGGGGGCAACCTTCAGTTGGGCATTTACTGCTAATGCTGCCATGAGCATCAGGCTAAGGGAAAAGAGTTTTTTCATAATTGCAATGATTTTAGTGTTAAAGTAAATTGTCTGCAAATGTAGTTATAAAAATATAGACTGCCAAATATTTTAGACATTTTTCCCAAAAATAGAGCCTCCAACACTGTTCGTGCGGTGTCGGAGGCTCCTGTCTGTTGTGTCAAGTTGGTATGCTTATACCAAGTGTTCAATCAGATCCTCGCGATTGCCCGGCAGCATGTCGATGACGGGAATCTCTATCATGGTGTAGCAGCCCGGCTGCTGACGCATGGAGGCACGTGCCACGTTGACCAGCACCTGACCCGTCAGGGCAGGGTTGTTAATCTGCATGTTGAACTCCAGACGCTGGTTCTGTGTCTGGCCCGAGACACCCTTGCGCACCAGGTTCACCCCGTGTCCCATGTCGCGCACGTCGTCAACGCTCTCCACCTGGAAGACATGCGTCTCGTCGGAGGCGAAATAGGGGTCGGCCTTGATATCCTTGGTCACCTGTTCGAGCGAGTAGCCGTCTTCGAGCTCGACATAGACCATGCGGCGATGGATGCCTTCGCCCAAGGGTATGGTCATCGAGAGGGCATTCTTCACGCCAGCCTTCGAGCGCACGCATACGGAGTGTCCCATTGACATGCCGGGGCCGAAGTTGGTGTAGCTCAGTCCTTTGGGTGCCAGGCTCTGCATCAGTGTGCGAACGATAGAGTCGCTGCCCGGGTCCCAGCCTGCAGCAATCACGCTGACGGTGCCCGTCTGCTTGTTGATCTCCATCAGTCGCTCGCGATAGCCGCGGATGTTGGTGTGGATGTCGAACGAGTCGACGGTATTGATGCCCAACGGCAGTATTTGCTTGGCATACTCTTCGCATGAACGGGTGGGGGTGGCCAGGATGGCGACATCGACATCCTTCAGTTCCTTGATGTCCTTTACTACCTCATACTGTGCCAGCTCGGCAGGCTTGTCGGCCGAACCGTTTCTACGCACGACACCGGCAATCTCGAAGTCGGGAGCGGCTTCCAGTGCCTGAATCGTGTACTTGCCAATGTTGCCGTAGCCTACTACGGCGGCTCTGATTTTCTTCATAATTTGTATTGTTAAGGGTCGTTTTTGTTTCTTTTCGGTTGCAAAAGTACAGCTTTTTCTTGAAATACGTAACGAAATGGCAGATTATTTTGTTAAAAAGCTGCAAAATGTTACGCTGCGTCATCTTTTACCCTCCAGATACAATAAAACAAAGGCAATGGTCGTTTATCTTAGTGTATATATACATTAAAAATAATAGATTGCTATGATAGAATACATCAAGGGTGAGCTGACGGAGCTTACCCCAGCATTGGCTACTGTGGAAGCAGCAGGCGTAGGTTATGGACTCAATATCTCGCTCACCACCTACTCGGCCATTCAGGGCAAGAAGGAGGTGAAGCTCTATGTCTTTGAGTCTATCCGCGAGGATGCGTATATGCTCTATGGTTTTGTGTCGAAGAAAGAGCGTGAGATGTTTGAGTTGCTTATCACCGTCAGCGGTGTAGGTCCTAACACGGCCCGGATGATGCTCTCGTCGATGAGCGTCGCAGAACTGTGCAATGCCATCTCGCGGGGTGACGAACGGATCATCAAAGGGATAAAGGGCATCGGCAAGATGACGGCTCAGCGCATCATCGTCGATCTGCGCGACAAGATAGTAGCACTGGGTATCGCCGACGAGATTCCCGCAGGTGGAACGGTAGCAGCCCCTGTCAACAATGCTGTGAAGGACGAGGCTGTTTCGGCACTGACCATGCTGGGCTTTGCCCCTGCTCCCACTCAGAAAGTGGTGCTCGCCATCCTTCAGTCGCAGCCCGACCTCCCTGTCGAACAGGTGGTGAAGCTGGCATTGAAACAAATTAAGTAACAGGTTTTGAAGCGCTTCCTCTATATTACAATAGTCTTGCTCAGCATTACCGCTTTGGCCATGCCTCCGCAGGATGACAAGACGCAGCGGCGCGTTGCGCCTGCGGCGCAGCCTGTCTTGCAGGTAGAGGAAGATACCGTCCCCGACTCGTTGGTACGCGCGCGCTGGCGCATCCAACGTACGGCCCCGATAGAGACTGCCGACCTCGATACCTCCGCTCTCGACCTTCGGCTTCCGGAAAACATCCGCCAGCAGGTGGAGTACGACGACTCGCTGAATGTCTATAAGATTGGCTCCAAGATAGGTGATACCTATCTGAACACCCCCGTACTGATGACTCCTGAGGAGTATCAGCAGTGGAGTGAGCGCCGCGAGCGGGCCCTCTTCTTCCGCAAGAAGGATGCGGAAAACGTAGCCGCCAAGGGTAAAGAGAAGTTCGACTTCTCCGACATGCACTTCGACTTAGGTCCGGCAGAGAAGATTTTCGGCCCTGGTGGTGTGCGCATCCGTACTCAGGGTACGGCAGAGCTGAAGCTCGGTGCTACCTTGAAGAGTATCGACAACCCCTCGCTGCCAGAGCGTAACCGCAAGACTACGGCAGTAGATTTCGACGAGAAAATCAACCTGAATGTCACGGGTAAGGTGGGTGACAAGGTCAACATGAGTCTTAACTACAACACCGATGCCACGTTCGACTTCGACACCAAGAACCTCAAGTTGCGCTATGAGGGCAAGGAGGACGAGATCATCAAACTGGTAGAGGCCGGTAACATCACCTTCCCCTCTAACAACACGCTGGTGAAGGGTGCCAGCAGCCTCTTTGGCGTGCGCACTGATATGCAGTTTGGCAAGCTGAAATTGCAGACGGTGTTCTCGCAGAAAAACTCCACCACCAAGAGCGTTTCGTCACAGGGCGGCACCCAGCTGACCCCCTTCGAGATTGATGTGGCCAACTATGAGGAGAACCGCCACTTCTTCCTGGCCAAGTATTTCCGTGAGCGCTACGATGCCGCTATGCAGCAGTTGCCCAATCTGCTGACGGGTATCAATGTCACTAGGGTAGAGGTGTGGGTCACCAACAAGACGGGAACCACCTCCAACACGCGCAATGTGATAGCCCTGTCGGAATTGGCCGAGAGTTTAGGCAAGGGCGCGACGGGGCAGTCGGCATTGCCGCAGAACGAGACTGGACTCGTCACCATCAGTCAGCTGCCTGCGGCAGCGCGCAACATCGATCAGGCGACATCGGCACTTGATGCCATCATGACGGGTGGGGTGGACTATGAGAAACTGTCAGCGGCACGCTTGTTGAATTCCTCCGAATATACGCTCAATGCCGCCTTGGGCTATATCTCGTTGAAGACCGCCCTGCAGACCGACCAGGTGCTGGCCGTCGCCTACGAGTACACCTATGGTGGTCAGACCTATCGCGTGGGTGAGTTTGCTGCCGACCATACGACGGCCAGTGATGCCCTGTTTGTCAAGGCGCTGAAGAATACCTCCAACAACCCTCAACAGCCCAACTGGTCCCTGATGATGAAGAATGTGTACTATCTGGCAGCCAATGTCGAGAAGACGCATTTCCGCCTCGATGTCAAATTCAAGAGCGACACGGCCGGTGTCTATCTCAACTACCTTCCCGATGTGCGTGATGTCATTCTGATTCGCGCCTTGGGTGCCGACCGCCTGGACAATAGCAACAAGCCCCGTCCCAATGGCTACTTCGACTTCGTGGAGGGCTATACCGTCAGCAATGGCCGTGTGTTCTTCCCGTCAGCCGAGCCTTTCGGCACTACCATGCGCAACTTCCTGCATAGCAAGGGCATCACAGGCGACGCTGCCGAGAAGTATGTCTTCCAGGAACTCTATGACACCACGCGTACTGCCGCCCGGCAGATGACCAACAAGGATAAATACCTGCTGGTGGGACAGTTCAAGGGCTCTTCGGCTAATGTCATCTCCCTGGGTGCCTACAATGTGCCTCAAGGCTCGGTGGTGGTGACGGCAGGCGGTGTCATCCTGAAAGAAGGCTCCGACTATAGTGTCGACTATTCTGCCGGCGAGGTGACCATCCTCAATCAGAGCATCATCGATGCCGGAACCTCTATCAATGTCTCGTTGGAGTCGGACTCCAACTATGGCATGCAGCGCAAGACGATGGTGGGCTTCAACTGGGAGTACGACTTCAGCAAGAATTTCCAGATTGGCGGTACGTTGCAACATCTGAGCGAGCAGGCCCTCACGTCGAAGGTGACAATGGGGTCGGAACCGCTGAAGAACACCCTGTGGGGACTCAACATCAACTGGAAGAGCGAGAGCCAGTGGCTCACCAACATGCTCGACAAGCTGCCCCTACTGCACTGTACGCAGCCTTCGCAGATATCCTTTACGGGCGAGTTTGCCCAGCTCATTGCTGGGACGGCAGGCGGAACGCAGGACAATGCCTCCTATATCGACGATTTCGAGAATGCCAAGAGCGGCATCGACATCTCCGAACCCAAGACTTGGCAGTTGAGCAGTGTGCCAACCCTGTTTCCTGAGTATGCCGACAAGGACACCGTGTCGAGTGGCTACAACCGTGCCTTGCTGGCATGGTATCAGATAGACCCGCTGCTCACCAACCGCTCGTCGAGTCTGGCACCGGCACACATCAAGAGCGACCTCGACCAGCTGTCGAACCACTATGTGCGTGCAGTGTATGCCAGCGAACTCTTTCCCAACCGACAGCAGTCGACCTACAGCGGTGCCACCTACACACAGCCCATTCTCAACCTGGCCTACTACCCATCGGAGCGCGGCCCCTACAACCTGAATACGGCTGTCAATACAGACGGAACACTGCCTAACCCGCAGCAGCGATGGGGCGGCATGATGCGCAAACTGGACACCAACGACTTCGAGAGTGCGAATGTCGAGTACATCGAGTTCTGGCTGCTCGACCCCTTTATCTATTCCTCTCAGCAGGACGATGCTGCCGACTATGGCGGCGACCTGTATTTCAACCTGGGCGAGATGAGCGAGGATATCCTTCGCGATGGTAAGAAGTTCTATGAGAGCGGCATGCCTGTCGACGGCTCGTCATCGTTCACCCACTCACAGTGGGGGCGCATCCCTGTGCAGGCTACACAGACCTACGCCTTTGCCACCACCAGCGGTGCGCGGGCCCAGCAGGATGTGGGATTCAACGGCCTGACCGACGAGCAGGAGCGTGCCTATCCTGCCTATCGCGACTTCCTCAGCAGTGTCAGTGTCAACGACAGTGTGCGGGCAGCATGGAATGCCGACCCCGCCAACGATAACTATCACTACTTCCGCGGCCGCGACCTCGACGAGCGACAGGCCAGCATCCTCGAACGCTACAAGCGCATCAATATGCCTCAGGGCAACTCGCCCGACAGCGATCAGCAGACCGAGGGCTACGATACCTCCTACAAGACCTTCCCCGATGTTGAGGATATCAACCAGGACTACACGCTCAATGAGTACGAGCGCTATTATCAGTACAGGGTGAGCATTCGCCCTGAGGATATGCGTTTGGGGCATAACCATATCACCGATGTGCGCGAGTACACCGCCACGCTGCGCAACGGAGCCAAGGAGACCGTGCGCTGGTATAAGTTCCGCATCCCGCTCATACAGTACGACGAGCGCGTGGGCAGCATCAGCGACTTCACCAGCATCCGCTTCATGCGTATGTTCCTCACCCAGTTCCGCAAGCCTGTCGTGCTCCGTTTCGGCACGCTGCAGCTGATGCGTGGCGAATGGCGCCAGTACGAGCAGCAGCTGACGGGCACCAGCAACAGCGGTGTCATGAATGTGAGTGCCGTCAACATCGAGGAGAACAACGACCGCCAGCCCGTCAACTATGTCGTGCCGCCCGGCATCTCGCGTGTCACCGACCCCTCGCAGCCCCAGCTCACCGAGGCCAACGAGCAGTCGCTCTGTATGATGGTCCACAACCTGTCCCAGGGCGAGTCGAAGGCTGTCTACCGTAACACCACGCTCGACCTCCGCCGCTACAAGCGTCTCCAGATGTTCGTCCATGCCAACCACCTCATCGATGACAACACGCTGGGCGACGACCAGCTGGCGGTCTTCATCCGTCTGGGCAGCGACTATCGCAACAACTATTACGAGTATCTCATCCCCCTGAAGCTCACGCCCGACCGCAGCGACTACAACAAGTATAATGTGAACGACTGCCGCGCGGTGTGGCCCCAGGAAAACATGCTCGACATCGATCTCTCGCTGTTCACGCAGATCAAGAAAGCACGCAACCAGGCGCGCGCTATGGGTACCGCCAGCTATACGATGGAGTATTCGGAATACGACCCCAACAATGCCAACAACCGCATTGCCGTGATGGGTAACCCCACATTGGGCGAGGTCAAGACCATGATGATTGGTGTGCGCAATCTGGCAGGTGCCGCCAAGTCGGGCGAGGTGTGGCTCAACGAGCTGCGACTGCTGGAACCCGTCAACAAAGGCGGCTGGGCTGCCTCCGGCAATCTCAATGTCCAGCTGTCCGATGTCGGCACCGTCAACCTCATGGGTAAGATTGTCACCGAGGGCTTTGGCGGGCTCGAGGAAGGTGTCTCGCAGCGTACCACCGATAACTTTAAGACCTACTCTGTGACCACTAACTTCGAGCTGGGAAAGTTCTTCCCTGACAAGCTCAAGGTGTCGGCTCCGCTCTACTATTCGGTGACCAAGGAGGTGACGCGACCCAAGTATAATCCCCTCGATACGGATATGGAACTGGACGATGCGCTGGATGCCACCGCCAACAAGTACGAGCGCGACAGCATCGAGTCGATAGCCATCACCAAGTCTACCACCACCAACTTCTCGTTGTCCAATGTGCGCTTCGGCATCAAGACCCGCCGTCACCCCATGCCCTACGACCCCGCCAACTTCTCCTTCTCCTACAGCCATCGCAGCACGCGCAAGTCGGGAAAGACGACGGTCTACGAGCACGACGACGAGTGGCGTGGTGCCCTCAACTATAGCTATACGCCTGTCTATAAGACGTGGGAGCCCTTCAAGAACAACAAGTCCAAGTCGAAGTGGATGCAGTTCCCCAAGGCTTTCGGACTCAACTATCTGCCTCAGAATATCACCTTCAACTCGGAAATCCGCCGTAGCTACTACGAGTTGCAGGAGCGCAACATGGACGACCTCGGCGGCAGCAAGCCGGCTCCCACCTGGAGCTCCACCTTCCTCTGGGACCGTGCGTTCACCATGCGCTGGGACCTCACCAAGAATCTGCACATGAACTTCCAGTCGGGTACGCAGGCCGAGATTGAGGAGCCTAACAGCAATCTCCCCATCAACAAAGACCTCTATCCTGACCGCTATTCAGCATGGAAGGATTCTGTATGGCAGAGTATCAAGCACTTCGGTACGCCCCTCAACTACCGTCAGACCTTCACGGCCAGCTATCAACTGCCCCTCAACAAGCTGCCCATCTTCGACTGGGTCAATGCCGATGCAAGCTATAATGCCACCTATAACTGGGTTCGTGGCACCCAGCTGGAGAATGGCACCAACCTGGGCAATACCATCTCCAACAATCGCCAGCTCAACATCAACAGCACGCTGAATCTTGAGACACTCTACAATCACTTCCCCTTCCTCAAGAAAGTGAACGACCGCTTCAAGAAAGCCATCTCCAAGCCCCAAAAACCCAGTAAAACTAGTAAGACTAGTCAAACTAGTAAAACTAGCCCCACCAAAGACGAGAAAGTCCTCCCCAAGAACCGCAATGCCTACGAGACCGAGCTCTCGTTGCGCCCAGACACCACGCTCACCGTCACCCACAACAAGAAGTCGAAGCGGCTCATCGTGACTGCCAAGACCCCTGAGGGCAAGATGTATCCTATAAAATACAAGGTCGTCGACCAGAACAAGATTCTCATCAAGTGTCGCGACAGCGTGAAGGTCAAGCTCACCGTCACTGCCAAGCCGCCCATAGAGAACCTGTGGTGGTACAAGCCCGCACAGTCGGCAGCGCGCTTCCTGATGATGGTGCGCTCCATTGGCATCTCCTACCGCAATAACTACTCGATGTCCCTGCCTGGCTTCATGCCCAAGATTGGCGATGCCTTTGGACAGCGTACGGGGGGAGTGATGGCTCCTGGACTGGGCTTCGCCTTCGGATTCACGGGCGACTCCTATATCGAGAAGGCCCGCGACAATGGCTGGCTGCTCATGGCCGACAGCATTGCCACGCCCGCCAACACTAATCTCACTACCGACCTGCAGCTGCGTGCCACGCTCGAGCCCTTCCGCGACCTGAAGATCGACCTCAATGCAGCCCGTATGGAGACCCGTGCCCGCAAAATCCAGTATATGTACGAGGGCATGCCCACCACACAGAGCGGTTCCTTCTCCATGACTACCATCTCCATCTCGTCGGCACTCGAGCCGATGGGCGATGCCAGCAACGGCTATCCCTCCAAGGTCTTCGAGCGCTTCTGCAATGCGCTGCCCGAATACCAGGCCAAGGCGGCAGCCCACTATGGGCAGGCTGTCGACCAGTACTCAGCAGCCGTCATGATACCCGCCTTTCTCAACACCTATACAGGCAGCGGTGGCGGAGGCTCCCTCGACCTCTTTCCTGCGCTCTCCCGCCTGTTGCCCAACTGGACCGTCCGCTACTCGGGACTCTCCAAGCTCCATTGGTTCAGCGAGCATTTCAAGTCCTTCAATATCAACCACAGCTATAAGAGCATCTTCTCCGTGGGCAGCTACACCTCGGGCAGCCAGAGTGCTTCCGTCTTGGGATGGAGCGTGCCCACCGTCAGCATCAACGAGTCGTTTGCTCCCCTCTTGGGCTTCGATGCCACCCTTCACAATAATCTCACGCTGAAGGCCGAATACCGCAAGTCGCGCACCATCAGCCTCTCCACCACCAGTGTGCAGATCAACGAAGGACGCTCCAACGACTGGGTGTTCGGACTGGGCTATAAGATTAGCGACTTCCGTCTCTTCTCCAGCGGTGCCACCCGCAAGATCAAGAAAGCCCAGAGAGGCGGCTCTGGTAAAGCTAGTCAAACTAATAATACTAGTCAAGCTAGTTCTGCCAACAACCGCCGCTCTGGCATCAACCACGACCTGAACCTGCGTCTTGATGTGACCTTGCGCAGCCAGGCAGCCATCACGCGTGATATTGCCTCGCGCACCTCTTCTGCCAGCAGTGGCAACTCGGCGTTTAAGATTTCCTTCCTTGCCGACTACACCCTGTCGCGTCTGCTCACCATCTCGTTCTATTACGACCGTCAGACCAACACGCCGCTGCTCTCCTCCAGCAGCTATCCCACCACCACGCGCGACTTCGGACTCTCCATGAAGTTCTCCCTCACCCGATAGTAGACAAACTGCAAATAATAGCTGGAGAGCAGCGACGAGGAAGGACTTATCCACGAATAGGCTGTCTTGAACGGCTGAAAAAAAGAAATCCGATGAGACGTTACAGGTCCCATCGGATTTCTTATGCTTATGCTTATGCTTTTACTCCTCAGACTCACTTGCTGCACGGAAGTTCTCCAGGTCTTCGACCTTGAAGTTCTTGATGTAGGCAGCCTTTCCGCAAACATCCTCCTCCGTCATGCGTACATACACGTTGGCAGACTTCTTGAAGAGCTCGGGAGCCTTCGAGGCATCGCGGATGATGAGCAGCGACATCACCAGCTCGGCAGTCATGTCGTAGAGACGACGAGCCAGGAAGTCGTGAGCATCCTGATTGTCGAGGCTCTTCACGTAGGCGAGGGCATCCTCGTAGATGGGAACGAGCTTCTCTACGCGAGCCTTGAGGGCTGCAACACAGTCGCAGCATACCATATTAGCAGCCATGTCCTTGATGTTGTTCAGCATGGTGCCGTTGGTGATGTAGCGAATGGCGGCAACAACCTGCAACTGGGTGGTACCCTCGTAGATAGAGAAGATACGGGCATCGCGGAACAGGCGCTGGCTCTTGTACTCCATGATGAAGCCCGAGCCACCGTGGATAGAGATAGCATCGTAGGCATTCTGGTTGGCATACTCCGAGTTCATACCCTTGGCCAGCGGGGTGAAGGCATCAGCCAAACGCTGATATTTCTTCAACTCCTGCTTCTCCTCGGGTGTCAGCTTGCGGTCGCGCTCGATGTCCTCGAGGCACTTGTAGACATCCACATAGGCAGCTGTCTCGTAGAGCAGCGAACGACCTGCATCGAGCTTGGCCTTCATGCGTGAGAGCATATCATAGACAGCGGGGAAGTTGATGATCTTGTCGCCGAACTGCTGACGCTCTTTGGCATAAGCCAGTCCCTCGTTGTAAGCCTCCTGTTCCACACCTACCGACTGTGCGGCGATACCTAAGCGGGCACCGTTCATCAGGGCCATCACATACTTAATCAGTCCCAGACGGGTGCTTCCGCAAAGCTCTGCCTTCGCATTCTTATAGGTGAGCTCACAGGTAGGTGAGCCGTGGATACCCAACTTGTGCTCAATATGACGCACATCGACACCGCCCTGGCGCTTGTCGTAGATGAACATCGACAGACCACGTCCATCCTTGGTGCCTTCCTCAGAGCGAGCCAGCACGAGGTGGATGTCTGAGTC
>DDPY01000052.1:0-402 GCA_002342415.1 Prevotella sp. UBA2456 | reverse complement strand
AGGTAGCCTTCAGCATCACGCGCTGCAGGTCGGAACCGGCATCAGGCTCAGTGAGGTCCATCGACATACCCTCACCGGCACAGACACGGGGGATATACTTCTGGCGCTGCTCCTCAGAACCGAACTCATACAGAGTATCGATACAGCTCTGCAGGCTCCAGATGTTCTGGAATCCGGCATCGGCAGCACTGATCATCTCGCTCAGCATCGAGAAGACAGTGTTGGGCAGGTTCAGACCGCCGTAGCGGCGAGGCATCGAGACACCCCACAGGCCAGCCTTGCGGGTGGCGTCGAGGTTCTCGTAAGTCTTAGAGGCGTAAATCATGCGGCCGTTCTCCAGGTGCGGACCTTCGAGGTCAACAGCCTCAGAGTTCGGCTCGATGATGTTGGCAGCCACGTCGC
>DDPY01000024.1:78338-82758 GCA_002342415.1 Prevotella sp. UBA2456 | reverse complement strand
TTCCATTCCGACTATCCCGTTTCACCGATGATGGATATTAAGCTCAGCGTTTATACGGCAGAAAAGCGCGACTATCCTAAGTTTGTGCTTGGCGGTGTCACCAGTCCGCGCAATCTCAAGGAGGCTATCACGCGCGAGCAGTCGCTGCGTGCCATGACCATCAACGTTGCACGTTTGTTCCATCAGGAGCATCGTCTCGGTTCCATCGAGTTCGGCAAGATTGCCAACATGACCGTTTACGACTGCGACTTCCTGCATGATGACATCGAGAAGGTGGCTCAGGCCAATATCATCGCCACCATTGTTGACGGTGAAGAAGTCTTCAAAGCATAATGAGTAAATTAGGAGCCGGAGGAAATTCCCTTTGGCTCTTTTTTTTACTTTTTATTGTTTTTCTTTTTTTTGAGAGGAAATGACTAACTTTGCCTTAGAATATATTTAACCTAAAATAATTGTAAACATGCGAATAATGAAAAAGTGAGTGTTTGCCTCCGCCATAAGTGTATTCATGGTCTATGTGGGTGACATGGCGGGAGCAGTAGCCTATATCGAAAAGGGAAGGTCTATTCAAAATAAAAACATATGTCTGTTGACAGAATCAAAAGGATATTTATGTTTGTCGCCATGTTGCTGGCAAGCAATAGCGGTATATGGGCACAGGATCAGGTAGAATGCCATCTCAAGGCCGACTTTGTCAGTGACTATATCTGGCGAGGTCAAGATCTGGGAAACGTGTCGCTGCAACCCGAGTTGTCGGTGGCGTGGAAGGGGTTGAGCCTGGCGGCATGGGGCAGCGTGGGTTTGAGTCGCAGCAGCGATGCTCGTGAAATCGATCTGACGCTGACGTATGAGACTGGCGGTTTGTCTTTTGGCATCGTTGACTACTGGAGTGAAGGGAATGACAGCCGCTACTTCTTCTACAAATATGGCACAGGACACGCGTTTGAAGGGTTCATTAGCTACAACTTTGGTCCTGTGAGTGCCTCGTGGCAGACCTACTTTGCTGGCAACGACTATCAGGAAGACGATGGTGAGTACCAATCGTCCAACGACAAGCGTGCCTACAGCTCTTATTTCGGGTTGTCGGCATCCTTCCGTCTTGCCACTTGCGATTGGGAAGCTGAGGTCGGCTTCGTGCCTTGGAAGTCTGCCACTTACGAGGTCAGCAGCTTCAACGTCACCAACCTGTCGTTGCGGGCCACGAAAGCCATCCAGATTTCCCAATCCTTCGAGCTACCCTTGTTCGGACAGGTCATTGCTAATCCCGCTAGCCAGCATTTCTACTTTGTGTTTGGTTTCACACTTCAAGCACTATAGAAGAAATAAGCAGTGTCTAATAAAAATTGATATTCAATAATTATAGAAATTCAAATAATAATACTAACAATGAAACAGACAAAACTATGGATACTTGCCGCCATCCTGCTTTGCGGTACAGTGACTTTCATGACGGTCTGTAAAGGTGGTGCAAAACAAGCTGAGGGCGAAAATAACGACTCGACCGCAGTAACCGACGTGGACAAGATTAAAGAGAGGATGTATGCTCTGTACGGCGAGAATAAGAAGATTACCAACGGCAATTACGACCCGTCGCTGGCCGTGAAGTGTATCAACGGCACCTTCGTAGGCCGCAAGACCAACAATGTCATTGCCTTCAAGGGTATTCCCTTCGTAGGTGAGCAGCCTGTCGGCGAACATCGTTGGAAAGCACCTGTGGCGTATACCGCCGACGACGGTGTGTACGAGGCTTATTACAATGCCAAGAGTGCCTGCCAGCCTGATGACCCTTACGAACCTGGATCCGTCTACTATAAGGGTGAAGACTGTCTGTATCTGAACGTATGGAAGGCAGATAAGGCGGTAGGGAAGAAACCGGTCATGGTATGGATTCACGGCGGAGCCTTTACGTTGGGCGGAACCATCGACCCTATGCATGAGTGCCACAATTTCGTCGAAGAGAATCCCGACGTCATCGTTGTGACCGTTGCTTACAGGCTTGGCATTTTGGGCTTCTTCCATCTGTCCCACTTGCCTGATGGCAAGGACTATCCTGATGCGCAGAATCTGGGACTCTTGGATCAGTTGATGGCATTGAAATGGGTACATGAGAATATTGCCGCCTTCGGTGGCGACCCCGACAACGTGACCATCTTCGGCCACTCTGCCGGTTCGACCAGCGTAACCCTGCTTCCACTGATGAAAGATGCACAAAAATATTTTAAGCGCGTCATCGCCCAGAGCGGCACCCCCTCATTAACGAGGTCTACAGAACAGGCTATCGCCTGCACGGATGAAGTCATGAAAGTCCTCGGCTGCAAGACGGTTGCCGACTTGCAGAAGGTGGATGTCGATAAGATTGTGGATGCCACCCATGTACTCGCTTTGCATATATGGGCGGAAAGGGATGGCAGAAACCTGCCCCTCGATCCGTATGATGCTTATGCCCGTGGTGCTGCAAAGGATATAGACTTCATGCAGGGCTGCACGAAGGACGAATGGGGGTATTTCATCTACGGCATGGGAGATGCAGGGCCTGCATTTGAGGCAGAACGCTATGCAAATAAGTTGGCTCAGATGACTGACGAGGAGAGGGCTTCGGCTGAGAGTTACTGTAAGAGACTACCAGCTACCCCTGAATATTCAGCTATCGCTCGTTTTATCGACCAGTTTGTGTTCATTGCGCCGCTTTTCAGGATGTCTGAGGCACAGACTGCTGCTGGCGGCAAGTCATACACCTATTTCTTTAGAGTCGAATCTGCTATACCCCTCATTCGAAGCGGACATGCGGTAGAACTTAACACTGTGTTTAACCATCCTGAAATAAAAGGTGTGGCAGGCAAGGCTTTCGACGAAACCTTCTCACGGACCATGCGCCGTATGTGGGTGAAGTTTGCCAAGACAGGCAATCCGTCGCTCACAGCCAAAGAGTCTCCTGACGGCAAGGCCAAGGTGTGGCCGCTCTATGACACGAAGAACAAGGAAGTGATGGTCTTCGACGAATTCAACATCCATACAGAGAAAGAGTCCGAGCTGAAGATTGTTGAATGGAATTTGCTTAACACACTAACCAAGTATTATTGTATATGATATTGACGAAGAATGGGTAACACGGGGACGGGCACGGTGTGAGGTCCATAGAAACACAACCCTATTTACAACACAACCTGACCCTCCAGCAGTTGGCTTTGGAAAGTGGTTTCCGTAGTTATACCACATTCAGCGATGCTTTTAAACGCAAGATGGGGCTACCAGTGAGATTCTGGATAATGGCTGCTCGCCTGGAGGGCAAGGCTCAATATGAAGAGCTTGGCGAACCATAAAGTTACGAAATCAACAGAAAAACTTGCGAAATCAGCAGAATCTGACCCGCAAGCCAATGATGTCATCATGGTTTGCGGGATTTTCGTTACTTTTGCAAAGTATCTTATTATTAATTTAAAAAAAATGAAACAGACCATTTGTAAAAGTATGACGAAGACGATGGTGACTACCAGTCGTCTGCTATCGCGCATCGCGATTTTGAGTGTTATCATCGCCATGGGTACGCTTGCCAGCTGCTCAAGCAATGACAATCCAAGTAATGGAGTACCCATTTCCGAAAAGGCTGACCTCGTGGTCTATGGAAAAATTTTTACCTCTGATGACAATAAGGTGGTAGAAGCCTTTGCCGTGAAAGACGGCAAGTACATCTATGTAGGCGACAAGACAGGAGCCGAAGCCTATGTCAAGGCAGGCAAGACCGAGGTGGTGGACTATACTGGCAAGGGACTTGTAATGCCCAGTTGCGGCAACGGACACGCACACTACTCGATGGCTCACTCCGTCAAATTAGTCGGTGCGACAGTAGGATTAAATGACGATGCCAGCAAATTCCTGACGGAAATCGTACCTGCTGCTGTCAAGGAGGCAAGAGACGCAGGGGCAAAAACTATCTTTGGCTTCGGATGGAATCTTCATGTCTTCGAGAGTAATATGCCTACTCGCCAACAGTTGGATGCCATCTGCAGTGATATTCCTATGTACTTCTCAGACAATGAGGGTCACAAGGGGCTGGCAAATACCGCCTTACTGGTCAAGGCTGGCATCATGAAGGCTGACGGCACCGTGCTCAAAAAGGACGGTGATATACTCGGAGGTGAGATTGTAATGGGTACCGACGGCACACCTACAGGCTATCTGAAGGAGCAGGCCGGCACTTACACACGCTCCTTCTTAGACAATGAAAGTCTCTTTAGCCTTAACATTGCAAGTGATATCTTGCCAAAAATCGAGCAGCAGCTATTGTCTGAGGGCTACACCATGTATGTCGATGGCTGGGGCAACTATTTCTATAACACTAATTTCTATCAGGCCGCTCAACAGTTAGACAATGCTGGTGGTATGCACTTCGTGTTGGGTCTGTCCTACGAGATTGAAAGTT
>DDPY01000024.1:0-78276 GCA_002342415.1 Prevotella sp. UBA2456 | reverse complement strand
ACTGGATTAAACTCTTTATGGATGGCACGGTGGAAACTGGCACCGGATTTGTGGATCCCCTCTATCCTGACGGACATCAGGGCCTGCCCAACTGGTCGGAAGAGCAACTGACCGACATGACGCGTGTGGCTAATGAAAACGGAGTAGCTATGCATATACATGCCATGGGCAACAAGGGCGTCACGCGTATTATCAACGCCTTCGTCAATGGCGGAAAGGATGAGATGCGTAACACGCTGGTTCACGTGCGTAATATCGATGAAGCAGATTACAAGCGTATGGCAGACCATAATATCTATGTCACCTCAGGTGTGCTTTGGCATTTCGCTCCTGATGGTCAGCCTGAGTATATGCGCGAGCATGGTACTGTTCCTGCAGGCCAAGAAGACAAATCTTATCCGATGAAATCGTATTTTGACAACGGCATTATTGCGACCACCCACTCGGACTATCCTGCAACGAGCGGCAGCCCCGACGACCCGTTTGGCATTATGGAGATAGCCGTGACAGGTATGCTTACAGGAACGGGCGGAAAGCCCTACTGGACTGAAGAACTCGTCACCCGCGAGCAAGCCATCACCGCTATGACCCTCAACATTGCCAAGCAGATGTTCATCGAGGATGAGCGAGGCAGCATCAAGACTGGCAAGTATGCCGACTTCCTCCTCGTCACCAAGGATGTGCTTTCGTGTCCTGCGAATGAGATTCACGAGGCCAAGCCCGCCGCCACCTATTTTGAAGGGAAAAAAGTCTTCTCCATGTAAAGACAACAACAAATAGACAACAACCACAGACGGGCGGGGCGATTTCTCCGCCCTGCCTTTTATTTACGACCATTCTGCGTTAATTCTCCAAAAACCGTCTTTCGTTACAGTCTTTTTTCGTAACTTTGCAAGCCGAAAGCAAAACAATAAGCCGAAACAATAATAAAAAGGAAATACACTATGGAATCGAAACTCGTCATCTACAACACGCTGACACGACAGAAAGAGCGTTTCGAACCCCTGCATGCCCCCAACGTTGGCATGTACGTCTGCGGACCCACAGTCTACGGCGATCCCCATCTGGGACACGCCCGGCCCGCCATCACCTTCGACCTCGTCTTCCGCTATCTGCAGCACCTCGGCTACAAAGTGCGCTACGTGCGCAACATCACCGATGTGGGACACCTTGAGCACGATGCCGACGAGGGCGAGGACAAGATTGCCAAGAAGGCGCGGCTGGAACAGCTCGAGCCCATGGAGATAGCACAGTACTACACCAACCGCTACCACCAGGCGATGGATGCCCTGGGCTGCCTGCGGCCCTCGATAGAGCCCCATGCTACGGGCCACATCATCGAGCAGCAGCAGCTCGTAAAGCAAATCATGGACCGCGGATTCGCCTACGAGTCGAACGGCTCCATCTACTTCGACATCGAGGCCTACAACAAGCAGTATCAGTACGGCATCCTCTCAGGGCGCTCGCTCGAGAATATCAAGGACGAGAGCCGCGAGCTGGCCGGCGTGGGCGAGAAGCACCACCAGGCCGACTTCGCACTCTGGAAGAAGGCACAGCCCGAGCACATCATGCGCTGGCCCTCGCCCTGGAGCGACGGATTCCCCGGATGGCACTGCGAGTGCACCGCCATGGGCCGCAAGTATCTCGGCGAGCAGTTCGACATCCACGGCGGAGGCATGGACCTCGTCTTCCCCCACCATGAGTGCGAGATAGCACAAGCCACCGCCGCGATGGGACACCAGGCAGTGAAATACTGGATGCACAACAACATGATCACCATCAACGGACAGAAGATGGGCAAGTCGCTCGGCAACTTCATCACACTAGAGCAGTTCTTCACCGGACAGCACGAGAAGCTCGAGAAAGCATACTCGCCCATGACCATCCGCTTCTTCATCCTCTCCGCCCACTATCGCGGCACCGTCGACTTCTCCAACGAAGCCCTGCAGGCCGCCGAGAAAGGACTCGAGAAGCTGCAGAATGCCATCAGCGACCTCGCACGCATCACTCCGTCGCCCCAATGCGACGCCGAGACAGAGCGCGTGGTGAAAGCTCTGCGACAGAAGTGCTACGATGCCATGAACGACGACTTCGCCACACCACAGGTCATCAGCCACCTCTTCGAAGCCTGCACCATCATCAACAAACTCACCGACCACAAGGCCACCATCTGCGCCGACTGCCTGAAGGAGCTGACCGAGGTGATGCACCTCTTCGCCGAGGACATCCTCGGATTGTCAACTCTCAACTCTCAACTGTCAACTTCGGGCAATGCAGCCCGCGAAGAAGCCTTCGGCAAGGTAATGGACATGGTGCTCGAACTGCGCGCCAAGGCCAAGGCCAACAAGGACTGGGCCACGTCTGACAAGATTCGCGACGACCTCGCAGCCGCCGGATTCGAAGTGAAAGACACCAAGGACGGAGTAACCTGGAGACTCAACAAGTAGCCGCCCGCAAGTAGCACCTACTACGAATTTCGCGAATTACACAAATTATATTTGAACACAGAGGGCGTTCAGACCACCCCTAACCCCTCCTAACTTAGGAGGGGAATTTAATACACTGCACACCACCCTTTACCCAGTACCTACGGAGGTAACCTTTTCCCCTCCTAAGTTAGGAGGGGTTAGGGGTGGTCTGAACAAGCGCAAAGGGGATGGGAAACTTCAGTCACTTAATCCCCATAAGCCTCGGCCGTCATATAGATGGCAATCATATCCTTCCACATCTTATAGGCCGGCATATAGGCAAGACCGTCGTGAGGCCCACTCGTGCCCCACGAGTTCTTCATAATATAATAAGGAGTCTGATGCTCGTCGCGAGCCATACCCACCACACTCATGGCATGGCCCCTGCTCTCCCAGCACACGGGATGGCGACGGCGCAAGGCACGGTCCACACGCTGCCGCAGCGTATCCAGCGGCACGTTCAACAGCCGGTTGTGCTCCCAGTTGTCGGGCACAGGCACCTCTATCTTCCGGTAGTAAGGCGAGTCGGGCCAACTGGTCAGCGACAGATACTCGTCGGGGGCACATACGGAGTGGGCAAACTCCTGAGGCGTATAGCGTGCACCTAACATAAAGACCCACCTCGGAGTCACCAGCTCAGGAGTAGCATCATCGGGCAGCACATCGTAGGGCACGATGCCATACTTGCCAATCATATTGAGCAGCGTCTGCCCCATAGCCCGCTGCGGATGCTCGGCATTGGGCGACGGATGATGGCTGAGCATGCGACCGATATAGACGGGAGACAAGTTGACGGAGTCACCCCGCAGGATGTGCTCCGTCTCTATAGTAGCCAGCATGGCATAGGCCCAGCAGAGTTCCGTCTTGCCCTGGTTCTTCACGGGAGTCATCGGCAGCAGCACCTCGTCGGTAAACTGATGCTGCGACCGCTCGCCACAGCCCGCCAGCACCAATGCCACGCCCAAAGCACAGGCCAGTCCACTCAGTCTCATTCCGCCGTCGGCTCCAGTTTAATGAGCATCACCAAGCCCTCCTGGCTGCCCTTGGTAATCACGTATTGAGTGCCTTTCTGGATAGCAATAGGCTTCAACTCATAGTATTTGCCATCTGCATTCGCCGTACCCGTCACGGTGGTCAGCTCGCCGTTAACCTTTACATCGGTAGCTGGCTTGGCAGTGCCCAGCACGAGGGTCATCTGATAGTCTCTGGCAGAAGTGAACGTGATAGAGCCCTTGCTGTCGAGCTTGACACCTTTCTTATAATAAGTACCGTTATACGTAATCTTGCCGTCTCCATAAGAACCACCGACAGTAAACATGCTGCTGGAAGGAGTCGAGTCGAACGAGGCCAGAATAGCTCCCTCGGGAGCGGGCGTCTCGCCTTGCTCATTGCCGCCCTGCTCGCTTTGACCGCCCTGCTCATTGCCGCCTTGTTCGCTGCCCTGCTCGCCGCTCTGGGCATTCTCGTCACCGAAGATGCCCACCAGCGAGGTGGTATAGTTCTTCAGCTTGTTTGACAGGTCGGTAATCACCTCACTATTCTTGTCCTGTGTGCTATTATCGAAAGGATATTGGAAATCACCATGCTCGCAACGACCAGCCCCATAGGCTCCTGTGACCACCGTAGGAACATCATTCGCAGCATTGGGCTGATAGCTGTAGAAATCGCTGGCAGTATCGAAGTTGTTATATCCTGTTCCGCCTTGCTTGGCCTTGACCTCTGCTGGCACCTCCTCCTGTCGGGATGCTGCCTCATAGGCATCGAAGTGCACATTGTTGGTAGCGGAATAAGGCACGAACGTATAGCTGCCCGTCATCACGTTGCCATAAGCCTTGATGATGCCTCCGTCTTCCTTTGAGAATGTACCCTTCGTCTGGTCGGATGTTCCTACACCATTATGCACATCGGTGCCCTGCATAGAGATGAGCATGGGCTTGCTGCAGTTGCGGAAGTAGTTGTTCTCCGAGAAGATGCAGGAACCCGTGGTCGAGCCGATGCCATACTTGGCATTGCCGTCATAGTAGTTGTTGAAGACGTGCAGATGCTGCGACTTGCGCACACGCGGATGACGAGAGTCTGAGTGGTCATACCAGTTATGGTGGTAGGTAACATAGTCTACCTCATCACCATTCGAGTTCAGGTTACACTTTCCACTATCCCAAAAGTGATTATCAGACACCGTGCAGTAGAAAGTGCCCTTCACATCGAACGAACCGTCGCCCTTGGACTTGTCGCCACCCTTGTTCTCTCCATAGAAGATGTCAAGGTGATGGCCCCAGATGTGCTCATTGTCAGTGTCGAAGCTGATGCCGTCCTCCGGATGCATCATGACGGCAAAGTTACGCAGCTCAACATAGCGGCAGTTGCGGCAGAGCACACCAAATCCGTGGAAGGTAGCATCATTGCCAATACCCTCGATGGTCAGGTTCATCTGCTGGCCCTTACCCTTCACCTGCAATCCTATAGCCGAACTGCCCAGTGTCGGCATGTCGGCAGCCTTCAGCTGTCCGATGATACGGACTGCCAGTGGCCGACTCTCCACCCCCTTCTCGTAGGCCTGCAGAATATCCTGGATGCCCGTACGCACCTCGCTCTTGCTGCTGCCTGCCTGCATCTCCAGCTGGATGGTTTTGGCATTGTTTTTAGTGACATAGAGCACGCGGGCACCGCTCTTCAGCGTACCATCATTATTATAAGCGCCTATACCCGCTGTGGCATTGTAATGGGCATAACCATCACGATTAAAGCTCTGCACCGTCATCCCCGTGGCTTCGCTGGCATGGGCGGTAAGCTCCGTACCGGCAGCATTCAGGGGAACGACCTTCATGGCATAGCTGCCAGCCTTCAGCCCCACCGCATCGGCACGGCCATAGCTGCCATAGTTGCGCACCAACTGGTCGTCTATCTTAGTATAGTCAGCATACTGACCGCCCTTCACATAGACACGATAGCTCTTAGCCCCCTCCAAGAGGGCAAACTTTACATACGCCGACTCCAGCCAGCCCTTGGCCTCGGTAATCTGCACAGCACCCTCGGGATTCTGGATGTCGCCCGACGGGTCTACCGGTGTGACGGGGTCTGGTGTCTTCTCGGCCTTGTTGAAGGCGATGGACTCTACCGTTCCTTGATAGGTATAGGCTCCGGCCGACTGACTGACCGTGACATTGGCTCCCTCGAAGTCGATGCTGCTCACCGACTCGGTATTGTAGTATTTCTCCGTGCCATCTTTCAGCTTCAGCACGGCCTGGTTTTTACTCTTATCCTTGGCTGTGGCATAATCTGTCTGTGCCTGCATACTCATGCCCGACATCAGGGCGAGCATCAGCGAAAAAGAAACAAACTTCTTCATCTTGGTCCTCCTATTCTTATTTCACTATCACCTTCTTGTCTCCCACAATATACACGCCCTTCTGCAGGGTAGTAAGACTGCTGCCCACCTGCTGTCCGCCGAGGTTGTAGACCGTCTTGCCTTCCAGTCCCGACCGCTCTGCCTGCACCTTGCGCTCTTCGATACCGGTGGTCTTGGACATATCGATGACCACGGTGCTCATGTCATCTAATGTCTGGGTAGTGCCATCGCTATAGGTTAAGATGATGGCATCACCGCTAAAGGTAATCTTCTTGATGGTCGAGCCGTCGATGGTTTCGCCGTCAGCCAAAGCCGACAGTGACAGCACGAACATCCAACTCAACAATAAAAGCTTCTTCATAGTCACTCCTGTATTTTAGTTCGTTTTAGTTTTGCCTGCAAAGATAGTACAAATATTCCGAATCAGCAAATAAAACCAGAAACTTTCATCCGTAATCGTTTAACTGGATTTCTATTTGGTCAATCCACATTTTCTTTGTAATTTTGCACCCATGAAACTCGAAGACTTTGAGATTATGGCCCCTGTAGGGAGCCGCGACTCGCTGGCGGCAGCACTGAAAGCGGGTGCTGGCAGCGTTTATTTCGGGGTGGAGCAGCTGAATATGCGCTCACACTCTGCCAACCATTTTACCATCGACGACCTGCGGGAGATTGCAGCCCAGTGCCGCGAGGCGGGTGTGAAGTCGTACCTGACGGTGAACACCATCATCTACGGCGAGGACATCGCGCTGATGCACCAGATAGTGGATGCTGCTGTCGAAGCCGAGATTACCGCCGTCATTGCCTGCGACATTGCCGTGATGACCTACTGCCGCCAGAAAGGCATGGAAGTACACTTGTCGACACAGCTGAACATCTCGAACATTGAGGCGCTGCGCTTCTATGCCCAGTTTGCCGATGTTGTCGTGCTGGCACGCGAGCTGAACCTCGACCAGGTGGCCGACATCTACCGGCAGATAGAGGAGCAGCACATCACAGGACCGTCGGGACAGTTCGTAAGGATAGAGATGTTCTGCCACGGAGCATTGTGTATGGCCATCAGCGGCAAGTGCTACATGAGCCTCGACAATACGGGACGCTCTGCCAACCGCGGTGCCTGCATGCAGATATGCCGCCGCTCATATATCGT
Organism: Prevotella sp. UBA2456; assembly: GCA_002342415.1. Lineage (GTDB taxonomy): Bacteria > Bacteroidota > Bacteroidia > Bacteroidales > Bacteroidaceae > Prevotella. Next base: position 71,309 of record DDPY01000024.1, on the reverse strand, counting down.
GACCGACCGCGAGACGGGAACAGAGTTAGAGATAGACAACAAGTACATCATGTCGCCCAAGGACCTGAAGACCATCCGCTTCATCGACCGCATGATGAAGTCGGGGGTACGGGTGTTCAAGATTGAGGGCCGCGCCCGCGGACCGGAATACGTGCTGACGGTGGTACAATGCTACCGCGAGGCCATCCAGAGCGTGCTCGACGGCACCTTCACCGAGGAGAAAAAGAACCAGTGGGACGAGCGGCTGGCCACCGTCTTCAACCGAGGCTTCTGGGACGGCTACTATCAGGGGCAGCTGTTAGGCGAGTGGAACAAGAACTACGGCTCGAATGCCACCGAGCGCAAGGTGTATATCGGCAAAGGCGTGAAATACTTCTCCCGCTTGGGTGTGGCGGAGTTCACGGTAGAAGCGAATACCTTCAGTGTCGGTGACAAGATGCTCATCACCGGTCCGACAACGGGGGCACTCTATGTCACCGTAGACGAGATACACGATGATGTACAGGCTGTGCAGACCGCCCAGCAGGGCACTCGCGTAAGCATCCGCGTGCCAGAGAAAGTGCGCCCGTCAGACAAACTTTTTAAGATTATCAAAGACAATGGAAACGATTAACGAGATACAAGACGAGATTATAGAGGAGTTCTCCGGCTTCGATGACTGGATGGACAAGTACCAACTGCTGATAGACCTGGGCAACGAACAGGAGCCGTTGGACGAACAGTATAAAATAGAGAGCAATCTGATAGACGGCTGTCAGAGCCGCGTGTGGCTGCAGGCCGACTATGAAGCCTCCCCCGACCCCTCCCGAGGAGGGGTGATCCGCTTCCGGGCAGAGAGCGATGCGCTGATAGTGAAAGGAATCGTAGCACTGCTCATCCGCGTGCTGTCGGGTCATACACCTCAGGAGATTCTGGATGCCGACCTCTACTTCATCGATGCCATCGGTCTGAAGGAGCACCTCTCGCCCACCCGCTCTAACGGCCTATTGGCAATGGTGAAGCAAATGCGAATGTACGCATTGGCATTTTCGGCGAAGTAAGAGGTGAGAGGTAAGAAGTGAGAGGTTAGAAGGAGAGGCAAGTATTTAGGGTTTGGCCTCGTAGGCATCTAACTTCTTGAGATAGTATTCGCGGAAGTCTTTCCACCGATAATAGGGTGCCAGATCATCGGGCAAGGGCAGGCGTGTCTCTTTCTCGTTGAGCAGCACCTTGACGAGCACATCCTTGTCCTTAGGATTCTCGCGATAAAACACTATCTGGATATTGGAAGACATGGGAAACACCAGACACGCCCACCAACCCGTCTGCTCCAGCTTCTCCAGGTCATCAATCTGGAAGTCGAAGCCATTGATGCCCAGCAGGCATGTCAAGGGCAGCAATACCGTCTCGTGGCCATAGCGCAGCTGGACACCCGGACGATGCAGGCGGATGCAGCTGTCAGCATCCTCGATCATCTTGCGCAGCAGGAAGCGCTGGCTGTAGGGCTGCCTGCCTCCCGTCAGTGGCGAGGGACCATAGGTGAAGTACCACCAGGCATTCTCGCACTGCCAGAACCGGTGTATCTCCTCGTCGGTGAACAGGTCTACAAGATGAATCTTATCACCGATGGCAGAGTTCTGTTGGATTAGGGCAGTCTTGATCAGGTAATAGCACAGCCACTGTTCGTCAACCTGCTCGCGGGCATAGACAGAGTCGTTGAACAAGAGCCCCATCAGCCGAGGATGATGTATGCGGCTGGCACAAAACTGCTTGAAGGCATTCATGGCAACGGAGTCCCCCATCTGCTTGCGCAACTCCTTATCCTGATGGTTCATATACCACATGTCACGCTTCGAGGCCTTCATGGTGACTCGCAGGCTGGGATTGAGTGCCACCAGCTGCTGGACGGCAGATGCCATAGACAGTATGCAGCGGTTGACGGTGGTGCTACGGGCATCCACGCGGGCATTGCCGAAAAATACCTCAGGGAAATGCCTCATCATTCGGCGGGCAATGTCGCGATGCTGTCGCTTGCCCCGTCCGGTGAGGTCGCCCCAGCGACCCTCCGACTCACGGATAATCAAGGTCAGGTCCTGAAGTACCTGCTGGCCCATTGGGGTGAGCTTGTCCAGACTGTCGGCCTTGGATAGGATGCGATAAGGAATATCGTAGCCCTTACGAGTGTTCAGGTAGCGCGAGCCATGACGGCCATAGTGCGACAGATAGAATGGTTTCTTGCCGTTTGGCACGGGGGTCATCGGTGCCTCCACACTGTCGGGATAGATGCAGTAGTTGCTGGCCGAGATGTTGCGGTTGCGGCTTATCAGCTTGAACGCACTCTGCGCCCAGCAGCCTGCTGCCGCAAGAAGCAGCCATACTATCATCAGCCCTCTACTCTTCGACATAGGTATCCAGTTTTTGGAGATAATAGTCGCGGAAGTCGCTCCACAGATAATAGGGTTCATACTTACTCTTCAGGGGGAGGGTGACCTCGCTCTCGTTGAGCAGCACCTTCACAAGCACTTCGCTGTCCTCAGGACTCTCGCGGTAGAACACCAGCTGAAGATTGCCTGCCATTGGGAAGATGCGGTAGTTGACCCATCCGCGACGGTCGAGCGACTCAAGATTGTCGGTCTGCAGACCATAGTTATCGATTTCGAGCAGGCATACCAGCGGCAGCAACACCGTCTCGTGACCATAGCGCAACTGGACACCCGGATGCTCCAGACGGATGCAACTATCGGCCTGCTGGATGATGCGCCGCAGCAGGTTTCGCTGGGTATAGGGCTGCAAACCGCCATTGATAGGACAGGCACCATAGCAGACATACCACCACGCGTTCTCCTTCTTCCAGTTGGCATAGGCCTCATCATCGGTGAAGAGGTCGTAGAGCGTGAGCTCATGGTCCATGTGGGTGCTCTGCAGATTACTCGCTACTTTGAACAGAAAGTAGTTCAGCTTGCCGGCATCTACCTGATGGTGGATATAGGCGGTATCATTGAAGAGCGAACGCATCAGCCGCTCGTTGTGCTCATAGCGCTGGGCAAAGGCATCGTAGCGCACCTTGGTGGCGGAGTCCATCTTCATGGCAAACAGCCTTCGGTCCTGCTGGTTCAGGTAGTACATGTCGCGAAGGGTGGCATTATGATGGATATTGGCAGTGGGCAGCATCTTCGACAGCATCATCATGGCATTCTCCATTGAGAGGACACAACGCGTGACCATCGTGCTGCGGGCATCTACCGACACCTTGTCCTGAAACACCTCGGGAAAGCGGCGCACCATGCGGCGCATAATCTCCTGATGCTGGCGCGCACCCAGCTCCGTCAGCTCACCATAGCGGTCGCGGGCATCCTGGCGGATCAGTTCCAGCCGGCCCAGCACATCGCGACCCAGCACAGTAAGCTTGCCCAGGCTGTCGGCCCGAGCCATTATCTGGTAGGGTATTTCGTAGGTCTCCGCCCTGTTGTGATAGCGCGAGCCATGACGGCCATAGTGCGACAGATAGAACGGCTTCTTGCCTGCTGGTGCAGGGGTCATCTCGTGCTGTGCGGCATTAGGATAAGCCATATAGTTGCTGGCCGAACAGCGGAGGTTACTCAGTATCTCGTCGCGTACCGACTGGGCAGGAAGACTGATGGCAAAGACCGTAAAGGTTAGTATGATCAGTATTTTTCTCATCAACTTTCTGCTAATTTGTGTGCAAATATAGAAAAAAAACTGTATATTTGCAAACTAAATAACAAAAAAGTTAGACCAATGACAAAGAAAACACTCTGGCAAGACGACTATTGGCTGCTGCTCATGCAACAGTATCTGCGCCGTCCCGTAGGCATCAAGCCACTATACAGCCGTAGCATGGTAGACCTTAGTCTCGAACTGCACATCACCCCACAGGAGCTGCACGAGCGGATGGGCGAGATAGCCCGACTGCGCATCCCCCGCATCGAGCGCATCTGGAAAGAGTACAGCCAGAAACCGCAACGGCTGAGCCGGGCCGTACAGCTGCTGCGAAGCATGAAAGGATTCAACAGCGGGGGCGACTTCTTCAAGGGTGTGGAAGTGCAGGAGACCTTCGAGCGCGACTTCCGTCCCCTGAGCGAAGACAGCCGGCTGACACCCATCATGCTCATACTGGTGCTCGACCTCTACTTCCGCCTGACACCGATTACGATGGTGGCCGAGACTCCCGAGGTGCAAGCATTGGCACGGCTGATAGGCATCCCCGTAACACTGGTAGTCGACATCCTGCACGTCTACCAGCACTGCGACCCCTACCTGCGCCGTCGCGACAAGTCGGCAAGTGCCCTGTTCGCCCCCTGCCAGCAAATCTGGCATCGCTACGGCAACGGCGACACCCGCCACCTCGCCGACCACGCCGAGCAGCTAAAGGCCTACTTCCAATAACCCCACCCACAACACCCACTAACACCCACAATACCCACTACCCCCCAACAACAATGAAAAAACCATTTCTCACAGGAGCCCTGCTCCTCCTAACCACAGCAACAATGACTGCTCAACCCAAACTCCGTGCCGACAACATCGACGAAGTGTTGAAGGCCATGACCCTTGAAGAGAAAGCCCAGCTCTTAGTAGGCGGCGGCAACGATGCCTTTGTAGGCTCAGGTGCCATGCTCGGTCACCAGAAGAAGCTGGTGGCAGGAGCCGCCGGCACAACGGTAGCCATCCCCCGGCTGGGCATCCCCGCCACCGTAGTAGCCGACGGACCGGCTGGTGTACACATCGACCCCAAGCGCGACGGTGACCCTAACAGCTACTATGCCACCGGATTCCCCATCGGCACCTGTCTCGCCTCTACCTGGAACACCGAACTGGTGGAGGCCGTAGGACGGGCCATCGGCAACGAGACCTTGGAATATGGCATCGATGTCATTCTGGGACCGGGCATGAACCTGCACCGCAATCCGCTCTGCGGCCGCAACTTCGAGTACTACTCGGAAGACCCCATCGTGACCGGACTCATCGGAGCAGCCGTCATCAAGGGCATACAGAGCCAGGGAGTAGGCGTGTCGGCCAAGCACTTTGCCGTCAACTCGCAGGAGTCGTCGCGTACGAAGGTCGACGAGCGACTGTCACAGCGAGCCCTGCGCGAACTCTATCTCAAAGGCTTCGAGATGGCCGTCCGACAGTCGGCACCCTGGACACTAATGTCTTCCTATAATATCATCAATGGTGTCTATGCCCAGGGCAACAAGGACCTGCTCACCACCATCCTGCGCGATGAGTGGGGATTCCGCGGCATCGTGATGACCGACTGGATAGGCAAGCGTGACCAGCTGCCCACCGAACAGGAGGTAGAGGCTGGCAACGACCTCATGATGCCAGGCTATCCCGCTCAGGCCGAGGACATCGTGGCAGCGGTCAAGGCCGGCAGGCTGGATTTGAAGTATGTCGACCAGAATGTGCGCAACATGCTCGAGTATATTGTCAAGACTCCGCGCTTCCGCGGCTATCAGTTCTCCAACAAGCCCGACCTGAAAGCCCATGCACAGGTGACGCGACAGAGCTCCACCGAGGGCATGGTGCTGCTCAAGAATACAGGTGTATTGCCCATCCGCAACCTCAAGACGGTGGCACTCTTCGGTGTCAACTCCTACGACTTCCTATCGGGCGGACTGGGCTCAGGCTGTGTCAATGTGCCCTATGTGGTCGACATGGTGCAGGGCCTGAAGAACATCGGGGTCTCCACCACACCCCTGCTGACAGAAATCTACCAGAACTATGTCCGCTATGCCAAGGCGAAGCTGAAGGCCGACAAGAACCCGATGATGTGGTTTCTGGATCAGGGACAGCCCAAGTTCGACGAGATAGAAATCTCGGAGCGCTGCGTGGCCCACGAGGTGAAGGAAGCCGATGCCGCCATCATCACCATAGGCCGGCAGGCTGGCGAGGGCATGGACCGCAAGATTGACGGTGAGTTCAATCTCACCCGCCAGGAGCAGGATATGATATTCCGCGTCTCCGACCAGTTCCATGCGGCCGGCAAGCCTGTCATCGTGATCATCAACTCCGGTTCCGTCATGGAGACCTGCTCGTGGCGCGACCGCGTGGATGCCATCCTCTGTGCCTGGCAGCCCGGCGAGGAAGGCGGCAACTCGGTAGCCGATGTGCTCACGGGCAAAGCCAACCCGTCGGGCAAGCTCACCATGACCTGGCCCATAGCAGCCACCGACCACCCCTCAACCAAGAACTTCCCGCAGGACTATGACATGTATTCCTATAAGGAGATGCTGGGCTGGGGATCACCCATCGAGGGTGAGCACTTCACCAACCACAACGAGGACATCTATGTGGGCTACCGCTACTTCGACACCTTCCAGCGCGAGGTGGCCTACCCCTTCGGCTTCGGACTCTCCTACACCACCTTTGCCTTCAGCCAGCCCAAGGTGAAGACCGATGGCGAGGGCATCACCGTCAGCGTGACCGTCAAGAACACGGGTACCGTCAGCGGAAAGGAGGTGGCTCAGGTCTATGTCTCGGCTCCCAAGGGCACCATCCAGAAGCCCGTCCACGAGCTGAAGGCCTTTGCCAAGACGCGCGAGCTGAAGCCCGGCGAGAGCCAGACACTGACCATGCACATCCAGAAGCGCGACCTCGCCTCCTTCGACGAAGCACACTCACAGTGGCTCGCCGAAGCCGGTGAATACCTCTTCCGCATCGGTTCGTCCAGCCGCGACCTGCCCCTGCAGGTATCCGCCAAGCTCACGCAGTATGCCGAGCGCGTCCACAACGCGATGGCACCCCGGCAGCCCCTCAACCTGCTAAAGCAGTAGAAAACCATTGAGTCAACTCAAATCATCGTTTGAGTTGACTCGATGGATGATTTGAGTTGACTCACAAAATCAGGGGGGCGGTTGCATCACGCAGCCGCCCCCCTCTCAGGTTATAGATTCTTAAGTATTTGATGTCGGATTAATACAGGTTATCAGGGCCAGTCACCGTGTTGTACCAGTCCATAGGTGAATTGCTGTTCACATAGTCAGCGAATTTTTCATAGCCAGTGGTAATCAGCTTCTTCTCCTTCATCCAACGAGTAGATGTCGAGGTGACAATCTTCTGAGGAGCCTTACCCGTCTCAGCCTTCAGCTCTGTGCTACCAATGAAAACGGGCACCTCATCTGCGGTGTGAGTTCCAGTCCAGTCGGCATCACCCATAATGACAGTGAACAAGACAGGAGCCTTACCATCTGCAGCAGCGCCAACTCCAGCTGCATTGGTGTTCACCATGGTGCTGGTGCTTACACCGAAGAGGCTGTGAACTTCCTTACCACCAACAGTCAGAGCCATTGTACCACCTGCAGCGTGCAGTTTGATATGGGCTACAAGCTTGTTAGCATTGTTAATAGACTCGTTAAAGAATGCTACATCGAAGACAGCATCATTGAAGTCCCAGTCACTCTTGTCTACGTTTGCAAGACTTGTAGCAATCAGGTCTTCAACCATCACACGCTGAGCATTTTTAAATTCTGCCGGGCTGATACGTACAATCCAGTCGGTGAAATACCAGTCACGGGCAACATCCATATTCTTGTTAGCCTCCTGTCCTGCAGGATGAGTGGCATAGAAGTCGAAACCAATATAGTAGTAATCTGCTAAAGTAGGATCAATCTCTGCACCAGGAATGATGATGTACTCATTGTGATACTTCGAGTCTGTTGTGTTATGATATGCAAAATCTAATGTACCACTATTCTGCATAAAGGTATGGCCCACAATAGTGTTATACTGTGACGAATGATTACCTGTGTTGAAATCATTAGCATGCTCCCAGGCACCTACCAGATTACCATTGGCATCAATAGAGCCTTCTCCATACCGAACCTGCAGGTGGTTCATGTGGTCTGAACCAAGCACATCGTCACCATTACCATCCTTGTCAACGGAAGTGCCCTTCCACACCTCGGTGATAAAGTAGTCAGACCAATTTACGTTGTTCTGGTTGACAGCACCCTCACGCTTCTGGTTAAAATAATTATAGACAAGCGTCCGTTCATTTGCATTCACAGTAGGATCGTTCACATTCTTGGGAACAATAACATTGCCACCAATGCCACTACCTGTTCCCCACTCATTACGGTTTACATTAGCACTACGAGTAGTTGTAGCAGAGTAAACAGTCATCGGGGTAAAGCCCCAGTTCACATTTGGATTAATGTTACCAAATGTCTCAGCGAATGCGTTGGCATACTTATCGCCCTGAGGGGTGCGATTTGCATCAGACACATCTGTGCTCTTTGAGCAGCCTACAAAAGCAAGGGCTGCAAAAGCAAACATCAAATACTTTTTCATACGATTAATTGTTTAAAATGTTAATATACGGTTTATTATTCAGTCCCATTTCGCTTGCAAAGATACATATTTTATAGAAATACATTCTACTTATACTGTTAATATTTCTAAAAATCAGCGTAAACGTTATCTTACATCAAATATTTGGTAGACAAAATAAACTAAAAAAGGCGGTTGCATCTCGCAACCGCCTTTCTCATTACAGTAGATTATTTTCAAGTATTTGATGTCGGATTAGTTCCAGAACTGGCTTATTTTGCCACCAACATACTCAGTGAACTTGCCGCTCCACTTCTCGTCAATATCCAGATACTCGTCGCACCAGTCAACCTTCGGGTCAACACAAATCTTGCTGGCAACTTTACCAGTAGGAGCCGTAAGCTCAATATAGCCTGTACCCTTGTTCACCTCGACCTTGATCAGCGAAGCATCGTTTTCGTTGGTAGTGGAGTTGATGAAATTACCAGTAATGGTTTTGATGACGGGATCATAGCTCGTCTTCTTGCCTGCGAAGGTGTTCACCATTGTCTTGGTAGAAACCTCAAACAGTCCATGAACCTCGAGAGCGTCCTCGCCATTGATGCGGAGGGGATAGGTACCGCCGGCAGCCATGATGCGAATCTTGGCACCACCGTCAATCCACTGAACATCGAACACTACATCGTTGAAGTCGAAGTCGGACTTCTCAGAAGCATTCAAGTCCTCAGCCATGATACGGACATCGGCTTTGAACTCCTCGTCGTCGTCATCACTGGGTTCATTCGGATCCTCAACAATTGTCGGGGGAGTGGTAGTTGCCGTCTTATTGATAGACATAATCACATCGTTACAGTCAAAATCGGCATTAGGAGCAGAACTATGCCAGTCTTCAAGACCTACCAAGAATTTGTCTTCCAAATTTACCACTGCACTATAATACTTTCCGTCAGCGTTCAAAGACTTGTTCGAATACATAGTGTGACTACCATTGACGACAAAGAAACCTACACGATAGCCTGCTGGGATATTAAAGGTGAATACTTTTGCCTTCATCTTAGATTTTGACTGTCCGCGACCCCAAGTCCACACATCTTTCACATTTGCTCCTGTAATGCCAGCTTGATCTACAGTCCAATAATCTACACCATCCCATGTTTGAGCATAACTCCACTGTAGATAATTCGACATTTGTTGAATGTCTTCAACAAAAATTACCTTTGTAGCATCAGCAGCAGTCTGAGTAGCAGGGTTATAGTAGTAGTAACCCACCTTGTCGTTTGCACTCGTCTGGGTGTAGATAATACTGAACTGGAATGGACCTGTTGATAGGAATTCGTAATTAGTCAGCTTATCTTGTGCGTTGACACCTTCAGGTAATTCTCTTAAACAAGCGTCTTGGTAAGACTTGTCAAACTCCATAATGTAGTCTTCGCTCAGCTCCCAACCGAACTCAGCAGCAGCGCGGGTGGCGGTGGTTGCACGGGTGTAAGAAGAGGTTCCGAAGCCCCAGTCCTGATTGGAGGCGGGTACTCCGAATGCATTGATAAATGCCTGCTCATACTGAGCACGGTCCTTGCTTGCAGTGGGATCATAGACATCACTGCTCTTGCTGCAGCTTGCCAAAGCAAGTACTGCCATACCAAACATCAAATACTTTTTCATTGTTTTGTAACGCTTAAATATTAGTTAGTGATTCTTTACATGCCGACTTAATAGTGTGGCAAAGATAGTTATTTTTTTCGATAAATCAACAGATAGCCGTTAATTTTTTTAAAAATTTAATGAAAACGTTTACGACAATCATCATCTTTCGAAGGGTTTTTGTAATTTTACAGCCAATTAAATAATAGAAATATGAAGATCAACAAGATGACAATCGCTGTAGCAGCCTTCGCGCTGACAGCTATGACGGGATGCAAGAAAGACCAGTTCGACCAGAAGGTGTATCAAGGATCGGTAGACACACAGTTTATGATAGACAATGCCGACCCTGACCATGACTGGTGCCTGACCAAGAGCGACACCATCACTATCAACACCTCGGAAGAGAAGATTTACAGCGTACAGGTGCTGACGGCCAACCCCTACGGTACTACAAAGCCCGAGATAGCCGCCGAGGGTGTCTGCTACGGCAATCATGCCACGCTGGCCTATACCATTCCCATCACCCAGTCGACCGTCTATATCGCCGCCCTCGACAACGAAGGCAGCTATCTGGGCGCAATGCCATTCCAGTATGGTACAGAGCAAATCGACCTGCTCAGCAGCCTGCTGACAAAGGGCAGCTCGCTGACCAGCCCCATAGCCCAGACCTTTACCTATCTCTACGAGAGCACCTTCCCCTCGCCCGATGACTTCGACTACAACGATATGGTGCTGCGCATCAGCAAGAGCATGCCCAATCCTGGCAACGCATACATCGTAGACCTGACGGTGACGCTCGACGCCTGCGGAGCCGGTGAACTGTATGCTGCTGCCATCCAGTTGGCAGGCATCCCCTATAGTGCCATCTCGAAGGTGGAGATAGTGGGGGGCAAGGCAATGGACGAGGGCTATCCCATAGACCCGATGTTCATCACCAACAAGAGCACGCTGCAGCGCGGCCATAACGGCAATGCCGTCATCCGACTGTTTGAGTGTGCCCAATATGCATTGGCCAGAAATACCGACGAGTGGGGCGACATTGCCGTGATACGCTATAACACCAGCCACGAGGTAGCAGAAAACTACAGTGCCATCGTAGACCCCGTGACGCGTACCTACCGCATCACCTTCAACTCCTCCGAGGTGGCCCGCAATTTCTGTTTCGACCATATAGACCCCTTTATCATCCACGAATACAATACAGGCTATTGGGAGGTACATACCTTTCCTCACCGCTTCGAGATGCTGATCTCAGACATGGATACCAACATCCGCGCCTACGACTATCCCATCAGCTGGTCGCTGGTGATACCCAAGAGCGACTTCCGCTATTGCCGACAGGGCATCTCGCTGAGCAGTTTCAACAGCACCACGGGCGAAATCTTCGGCCCTTATACAGGCTTCACCACCTGGATGCAAAACCACACCCAAGCCCGCAACTGGTATGAGACACTCAACGTGCCATCATTGGTGTATTGAAAGAAAGGAGAAAGGAGAGAAATAAAAGAGGGATGTTTGCATCACGCAGACATCCCTCTCGCTTGTTAGTTTACAGAAGTATTTGAAATTATTTCCTAATAGGTCTTTCCGGCAGTAGAACGCTGATACCAGTCGTCTTCCGGCGATGGGTGGGCAGCATAGCTGCTGAATCCAGAATAGGCATCACTTACCTTAACCCACTCCAACGGCCACGACCATGCCTTGGGAATACATACCGCATAGGGAGCCTCACCAATAGGACTTTCGCTGCGTGTGGTCAGCCAGATGCTCTCTGCCTCTGTCTTATTTCCCCAGCGGATATTGAATCCAGCCGTAGAGAAGTCAAAGTTAGTAAAGTTGCCTGTCATAAAGGTCTCGAAATAATCACGGGTCTGGAACTTATCACCCGCACCAGAAGCACCGGTATTGATAAACTTACCCCGCGAACCTCCTAAGAGGTCGTGAACCTCAGTACCCGAGAACAATTCTTCGTCCCCGTAGTAGACATAGAGCGACTTGCTGGCACCCGTAGCACAGAGGCGAATCATCAACTTAGTATCGCTCTCTTTCCACACCTGCAGCACGACATCGTTCAGGTCGTAGTCGCCCATATACGTATCCTCGAAGGCATAGGTATAAATCTGCGGAGTAGGCTCAACCACAGGGGGATCGCTATGTGTTTCCGTCTCACCTTCAAGTCTCTTGGCCTTGGTGATGGTAACAATCCAGTCGCTGTAATAGCCGTCGCTCTCCTTGAACTTCACCCAAGTTTTGAGTGCACTTCCGTTGACAGGCAAATAGCCTCCCCTGACAGCAGCTGCAAACTTTGGAAGATTAAGACAATCTTTACCCTCTTTCGAAATTTTCATGTTTGAATCAGTAATTACCGAATCTGCATGGGTAAGAGGAACTCCGGCAAACTGGCTTGTATTTGAAACCAAGTAAGGAATCATCTCACCATCCACGATAATATACTCACTGTCGTAAATCTCATATTCTTCTTCACTCTGAGTATTACCCTGTTCATTGCCGCCTTGCTCAGAGCCACCTTGTTCGTTGCCACCTTGCTCGGTGTTGCCCTGCTCGTTTCCTCCTTGCTCAGTATTGCCCTGTTCGCCGCCACCTTGTTCAGTGCCTCCCTGCTCAGTGCCCGAGCCACCACCATTTGCCTGTGAATATGTACTTACATATATACGCTTGACAGTAACAGGACCCGAAGTCGCTCTAACAAGAACTTGGAAATCGTGGAAATCGTGTATATGATCAATAAAGTCTTGTGTAAGTTGTATCTGCATATTCGTTGAATTGGCATTAAGACTAACTACACCAGAACCAATATTCTGATACCATGAATTTAAAAACTCTATTCCCCAGCTATTACAATCTTCCCCGTTAGGCCATTTTGTTGCTACAGAAAAATCTACACCAAGATAGTACCCTGGTACAAGCAAGGCCTTTGCAGCATCAGAAAAAGTAGCAGTTACAACACCATTGTTTAAAATTTCCTGATTTCCACTCCAAAAATTCACTGATGTACCTTCTGCTCTTCGGTTAGCTTTTGCACGGCGGGAAGCATTATTCGAGGTACTTATTTTCAGCACCTTCTCACCATCCCAGACATACTGAGGCGCATTGCCTGCAACTTGGTTTATCTTTACATACTGGACTTGTCCATTGTCTTTGACATACGCATCCTCTATCTTTTCATATTTCAACGCATGGTCGAAGCCGAGGAACGAACGGTTCCACCTGTCGACAACAGCCGCTCCAGGATTGCCATTAGAGGCAGCCCATGTATCAATATCGGATGCTGACACCAAAGCCCACTTGTCATTGATTTGTGCACCTGAACCCGACTCTTTATAGCCAAAGCACGAAGTATCGTCGATGTTCACCATCAGCATAATCTGGTCCTTGTGACTATGCTGAGCAGCATCGTTGGCCGTATAGCCAGAATCCAGCACATTGGTATATGCCAGTCCATTATTTCCATAGCTGCCGCCATTGAAGTTATTGATATGTATATTTGCCTCGCCAACGGACAACTCATTCATTTTGTCGCTGTTATAGACGTTCTGACCGTCAGCAGCAGCGATATTCTCTGGAGAAACTCCCTCTTGCGCCGTACCGCCCTTATACACCTGCTGGACAAAGAAATGACGCCACTGCGGATCCTCATGACCCAAATTGGGATTGGCTTGGAAGTATTTCCGGACACGCTCCTTCTGACCAGCAGTCAAGGTGTCGGGAACTATCCAGCCGCCATACGACTTCTGAGGGTCTGCCCACTCATTGGCATTGGCATTATGGGTTCCGTCAGTGGGAGTATAGTTGATACCAGCATTACCACGTGTGGTACTGCGAGTGATGTTATAAGAATCAGGCAATGCTGATCCAAAGACAGTTAGAACAACTCCATCGTTAACCGCTACTTTCCTGGAGACACTGGCTCCCTTGCTGTCGAACACGGAGACATACACCTCTTTGAGATAGGAAGGCAGCGAGAGCGAGACCTCTGTGATGGAGGCATCCTTCACCGTCTGCTTAGTGAAATAGACAGCATCGTTGTTGTCGAAAGGACTCTTGTCGTAAACATAGAGGGTATAGTCCTCACCCGTACCAAGATTCACCGTAATGCGAGCTGTCACATTGTTAATCATGTTCCAGTCTTGATTAGCGGCAATCTTCACACCCAAAGCAGACTCGGCATTAGACACAATGTCGGTCCTGCTCAATTCAACATCCTTAGAACAGCTTGCGGCAAACAGGCCAACAGCCATCACAGCCAAGCCGTTCATCAAATACTTCTTCTTCATTTTTGAGCTCAATTAGGTTATAAATTTCGAAATTCTGCTGCAAAGATAAGAATTATTTTTTAATATTCATACTTTTTTCCACATTTTTTAAAAAAAACGGCAGGCATCGTGTTGGATGCCTGCCGGATAATGTAATCCTACAATCGGCCTTCAGAAAGCCTTTAGGCTCCTTTTAGCCTGCTTTTAGCCTGCTTACTGCCTTACTCAAGAGTATGCCTAGAAGCAGGCAGTAAGCAGGGTGAAAGCAGGGTGAAAGCAGGCTAAAGGCTGGCTAAAGGCTGGCTAAAGACTACTCTACCGTACAGTAGATGTTGTCAGTGCCCTTGCGGGTGGGATAGAGCTTGATGGTGTTGCCCACAACACCCAGGTTCTTGCCATTGGCCACGAGGTCGCCGACATTCGTCGAAGGCTCTACGCTGTCGTTGGCACCGAGGTTGATGTCCCAGCCACCATTCAGGCGGAACTTCCAGCCATTGGCATTGACACCGGCATTAGTAGCCTCGAAGCAGTAGTCGGTGGCATTCCATGTCATCTCCACATCGCCGCCCCAGCCGTTGAAGTCGCCGATGATACCCATCTTCTCTACCTTGACGGCACTGATAGACATGGCAGCCATATCGAGCGTGACATAGTAGACACTCTCGCCGGCCGTAGCCTTGAAGTTGCCGCCACCACCCTCGGTGAAGTCGCCCGTGACACCGCCGGTCATCATGCCGAAGTTCACCTCAGTACCCCAGTCACCGGGAGTCTTCTGGAACTTGAACTCGTTGCCCCAGCCATTCGGGTCGGCACAATAGAGATAGCCGGTATAGATGCCGCTATCGTCGGTGAGTGCCAGCCGCTGACGGTTAGGCTCGTCGTTGTTCCAGCCATCGGTAGCTCCGATGAAGTAGATGTAAGGCTTGTACTCCTGCTTCTCGATGGTATATGTGTAGTTCATCATGTTGATGGTCATGCGGTAGATGCCTGGCTCGGCTATCTTGCCGGCCTGCGGACTCGTGGTGGTCAGGTTACCCTCGGTGCTGGTGTCGCCGTCGACGGTGGTGCCCACCACGCCGGTCACACTCTCAGCCCAGAAGTCGCCCTCGTAGTTGCCGTTGGGGATAATCTTCCAGTACTGGTCGGCTGCCGTGGTCTCGAACACTATCTGGAATTCCGGGTTCTCGTAGATGTCGCCGCTGCCAACATGGGTGAAGGGCAGTGCTCCCTCCTTGTTCCAGCCGGCGAAGTCGCCCGTCAGCCAGTAGCCTGAGTCGATAAACGGTGCATCGGGGGTGGCCTTCAGTTCGAAGGGACTGGCCACGCGCTGCACGCTGACCACGCCGTCGGCGGTAGTCACCTTGACATTGGCCGACACGGTGATGTACAGCTTACGCTCCACGGGGCGCTTGCCATAGATGGTGCTCACGGCCTCCGCCAGCTGACTGGTAGCGACCATGCCGTCGGGTGTTGCCGTCAGCTCCACCGTCTGTTCGCTCTCGGTGCCCGCAATGTCGAGCTGGTAGTTGCCGACCTGCCCCTCTGCAAGGTTGGTGGTAAAGAGCTGCACCGACTCGCCGTTGTCGTCGGCAAAGAGAATGCTGCTCAGAGTGGGCTGCACCGTCATCGTGAGCTTCTCGGCGGCCTCGCTGGCCGTGTTGCTCTGTGGGCTGCTCCAGTCCTTATAGTCCTGAGTGCAGGAAGCGAGTGCTGCCACCAGGGCCATGCCTAATACTATTGTCTTTTTCATAATCTATGCGCTGTTAATGGTTTACGTTAAACTACTCTTGGGCCAGCATGCTGAACTCGCCCGTGATGTCATTGAATACGATAATCCACGTGCCTTCGGCCACACCGATGTTCTTGCCGCCACCGGTGGCCACACCGCAGGTGTTCACCTCACCGTCATCGGCTCCGAAGCCCCAGTTGGTGTCCCACGAGCCGGCAATCTTGAACTTCACCTGCTCGACAGTACCCTCGGCCACGGTCAGCGTGTACACCCATACGTGGTTCTCGCCAGCCTTGTTGGCCGGAGTCATGTTCTGGTCAGCCCAGCCGTTGAAACTGCCCGTGATGCATATCTGGCCGTAGTCGGTGGGAGCGATGTCCTGCTTGACAATAGCACACTCGTTGGTGCCTGTGTTGACGGTCACGAGGTAGTATCCCTCGGGCTCGCACCAGATGTTGCCGGCATCAGCGGCACCGTCGCGGAAGACGGCCGTGTTGGCCGAGCCACCACTCATGAAGCCGAGGTCCCAGTTGAAGTCCTGGGGCTGAATCTTCCAGCCGTCAGTGGTGAAGTAGTTCAAGTAGGTAATCTCGCCGGCACCCGTAGCCTTGTCGTAGGCATAGTCGGCACTGACGAACATAGGCAGCGAGCTCACACCAGGGGCATTGCTCCATGCACCGTCGAGAATGTTGTTGCCCACGAGATACCACATGATGGGTGTGGCATCCTTCAGCTCGATGTAGTAGGGGTTGAACTTCAGCTCGATGCTATTCGACACAACGCTGTTCAGCCGTGTGCCGTTCTCGTCGATGAAGGCATGGATGCGCAGGTAGGCAATCTGCTCCTGGGGCACCTCATCCTTCTTCCACTTCTTGATCTGTACCAGCGCCTTGTCCAGGTCGGCCGACAACAGCTTGTAGGTACATTCGGTTGTCGTGCGGGCCATGGCAGCATAGTCGGCCACCGTGGCACCGCTCTCATCGGCAGCGGCCTCGTCGGTAGACACATTAAACTCGTTGTCGGGCGACACCTGTATCTCGTAGGTCACCTGCAGCGGAGCGTTGCCGGCCGTGTACTGTGGTTGCGACCACGACAACAGTATCTCGCTGGTCTGGGCCAGATCTACCGTCTCATTGACATAGGCCGGCGTGTTCAGCATAAACTCCTTGGGCTGCATCAGCGTGGGGTTCGAGTCGTTGTCGTCCTTACATGCGGTGAATAAGCTGGCGGTGCCTATGAGCAGTGCGCCAAGCAATAGTCTGTTCTTCATATTGCGTTTCTTATTATTCGTTTGGGGATGTTGTTGTTCTCTTGTAGTATTAATAGCCCTCTATCTGGACGATGTTAGAGTTGGCCATGACCTCGGCAGAGGGAATGGGATAGACATTCTTGTACTTCTCGAAGGCAGCACCTGTGTAGTTGCTATTGCCACCCTTGCCTTCCCAGCCATACTGCACGCCGATGCCGCCGAAGTAGTTGTAGCGGATGAGGTCCGTACGGCGGACACCCTCGAAGTACATCTCGCGGGCACGCTCGTCGAGCACGTCGTCCAAAGTGTAGTTAGCGCGGGCGCTGGCATGGGCACGGGCACGCAGACGGTCCATATAGCTCTTGGCCTTGCCGGCATCACCCGTGTGCAGGGCAGCCTCGGCAGCGTTCAGATAAGCCTCGGCGACGCGCAGCAGGAAGAAGTCAATGTCGACATTCTCGTTGTCGTGCGGTGTACCGCCGTTAGAGTAGTTGTTGTTCCATTTCGGTGTCGTGATGCCGTGCGAGAACTCGGAGTTGGGGAATACGCTGAGCGTGTGGCCCACACCCCAGAAGATAGCACGGTCGTCGTTTGCGATGGTGCGTATCTCGGCAGCCGTCTTGTCAACAAACGAAGCAGGGTTGCTGGTAAACTTCTCCAGCAGCTGCGGACGGCAGCGCATGCCGGCCCACGTGTTCTGCGTCGTGGCGGCAGTCTGTCCGGTGACGGTAGCCATCTTCGCATTCCACATGGCGGCTACGAAGAACATGGAGCCACCCCATGCCTTGGTGACCTTACCGTCCTGAAGCAGGGGGAAGATAGCCTCGCAGGAGGCACCGTTCGAGCCGTTGTCGCCCATGAACAGCAGGTCGTAGGGCTTCAGACCGTTAGCCTTGGCCTGTGCCGACATCTTGCTGTCATCAAACAGCTGGTAGCCCGAATTGATGACCTGCTCGGCATACTGCAAGGCTTCGCTCCAGTGGGGGTTGTCCTGTCCGTTGTTGTTCAGATAAGTACCAGCGTTCAGATACAGGCGGCTGAGCATGAGCCAGGCGGCAGCCTTGTCCACACGACCATAGTCGGCATCAGTATCGGTCTTGGGCTGCGGACTCATCAGGTCTGCCTCGGCAGTCTTCAGTTCCTCCACCACCCAGTTGAACAGGAACTCACGGCCCATGGCCAGCAGCTCGCTGCGGCTATACTCTTTGGAGGCGTCATAGGCGGTATTGTATTCGTGGGCCTGGCGGGGCATAGCTGTAGACACGGCGGGAATGAACGTCGGGTCGCCAAAGAGGTCAAGCAGCTGGAAGTACAGGTAGGCACGGATGAAGCGCACCTCGGCCAACTTTGTCGGGTCGGCCTGGGCAGCACTTAACTCCAGATAGTGGTTACAATAGCTGACATTCATTATCAGACGGTAGTAGAGGTAGCGGATGGCATCGCTGCTCGAGTTGGTCGAGTTGTTGCCGTAGTCTTCCAGTCCGCCGTCCGTCCACCAGCAGATGCCCTCGTCGGTAGACAACACATTGGCATTAAAGATGTTACGCAGGAGCGTCGATTTACCGGCATCGTCCACGCTGAAGTCGGCTTTGCCGTCCATGCCCTCCAGAATGAGGCTGGCATAGCACTTGCTGTAGAGCGCAGTGACATCGGGCTCAGCCTGAACCGTCGGGTCAATGTTGCCCTTGTTCAGGTCGTCCGAGCAGGAGGCCAGGCCGGCAGCCATCAGCACGGCTGAAGCCATGACCATTGCTTTGAATTTATTGAGTTTCATAGTGCGTTGTTGTATTTAGTTAGCAATGTGATTAGAAATTGAGGTTCAGACCCAGCAGGAACGTGCGGCTGCGCGGATAGACACTACCCTCGAAGCCAGACACCTGTTCGGGGTCGAGGCCGGAATACTTGGTGACAGTGAACACGTTGCTGCACGAAGCATAGATACGGCCGGAGAGACCGTGGTAGACCGACGACTTGAACAGTTCCTCGAAATTGTAGCCCAGCGTGATATTGTCGCACTTCAGGAACGAGGCGTTCTGTACAAAGTAGTCCGACAGCGGATAGTCGTACGACTTCCACCGCAGGGCAGCCACCTGCCTGGTGGTGTTCTCGTAGAAGTTCTTCGAGGGGTTGTAGCGGATGTCGGTGTTCATGCGGCTCTCGATGAGATCGTTATAGACATAGTTGCCCAAGGAGAGGCGGAAGTTGGTGCCCAGGTCCCAGTTCTTGTAGGCCACCTTGAAGTAGAAGCCACCAGTCCACGGAGCAGCAATGTTCTTGTAGATGTAGCGGTCTTTATCGTCTATCTGGCCATCAGCGTTGCGGTCGACATAGGCTCCCTGGATGGGGCGGCCCGTCTCGTCGTACACCTGCTGGAACACCCAGAAGGAGTTGGCAGCCTCGCCCACCTTGTGGTAGGTCAGGTTCTTCTGCATACCTACGGTCAGGCCGGCCTCAATCATGTCGCGGCCGCCGTAGAGCTCCGTTACCTCATTCTTGTTGTAGGCCATGTTCAAGCCCAGTTCCATAAACCAGTCCTTCGTCTGAATGGGCTTGCCAGAGATGGCTAACTCTATACCCTTGTTCTTCAGCGAACCAGCGTTCAGCAGCATCTTGTTGTCATAGTTCTGGCCGGCGGCAATGGTCGGTGTGCAGAGCAGGTCGGTGGTCTTGCGGATGTAGGCATCGACGTTCAGCGTCAGGCGCTGGTTAAACATGCCGTAGTCCAGACCGATGTTCCATGTAGTGGTGGTCTCCCACGTCAGGTCGTTGTTGTAGACCAGCGGCTGGAACAGCACACCCGTGTTGCCGGCACCGATGGGATATAGGCGGTCGTTGCCGATGGTCATCTTGTAGGTCGGCGTGTAATACTCCTTGTAGGTGTTCTGCTGACCCGTCTGACCCCAGCTCAGGCGCAGCTTCAGCTCACTGATGGCATCAACGTCTTTGAGGAACTTCTCGTCCTTGATGCGCCAGCCGGCTGCCACAGAGGGGAACACACCCCAGCGGTGTCCGTCGGCAAAGCGCGACGAGCCGTCGGCACGGAAGTTGACGGTCAGCAGATAGCGGTCAAGCAGCGAATAATTGGCACGACCATACCAGCTCATCAGCACCATCTGACCGCGCCAGTAGCTGTCGGATGAGTTGTGGATGGTGCCAGCCAGCGGGTTGCCGTCGTCGTCGGTACCCTCATTGGTAGCGGGGTAGTAGTCCTTGTACCAGCTGTCACCCCAATACTTGGTTCGGCTGTACTCGTAACCAGCCATCACATCGAAATGGTGGGCCTTGTTGAAGTCCTTAAAGTATTGGGCGTAGAGCGAGAGCAGCACGTTGTACTTCTTCTCCGTATTCTCGCCGTTGCCGCCATAGTAGTAGCCGTAGGTCGAACGGGGGTTGTTGTTGGTGTACTCACCGCCGTAGGTGTAGGAGCCGGCCATGTTCATGTGCAGGCGCAGGTCCTCAAAGCCGTGAATCTTGTAGTCGGCCTCCAGATTGCCAAGGAGAGTGTGTGCACTCTTGTAGTTGTTGTAGTTTTCAATCTTCTCCACGGGGTTGGCCGGCGCATCACTGTTGAGGGCATACAGGAACGTGGGGTCGTACGAAGTCGTCGGGTTCGCCCACTGCCAGTAGCCGCCCCAGTTCTCGAAGGCAGGGTCGTCGCTCCTGACGGGGCGTGTCGGATCCATGCGCGTAGCCATGCCGATGGCATCACGGCCGCCTTCTTTGGTCTTCGAGTAGGCATACTTGCCATTGATGTTCAGATTCAGGTGGTCGTTGAGCAGCGACGGGTTGGCCGTGAAGCCGGCCGTGAAACGGCTATAGGAGGAGCCCTTCAGAATACCCTGCTGGTTGGTGTAGCCCACGCTGACGCGATAGGGCATGGCCCACTGCTGGTTACCCAGACCGCCACCCACGCTGACATTGTGGTCGTGGCTCACACCGCTGCGGTATATCTCATCCTGCCAATTGGTATCGGCATCGCCCAGACCTAAGTAGGCAGCACTGGTCTCGCCGCCGTAGTAGTCCTTGATGAACTGGCGATACTCGTTGGCATTCATGACATCGAGTTTCTTGGAAATGGAGCTCACTGAGAGCGTGCCGTTATAGCTCACCTTTGGTGACTGGTTGCGACGGCCCTTCTTGGTGGTGATGATGATGACACCGTTAGAACCACGGCTACCGTAAATGGCCGTAGCCGAGGCATCCTTCAGCACGGTGAACGACTCAATGTCGTTTGGATTGACCAGCGACAGCGGGTTGTTGACACCCTTCGTACCGTTGTCATCCATCTGCATGCCGTCAATCACTATCAGCGGGTTGTTGCTGGCATTCAGTGAAGCACCGCCACGAATACGAATCTGTGCACCACCGCCAGGCTCGCCAGATGCTGAGTTGACGTTCACACCAGCTATCTTGCCCTGAATCATGTCCTGAGCTGTGGTAATCATACCGTGGTTTTTCTCATCGGGCTTGATGGCCGTCACCGAACCCGTCAGGTCGGTCTTGCGGGCAACACCGTAGCCGATGACCACCACGTTCTCAAGCATGGTCTGGTCTTCCTGAAGTGTCACCTCCACCGTGGGAGCAGCCTTGACGGTGACAGTCTGGTAGCCGATGTAGCTGATGCTGATATCGGCACCCTGATTGGCTTTCAGGACAAAGTTACCATCGAAGTCGGTAACGGTAGCAGTCTGTGTGTTTGCTACACGTACGGTGGCACCGATGATGGGTTCACCCTGAGCATCCTTAACATGGCCTTTGACATCAATCTGAGCAAAGGCACCTACCGATAGGAACAATCCTAACAAAAGGAACAGCATCCTAAACGGTAATCGATTCCATCGCTTCGCAGAGCGAAGAATTTTAATGTTTACCTGCTTCATCATACATTTTTTAAAAAGTTAGTATACTATTGTAAAAGTTCTCAAATTCGCGATTATGTTGATTTAAATCAAAGATTCACGGTGCAAAGATAGGATTTGTTTTGATTCGTTGATACTTTTTTAAATAAAAATTCGTTGTAATGTCAATGCAAACGTTTGCGCTGTAGATTTTTTAAAATAAATAAGGTTAGGAAACAACGAAAGAAACTTTTCAATATCTTTGCAGTCAGAAAACTAAAAGCCGATGACAGAGAAGACTCCATTGACAATGAAGGACATCGCCCGCGAGTTTGGTATCTCGGTGGCTACGGTATCGCGCGCACTGAAGGACTCGCCCCGCATCTCTGCTGAGCGCAGGGCTGCCATCCAGCAGTATGCCCGCGAGCATAACTTCACACCCAATGTCATTGCCGAGTCGCTGCGCTTCTCGAAAATCCAGCCCATGAAAGTCATCGGGGTCATCATCCCTGAGTTCACCCATTTCTATTTCTCGTCGGTGCTGGCAGGCATTGAGGAGGAAGCCTCCTCGCGCGGCTATCGTATCATGGTAGCCCAGAGCGACGAGAAATATGAGCGCGAGGTGCGCATCTGTCAGTCGTTTTATGAGAACAAGGTATGCGGCATCATTGTCAGTCAGGCTAAGGACACACAGAAGTATGACCACTTCCTACGGCTACAGGATGCCGGAGTGCCGCTGGTGTTCTATGACAGAATATGTACGGGCGTGAATGCCAGCCGCGTGGTAGTGGACGACTATATGGGAGCCTTCAATGCGGTAAGCCACCTCATCGAGACGGGTTGCAAGCGGATTGCCTTCTATGGATCGGCACCCACCATGGAAATCTCGAAGAACCGCTTTAACGGCTATAAGGATGCCTTGCTGAAACACGGACTGCCCTATGACGAGCGCATGACCCGTATCTGCGACAACCGCACGGATGCAGAGGCTATCACACCTGAACTGCTACAGGGTGACACCCTACCCGATGGCTTCTTTGCCGTCAACGATGATACGGCCATCGGTATCCTCTATACAGCCAAGCGCATGGGCTTCAAGGTGCCGCAGGACATCAGCATCTGCGGATTCACCAACGGCCAGCGTGCCGTAGCCTGCGACCCTATGCTGACCACCGTCGAACAGCGCGGCATGAAGGTGGGTGAAGAGGCGGTGGACATCCTGATTGGTCATGTGGAGGGCACCATCCCCCTTGACAAAGCCGAACGGCGCATCGTGCGCACGCGGCTGATTATCCGCGGTACTACAAAATAATGTATAACTATTATACCTTAGATATATGAAACAAAAACCGAATTTACCGTTTTGGAGTCTATGGAATCTGAGTTTCGGATTCTTCGGTGTTCAGATTGCCTATGCCCTGCAGTCTGGCAACATCTCGCGCATCTTCCGTACATTAGGAGCCGACCCACACTCATTGAGCTTCTTCTGGATACTGCCTCCCTTGATGGGCATCCTGGTACAGCCTATTGTAGGCACACTGTCGGACAAGACGTGGACTCGCTTCGGACGTCGCATACCTTATTTATTTGTAGGTGCACTGGTAGCCGTTGCGGTGATGTGCCTGCTGCCTAATGCTGGCTCACTGCATTTGGCTGTATCGGCAGCCCTTATCTTCGGACTGATTGCCCTGATGCTGCTCGACACCAGCATCAATATGGCCATGCAGCCGTTTAAGATGCTGGTAGGCGACATGGTGAACGAAGAGCAGAAGGCCAAAGCTTACAGCATTCAGTCGTTCCTCTGTAATGCGGGCTCGGTGGTGGGATTCCTGTTCCCCTTCGTGCTCACCTGGATAGGCGTGAAGAATGTAGCTGCCGAGGGGGTGGTGCCCGACTCGGTCATCTGGTCGTTCTACATCGGAGCCGCCATCCTGATAGCCTGTGTCATCTACACGACCCTGAAGGTGAAAGAGTGGGATCCAAAGGAATATGCCGAGTATAATCCCGTCTCTGAAGAGAAAGAGGAGAGTGCCAACTGGATCACGCTATTGAAGAATGCCCCCACAACCTTCTGGAAGGTAGGACTGGTGCAGTTCTTCTGCTGGGGCGGCATGCTCTATATGTGGACCTATGTGGTGGATGCTGTTTCCGAAACCGTCTGGGGCACCATCGACCCAACAACCACCAGCTATCAGGAAGCAGCCAACTGGACGGGCGTGCTCTATGCCATCCAGGCTATGGGCTCTGTGGTATGGGCTACGCTGCTGCCTCGCTTCAAGAATACCAAAATGGCCTATGCGGTCAGTCTGGTATTAGGAGGCATAGGTTTCGCGCTCATCCCCTTCATTCCCGATATGTACGGACAGATTGTACCCTTCCTGCTCATTGGCTGTGCCTGGGCGGCTATGCTGGCTATGCCGTTCACCTTCGTCACCAATGCCCTACAGGGCTACGGTCACATGGGAGCCTATCTGGGCTTGTTCAACGGCACCATCTGTGTGCCCCAGATAGTGGCTGCCATCTGTGGAGGCACCATTCTGTCGCTGGTAGGAGGACATCCGTCGACCATGATGATAGTGGCTGGCATCAGCTTCCTCATCGGAGCCTGTTGTGTGACAATTATCAAGAACAGAAAGTAATATTTTTGCAAACGATTGCATGATTTCTAAATAACTAATATATAATTGCTTATGAAAACGCTATTCAACCTGGAATATCAGACCTCCTTCGGTGAAGAGATGGTGCTGAACATCCTTTCAGAGGAAGATGTTGCGAAGAATATGCAACACAAGATGACCACGCTGGACGGCCAACACTGGTTTTGCGAGTTGAACATGAATGCCAAGTCCGGCAAGTACATTGACTATTACTACAGCCTCTATCGCGGTGATGCAGAAGTCCGCCACGAGTGGCTCGTAGAGCCTCACCGACTGGAGTTTGCTGCTGTGAAGGGGACACGCTATATCGTCTATGACCATTGGATAGACATTCCAGAGGATTCCTATATGTACAGTTCGGCATTCACCGACTGCGTGCTGGCCCGCAAGCGTGCCTTAAGTACGGAAACTGAATATCCCCGCACGGTGCGCATCAAGGTGCGTGCTCCGCAACTGAGACAGAACGAGCGTCTGTCCATCATCGGTGATCCTCAGCAGTTAGGAGCATGGGATCCCCAAAAGGCTCTCCCCATGACGGAGCACCAATGCCATGAGTGGGTGGTGAGCCTCGATGCTACCCGTCTGCCCGTAGGACGGTTCGAGTTCAAGTTTATCATCCTCGATACTGAACCCGACTACACCCCTATGTGGGAAGAAGGAGAAAACCGAAGCATCGATCTGCCGCTAATCAATGATGGAGAGGTCTTGGTCTACGAACTTGCACAAGCCCACTTCCCCATCTATCCCTGGAGGGGTGCCGGCACGGTAATCCCTATCTTCTCACTGCGCAGTGAGGGCTCGTTTGGTGTAGGCGACTTCGGTGACCTGAAGCTGATGATAGACTGGGTTGCCAAAACTAACCAGCGCGTACTACAGGTGTTGCCCATCAACGATACCAATATGACCCACACCTGGCAGGACTCCTACCCTTATAACTCCATCAGCATCTATGCCCTGCATCCGCAATACACTGACTTCCGCCAGCTGCCAGCACTGAAGGACAAAAAGAAGCAGGAACAGTTTGAGAGCATCCGTCAGGAGCTCAACGCGCTGCCGCAGATTGACTATGAGCGCATGTTCCAGGCCAAGATGGACTATCTGCAGGAGCTTTTCGCACAGGAATGGACAGCCACCAGCCGCCGCGCATCCTACAAGCAGTTCTTTGAGGAGAACAAGCAGTGGCTGGAGCCTTATGCCAAGTTCTGCTTCTATCGCGACCTCTATGGTACGGCAACCTTTGGTGAATGGCCCAAGAAGCTGGCTACCCCTGACAAAAAGGTTCTGAACTTCTGGTATTTCGTACAGTATAACCTCGACCAGCAGATGCGCTCGGCCCACGAGTATGCCCGCCAGCACCGTGTGGTGTTGAAGGGCGACATCCCCATCGGTATCTCGCGCGACGGTGTGGAGGCCTGGGTAGAGCCGAAGTATTTCAACCTGAACGGTCAGGCTGGTGCACCGCCCGATGCTTTCTCTGCCGACGGACAGAACTGGGGCTTCCCCACCTACAACTGGGACGAGATGCTCAAAGACGGCTGCTCGTGGTGGGTACGCCGCTTCCGCAAGATGGCACAATACTTTGATGCCTACCGCATAGACCACGTGTTGGGATTCTTCCGTATCTGGGAAATCCCCATGCCCGAGAAGTCTGGCCTGATGGGGCAGTTTGCTCCTGCCCTCGGACTGAGCAAGGAAGAGATTGCCGCCTATGGAGTGGAGTTCAAAGACGACTTGTTCCTGATAGACCATAAGCGCAACGACCGCTGGCATCCACGCATTGCCGTACAGTACCAGCAGGCCTACGAGCAGTTGGACGAGGGGCAGAAGTTCAACTTCAACCGCCTCTACAACGACTATTTCTACCGCCGTAACAACCAGTTCTGGTATCAGGAGGCTATGAAGAAGCTGCCCCTGCTGACACAAGCCACCCGCATGCTCTGCTGTGCCGAAGACCTCGGTATGGTGCCCGACTGCGTGCCCTGGGTGATGGATGAACTACGCATTCTGTCGCTTGAGATTCAGACTATGCCCAAGGAACCATCACTGCGCTTTAGCAAACTGAAGCATACACCCTACCGCAGCGTGATTACCTTCTCCACCCATGACATGGCTCCACTGCGCCAGTGGTGGGACGAAGACTACGAGCGCACACAGGAGTACTACAGCGTGTCGCTTCGCCGAGGATGGGACTCTGTAGCCCCCCACCCGCTGCCTGGATGGCTGGCTAAGGACATCATCAGCCGCCAACTTACCTCTCGCGCCATGCTCTGCCTGTTGTCACTGCAAGACTGGCTCTCTATTGACGAGAAGCTGCGCCTGCCCGACCCCAATGGCGAACGCATCAATATCCCTGCTAATCCACGCCACTACTGGCGGTATCGCATGCACCTCACCATCGAACAGCTGATGAAGGCCGATGCCTTCAACGAGGAGGTGAAGATGCTCATCAGCCATAGTGGACGAAAATAACCATCACAACAATGAAAGCAAAAACAAAACTGATTGCATTATCCCTGCTGCTGTCGTTCACTGCGACAGCAGCAGAAGTGAAGTCGCCTAACGGCCGCATCGCGCTGAACTTCCAGATAGAGCAAGGGAGGCCTGTCTATAGCATCACCTATAAGGGGCGCGAGGTCATCCGCCCCTCACACCTCGGTCTGGAACTGGCCCGCGACAAGCATGCTTCCAAAGGGCTCAAGGAGACCGACCTTATGGACGGATTCACACTGAAGAGCGAGCAGACCTCCACCTTCGATGAAACCTGGCAGCCCGTATGGGGCGAGAACAAGGACATCCGCAACCATTATGTCGAGTATGTTGCGACCCTGTCGCAACCAACGGAACACCGCGAGATGCTTCTGCGCTTCCGCGTCTATGATGACGGTGTGGGCTTCCGCTATGAGTTCCCCCAACAGCAGAATCTCAACTACTTCCTCATCAAAGAGGAGCGCAGCGAGTTCGCAATGGCTGGTGACCATACCGCCTGGTGGCTGCCTGGTGACTACGACACGCAGGAGCAGGAGACACAGGAATGCAAGCTGTCTGAGATTCGAAGCCGCTTCCAGCAGGCCGTCAACTGGGGTAACAGCTCTGTAGCCGTTTTCTCGCCCACAGGCGTACAGACCTCCCTGCAGATGAAGAGTCAGGACGGACTGTATATCAACATCCACGAGGCCGCCTGTCTGGACTATGCCACCATGCACCTCGAACTGGTAGATGCCCAGACGAAGGCACTGACCACCAAGTTGGAGGGAAGCAGCAACCGGTACACACCCAACCCGGAGCCTTCTGCCTATCCTCTGCCCAAGCCCTTTACCTTTGTCAGCCATCTGACACCAGATGCCACAGGACTGAAGGGTGCTATGCAGACCCCTTGCGAGACTCCCTGGCGCACCATCATTGTCAGTGATGATGCACGAGACATGCTCTCTTCAAATCTCATCCTCAACCTCAACGAACCCTGTAAGCTGGAAGACACCTCATGGATTCATCCCACAAAGTACTGTGGTGTATGGTGGGAGATGATTGTAGGCAAATCCAACTGGCACTATACCGACGACTACCCCAGCATCCAACTGTCAACTGTCAACTATCAACTGTTAACTCCCAACGGCCGTCATGCTGCCAACAACGAGAAGGTGAAGCGGTATATAGACTTTGCTGCCAAGAACGGACTGCAAGAGGTATTGGTAGAGGGATGGAATGTAGGCTGGGAAGACTGGGCCAACATGTGGAAACGCGATGTCTTTGACTTCGTGACTCCCTATCCCGACTTCGACATCAAGATGCTGAACGACTATGCCCACTCCAAGGGTGTCAAGCTGCTGATGCACCACGAGACATCCAGCTCGACCCAGAACTACGAGCGACATATCAAGGAGGCCTTCAAGCTGATGAACCATTATGGCTACGATGCTGTAAAGACAGGATATGTAGGCGACATCATCCCACGCGGTGACCATCACTACTCGCAAAGCATGAACAACCACTATCTCTATGTCATCCAAGAGGCTGCCAAGCACCATATTATGGTCAATGCCCATGAGGCCACCCGCCCGACGGGACTCTGCCGTACCTATCCCAACCTGGTGGGCAACGAGTCGGCTCGCGGTACGGAATATGAAGCTTTTGGCGGATCACGACCCGATCACACCTGCATCCTGCCGTTCACTCGCCTGCAGGGCGGCCCTATGGACTACACCCCAGGCATCTTCGAGACGAAACTCTCCACCTGGAGCAACAACACCTCGTGGGCCCGTATCACCATAGCAGGCTCTCTGGCCCTCTACCTCACCATGTATTCACCCTTGCAGATGGCTGCCGACCTGCCTGAGCACTATGAGCGCTACGACGATGCCTTCCAGTTCATCCGCGATGTGGCTTGCGACTGGGATCAGAGCATCTACCTTGAGGCGGAACCTGCCGACTACATCACGGTAGCGCGCAAGGCCAAAGGTACTGACAACTGGTTTGTAGGAGGCAAATGTGATGAGAACGGTCACCAGAGTACGCTCAAACTCGATTTCCTCGACAAGGGCCGCAAGTATGAGTGCACCATCTATGCCGATGCCAAAGATGCGCACTACGAGACCAATCCGAAGGCCTACACCATCACAAAGAAGATAGTCAAGCAGGGTGATACACTGAAGCTGAAAGAAGCTCCAGGCGGAGGCTTTGCTATCTCGCTGATAGCCCAGTAGACTACAACATCCCAATAGCGTGTAAGTATATTACACGCTATTTTTATATGCTGCTCTACAAAAAAATATAAAATAATTTTGTCGTTTGGACGATTTATGCTACCTTTGCAAAACCAATGACTGCAATGAAATCGCCCATAAAATACGTGATACTGGTTCTGTGCTTACTATGGCAAGTGCAGTCAAAATCTCAGACAGGACACTTCTATTCATCAGGTCGACTGTCGAGTAGTCTCATCACCTGTATCTGCCAAGACCGCTACGGTTTTATCTGGGTGGGTACAGAGTATGGACTGAACAAGTTCGACGGCTATCGCTTTACCACCTATTTTCATAGCCGCAACGACTCTACCACCATCAACGACAATGAGATTTCAACCTTGTTTGTAGACCGTGACGGGCGCTTGTGGGTAGGCTGCTCACGAGGACTGGTCAGCTACGACTACGAACACGACAACTTCCGCCGCTACACGTTTCCTGACGGGCTGACACCCCGTGTCAACTCACTGACTGATGACAGCCGTCACCGTCTGCTGATTGGCACTGCGGGCTATGGGCTTTACAGCATCAGCTCACCCAACCGTCATATAGACTATGAAAGCAAGTTCAACCGCCGTCAGAGCGACCACTTCTACAGCCGTATCCACATCGACCGTCAGGGTAACCTGTGGCGCAGCGACCATCTGACCACCTTTACCAAGTTCACCGTCAAGAACGGGCAGCCGACTACCTTCCGCGATTATCTCTCCACCTGCGGCCAACCCATGCGCTATATTGAGCATGGCCAGCAGTTGTTAATCGTCTGTATGTATGGTATCTTGAGCTACGACTATCACACAGGAGAGATTAAGGATGCCAAACTCGACCTATCACAAATAGACCGCAATATCAGTATGGAGGATGCCACCATCGACAAAGCCGGTGACATGTATATAGCCACATCGGGAAGCGGTCTGATGAAGATTGCCCGCGACAGCCGTCTGCTGGCCCGAGTGGAAAATGGCAACGGACAGATGGACCTGGGCACAGCCAATGTGGTAGATGTGATGGAGGATAAAGACCAGAACCTCTGGGTGGCCTGCTACAACAAGGGGCTGATGATGCTCTCGCGCCAGCAGTCGGCCTTCAGCACGTGGAGTCTGTCAGAGCAGCATTATGTCACAGGAGGCGGTGTGTCGTCCATCACTGCCGGCGAGGGTGACAACACGTGGTGTACAGTCCAGAACAGCGGTGTATTCCTGCTGGATGGGAAGGGACAAGTGAAGGCGCATCCTCAGTCGCCTATAGGCACCCGACTCATCTTCCGCAGTCAGTCCGGACAATACTGGCTGACTACCGAGAATGTGCTCTATCGCTATAATCCGCTGTCAGGGCAAGCCGTTCCAGAACTGACTCTGAACGGACGCGGGCTGAACTGCATGACAGAGGATGCACAGGGCAGGCTCTATATCTGCTCCTTCGGAATGGGGCTCTACTGTTACAATCCCAAGACAAAGCAGGGCGAACTGATGAGCATGCAGCAAGCCCACCGCAAAGAAGGCTATCTCTGCAACGACTGGATTAAGGGATTGATGTTCGACTCTCACGGACAGTTGTGGATATGCACCACCAGCGGTGTGTCGATGATGCAACCAGAAGGCTATGTATTCAACAGTCGCGGATGGAATGTGCTGCTCGATGGCAAGCAGTGCTATACTACCTGCGAGACCGCCGACGGCAAAATACTGATAGGCACAGAGAGTGGTCTATACCGCTACGATCCCAAGACCAATAAGGTGACTGAGGCACCCCATGCTGAACAGCTACACGATAAGATGATCTGCAGTATAGTGGCCGACCAGCAGGGCGACATCTGGATTTCTACCACAAAGGGTATCTGGCAATACAGCCAGCAACTTACCGGGCATATTGCAGGAAACGGCCTGACCACCAATGAATTTGTGCTGGGGGCTATGATACACCGTTCGGACGACCGCATCAGTTTTGGTACAGCCGACGGGCTGGTGACCTTCCTGCCTCGTGATGTCAGCTCGCTCACCCATAGCCTGGGCCGTACGCTTCTGACACGCATTCATGCCAGCGGACGGGCTCTGAACCCACTACAAGACCATTTTGAGCTTCCCTATGCCGACAACTCGTTCACGATGGAATTCTCGCTGCTCGACTTCAAGAATGCAGAGAATATCTCGTTCCAGTATCGTGTAAACGGTGCCAGCACCTGGATGCAGACCAACGAGGGCAACAATCAGCTCACCTTCCACCAGATGCAGCCCGGACTCTACACCATCGAGGTCAGGGCATCGGCCGACGGAATAGCCTCCGACGAGGTGACCACCCTCATCGTTACCATAGAGAAACCCTGGTACAAGACCACATGGGCCTATCTCTTCTATTGCCTCGTTGCAGGAGGATTCATCGGACTATTGCTCTACAACTGGGAGCGACAGCGCCGTCGCGACCTGGAAGAATCGAAGATGCAGTTCCTCATCAATGCCACTCACGACATCCGTTCCCCACTGACCCTCATCATGGGACCGCTGAAGAAGCTGAAAGCCCGCCTGCAGGATGCAGAAAGTCAAGTAGACCTCGACACCATCGACAAGAATGCACAGCGGTTGTTGCTATTAGTCAACCAGATACTGGACGAACGGAAGATTGACAAACAGCAGATGAAGCTGTCGTGCCAGGAAACCGACCTGACAGCCTTCTGCTACGGTATCTACAAACTCTACGAATACAATGCCCTGCAAGAGCATATACACTATACCTTCATCCATCCAGAGAATAACATTAAGGTATGGATAGACCGCACCCAGTTCGACAAAGTGGTCTCCAACCTGCTGTCGAATGCTTTCAAATACACCAAAGATGAGGTGACCCTGCGGCTCTCGCTCACAGCCAAGAGCGCCGTCATCGAAGTCATAGACAATGGTAACGGCTTCGAAAACGACAAGACCGACCAGTTCTTCGAACGCTTCTATCAGGGCAAGAATTCGAAAGACATCCATGTTGACGGCACAGGCATCGGACTCAACCTCTGCCGCGCACTGACCGAGATGCACGGAGGAAAGATTACAGCCCAGAACCGCAAGGACGGAACCGTCACTACAGGAGCCGTGTTGACCGTCAGCCTGCCTTTGGGTAAAGACCATCTGAAGACGGAAGAGATTGAGGACACCCCTGCCCAGCATGATGCTCCCTCACCCCATGCGACCAAGAAACAGGCCAATCGCAACCTGCATATCCTGGTGGTCGACGACGATATTGAAATCGGCAATTATATCAAGTCTGAGCTGGGCAGCTGGTATAAGTTCAGCTATGCACCCAATGGCCGCGAGGCATTAAAGTTACTGCTCACCCAGCCGTTCGACCTGGTGGTCAGTGATGTGATGATGCCTGAGATGGACGGCATCACGCTATTGCGCAGCATCAAATCGAATACCAACATCAGCGACATTCCCGTCATCCTGCTCACCTCCAAGAGTGAGGTGCAATACCGTCTGGAAGGTCTGAAGCGTGGGGCCGATGCTTTCCTAGCGAAGCCCTTCGTGATGGAGGAGCTGCATGTCACCATCGACAAACTGGTGGACAACGTTCGCCGCCTGCGCGGCAAGTTCAGCGGTGCCCAAGAGCAGGAAGACAAGGTAGAAGAGGTCAAGGTGAAAGGCAACAATGACGTGCTGATGGAGAAGATCATGAAATGCGTCAACGAAAACCTGTCGAACCCAGACTTCGACATGGAGATGATGACACACGAGGTAGGCATCAGTCGCGCCCAGCTGCACCGCAAGATGAAGGAGATGACGGGCATCTCCACCAGTGAGTTTGTGCGTAATCTGCGTCTGGAACAGGCTGCCCGACTCATCCGCGAGAAGAAAATCAACATCACCCAGGTGGCCTACTCTGTAGGATTCAACAACCAGGCCCACTTCTCAACAGTCTTCAAGAAACACTTCGGAATGACACCGACAGAATATGCGGGAGAGAGTTGAAAATCGTAAATAATAAATTGTAAAATAGCAAATAATCATGAAAAGGCTACTATTATCATTATTCACCCTATGTGCCAGTCTCAGCATGATGGCTGAGGACGGCCACAAACTATGGCTGCGCTATCAGCCCGTCAACAAATGTAAGGTCGCCAGCACCGTCTCGTCACCCACTATCGACATTGCGCGAGAAGAGCTGGAAACCTACTTCAACGGTGAGAACATCACACTGAAACTGGACCCTGCCCTGCCCGACAACGACGGTTTCACAATCGAGGGTAACACCATCACTGCCCGTCGCGACATCGGACTGCTCTATGGTGCCTATAGCCTGCTGCGCCGGCAAGCTATCCAGAAAACTCAGGGACTAAGCTACAAGTGTCAGGAGACACCCGCCTTCTCCCTGCGCCTACTGAATCATTGGGACAATCTGGATGGCAGCATCGAGCGCGGCTATGCCGGTGAGAGCATCTTCTGGAGCGAGTCAACGCTCAATGCAACGCCACACTCTCACAGAGAGAACTCTCAACTCTCAACTCTCAACTCTCAACTCTCACCTGTCAACTCTCAACTCCTCCAAGAGTACGCCCGCGCCAATGCCTCATTGGGCATCAACGGTACTGTGCTGAACAATGTCAATGCTTCGCCTAAAATGCTCACCACACCCTATCTGAAGGAGGTGCAGAAGATAGCCGATATCCTGCGTCCCTATGGCATCAAGGTCTTCCTCAGCATCAACTTCGCCACCCCTATGGCTCTGGGTGACACCAAGACTGCCGACCCCTTGAATGGTGCGGTAGCTAAGTGGTGGAAGCATAAGGCAAAGGAAATATACAAGCTCATTCCCGACTTCGGCGGCTTTCTAGTCAAAGCCAACAGTGAGGGACAGCCCGGTCCTGGCGACTATCACCGCTCGCATGCCGACGGTGCCAACATGCTGGCAGATGCACTGAAGCCCTTCGGCGGCATCGTCATGTGGCGCTGCTTCGTCTATGGTGCCAACCATAAAGGAGAAGACCGCGTCAAGCAGGCCGTCTCGGAGTTTAAGCCCCTCGACGGGCAGTTCCGCCCGAATGTCATCCTACAGACCAAGAACGGTCCGCTCGACTTCCAGCCCCGCGAGCCCTACAGTCCCGTATTCGACCAGATCAAGCAGACCCCCAATATGGTGGAACTACAGATTACGCAGGAGTATCTCGGCCAGTCGCGCCATTTGGTTTATCTCGCACCCATGTGGGAGGAGTTCTTCCAGCAAGTCCCTGCTGCTGGATTAAAGGGTATTGCAGGAGTAGCCAATATCGGACTGGACCGCAACTGGTGCGGTCACCACTTCTCGCAGGCTAACTGGTATGCCTTTGGCCGCCTGGCGTGGAACCCCGCCCTGTCGTCTGAAGCCATCGCCCAAGAGTGGCTCGCCCAGACTTTCACTCCCGATTCTCCGTTTGTTACGACGATGTCGCAACTCATGTGCGAGAGCCGCGAGGCCTGTGTAGACTATATGATGCCTTTAGGCTTGCACCATATCTTCAAGTTCGACCACCACTACGGCCCTGAGCCCGACGGCTACAAAGCCGACTATCCCTTGGAGTGGTGTCCCGTCTACTACCATCAGGCCAACAAAGACAGCATCGGCTTCAACCGCACCACCTCAGGAACCGATGCCGTCAGCCAGTATCGCCCAGAGGTTGCACGCAGCTACAATGATATCTCAACCTGTCCTGAGAACCTGTTGCTGTGGTTCCACCGTGTTCCCTGGACCTACCGCATGAAGGACGGCTCCACGCTGTGGGAGTCGCTGCAATATCACTATCATAAAGGAGTAATTACCGTCGAGCAGATGCAGGCAGCCTGGCGCTATCAGCTGCGCCACTATGTGGACGAGCAGCGCTGGCGCGAGGTAGACGAGCGCCTGCAGCACCAGCTTGAGAATGCCCGCGAGTGGCGCGATGTCTGCTTAGGCTATTTCGGCAAGTTTGCCCAATAAACTATTTTCCAAAGACCAGTTTGTCGAAGCACAAGCCTACACGCTCGGCCACCTCCTTCTTGCGCAGAGGATGAATGTCGTTTTCCTCGCCCAAATCGAAGATGTCGGCAGCTTCTGCATAGCGGTCACCTTCGGCCACTAAGCGCTGCTGGTCTCTCAGCTTGAGCCAGTTCTTGTATCCTGCATCCGTAGGATACATATACTTGGCCAACTGCACGATACAGAAAGGCATCGTGGGCTCCTTCCATAGTGCGCGCCAGTTGCCCATCAGCTTGCGTAGCAGGTCGGCATAGGGAGCAGGATTTCCAGAGTTCGACTCACCCTGATACCACACAATGCCGCTCAGTGCATACGGTGCCAAGGGATAGAGCACAGCATTGTAGAGCGTGGTAGCCATATTCTGCAGCGACACGTCGCCACTGGGACAGGCAGGCATCTCGGCTCCCGCATGATGCAGCCACCGGGTGCTCAGTGGAATCACATCCTTGGGCATCGGATTCTGGCTGAAGCGGTCGTCTCCGAAGGCTAACAGGTAAGGCTTGTCCTCTATGAAATGAACCGTTCCATACTTGTTGACAAAACGCACGGTAATCACATTGTCACCCTCGCGGAGCAGCCCTTCAGGGATGTCGTAGCGGCGCGGAGGATACTGATAGTAGGTGCGCCCCACTTCCTTGCCGTTGACATAGGTGAAGTCGGCATCAAAGAGCGTACCTAACAGCAGGCGGGCAGGCTTACCCGCATGGGCTTTGTCGATATGCACATGCTGGCGGAGCCAGATGCTGCCCACGATGCCGCGACCGTGCTGCTTGGCCCATTCATTCTGATACTGGTCAACCGTCTTCCACGCACGATCATCATAATCGAGGGCTGTAAAGCGCCCTGCAATACCCGGGTCGGCAGCATCCAGCAACTGCCGCCAGCGCTGGTCGGCCTGCTGGTTGAACTGCTGTTGCAGCTTCACCATTTCATCGTTCTGATAGAGTCGGGTTTTCTCCACCTGCAGCGGATAGTCACGCATCAACGAGTCAGCTGATATCCAGGCCTCGATGGGCGTGCCGCCCCAGCTGTTGACAATGATGCCCTGCGCCACTCCCGTCTTCTCCAGCATACGCTTGCCCAGAAAGGTGCCTACGGCCGAGAAGAGCCACGCGTTCTGCTTGTTCAGCGGTTTCCAGTTGATGCTCGTCGGACGGATGTCGTCCTGCACACCGTGCGTATTCGTCTCGTTCTGCACACGGAACAAGCGCACCTTAGGATAATCAAAATGGTCGATTTCATCGGTATATTGCGGATAGACGCGCTCAATAGTGACATCGATATTCGACTGCCCGGACAGCAGCCAGACATCGCCTACCATCACATCGGTCAGCACTACGTCGTTCACCATCATCGTGTAGGGTCCACCAGCCTTCATCTTGGGCAGGTCTACGCGCCAGCGGCCATTCGCATCAGCTATGGTAGCATACTGGTGCTTGTTCCAGCGAATGATTACTTTCTCCTGAGGGTCGGCTTTCCCCCATACGGGGATTGTCTTTCCACGTTGTAACACCATGCCCGACTGGAAGAGCTGGGGCAGCAGCACTTTGGCATCGCCCACGACGGCGAGCACTGCGAGTAGAATAAGAAGAGATGTACGTTTCATAAGCATTTGATATTTTTCTGCAAATATAGTCATTTTTATATTGGAAGCATCCTAAAAAATGCAAATTCTTTGTGCATGAAACAAATAAAGATAGTTTTTGTAACATGTGAAAACGTCCATTCCAACGGAAACCACTAACTTTGCAACCAGAAAACGTAATAAAACCTATAACGACAATGGCAATGAACGAAACACAAGAGACGAAAGGTTTCTACAAACTCTCCTGGATACAGCGTATCGGCTTTGGCTCTGGCGATTTGGCCCAGAACCTGATTTACCAGACCATCAGCATGTACCTGCTGTTCTTCTACACTAACATCTACGGACTCGACCCCGCAGACGCTGCTACGATGTTCTTAGTAGTGCGTCTGGTGGATGTGCTCTGGGACCCCTTGGTGGGAACGTATGTCGACAAGCACAATCCCAAGTTAGGCAAGTATCGCAGCTATCTGGTATTGGGAGGCATCCCGCTGACAGGATTCGCCATCCTGTGCTTCTGGAACGGCTTTGCACCCTCGCTCGTCTATGCCTACGTCACCTATGTGGGCATGTCGATGCTCTATACCTTAATAAATGTGCCCTATGGTGCACTGAACTCATCGCTCACGCGCGATACAGACGAGATTACCACCCTGACCTCCGTGCGTATGTTTCTGGCCAACGTGGGAGGACTGTGCGTGGCTTCGGGCATTCCCCTCGTGGTGGCCGCCTTCGCACCGAAGGATGCCAGCGGCGACGCTATCATCAATACGCCCGACGCTGCCAGCGCCTGGTTTACCACGATGGGCATCTATGCCGTTGTAGGCATGCTGCTGCTCTTCTTCTGCTTCACACAGACCAAGGAGCGCGTGGTGATGGATGCGAAGGATATGGAGGACGTGAAGGTGAGCGACCTGTGGACGGAGTTTGTGCGCAACCGCCCCTTGCGCGTGCTGGCGTTCTTCTTTATTACAGCCTTCGCCATGATGTCGGTGGGCAATGCTGCCGGCTCCTACTATATGACGTGCAACCTGCAGGCCACCAGCGACCAGCTGGCCGTCTTCATGGGCTTGGGTTCCGTGCCTGCCTTCATCTTCATGCCCTTGGTGCCTGCCATCAAGAAAGCCGTAGGCAAGCGCGGCATGTTCAACATCTTCCTCACCATTGCCATCGTGGGTATGGCCATCCTCTACGTGGTGTCGGTAGTGCCCTCCCTGAAGTCGCAGATGTGGATAGTCTATGTGGCTCAGTTCATCAAGTCTACAGGTGTCATCGTGGCTACGGGATACATGTGGGCGCTGGTGCCCGAGGTCATCTCCTATGGCGAATACACCACCGGCAAGCGCATCTCGGGCATCGTGAATGCGCTGACGGGTATCTTCTTCAAGGCTGGTATGGCCTTAGGCGGCGTAGTGCCCGGACTGGTGCTGTCGTATGTGGGTTTCAATGCCAAGGAGACCGTTCAGACCACTTTCGCCGAGCAGGGCATCCTCTGGTTGGTCTGCGTCATTCCTGCCCTGCTGTTAGGTCTGGCTATGTTCATCATCTCGCGCTATGAGCTGACGGACGAGGTGATTGACAAGATAAACATCGAGATTGAGAAACGTAACAAGTAAATTGAGTATGAAGTTTTTTAGGTTAGTAGTTTTAATATTAGTAGTGTTTGCATCGGAGACCGTGCTTGCACAGAGCTTGCGAGAAGTTGTAGGCAAGTACTGTCTCATCGGTGCGTCCCTCAACGTGACCCAGTCCAACGGCATGAGTCCGCAGACCGATGCCGTCGTCGACAAGCATTTCAATACTGCCGTGCCCGAAAACTGCATGAAGGGCGAGGTGGTGCAGCCCGAGGAGGGACTGTTCGACTTCCGCGATGCCGACCGCTTCATCGACTACTGCCAGCAGCATAACTTGGTGGCTATGGGCCACTGCCTCGTCTGGCACTCACAGGCTCCGAAGTGGTTCTTCCACGACAAGAACGGCAAGCTGGTGAAGCCAGAGGTGCTGCGCGAGCGCATGCGCAAGCATATCTATACCGTAGTAGGCCACTTCCGCGGAAAGATTCGCGGATGGGATGTGGTGAACGAGGCCATCGAGGACGACGGCTCCTTCCGCAATTCCTACTACTACCAGATATTGGGCGAAGAGTTCATCGAGCTGGCCTTCCGCTATGCCCATGAGGCCGCCCCTGAGGTGGAGCTGTATTACAACGACTACTCGATGGCAAAACCTGGCAAGCGCGAAGCAGTATGCCAGCTGGTCAAGAAGCTGAAGGACAAGGGTCTGCGCATCGATGCTGTGGGCATGCAGAGCCACAACGGACTCGACTATCCCAATCTCAAGGAGTACGAAAAGTCTATCGAGGCCTTTGCCGCCTTGGGTGTCAAAATCAATATGACGGAGCTCGACCTCAACGTGCTGCCCGCGCCCGAAAACTTCGGAGGTGCCGAGATCAGCCAGAACTTCGAGTATCAGGAGAAGATGAACCCCTATAAGAACGGACTTCCCGCAAAGGTGGCCCGACAGATAGAGAAGCGCTATCTCCAGTTCTTCAACATCTATTACCGGCATCGCGACAAGATAGGACGCATCAACCTCTGGGGCGTGAGCGATGGCGACTCGTGGCTCAACGATTGGCCCATCTCCGGACGCACCAACTATCCCCTGCTCTTCGACCGCAGCTATCAGCCGAAAGCCATCGTCAACGACATCATCAACCTATATAAATAAAAATACAGCAGCTTATGAAACCACGTTATCTATTCCCCAGCGACTATATGGCTGACCCCTCAGCCAATGTGTTCAACGGCAAACTCTACATCTATCCCAGCCACGACCGCGAGGCAGGACACGCCTTCGACGACGACGGCGGCCACTTCCAGATGAAGGACTATCACGTGCTGTCGTTCGACGATCTGGAACAGGGCGAGGTCACCGATCACGGTGTCATCCTCGACGAAGACCAGGTGCCCTGGGTCGAGAAGCAGATGTGGGACAACGACTGCGTGGAGAAAGACGGTAAGTACTACCTCATCTTCTCTGCCAAAGACTATAACGGCGTGTTCCACCTCGGCGTAGCCGTCGCCGACCGCCCTGAGGGCCCGTTCGTGCCCGAAAAGGAGCCCATCAGAGGCTCGTTCAGCATCGACCCCTGCGTGTTCAAGGACGACGACGGACAAATCTACTGCTACTTCGGCGGACTCTGGGGCGGACAGCTGCAGTGGTATCAGGCCCCGCAGCGCCTCACCAGCGAGGGTGTCGTGCTCGGTCCTGCCGCAGACAAGAAGACCCAGCTCTTCTGTCCTGCAGACGTACCTGCCCTGCCCAGCCTCGTCGTACGCATGAGCGACGACGTGAAGCAGTTTGCCGAAGCGCCGCGGCCTGTCCTTATCGTCGACAAGGACGGCGACCCCCTGAAGGCTGGCGACCCGCACCGCTTCTTCGAGGCCTCCTGGATGCACAAATACAACGGTAAATACTACTTCTCCTACTCTACTGGCGACAGCCACTACCTCTGCTATGCCATCGGCGACTCACCCTACGGACCATTCACCTATCAGGGCGTGCTGCTCGACCCCGTCGTAGGCTGGACCACCCACCACAGCATCGTAGAGTTCAAGGGACAGTGGTATCTGTGCTATCACGACTGCGTGCCCTCCAACGACATCACGCACCTGCGCTCACTGAAAGCCCAGCGACTGTTCTACAACGAGGACGGCACCATCCAGAAAGTGTTGAATGAATAACCATCACCTTATATCCAACTATTATACTCAGCATCGCGATGAAATCGTACATTTCGTCGCGGTGCGCATCTCTGATGCCGACGAGGCGCAAGACAGAGTGCAGGACATCTTCCTGCACCTGCTTGCCCACCGTCAACCCATCATGCCCAACACACTTCCCAGCCTCGTCTACACGATGGCACGCCACCAGATAGCCGACTATTTTCGTCGTCGAAACGTCTGCAAAGAATATGAAAAACACGCAAAAAACGCCGATTTCATCGGAGAAATCGAGACTTCCCTCTCTGCCCGGATGATAATGGAGCACATGGAGCAGTCGCTGACCCGGCTGCCTGAAGCCTGCGGACGCATCTATCGTCTGCACATCTACGACGGACTGAAGGTGAGCGACATTGCCCGCCAGCTGGCCCTGACCTACAAGCAAGTAGAGAACCGTCTGGGGCAGGCCCGTCGCCAAATGCGCCAACAACTGGCACCCTATCACCACAGCCAAGCAGTCTAAGTCGATTTTTCTTATTGACTGCTGACTAATGACCAAACATTTATACCGATGACAAAGTGAACGGTACTACGTCTTTTTAAAAAAGACGACAAACTATGAAGACTGCTATTCTGACTGCTATCACCCTGACACTGGCTTTCGGCACCTACGGACAAGACGGACACCACGACTGGGAGAACCACCACGTACTGCAGATAAACCGTGAGCCTGCCCGTGCCTACTTCATTCCCTACGCAACGGAGAAGGGCGACCGTCAGCTAAGCCTGAACGGCCTGTGGCAGTTCCGATGGACTAAGACACCCGAGGGCCGCATCAAGGACTTTTATCGTACAGACTACGATGCCTCCTCATGGGCACAGCTGGCCGTACCTGCCAATTGGGAAGTCAACGGCTATGGAACACCCATCTACGTCTCGGCAGGCTATCCGTTCAAGATTGACCAGCCGCGAGTGACCAGCGAGCCCAAGGAAGCTTGGACAACCTACGAGGAGCGCAACCCTACAGGGCAATACCGCAGGAGCTTCACCGTACCCGACAGTTGGATTTGCCGCCGTAATACGGCGACAAACGGAACTAAGGGAACGACAGGCGGGACCAAGGGAGCCGCAGCGACGGGCGGGCAGACCTTCCTGCGCTTCGAGGGCGTGATGTCGGCCTTCTACGTCTGGATCAACGGACAACGCGTGGGCTACAGTCAGGGCTCAATGGAGCCGTCGGAATTCAATATCACGCCCTATCTAAGGCAGGGCGAGAACCAGATAGCAGTAGAGGTGTATAAGTATAGCGACGGTTCGTATCTGGAGGATCAGGATTTCTGGCGCTTCGGCGGCATCCACCGCGACGTGCTCATCTACCATACACCTGATGTGCGCCTGCGGGATGTGGCGGTAAGGACACAGCCCGAGGGAGCCGGCAAATGGAAGGACGATTGGACGCTGACCATCAATCCGCAGTTCTCAGTGTACAACGGTCAGAGCGGCGAGGGCTACCGGCTGGTGGCTACCCTGCTGGACGGCAGGCGCACCATAGGCCGCGACACCATCGATGCTGCCGAGGTTCTCGACCTGCAGCACAAGGCTGCCCGCATGAACGAATGGTATCCCCAGCGCGGCTACCGCAAGTTTGCCCGCATGGAGATAGAGGTCGAAGAGCCCAGACTGTGGAGTGAAGAACATCCGGAACTGTACACCCTGCGGCTACAGCTGCAAGACGACAAGGGTCAGCCGATAGAGGAGGTGTGCCAGCAAGTGGGCTTCCGCGACATCCGCATCGCCGACGGACAGATGCTCGTCAACGGCAAGGCCATCAAGATACGCGGCGTGAACCGCCATGAGCACGACCCCTATCGCGCTCGTGTGATGACGGAGGAGCTGATGGTGAGAGACCTGCAGCTGATGAAGCAGGCCAACATCAACGCCGTGCGACTGGCTCACTACCCCAACTGTCCGCGATGGTACGAGCTGTGCGACTCGATGGGCATGTACGTGATGGACGAGGCTGATGCCGAGACCCACGGACTGAGGGGAACGCTGGCCTCGACACCCGACTGGGCAGAAGCCTTCATGGACCGCGTGATACGAATGGCAGAGCGCGACAAGAACCATCCCTCGATTATCTTCTGGAGCTTGGGCAACGAGAGCGGCTACGGCGCCAACCAGGCGGCCATGTCCGCCTGGCTGCACGAGTTTGACCCCACCCGACCCGTACACTATGAGGGCGCACAGGGCACGCTGAGCGTAGAGTCCGACAGGCAGCGTACAGCCCACGACCCACAGAGCGTCGACATCATCTCGCGCTTCTACCCCCGCGTGATGGACGAATACCTGAACCCTGGCATCCCCGAAGGCTCGGACAAGGAACGGGCTGAGAACGCCCGATGGGAGCGACTGGTGGAGATTGCCTCGCGTGCCGGCGACCGCTGCTCGTGGGAAGGCTCCGACGGCGGCCCGCGACCCGTGCTGACCAGCGAGTATGCCCACTCGATGGGCAACGCCTTAGGCAACTTCAAGGAGTATTGGGACGAGATCAGCGCCCACAAGCGCCTGCTGGGCGGATTCATCTGGGACTGGGTGGATCAGGGCATCATCAAGAGGTCGGAAACGGGAGACGTGAAGACAGAGAAGGTGCTGTATGGCGGCGACTTCGGCGACAAGCCCAACCTGCATGCGTTCTGCATGAACGGCATCGTGATGAGCGACCGCACGCTGACACCTAAATACTACGAGGTGCAGGCCATCTACGGAGAGGCTGCCAAAGCCAACGGCGAAGTCTATGTACCAGTGGATACAGAGCACGCCAAGGGAGTGAAACAGCTGAGCTATGCCCGTCCGCGCAGCATCAAGAAGTCACAGCATCTGCCCAAGTCGCTCACTACCGTCGTAGCAGGCATCCGGCAACAAATCTTCCGCGCACCTACTGACAACGACAAGAGCTTTGGCAACTGGCTCGCCAAAGACTGGAAGCGGTGCGGGCTGGACACCCTGCACATCCCTATGACCATAGCACAGGACGGCAACGAGCTCACCTTTACCTTCGAGATACCCGACACACTGCCCCCGCTGCCGCGACTGGGCATCGTTATCGAGCTGCCTCACGAGTATGAGCAGCTGACCTGGTACGGACGAGGCCCCTGGGACAACTATCCCGACCGCAAGCAGTCGTGCTCGCTCGGGCTGTGGCAGTCGACGGTGACCAACCAGTATGTACACTATCCCCGTCCGCAAGACTCAGGCAACCACGAGGACTGCACCCTCGTAATGCTGAAGACGAAAGACGGAAAGACCATCCGGATAGAGAGCGTGGACGAACCTTTCTCCTTCTCGGCCCTGCCCTACCCGGCTGCCTATCTGGCATCGAAGAGTCACGACTACGAGTTGGAAGACCAAGGGAAGACCTATCTCAGCATCGACTGCAAGGTGATGGGGCTGGGCAATAGCTCATGCGGTCCCGGTGTACTGAAGAAATACACCATCGACCCCTCCAAGCGCCACCAGCTGCGCATCCGCATCAGCGACTGACGACGAGGGAGCCTGAATTTCCCCTCCCCCTACATACCATACTAAAAACTGAAGACATGACTATGAGACGCATCCAACTGTTCGCACTATGCCTGCTGGCAGTCATCGCAGTGCGGGCGCAAGACAACCTGATTATCTTGGGAGGCGAGCTGAGCAACTCGGCAGCCACCTCGACAGCGGATATTGACGAGGTAATACCGCGCATGAAGACATTAGGGCTGAACACCGTGCTGGTGCCCGCCTACTGGGAACTGATAGAAGCGCAAGAGGGGACTTACGACTTCACCCTCATAGACCGCACCGTGCAGCGAGCACGCGAGAATGGGCTGCAGATAGTATTCCTCTGGTTTGGTGCCTGGAAAAACTCGATGTCGTGCTATGCGCCACTATGGTTCAAGCAGGACACCAGGCGATTTCCGCGAGCCCGCACGGAGGAAGGAAAGCCCTTGGAAATTGCCAGCTGTTTCTCGGAAGAAGTGTTTCAGGCCGACAATCGCGCCTTTGGAGCCCTGATGCAGCATCTGAGCCAGACGGCCGCCGACGTGGTGCCGATGATGCAGGTAGAAAATGAGATCGGCATGCTGGAGTCGGCCCGCG
The DNA here is from genome assembly GCA_002342415.1 of Prevotella sp. UBA2456. Classification (GTDB taxonomy): domain Bacteria; phylum Bacteroidota; class Bacteroidia; order Bacteroidales; family Bacteroidaceae; genus Prevotella. Next base: position 26,491 of record DDPY01000024.1, on the reverse strand, counting down.
ACCACTCCGAACTGGCTAACGCTATCTACCATAAAGGAGTGCCACAGGAGCTCAGCAGCTATCTGAGAAAAAACCGCCACCACCTGCACCCCTGGCTCGCCCGGCGCTATACCGGCAAGGGAAAGGAGTGGAAGGAGATGTTTGGCGACGACATCCACACAGACGAAATATTCATGGCCTACTACTACGCCCGCTATGTAGGGCGGCTGTGTGAGACAGCCCGACGATACACCATGATGCCACTCTATGTCAATGCAGCAATGAACAGTCGCGGCCGTCGTCCTGGCCAATACCCCTCGGCAGGACCGCTGGCACACCTCATAGACCTCTGGCATGCAGGAGCACCCCAGCTGCTATGTCTGGCTCCCGACATCTATGATACGGGATTCAAGGGATGGGCCGACCAGTATGCACTGTGGAACAACCGCCTCTTCATCCCCGAAAGCCGCTGCTGCGAGAACAGTGGGGCGCGTGCAATGTATGCCTTTGGCGAACACCACGCGTTAGGATTCTCGCCCTTTGCCATCGACCAGGCTTCACCGAGCGAGACAGAAAGCGTCAGCAAAGCCTACGCCCTGCTAAGACAAATTGCAAACTACAAATCCGCAAATAGTAAATCCGTAAATAGTAAATCATCCTGGGGTATGCTCTTCGACCAGCAAGACAAGGAGCGCATCATCAGCGACAACGGAACAGTCATCACCTGCCGACACTACTTCACCCTGCCCTGGGACCCGCGAGCCACCAACGGCTCGCAATGGCCTGAGGGCGGTGCTATCCTGATGAAGCTGGCCGACAACGAATACCTGCTGGCTGGAACTGGCGTAGTGGTAGCCTTTGCCTCCGACTACGAGAAAGCGCGCGAGGAGCAGAAGATGCTGGGCGAAGACGGATTTGAGCTGAAAGCCACGCAAACAGAAAGTCAAGGTTCGTTGGAGAATTTGACATTCAAGGGCACTCGGGTCGGCATCGGGTCGGTAGACGAAATTTGCATTGATGAAACGGGGAAATTTCGTTACCTGAGACGTCACAATGGCGACCAAGACCATCAGGGCCGGCACGCCCGAATAGCCTGTGGAGACTGGAAAATACTTCATATCAAGCTATATCAATACGAATGAAACACACAGAAACGACCATGAAACATCTGAAAACTACTGATTAACTAAAAACACCTATCTTTGCATCGAAATTCGTAAAGTTCTAATACCTTGATGCCGAAGCGACGGTACAAGGTGAAAAATAAAAGTTACATACCATTATATACTAACTAAATTTATTTATGTATGAATCGCACATGTAAAGTTCTTAGACCTGATGGCCTAAGCGAGCGAAGCTCGAAACTAAAAATTACCCTTGGGTTAGTGCTTCTGCTTTTGATGCTTCCAATAGGAGCATGGGCGCAGAAGATTACCGTGAAGGGTACGGTAAGTGCAGCTGACGGCCCCGTTATCGGAGCAACCGTTAAAGTGAAAGGAGCGCAAGGTGGTACAATTACCGACTATGACGGTAACTTCACCATCGACGCTCAGTCTAACTCAACGCTTGTCTTCAGCTATGTAGGCTACCAGACACAGGAAGTCAAGGTGGCAGGCAAGCGGACTATCAACGTTACTCTGCTGGAGGACGAAGCCCTGCTGAACGAGGTAGTGGTAGTAGGTTACGGAACCATGCGTAAGTCAGACCTGACGGGTGCCGTGACCCAGGTGGACAACAAGGCTTTCGAAAAGTCGGTCACCACCAGTATCGACCAGGTGCTGCAGGGACGCGCCGCCGGCGTACAGATTCAGGCCAACACGGGTACTCCCGGTGGCTCGTCGACCATCCGCATTCGTGGTACCAACTCACTGAATGCCTCGTCGCAGCCTATCTTCGTCATCGACGGTGTCATCATCGACTCTGACGGCGGCGACAACGGTAACTCGAACCCCTTAGCAGCCATCAACCCCAGCGACATCCTGACGATGGACATTCTGAAGGATGCCTCCGCTACAGCTATTTATGGTTCGCGCGCAAGTAACGGTGTCATCATGATTACCACCAAGCGCGGTAAGGCTGGCGAGGCTACGCTGACCTACGACGGCTATATCGGATGGCAGCAGATGCCCAAGAAGCTCGATGTGCTGAACCTGCGCCAGTATGCTGAACACAACAATGCTATCGGCGACGCACAGATCAAGACCCACTCGGGCACCTTCCTGCGTCCAGAACTGTTGGGTAATGGTACCGACTGGCAGGACGAGCTGTTCAAGACTGCCTTTATGACCAACCACAGCCTGACGCTGACGGGCGGTACGGAGAAGACCACCTACGCCATCTCGGCAGGCTATCTGAACCAGAACGGTATCGGTCTGAACACCGGTTTCCGCCGTCAGACCCTGCGCGGTAATATAGACACCGAGCTGAAGAAGTGGCTGAAGGGCGGCATCTCGTTCTCGCTCTCTGACTCCAAGCAGGAGATGGAGAAAAACTGGGACATCATCAACACCGCCCTGCGCTCGCAGCCCTCAGTGGCCGTACGCAATCCGGAAGGCGGATACGACGGTCCTGACGACCAGTGGATGCCCGACAACGCGGTGGCTCTGGCCGAAATCAAGACCAACTATGCCAAGCGTCTGAACTTCCGTATCAACGCCTATTTGGAGGCTACCATCATCAAGGGCCTCACCTTCAAGACCGAACTCTCGGCCGACTACAATCAGAACAAGACCAAGACCTACCAGCCCGACTATAAGTTCGGTGTGCGCGAGAGCACCCAGCGCGACGGTGCCTGGTATAAGAACGACTCGAAGTACTGGTCGTGGCGTAACATCCTGACCTACAACGGTGCCATTGCCGAGAAGCATAATATCAACGCGATGATTGGCCAGGAGATGAGCCACAGCTACTGGGAGAACTTCGCCGCAGCCAACTCGGGCTATCTGTCCAACTCGGTCATCGACATCATTGCCGGCGAGACGACAGGTGCCAACGCCAGCATCACTCAGGGTAACCAGAACAACACCTCGCTGTTCTCGTACTTCGGCCGCGTGCTGTATAACTACGACGACCGCTATCTGCTCACTGCCACCCTGCGTCGCGACGGTTCCAGCAAGTTCCATAAGGACAACCGCTGGGGATGGTTCCCCTCTGCAGCCCTTGCCTGGCGCGCATCACAGGAGAACTTCCTCAAGGACAACAAGGTCATCAACAACCTGAAGCTCCGCTTTGGCTGGGGTACCACTGGTAACCAGAACGTGCAAGACTGGGCCTATATGGCTATGCTGCGCAACTACACCACTACATGGGGTGTCGGTGTGCTCAACGCCAACAACGCCAACCAGAACCTGAAGTGGGAGACCACCTACTCGACGAACATCGGTTTCGACCTGTCGCTGTTCAACAGCCGCATCGACCTCGTATTCGACTGGTACTATAAGAAGACGAAAGACCTGCTGATGATGCTCGACCTGCCTGCCTACTTGGGCGGTCCAGGTGCCGACGAGATCTATGGTGCACCCAGCAACCCCTGGGGCAACGTGGGCAGCCTGCGCAACACGGGTATAGAAATCACCCTGAACACGGTGAACATCGAGAACAAGGACTTCTCGTGGCGCTCGAACTTCGTGTTCTCGCTCAACCGCAACAAGGTGACCTCATTAGACACAGAGACAGGCACGCTGCCCCAGACCCTCCAGATCGGCTCGGACATCACTACCGTCACCAACACCGTTGTCGGACAGCCCATCGGACAGTTCTGGGGATATAAGGTCATCGGACGCTTCGACAAGCCTGAAGACTTCTATTATAAGGATGCCAACGGCAACATCAGGACCGTAGCTCTGCCCGAAGGCACCTCTATCGCCACCTCTCCCACCTCCGGCGGTATCTTCATCGGCGACTATATCTATGAGGACATCAACGGCGACGGTGTCATCAACAACAACGACCAGACCTTCATCGGCAATCCTGAGCCGAAGTTCACCTGGGGTTTCGGCAACACCTTCTCGTATAAGGGCTTCGACTTCAGCTTCCAGTTCAGCGGCTCCTGTGGCAACAAGGTGGCCAACTACGGACGACGCTGGCTCGACATCACCGGCTCTACCAGCAACCAGCTGACCGATGTGCTCAACTATGCCCGACTGGCTAAATACGATGCCGACGGTTCTGACGACTTCCGCAACTACTATGTGGTGAACACGGGCACCAACCAGCCCCGTCTGTCGACAGAGAGCGGACAGAACAACAACTTCCGCTTCAGCGACAAGTATATCGAGGACGGCAGCTACATCCGTCTGCAGAACATCTCGCTCTCGTACACCCTGCCCCGTAAGCTGATACAGAAAATCTACCTGAGCAATGCCAAGATATACTGCAACATCCAGAACCTCTTCACCATCACCAAGTACGACGGCTTCGATCCTGAGGTGGGTTCGCTGCGCGGTACGGCTCTGCTCAACGGTGTCGACTACAGCCGCTATCCCTCACCCCGCATCTATACCATCGGTGTGAATCTGCAATTCTAATTAAAAAAGATAAGAATCATGAAAAAGAATATTTTAAAATATACAATAGCACTTGCAGGAATGCTGTCGTTAGGCAGCTGTGCCGAGGACTTTCTCGACCAGACCAACTCCTACCAGATAGCCCAGGACAACTTCTTCTCAAGTGACGATGCCGTAGCGCAGGAGATATACCCGCTGTACAGCTATGTGTGGTATATGTTCAACGACAAATTCTCCTACGGTATGGGTGACGGACGTGCCAACAACATCACCGCACAGTATTCGAACTACATCTATCCCTACACCAACTTCACCGAGACGGGTGTATCGGTAGGTCTGACCGATGCCTGGCGTTCGTTCTATGTCATTGTGGCTCAGTCGAACAATGCCATCAACAACATCCAGAACTTCTCTACCAGCGGTGTCAGCGAGACAGCTAAGACTCAGGGTGTAGCCGAGGCCCGCTTCATGCGCGGCGTTGCCTACTGGTATATCGCCTCGCTGTGGGGATGCGCCATCATCTATGACAACACGCAGGACCTGGTGAACAACTACGTGGTCAGCCCCAACCGCATGACCGACGCGATGGAGTTTGCCATCCGCGATATGGAATATGCCGCTGTCAACCTGCCGGCCGCATCGCCCGCTGCAGGCCGCGTCAACAAGTATGCTGCTTACGCCATGCTGTCGCGCTTCTATCTGTCGATGGCCGGACTGGTTACTGGCGACGGACGCTATGACGGTACCAACATCCAGACCAACTTCATCAGCGGCACGCGCAACAGCTACTACCTCAACGCGGCCAAGAACGCAGCAGCCAAAGTGATAGAGGAAGGCCCCTACAAGCTGGCCGACACCTATGCCGAGCTGTTTGCTCCTGCCACCTTCAACAACAACAGCGAGAGTATTTTCCAGCTACAGTGGCAGGCTGGTGCAGGCAATGGTATCGCCCAGTCGATGACGCGCTTCCTGGCTTGGAGCACACAAGTGAACCAAGGTAACTCATGGGGCGGATCAACCTACTGCTCTTACGACCTGTGGGAAGAGTTCAAGGAGTATAACGACCCCACGCTGGGCACCGTCGTCGACGATGCAATCCGCCGCCACAACTGTGTGGCCTCCTACGGAGAGGTATACTCAGAACTCTCTACCGACCCGGAGAAGCCGTATATCTATGGCGAAAGCGAGAGCGCAGGCAGCCAGGGTGCCAATGTCAAGAAGTATGTGGTAGGCACGAACGCCATGAATGGCATCTCGGTCAACAACAACTCGGGTGTCAACACCTATATGATGCGCTTAGCTGAGGTGTACCTGAACTACGCCGAAGCCGTCTTGGGCAACAACGCTACCACCAGCGATGCGACAGCCCTGCAATACTTCAACGCCCTGCGCCAGCGTGCCGGCGTGCCCACCAAGAGCAAGATTGGCTATGAGGACATCCGCCACGAGTTCCGCGTGGAGACGGCTTTCGAAGGACTCTACTGGTACTTCCTCGTGCGTCGCGGCTACTACCAGCAGCAGGAGGTGGTGAACTATGTGAACAATCAGCACCGTAATGCCAGCTACTATGAGAGCAGCACGCACACCTATAAGCTGTCTGAGACCTACACTGCTCCCGGTCCCAGCGTAGCCGTTGCTACTGCTGCAAACCTGACCCTCCCGATGCCTGACACCGATCAGACCAAGAACCCGCTTCTGAAGACCGATGGCAGCGGCAAGGTGGCTACGGTTGAGTACACCTTTGGCGAACGCGAGGTAACCGATGCCGACCTGTTCTAAAAGGGAATATAGTTAATAGGTAAAAAAGTAAAAAGCAAGATTATGAAAACAATGAAATATATCTGGACTTTGTGCCTGGCTGTAGTAGCCTTAGGACTTACAGGCTGTAAGGACGACGACAACGGCGGCAGCGGGACACAAATGAGAATAGATAAGGTATTCCTCGAGAATATCAACGACGAGGTCAACAAGGACCGCGAGGTAGAGTTTGCCCGTCTGGGACAGTTGATCCGCATACAGGGCTCAGGCTTCACAGGACTGAAGAAAATCTATATCAACGGTTATGAGACCTACTTCAACAATGCCCTGATGACTGACAACAATATCTGGGTGACGCTGAACAAAGAAACCCCTGTGGACAAGGCCGACGACGACGTGCGCAACACCATCATCCTGCATAAGAGCGACAACAACCGACTGGTCTACGACTTCATCATCCGCGCCTCGGCACCCAGCATCAGCAGTTGCGACAACACGCTGCCCAAGGCTGGCGAGACAGTAACCGTCTATGGCACCAACCTGCAGGAGACGACTCAGGTGACCCTGCCCGACGGGACCGTAGTCACTGAGGAGAGCATCGTGAGCGATGAGGACGGCAAATGGTACTCCTTTATCGTACCCGCAGCGGCCAACCTCAGCGTGGTGGGCAGCCTCACCAGCGAGGGCGCTAACGGTACTGCGGTGACACCGCCTTTCTTCAACGATTTCCGCAATTATGTCACCAACTTCGACGGTTTGGGCGAGTTAGGTTCGTGGAGCGCTACCTATAGTCCCGACGACCTCGTCGACGACCCCCTGAACAGCGGACGCGGCAAGGTGTGCCAGATTGTGCCCCCCGTCAAGCTCGATGCAGGCGGTTTGGATGCTGGTTCCAATGCACTGATGTGGGCTACGGCAGGCAACGACAACAAAGCCGACGACTGGACTGCCCGCATGTATGCCAGCATCCCTGCCACCACTTCTGCTGCCAACGTTGCGCTGCAGTTCGATGTCTACTGTCCTGAACCTTGGGACAACACGGGCCAGATTGAAATCTCGCTGCAGAACAACCTCTCGAACTATGGCTATGGTTCAAATTGCACCAAGTACAGTGCTGAATACTATAACACCGCTACGGTATGGGTACCCTGGTTCAACGAGACTGACGGTTCTCATGCGGCCTGGACAACAGGTGAGCGCTGGCAGACGATTACCATCCCGATGACCAAGATTGGCAAATACGACCCGACGGAGAACCCCAATGCCACCTTCGCGAATATCTGCGAGGACCGCAATGCCGGCTCCTATCGCAACTTCCTCATCTTCTTCGTCAACAGCGACCTGGAAGACGAAGCACTGGGCGTCAAGTATCCCGCCAGCCTCTTTAATCAGAAGATTTACGTTGACAACATCCGCGTAGTGGACATCACTCCAGTGAGCGTGAGCGATTTCAACGATACAGCAGAATAACCACACTTTAAAACGTATAGTCATTATGAAAATCCATAAAATCCTATTACCGGCAGTAGCATCGACAGTGCTGCTCACCGGTTGCAAAGACCAGATCATGGAGTGGAGCACACCCGAGGGACATACTGCTGTCACCAAGAGCGAACTGCCCCTCGCAGTGAAAGAAGTGATTGCCAACTATGACGACATCAAGGACTACTCCGCTGAGCATCATCCCAACATGAAGCTCGGATTGGGCATCGGCAAAGATATCTATATGGGCGAGGACGGCCGTCACGAGCTCTCGGTTGACAACTTCCAGATGATCACCTGGGGCAACGCCATGAAGATGGACGCTATCGTGGGCAACACGGGCAGCCTCAACTTCGCCAACCTAGACCCTGCGCTCGACCAGATCAAGAAAGACAATATGGCACTCTACGGCCACAACTTCTTCTGGCACACCCAGCAGAACCAGACCTACCTGCGGTCGGTGATTGCTCCTAAGATGATTCTCCCTGCCCAGGATGGCGACAAGTGCGAGAACGTGATTACCAACTCTGACTTCGAAGGTGGTAACGATGCCGGTTGGACGGGTTGGTCTCACTATTCGCGTAGCGTGGTTGAGGGTGGACATGAGAGCAAGTATGCCCTGAAATGCGCTATGGATGGCGAGACGACGCAGAACTGGGACTGCCAGCTGTGGTGGCCGTTGGCCGAGAACCTGAAAGAGGGTGTGACCTACTATTACGGTGTGTGGGTCAAGTCGCCTGACAACATCAACGTGCAGTTCATCGGCCAGAATGCCAGCTACAGCGGTCTCTACAAGGGCACTGTCACTGCTACTAACGAGTGGACCTTGCTGGAAGGCGAGTTCACCTATGAAGGCAATCCGGCTGACGTAGTGCGCATCGGTCTGCAGTTTGGCGGTACTCCTAACTCGGTTGTCTATGTGGACGACTTCCAGTTCGGCAAGAAGGTGGAAGACCCGATGGAGAACATCATCACCAACAGTAACTTCGACGATGGTAGTGATACCGGCTGGACGGGTTGGAGCCACTATGCCCGCACCGTAGAAGAGGGTGGTCACAGCGGCAAGTATGCCCTGAAATGTACGATGGATGGCGAGACGGCGCAGAACTGGGACTGCCAGCTGTGGTGGCCATTGGCCGAGAACCTGCAGGCAGGTACCATCTACAGTTACTCGTTCTACATCAAGTCACCTGATGCTGTCGTGGCACAGTTTATCGGTCAGAATGCCAGTTACAGTGGCCTGTATAAGTCATCATTCACCGCACCAGATGAATGGCTGAAGTGTGAGGGTGAATTTACCTACGACGGCAATCCTGCCGATGTAGTGCGCATCGGTCTGCAGTTTGGCGGTAAGCCCAACTCGGTATTATGGGTAGACGACTTCAAGTTTGGTAAGAAGAAAGACCAGACACCCGCTGCCGCACAACGCCGCGCCGGAGGCATCACCTTCGAGGCCAAGACACCCGAAGAGAAGCGCGAAATACTGTTAGGCGTTATGGAGTCGTGGGTGAAGGGTATGGCTGAGCATCTGGCCGAGAAGGGCATTGTACCCGTAGGCTACGATGTCATCAACGAGGCCATCACCGATGGTCAGGGCAACAAGGTTCGTGGTGTCGACGGAGTCTTCGGAGGTTCGTGGACTGAGGACGACCAGACCCACTATGATGCCGAACCCACAGAGACAGAGGAAGACGGCCTCAACCTCAACTGGGGACCCGGCCACTGGTACTGGGGCTACTACGTACCCGACTATGCCGTCAAGGCCTTCGAGTATGCCCGCCAGTATCTGCCGGCAGAGACCAAACTCTTCTACAATGACTATAACCTCGAAACCAGCGACTCGAAGCGTGCCGCCGCCATCCAGTTTGTCAAGGACATCGATGCTGCACACGGCTCACCCATCGTCGACGGTATCGGCACCCAGATGCACGTCACCCTGTCTGGCACCAGCGACGACGCTGAGAACAATGCCGAGAAGGTGGCTGCCCTGCGTGCTCAGGTCGACAAGCAGTTCAAGGAGCTGGCTGCTACCGGCAAGCTCATCCGCGTCACCGAGCTCGACATCTCGCTGGGCACTGGCTCTCCCTCGGCAGCACAGTACAAGGCTCAGAGCGATGCCTACAAGACCATCTTCGAGTCGTACTTCGAGAATGTGCCGGAGGCTCAGCAGAGCGGTATCACCATCTGGTCGCTCACCGATGCGGCCGACGAGCACGAGTACTGGCTCAACGGACAGAAGCCCAACCTCTTCGACGATGCCTTCCTGCGCAAGTGGGCTTACAAGGGTGTCTGCGACGCTCTGACTGGCGAAGACCTCGGTCTGTCGCTGGGTGGCGAAGACTACAAGGCCTACTACGAGCGGCAGAACGTCAGCTCGACAGTAGAATAAACACTTCCGACTCGCTCAGACTGTCAACAGAGAGGATGCACCCAAAAGGTGTATCCTCTTTTTCCCTCGGAACATTTGGCACTCTCGGATTTACTTCGTACCTTTGCACAATGTTCAAACCTTACCATCATGGCCATACGCTATACACATAAGGAAGAGCTCTGGAACTCGTGGAGCCACGCAGCAGGCATCGTCATGGGGGTTGCCTTCGGCATCCTGTTCCTCGTGATGACCTTTCAAGGCGACAACCCCTGGGCCCGACTTGGCGTATGCCTCTATCTCTTTGGCATGCTCGCTTCCTATGCTGCCTCCACCGTCTATCATGCACTACCCCTCTACAAGCACTATCGCGGACAAGGACTTGTAGGCCGCCGTTCCGTCTGGAAAGAGCGATTGCGCCGTTGGGATCATGCCGCTATCTACTGGCATATCGCGGGCTCCTACTCGCCACTCACCCTCATCGCCCTGCGCACACAGGGCTACTGGGGATGGGGACTGTTCATCTTCGTGTGGGCTTGCGCCATTGCAGGCACCCTCGTCAGCTTCCTCCGACTGAAGGAGCACTCCAACGTAGAGACCTTCTGTTTCGTCGGCATGGGACTCTCCATACTCGTTGCCTTCAAGCCCCTCCTTGACACGGTGTCTACAGCAGCCATCATCTGGATTATCGCCGAGGGCGTATGCTATATTACGGGAGCCGTATTCTATTCGTTCAACCGTCAGCGCTATATGCATTCCGTTTTCCATTTCTTTGTCCTCGCCGGCAGCCTCTGTCACATCATCGCCGTCTGGGACGTCCTGATGGAAACTATCTAATTGAACTCTCCAGCACTCTCTATTATCTTGGTGCACATCTTGATAGGCACCTTAGGGGACAACTGATCCCTTGAATGCTGGATGACTATCTGGCTATCGTCCTTACTTTCGAGGGCTTGATAATCTGTGCGCCCAGAAGGAGGCGGTAGTCCTTGTAGTTGTTGGTGATGATGACGCGGCACTTCTGTTTACGGGCCAGCACAAACTGGATGTTGTCCTCAATGTCAGCTCCCGTCTGGTCGAGAGCAGTGTCGAGGTCCTTCACCGTGAAATTGATGATGGTGAAACGGTGCTGAAGGTCGCGGACGATGGTGCGTATCTCGTCGTTGGTTTTACGCTTCTGATAAACGGAGATGAGTTGTGCCACGCTAAGCGTTGAGATGTAGAGCCGTTTGCCCACGATGGAATATAGATAGTGCAGGCAGTCACTGTCGGTCTGATACCGAGAATCACCACTATACGCGCCAATGAGCACGTTAGTATCCACGAAGATATGGTTGGGATTGTAAGTCTTGACCTGTCGTGTCATAGCCGTCATTCAGAATACCAGGTGCGGGAATTGCTTCTTTTCTTCGGCAGTAAGCAGGTCGAGGTTGCCTGCCATCCACATGCCCACCTGTGCGTCAACAAGTTCCTTATATTTCAGTCCAGTCTTCTCAAGTAGCAACTGCAACACTGCTTTGCGCTCCTTCTCCACTTGACCCTTGGTCGAGTTCCGTCGCGACTCGGCAGATTGCGAACGAGTTCGCATCTGCTCTCGCTGCTCCGTCACTTGTTTCTGTTTCTCGCTCATAATTATGTGCCTTTAAAATGTTACAACGGGTACAAAGGTAATAAAATATTCTTGAATTACAAGCAGTTATACAGGAAAAATAACAAAAAACGGGCGGAGATACCACAATTTGACATTTCAGCCCGCGTGATGCTTGCTGATGTCCTATCATCTATTTGTCTTTTTCTGTCTTTATTTCAGGAATTCATACTTGAATAAGTTGGGCACAATCTCATATAAGTAGTAATCCTTTATATGACTAGCCAGTGTCTCTATATTACTGTTTAATTCAATGTAATCTGGGACAATCTCTCCAGTATCGGGGTCAAGATGGAATGTATTCAATTCTGTTTTAATCTGGTATAGTCCGTAGTTATACATAGGGTTGTAGTTAACGGTGTCCTTAGCTTGTTTAAGAATCTTGTCCCAAAGGTCAAGCAGGACGCATTCCTCATTACTCTTCTTTAAGAGTTTTAGCGATTGGAAGGCTAGCGTTTCGCCGTTTGTTGTGTCAAGGCAAAGTTGATTCCTATAGTGGCGACTATCAGAACCAAAGAATTCACGCATGTGGTTTTGAGGTTCAAGAACTGTGAATAACAAACATTTCAGCAAATATTTACTGAGAAGTCCTTTCTTCAAATCAGCCTTATATAAAGCGACACCATCCCCTGACTTCATAATACGACTCCGCTCCGTCCATGCCCTGTTATATGTAACGTATCGACTTGCAGCAAACATCGGCAGCTTTTCGAGAAAATTATCCTTACGCAGATAAAAGCCATTGCCATCGTATCTGCCAGCAACTAAAAGGCTCGCCATATTGTCGGGGTTATCAAAACCACTACTGTATACAGCCATATAACCAACTATATTCTCATTGGTTATGGGCTTTATACGAATTGTATTAGATTCGGTTCTTTCGGTTCCATCCTTACTACAAAGTACACCTCCGTCTATATCATCTGTAAATGTACGCTTGTCAAAGTATTTCTGACTATATGATGAATGTATCTTCTTTATAGGGAGATCCCCTGCATACACTAATTCATTCTTCGCGTTTATGTCGTAGGCTGATATGTTAAAACTGTCAAGTTTTACGTCTTCTTCATTACTCCACAAGGCCACCATAATTGCAGCAGCAATATTGGTGTGAAAGTGCTTGCGGTTGAATGCAAAGCCGCCAAGAAACTTTTTGTGAATCAGATGTTGCGCTTTCCAATATTTTGCAGGAGAATAGACAACATAGCTGTCCGTTGGCTGACGCAGATAATATTTGAAGGCTGACCAAATGAAAACGTTGCCTAGGTCATTCAGAGCAGATCCTTTCACATCCTTCTTCATCTCTTTGAAAGCGTAGTATTGTTTCCATTCCGAACTTTTCTTGCCTGCGTTCTTCTTCTGATGTTCAATGGAAGTGGTGTCCGCATAGGGAGGATTCTCGAAAAGGATGATGGTACATTTCGGATTGTTGAGATACTGCTGGATGGTCGCATTCGTAATATACTCCATACTTAAGGCATTAGCTCCCCTTACCATTCCGCCATTGAATGTGTCTGTTTTTTCTGTTGGTGGAATGATGTGTCGAACCTTATCGCCAAAGGCTTCCATCAGCACTTTGTACTCATAATACTCGTAAGTTGAAACAATAGCATGCGACAACTCTTCTTCAGTCATACTTGACTCAAGGTTCCCCGTTCCTGCACACCTGTCAATAATTACGTAGTCGTTTCCTTCTGGAACTCTTTCGATAGCCTTACGCACCAATTCCAACGATTTCTCAGCATATAACGGGTGGGTATAGAATGCTCCAAGGTTTTTCTTGTGCAAGACGTCATTCAGTCGGTCCATGAGATAACGGAATTTTTCGTTACTCCTTCCCTTATAAGGATAAATATAGTCGCGGAACTTTTCGGGCTTCCTTATCTCACCTATTATTCTAACTTCGCCGGTCTCATCACCAATAAACTCTGCTTTTGTGGATGTGGGATATTGCCTATAAAAACTGAGAGCCCAGCCTACAATACAGTTTTCATCAATATGAATCTTCGTGTAGTTTTCTGTTCGAAGTATGCCAATCAGTCGTTCCTCTTCTACAGGGTCGCTATAATCAAGTTTCTCTATCGCATCGTTTGCAACAAACTTTTCATTATTACGCGAGGCAGCTCCTGTATACACCTTTTCTATATGCTCAAGATAGTCATCTGAACTATATACATATGCTGTTGTACTATTCAGCGAAATCAGAATAATGTTAGCAGGTATTGGACGTCCCTTTACTCGCATCGCAGATAAGTATTTGATGGTTTGCGACAAAACTACATTCAAATTATCTATTATAGTCTTAAACTCCAGCAAATTACCTCGCACAATACCATCACTAAAGTCTCGTTGCACATCAGTGATGTCGAGAGAGCTGTCTATACGCGGTAGATACTTTTGCAGGAACTCCACTTGTCCCTGAAGTTCCTTCTCGTACTTCTTTGAAAACGTGTTGTCAACCATAAACATTTGATAGTTATTGATCCTTATACTGGCATCCAACTATCAATCACGCCAAGACGCAAAAAAGCGTGATGCTCTTATTGCGTTCAGCAAGAGGTGAAGCCTAGGAATTGGTACCCCTGTCTACTATAAGATACACCACGCTCATAGCGTGTGCATCACTATATACAGTAGAACAGGCATGCCGTTATAGCTCACCCGTCACATATTATTTCCGTGCTTCTTATACCAATTGAGTTTCCTAGGCTTGCTTGGCTGAACGCGAAATAATAGCGAATGCTTCTATGTTAGTCCGGATGTCTCCCCGAACTTGCTGCAAAAGTACGAATTTTATACGAAACGAGAAAATATCTTTGGATTTATTTGCTTTTCAGCGAATTTTCTCGCGACTCAACAGAGAAAAATGCACTTTTCTTTGTTTTCGCTGCTCGAAAATTTACAAATATCAGAAATAATGCCTATCTTTGCAGTGTCAAAAGGGGAATTCGCAGAAAGGATGACAACCTTTATGGCTCTCTGAGTCGTTTCGAGCCCCAAATATAACGAGCCATCACTTTTCAGTGGTGGCTTTGTTGTGTATGTGCAGTTGCTACTGTTGGGGAACTGTGATGCAGTATTGTACCCAGGTCTTGATTGGAGCGTTGCAATCCCACAGTCAGTTTGACTTCACCGTGTCGTATGATAATCAGCTTTTCAAATTGCTTCTGGTTCCGAGTGTTGCGTTTGGCAGGTTGCTCTCCAGCCTCAACCGCTTGTTCCAATATTTCTGTCAACCGAAATACAGCGCATGTTGACTCATAACTGCGAGATGCCTTCTCGTAAGTCTCGTTGATGGAGAGAAATTTTACATTGATATAAGCACCAAGGGACGTATTCCAAACCTTCTTGTCTGAGTGGTCAGCAATCCACCGGGCATAAAAGTCTTTAATGAGTTTCTCTCGTGCCTTTATGTTTTCGTATGTCCTGTGGGTATGTTGCTCATTGTAACGCCTTCTAATATGTAGTGCTCCGCCCGCCGGCTCCGTCACCCTCAGATGACATCACAACCCTACGGGCAGATAGCAAGGGCAAAGGTACAAAAATTATGTGAAACAAGAAAATATCTTTGGGATTATTTGCTTTTCAGCGAATTTTGACGTGTCTCAACAAAGAAAAAACACTTTTCTTTGTTTTCGCTGCTCCAAAATTTGCAAATATCGAAATAAATTCTTATCTTTGCAGCACTAAAGGAAAGGATTTCTTCCCGCTGAAATGAAAGAGTAGCACCGTAATCGGGTTAGCAAATCAGTTCAGCGGTTTTTTATTTCATAAGTGCAAAAGTACGAATTTTATGCGAAACGAGAAAATGCCCATCCCTTCGACCTCCATTTCTTCATACGCTTTTGTTTTTTAGAAAAACATTATTTGCAATACGTCTCTTTTAGTAGTTTATCGCCACAAAGATAGGAAAAGTTTGTCAACCAAGCAACTTTTCTCCCGATTTTTTGCGGTTTATCTCAGATAACCGTTAAAAAACGCTAAATCCAGCGAGATTATATGGTAGGATATGGTACAAATGTTTATATTTGCAAAAGAATATAGATATTACTAATTGCTAAAATTATAAATTCTATGAGAAAACTTTTACGCACAAATCTTTGGAGCGCCGCAGTCAGCTGCCTCGGCAGGTCGGCACAGCTCCTTGCAGTCCTCTTCGCATTGTCTATGACAGCCAACGCACAGGACAAGAATCAACAGAACTTTAACCTCCACAAATTGATGCACAAGCGGTCTTTCCCCAAGAATCTGCCCAAGCCCGACTTCCCCATCGCTACGGCTGAGGATATGCGCAGGGCACACGATGCCAGTGGAGCTCCGCTGAACTTCCCCGACCGCGTATGGTTCCCCGGCGAATGGGAAGAGGTGAAGGCCATCGTCGTCGCCATACCCTATGATCATTTTGTGCCTGATAAAAAAGAGGACACGCGCTATTCCGCCCTACCCATCGTTCAAGGATATGCCATCTACTACTATGCCGAGTCGGAAAAGGAGGAGCCTAAAGAAGTAGGCAGGGGTCCCTATGAATCTTATTTCAACCTGGATAGCGAAAGTGGCCATGTGTCCCTGCAGCTCATCGACGGCATTCAGAGAGCCGGTGTCGAGGCCTGGGTGCGCATTGAGCAACCCGGCGATGAACAGGTGGTACGTTACTACATGGAAACGCACGATATGAGGACTGACAAGATACGCTTCTTCGTGTCTGGCGGCAACAGCAACTGGTTCCGCGACTGCGGCCCCATCTGTTTCTACTATGGCGACGAGGACAAGTTGGCCATGCTCGACTTCCAGTACGACTACGAGCGCGCGCTCGACGACGTGTTGCCATCGGTTCTTCACCGCCAGATGGGCATCCCCAACTACATCAATCAGGTAATCTGGGAAGGTGGCAACTGTCTCGTTGATGGTGCCGGCGGACTGCTGACCTCTACGGCCATGTATGAACACAACCAAAACACGACGGTAGGTCCCGTCATCTGGGACGGCAAGGACCCCAAGACCATTAAGTACACAACGCGAGAGACCCTCAACGCAGACCAGTGCTATGAAGCACTCAAGGGTATGGTGGGACAAGCGGGAACCTGCATCGTGGAAAGGCTGAAACATGACGGCGAGACAGGCCACGTTGACCTGTATGCCGATGCCATCGACGAGAACGGATTCCTGTTTGCGAAGATGCCGGAAATCTATAATAAATGGGAAGACTACGCTATCTTGGAAGGCAACGTGACATATATGCTGAAGCAGAAAAACATCTGGCAAGACCCATACGTTAACTGGGGCGACTTGCCCTTCCCCTCCTACGACGACGGCAGCGACTGGAATAGCGAGGAGGAGTATGGAAAATTTGCACGCACCTATGCCAACCACCTGATTGTGAACAACTACATCCTGCAGCCCTGCTTCTCGCCCGTCGATGTGGACTACATGCCTACTGCCGCATGGGACCGCGCCAACATCGAGGCCATGAAGAAGCTCTATCCCGGCTACACGTTCCACTGCATCGACATGCGCACCTACGACGGCTCCGGCGGCTCCATCCACTGCATCACCAAGCAGATTCCAGCCGACAACCCCGTGCGCATCCTGCACGACGCCATGTTCAACAAGGTGAACTTCGGCACGCTGACCGAAGTACCCTTCAGTGCCTTCATCACCAACAAGAGCGGCATCAAGAATGCCGCGCTGCACTACTGCGTAGAAGGCGGTGAGTGGCAGAAGGTGGACATGACCAGCAACGGCAATCGCTGGTACTGCAGAGTGCCCGTCAGCAAGTTCCCCAACGGAAAGATGGTGTCCTACTACATCGAGGCCACGTCGAACAACGGCAAGACCGTCACCAAGCCCGTCACTGCGAATAATGGCGGATGCTACGACTTCACTCCGGACGAGACAGTGGCATACAAGGCTGACAACTACGACTTCAGCACCGAGCCCATCGCCAAGGAGAAGATCACCTTCCAACTCGACACCAAGTGGCTGACCGAGGACAAGTCAACCGACGACCCGACGGGCATCAGCGAGATAACAACCGGCAAGGACATCTATGCCCCCAGCGTATGGTACACCCTCGGCGGCCAGCAGCTCAACACTGCCCCCACGGCCAAGGGCATCTACATCTACCAAGGCAAAAAGGTCGTGATTAAGTGAGAGAAGTGAGAGCCGTAATCTCGTGGGCTGCGAGCCGTAATGCCGTAAAAAGGGGCAACACTCCCCCCTATCGGCTGGAAATCCTTTGTGCAAAGTGGATTGGGAGGGGTGGGTGTTTGGCAAACACTCCCCCAACACTCCCCCAACACTACACCTAACACTACACCCAAACTACACCTAACACCCTCACCTGAGATTGAAGAAATGAGGGATTGAGAAAAACGAAGGCTTTCAGATGTTTAATAATTTCATAATTCTGCATTTGTGCTGTCACTGGCTGTTTTTTGCTGGATAACCATAGAAAATTTACGCGCAGGCGAGGGCGCAAATTTTCCCTGGCGAGGGAATAAATTCGCGCCCCTTACGTGTTTCCCCTGTTACCCGCCATAATGTTGTGATTTTTGAATATATATGATATCCTGTAGCAGGAAATGTCATGAAATGATTTGTTAAATTAACACTTTTTTACGCGAATTTCAACCCTAAAAGTTGCAAGCGCAACGACTATTTTGTACCTTTGCACCTGCATTCCATAGCGGGGTGCTGTAGGCGATGAAAAACACAAGCCTATGTAGTACTAACCATCAAAAACTTTTTATTATCTTATGAGTAAAGAATTACTTATTCAGCGCAAGGCTACGAATGCCTTGCAAGTGGGAACGCTCGCCGCAGAGCTGTTTCTGAACGACCGTTACCTGTTTCGCCGCAACGTGCTGAACGGCAAGTTGGAGTTTGCCGCCAAGACCTCGGAGGACCAGGAACCTCTGTTTCGTCCGCTGACACAACTGGCCCTGAACAGCATCGTGCTGCAGGCCATGCGCGAGGACATCTGCGAGGGTAAGAATCCGAAGTCGGACATTCAGGCATACATCAACTCTGAGGAGGTGCCGACATTCGATCCTATTGCCCATTTTCTCAGTCATCTGCCGCAATGGGACGGCCAGAACCATGTAGCACAGCTGTTTGGCCGCATTCCAGGCATCAGCAGCGAACAGCTCGCGTATCTTAGTATCTGGCTACGCTCGGCGGTGGCTCACTGGCTGCAGCTGGACACGCTGCACGGCAATGAGTGCGTACCCACGCTCATCGGTGCTCAGGGATGCGGAAAGACCACCTTCCTGCGCCGATTGCTGCCCAAGGAGCTGCGCCAGTACTACCTGGACCACCTGAACCTCTCGAACAAGTTCGACAAGGAGATGGCCTTGACCAACAACCTCATCGTTAACCTCGACGAACTGGATGCCGTCCGTCCCAGCCAGCATGCTGCACTGAAACAGACACTCTCGAAGAGCAAGGTAAACGGGCGTCCCATCTATGGTGCAAGCCAGGAGGACCGTCCACGCTATGCGTCGTTTGTGGCAACCACTAACAACCGCCACCCGCTGACCGATGCCACCGGAAGTCGCCGATACATCTGCCTGACCATTCCCGATGGCCAGTTCATCGACAACACGGGCGAGATTGACTACCCACAGCTCTATGCCCAAGTGGTGCACGAGGTGATTGAAGAGAAGGCGCCCTACTGGTTCAACAACGACGAGGTGGCGCGTATTCAGGAGATGAACCTCGAGTACATGGAGCAGAAGGATATCGCTGAGGTCGTAGAGGCCTGTATCCGCAAACCCAAAGAGGGTGAGCAGGGTGTGAGGATGCGCAGTGGTGACATCGTGAAACTGATTCAGCGCGAGTATCCCTCCATCAAGAGCAGTCACAGCACGATGGTACACCTGGGTTTGGCACTCAAGGAGCTGGGATTCGAGAGCACAGAGCATGGTCACCAGCGTTACTACAGGGTGATTCCGCTGAAAGCTGCCTGACCCTCAGTGGGGGGAGTGTTGGGGGGAGTGTTGGGTGTAGTGTTGGGGGAGTGTTCGGCAAACACCCACCCCGGCACTTTCCCTTTGTACAAAGGGCTTCCGGCAAGATTGGGGGGAGTGTAGACACACAGAAGCAAGGATTGGGGAAAGTAGTAACATTCGCATGGAGAATGCAAAAAAAGGGCGAATTATTTTGTTTTCATGCTGATTTTCAGTAATTTTGCACCCGAATTTGGAAACAAGGCGAAGAAATCGTAATATAGTAAATCGAAAATAGTAAAATATAATAAATCGTCAAATAGTAAATCGCAATGGCTTATACAAAGATGACCGCTGCCGAGGCTGCAGCACTGATTAAGAATGGCGACAACATCGCCATGAGTGGTTTTACACCGGCTGGTGTGGCCAAGGCAACAACAAAGGAACTGGCTGTGAAGGCAGAAGCAGAGCATGCTGCAGGCCGCGAGTTCAAGGTAGGTATCTTCACTGGTGCATCCACTGGTCAGTCGACCGATGGCGTGCTGGCTAACGCTCAGGCCATCAAGTATCGTGCCCCGTACACCACCAACCCCGACTTCCGCAAGCATGTCAATCTGGGCGAGATTCCCTACAACGACCTCCATCTGAGCCACATGGCACAGGAGTTGCGCTATGGCTTCTATGGGGATGTGGACTGGGCCATCCTCGAAGTCTGCGACATCGAGGAGGCAGGCAACGACTATCATGTCTACCTCACCGCCGCTGGAGGCATCTCGCCTACGGCAGCCCGTCTGGCCAAGAAGGTGATTCTGGAGCTCAACTCCTTCCATAACCCCAACGCCAAGTATATCCACGATGTGTATGAGCCGCTGGATCCTCCCTACCGCAAGGCTATCCCCATCGAGCATGTAGGCGACCGCATCGGCAAGCCCTATGTTTCTATTCCCAAGGACAAGGTGGTGGGTGTCGTGGAGTGCAATATCCCTGACGAGGCCCGTGCCTTCAAGGACTCAGACCCCGTGACAGAGAAGATTGGCTTCCTGACTGCTGAGTTCCTCGTTGAGGAGATGCACAAGGGACGCATCCCGCGTGAGTTCCTGCCCCTGCAGAGCGGTGTGGGCTCTACGGCCAACGCCATCCTCGGAGCCCTGGGCGAAGACAAGCACGTGCCCGACTTCAACATCTATACCGAAGTGATTCAGAACTCGGTCATCGAGATGATGCTCACCGGCCGCGTAAAAGATGCCTCGGCATGCTCGCTGACCGTATCGAACGACTGCCTGATGCAGGTCTACGACAATATGGACTACATGAAGCAGCATCTGACACTGCGCCAGAGCGAGATTTCCAATTCGCCGGAGATTATCCGCCGACTGGGTGTCATCGCCATCAACACTGCTATTGAGGCCGACCTCTATGGCAACGTGAACTCCACCCATATCAGCGGCACCAAGATGATGAACGGTATCGGTGGCTCGGGCGACTTCATCCGCAACGCATACCTGTCTATCTTCACCTGCCCGTCGGTGGCCAAGGGTGGCGTCATCTCGTCTATCGTACCCTTCGTCAGCCATCAGGACTCGTCGGAGCACGATGTCAACATCATCGTCACCGAACAGGGTATTGCCGACCTGCGCGGCAAGTCGCCTGCACAGCGTGCAGAACTGATTATCGAGAACTGCGCACACCCCGACTACAAGCAGCTGCTCTGGGACTACCTGAAGATTTCGAAGATGGGACAGACCCGTCACAACCTGCCGGCAGCCTTCGCCATGCACGACACGCTGGCTCGCAAGGGCGACATGCGCCTGACCGACTTCGCGGAGTATGTGAAATAAATGAAGAGGTGGAACGATATTCGCGTCATTGCCTTCGATGCCGACGACACACTGTGGGACTGCCAGTCGTGGTTTGACGAGGTAGAGCGCAAGTGTTGTGAAATGCTTAGTCCGTGGGCGACGGCACGCGAGGTCAGCGAGGGACTGTTCCAGACCGAGCGTCAGAACCTGTCGCTTACAGGCTATGGCACCAAGGCATTTACACTGTCGCTAATAGAGAATGCGGTAAGGGTGAGCGGCCAACAGCTAACGGGCGACATCGTGATGAAGCTCATCGAGCTGGGCAAGGAGCTACTTACCTTTCCTACCACGCCGCTGCCCGAGGTCAGCGAGACATTGGAGCAGTTGTCACTTCAGCGGCGCTATCAGCTGGTGGTGTTTACCAAGGGCGAGCTGATGGACCAGGAAGGCAAGTTGCAGCGCTCAGGCCTCGAACAGTATTTCTCGCACATGGAGACGGTATCCAACAAGACAGAGAGGGAGTATCGCCAACTGTGCGAAAATCTGGGCGTAGCCCCTGAGGAAACCCTGATGGTGGGCAACTCGTTCCGCTCAGACATTGCGCCAGCGCTGACTGCCGGAGCGCGAGCCGTACATATCCCGTTCCATGTGGTATGGGAACTGGAGAAGTCGGAGGAATATCCCCACGAGCGTTTGCAAAAGATCAGCCACTTTGGCGAGCTCTTGCAAATCGTAGGCTGAACAAGACATAGCCACTGCCTATGATGATATAGACCATCGCCACCTGTAGCCACGAAGGATACAGGCCGTCGATGGTGCAATAGGGCCACTGGGCAATCGTCTCCAGCAGACGGTTCATGGCTACGACCACAGCCGACAAGCACCCTACGAGCAACTGTTGCACAGCCGCCCACCAGCAAGTGAGCACGCTGGCCAGTGCAAGATACAGAATGACGGTGGCCAAAGGCACTACGACATAGTTGCTGAGCAGAAAATAGGTGGAGAAACGGTGAAAATAATAGGCAATGAGCGGTGCCGTTCCCAGTTGTGCCGATAGCGAGACGGTAGTCATTCCCCATACGGCATTCAACCAGCGGTGGCGCTGGAGCACATGGAGGGGAATGATATAGGTAAACAGCGGATTGAACAGCAGAATGGCAAGCACCGCCATAAACGACAGCTGGAAGCTGATGTCGAAGAGCGAGGGCGGATTCACCACCAGCATCACGATGGCAGCCAGCGAGAGCGTGTTGACCGACATACGCTCACGATGCCCCAGCGAGAGCAGCGCATAGAGGGTAATCATCAGTGCCGAGCGCACCACGCTGGGCGACATCCCGACGAGAAAGGCAAAAGCCCACAGCGCAGCAACAATCACCACCTGTGAGAGCAGGCGGAAGCGCCGCCAGGCGATAAACAGCGAGATGAACGCATAGATAATCATCAGATGCAGCCCGCTGAGTGCGAGGATATGCGAGGCACCCACCTTCGAGTAGGTTTCCTTCACGTCTTTTTCCAGCAGCGACTTCTCGCCCAGCGTCATCGCCGCCACCACCCCAAAGGCCTCCTCACTGACTCCCCACTGCCGATAGCGGTCTAACACTTGCTGTCGCAGTATGAAAGCCCGCTCGTCACGACTGCCGCTTTCGCCTGATGGCTGCACCCTTGCGCCGAGCGTCATCCCCAAGAGTGCCATACAACACCAGATGCCTGCCGTCTGCCACCGTGGGAGGCGCGACAGCAGGCACGTCGCGACGACCATCAGCACGAGCAACGCCAGCGCGACAGCCCAACTGTCGAGCCACCGCCCAGCCACGATACCCGCCATAAGACAGAGAGCTAAAGGCAACAAAGGTGCATGTAACTTCATCAGCGCAAAATTACGAATGTTTCTCTGCCTACGAGATGGCGGTAGCAAATTCATTATTCTTCATTTTCAAAGACCTTTTTCCCCTCAAAGTAGGTGGCTGCAGGCTTGGCTTCGTGGATCTCATTGGCCGGGCACGACAGCACGTCCTTGGTGACGAGCAAGAAGTCGGCATACTTGCCGGTCTTGATGCTGCCTCTCTCATCCTCGATGAACATCTGCTTGGCAACGTTGAGGGTCAGGGCGGCGAGGGCCTGTTCGCGGGTCAGCAGCTCTTCGGGCCACCATGGGGTGTCGTCCTCGCCGTGAAGTTGCCCGGTCACAGCAAGCTCCATCACGCCAAACGGATCGTCGGGACTGCCGCTTGTTGCCGGATAGTCGGTGTGAGAGCACATGGTTATGCCGTTGTCGAAATATGATTTCATCGGATATGACTTGTCCTCCTGTCCTACAGGTGCCAGTCCCTTCTCCCGGATATAGCCGGCCAACCAAGAGGGGCCGCGATGCCACAGCATGCCCGCAACGACATATATGTCGTGGTCGGCCATCCGCTGATAATCCTGTGCATTGACGTTACGTGCGTGTACCAGCGTATTGCGCATTTCGTCCCTTCCGCCATTGGCATAGGCACTGACAACGTAATTGACAGCCTTGTTGCCCATGGTGTGTATGTGCATGGTCATATCGATGGCATTCGTCTTGCGCGTGATGTCTGTCAGCTCCTCTTCTGTCCAGTTGGCGAGACCCTGGTGACCGTCAGGATAGAGTGGCTCCACAAATCCTGTGCCACCTTCGACCGTACCGTCCATGAAGAGCTTGAGCCAGTTGGTCTTTACACGTGTGGTGGCGAATTGCTGGACTGCAGCGGCCTTGGCCAAGGACTCGTCCACATTCATCCAGCTTTCCATCTCATAGCTCAGACCCAGCACGAATTTCATGTCGCCGGCCTTGTCCATCTGCTGGGCGGCCCTGTAGAAATTGTCGTTATAGAAATAGTTGCCCCATCCATCGATGTACATCGTGTAGCCCTCCGACAACAGCTGCTCCTGGATTTTGACCATATTGGCCTTTGCCACGTCAACGGTATAGAGGTTGTCATTGTCGAGGAAGGAACGTGTGTAGGTGCCTGCCTGCTCCTTCAGCAGTCCGGTAGGCGTACCGTCAGGCCCCATCACAATCTCGCCGCCGCGAATGTCTTTCTCCTTTTTAAGCACCGTGCCGTCGGCCTTCATAATGCCGGCCTTGACCAGGCAGAGGGTGTTGGCCAGTCCCTTGTGGCCTTCGTCATCCGCGAAGTAAATGGGAATGTCGCTGCAGATGGCGTCCAGCTGCTGACGGGTGGGCATCTTCTCACAGAAGCCTATATAATTCCATCCGAAACCAAAGACGGTCTTCGCCCCTGTCTCCTTCGCTTTCTTGACAGCGGTGGGAACTGTTTCATTCAAGAACTTCTCTGGGTCAAATTTATCTGCGACTATTGTTCCGACAGACGGCAAGGCGACACCCATGGAATAGTGTGCGTGGCCATTGCCGCAACTGGGCATTACAAGTCCTTTTCCGCTGTAGTCGATGACCTCAGTCTTGCCAGACTCGATGAAAGCCTCGGCCCCCGCCTTGTCGCCTACGTACACGTATCTGCCGTCTTTCACGGCAAAGGCTTCTACCTTCAGATTGTCCTCTGAAGTGAAAATCTTGCCATAGACCACGAGGTCTGCAACGGTCTTTACACGGTCTTGTGGCATGTACCTTTTGTAGGTTACGATGCGCTTCGCCACGTTATCCTTGATATTGTTATAGAAGTAGGTGTAGTCGTTGTCGTGACGGGCATCCGGGCCGAAGAACTGAGCAGCGACCTTGATGACCTCCTCTGGCATTGGTGGAATCTGTGCGTTCGTCACGACTACACCGCGCGCAAGATTGATCTGCGCGTCAACACCGATGTCGGCTATCTTTGCCTCGCCGGTATTCTCGTCCTCCACCAGCGATCCTAAGTTCAGGCTTGCCGGTGCGTAGGTCTCGTCGAGTTTCCAGTTCAGCGGGTTGATGCAGATTCCGTGTGGCAGCATGGCACAGTTTGGTGCGTTCTGCTCCATATTCTTGGGTCCCTCGGTGTTCCAACTGACGATAACGCCTGCATCGGTCTCGCCCGTGGCAAATTTCAGGTGCGGATAGGACTCCAGGTCTTCCTTCGTGATGGAGTAGCCAATGACGTAGGCGGCGACCATGCGCTCGTAGCGGTCAGGGTGCTCCTTGAAGTATTTCTTCAGTACGAGCCTGACGATGGCCGAACCCTGGCTGTGACCTGTGATGATGAACGGCCGCCCCTCGTTGTAGTGCTCGAAATAGTAGTCGAGTGCGGCAGTAATGTCGTCGTAACACTGGCCGGAAATGGCTGCGTCGATGTTTCCCGTCTTTTTGTACACCTCACCCGCATAGCGCAAGCCAGACTGCCGGTAATAGGGTACAAACACGTTGGTGGAGTCCTCATACACGCTTGCGTGTGCATTATATTCAAGCACCACGCCCTGCAGCATCTCTTCGTTGTCGAGCGTGGCATAGTCGGGAGCTCCCTCCACGAGACTTCCCATAATGTATTCTGTTGCATAGATGTAGAACGTGTCAACATCCTTGGTGATTTCCGGAATCTGGTACCAATTGGCCTTCCGAGAGTAATCGATCTTTTCCTTCATAAATTTTGCTGCTTTTAAGTAATCGTAAAAAAATAAGTTGGTATAATAGCCACTTGTTCAGACCACCCCTTACCCCTCCTAACTTAGGAGGGGAAGTAGTTACCTTGCACGCCCTGTCTTGTCTGCACCTACGATAGTTAGTACCTACGGCAGTAATCATTTCCCCTCCTAAGTTAGGAGGGGCAGGGGTGGTCTGAACAGGCGCATAGATGTGACGAAGGCGTGTCAACTGCTGGACGGTCAGGGCATATAATAATTGGTGAGGAAGTAGGTTCTCTCCCAGTCCACAATCTTCAGCTCAGCCTCCTTAGCCGGATGGATGTCGAACTCGTCGAGCACCATCACCTGCTTGTCCTTCTGGTCGTAGAGCGGCCACTCCTTGGCCTTGCCGTCGGGCGATTGCTCAGCCGTGAGCGAGGGATTGCCGGTCTTGGCAAATTGCACCCACA
>DDPY01000032.1 GCA_002342415.1 Prevotella sp. UBA2456 | reverse complement strand
CGAGAGCCACTTCGCGCTCCTCGACGGTGTCGGAGCAGATCATTTCACGGATCGCTTCGATACGCTCACCCTCGAAGAACATGTGCTCGGTACGGGTCAGACCGATACCCTTGGCACCGAAGTTGCGGGCCACCTGAGCGTCGTGTGGAGTATCAGCATTGGTGCGAACCTGAAGCTTGGTGTACTTGTCGCAGAGGTCCATCAGTTCCTTGAAGTCGCCAGAAAGCTCGGCAGCCTTGGTAGGAACTTCACCAGCATAAACCTGACCAGTGGTACCATTCAGAGAGATATAGTCGCCCTCCTTATATACTACGCCGTCAATCTCAACGGTCTTATCCTTATAGCTAACATTCAGCGAACCAACACCCGATACGCAGCACTTACCCATACCACGAGCCACCACAGCAGCGTGTGAGGTCATACCACCACGAGCAGTCAGAATACCCTCGGCAGCAGACATACCTGCGAGGTCCTCGGGAGAGGTCTCGATACGTACAAGCACTACCTTATGACCATCCTTGTGCCACTCCTGAGCATCGTCAGCGTGGAATACAATCTGACCGCAGGCAGCACCGGGAGAAGCGGGCAGACCCTGGGCAATCACCTTGGCTGTGGTCAGTGCCTTCTTGTCGAACACGGGGTGCAGCAGCTCGTCGAGCTTCTGAGGCTCGCAACGCAGGATGGCGGTCTTCTCGTCAATCTTGCCCTCGTGCAGCAGGTCGATGGCAATCTTCACCATGGCAGCACCTGTGCGCTTACCGTTACGGGTTTGCAGGAACCACAGTTTGCCCTCCTGTACGGTGAACTCCATATCCTGCATATCGCGATAGTGCTCCTCGAGTTTCTCCTGAATGCCGTTCAACTGCTGATAAATCTCGGGCATAGCCTCCTCCATAGAAGGATACTTGGCCACACGGTCGGCTTCAGAGATGCCGGCACGCTCGGCCCAGCGCTGTGAACCCAGCTTGGTAATCTGCTGGGGAGTACGGATACCGGCTACGACATCCTCACCCTGAGCATTGACCAGATACTCACCGTTGAACACGTTCTCACCATTGGCAGCATCGCGGCTGAAGCATACACCGGTAGCAGAGGTATCGCCCATATTACCGAATACCATAGCCATCACGCTGACAGCGGTACCCCACTCGTCGGGGATGCCTTCCATCTTGCGATAGAGGATGGCGCGCTCGTTCATCCAAGAACGGAACACGGCGCAGATAGCACCCCAGAGCTGCTCAATAGGATCATTGGGGAAGTCCTTGCCGGTGCGCTCCTTGATGGCAGCCTTAAAGAGCTGTACGAGTTTCTTCAGCTCGTCGACGCTCAAGTCCTTGTCCAGCTTCACACCACGCTCGGCCTTCACTTTCTCGATAATCTCCTCGAACGGATCGATGTCTTCCTTGTTGACGGGCTTCATCTCCAGCACCACGTCACCGTACATCTGTACGAAACGGCGGTAGGAATCGTAAACGAAGTGAGGATTGTTGGTCTTCTTCACCATACCCTCTGCCACCTCGTCGTTCAAGCCCAGGTTCAGAATGGTATCCATCATACCCGGCATAGAGGCACGAGCACCCGAACGTACAGAGACAAGCAGAGGATTCTCCTTGTCGCCGAACTTCGAGTTCATCAGACCCTCAATATGCTTGACGGCAGCCATCACGTCGTCATTCAGGAGCTCCATAATCTTCTCCTGTCCGACCTGATAGTACTCGTTGCAGCAGTCTGTGGTGATTGTGAAACCTGGAGGAACGGGAACACCAATCAGGTTCATCTCGGCAAGGTTAGCACCCTTACCACCCAGTTCCTCACGCATCTTTGCGTTACCTTCAGCCTTTCCATTTCCGAAGGTGTAAACTCTTTTTTGGCTCATAAATTAAGATGTTTATAATAATAAAATAAATAAATTAGTCTTCAATTCGTGCAAAGATACAATAAATTTCTCATCCTTGCAAGCATTTAGCAAAATTTTGCAAAAAAGGCTCCCGTTCCGAATCGTTCCGGACGGGAGCCATAGCTACTGGAGGGCGTTTTTTTATCCTCCGAAGTTATCGTACATAATCGACTCGGGTTCTACGCCGAGTGAATCGAGCATCGAGACAACGGCCTTCGACATGGGGCCGGGGCCGCACATGTAGTACTCGATGTCCTCGGGAGCCTCGTGGTCCTTCAGATAGGTGTTGAGCATCACCTGATGGACGAATCCCGGGGTGTACTTCACGCCAGCAGCGTCGGCAGCGGGATCCGGGCGGTCGAGGGCCAGATGGAAGTGGAAGTTGGGATATTCCTTCTCCAGACCCAGGAAGTCGTCGAGATAGAACACTTCGTTCAGTGCACGGGCACCATAGAAGTAGTGCATCTCGCGATCCGCTGTGTGCAGCGTCTTCGTCATGTGCATAATCTGTGCGCGCAACGGAGCCATACCGGCACCACCGCCTACCCATATCATCTCCTTCTTCGAGTCGAAGTGAGGATGGAAGTCGCCGTAAGGTCCCGACATGATGACCTTGTCGCCGGGCTTCAACGAGAAGATATACGACGAGGCGATACCGGGGTTCACCTCCATGAATCCCGAACGGTCAGGCTTGAAGGGCGGCGTAGCGATACGCACGGTGAGCATAAACACGTCGCCTTCGGCTGGATAGTTGGCCATCGAGTAGGCACGAATGGTAGGCTCGGGGTTCTTACACTTCAGGTCGAACATCTTGAATTTCTCCCAACTCGGCACATACTCGGGCGTGATGAGGTCGCGGTCGTAGTCGTTGTAGTCGATGCAGTCGAAGGCTGGAATCTTAATCTGGGCATACGAGCCGGGCAGGAAGTCCATGTGGGCACCGGCAGGAAGCTGCACCTTGAACTCCTTGATGAACGTGGCCACGTTCTTGTTGGAGATGACGGTACACTCGTACTCCTTGACACCGAGGATGCTTTCGTCGACATGAATTTTCAGGTCGCCCTTCACCTTGCACTGACAGCCGAGGCGCCAGCCGGCCTTGATTTCCTTGCGGGTAAAGTGAGACTTCTCGGAGTCGAGAATCTCGCCCCCACCCTCCAATACCTGCACCTTACACTGTCCGCACGATGCCTTTCCACCACAGGCAGAGGGCAGGAAGACACCGTTCTCGTTGAGTGTCGACATCAGCGAGTTGCCCTGCGCCACGGAGATAGTACGGTCGCCATTGATTTCGATATTCACATTACCGCTGGGCGAGAGATACTTCTTCGCCACCAGCAGGACGATCACCAAGAGAATGATGACCAGGAGGAAAACTCCTATACTATATGCTATAAACTGTCCCATAGAGATATTTACTATTTAGCTATTTACTATTTACAATTTATATGCTTAGTCCTGAGAAACACATCATAGCCATAGCCATCAGACCAACGGTGATAAACACGATGCCCAGTCCCTGCAGGGGCTTGGGAACATCCGAATACTGCATCTTCTCGCGGATGGCGCCCAAGGCCACGATAGCCAGCGTCCAGCCCAGTCCGGAGCCGAAGCCATAGACAATGGCATCCCAGACACTGGTGATAGCCTGTGAGTTGGTGGGGTCCATGAGGATACGCTGCTGCATGAACAGCGAGGCACCCATGATGGCACAGTTGACGGCAATCAACGGCAGGAAGATACCCAGAGCGGCATAGAGCGAGGGTGAGTACTTCTCGACGGTCATCTCCACAAGCTGCACCATACCGGCAATGACGGCAATGAAGAGGATGAACGACAGGTACGAGAGGTCTACGCCCTCGGCCAGACAGCCGGGACCCAGCACCTTCGTCTGCAGCAGATAGTTGACGGGAACGGTGACGGTGAGCACGAAGGTCACGGCCAGTCCCAGTCCCAATGAGGTCTTTACCGTCTTCGACACGGCAAGGTATGAGCACATGCCGAGGAAGAAGGCAAAAATCATATTGTCGACAAATATCGACCTAAACAGTAATGATATTGCGTGTTCCATAACTTATTTCTCCTTATAAAAGTATGCACGATGAATCCAGATGACGCAGCCGACGAGGATAAGGGCCATGGCGGGCATCGTCATCATACCATTATTGACATAGCCCATGTCGTAGCAGGCATCAGGAATCACCTGGAAGCCCAGCAGCGTGCCGCGACCAAAGAGTTCACGCACGGCACCCACGATGACCAGGATCATGGCGTAGCCCAGTCCGTTGCCCACACCGTCGAGGAACGATGGCCAGGGCTTGTTCGTCATGGCGAAAGCCTCAAGGCGGCCCATCAGGATACAGTTGGTGATAATCAGACCGACATACACCGACAGTTGCACACTCACGTCATAGGCAAAAGCCTTCAGAATCTGCGACACGATAGTCACAAGCGCAGCCACCACCACCAGCTGCACCACGATACGGATGCGGTTAGGAATGGTGTTGCGGATGATAGAGATGATTACNNGTGACGGCCAGGGCCGAGCAGATACCCAACACTTGTCCGAGTATCGGGTGGTCGAGGTTCAACGGATTGGTGAAGACCTCCTTATTTTGTTTACTGAATAAAGCCATAATAGTAATTTACGATTTACTGATTTACTATTTTCTATTTACTGATTTACGGTCTCAGTAGAGTCGGCAGCAGCCTCCCCGTCCTTGACACACTGGCTCTGCTTCATGATGTCCTCAAACAGCGAGAAAGCATTGGTGCAGGCATCCTGCAGACAGTCCTTAATCATGGCATCGACACCGTTAGAGGTGAGGGTGGCACCCGTCACGACATCTACCTGAGTCTTGGGGTCTTCCACCTTCTTCACTACCGACAGCACCACCTCATAATTCTCGTTATAGACCTGCTTGCCTATGAACTTCTCCTGCCATGCCTGCGAGTCCTTGATTTCGGCACCCAGGCCGGCAGTCTCGCTCTCGTGGTTGAAGTAGGCACCATAGACCGTGGGATTCTTCTGGTTATGCAGCGACAGATAGCCGCTGATGCCACCCCAAAGGCCCATGCCCTTGAGCTGTACCACCAGCACGTTCTCGCCGTTGATGTTGCACATGTAGTATTTCCTGCCATCCTTCTCGGCCTCAGCCTTCACGACCTCGGCATACTTCGCCTCAGCCTCCTGGCCGTCCAGTCCGCGGATGTTGAGCGAGTAGAGTATCTGCTTCTTCACATCCAGTGCCACGTTGGCATCCTGCATGGGCTTCAGTGCCTGATAGACGAAAGCCAGCAGGAAGGCCACGATGACCACCATAACCGCACTATATATAATAATGTACGTGTTAGAGTTTGTATTCAACTTACTCATTTTGTACCTCCTCTCTTCAAACGCTTGTTAATGTTATGCTCCACTACGAAGTGGTCGATGGTGGGAGCGATCATATTGCCAAAGAAGATGGCGAGCATCATACCCTCGGGATAGCCGGCATTCATCACACGGATGATGATGGCCATGGCTCCGATGATGAAGCCGTAGATGTACTGTCCCGTAGCGGTGCGGCACGAGGTCACGGGGTCGGTAGCCATGAAGACGGCACCGAAGGCAAAGCCACCCATCACCAGCTGCTGGCACCAGCAGAGGTCGGTCTTTCCCGTCTGGCGGAAGACGACGGCCATCAGGATGCCACCCACGAATACGGAGCACATGGTGCGCCAGGAGGCAATACCCGTCACGAGCAACAGGCAGGCACCGATGGCAATGGCGAACACCGAGGTCTCACCGATAGAGCCCGGAATCAGTCCGATGGCCATATCGAGCACGGAGAGGTCGGGAGTGACACCCTGGGCCACCTGACCTAACGGCGTGGCAGCGGTGAAGCTGTCAGGCAGGTCGTTGCCCAGCCCGAAAATCGAGCTCTGAGCCACCCACACCTTGTCGCCGGTCATCACCGACGGATAGGCGAAGAAGAGGAACATACGGGCAGCGATGGCAGGATTGAAGAGGTTCATGCCCGTACCGCCGAATATCTCCTTACAGAAGATGACACTGAAGGCGCAGGCCAGTGCCAGCATCCACAGCGGACAGCCGATGGGGATAATGAGCGGGATGATGATACCCGAGACCAGATAGCCCTCCTGTATCTCCTCGCCCTTCCACTGTGCCCAGGCAAACTCGATGCCCAAGCCAACGATGTAGCTCACCAGTATCTTGGGCAACACGGCCAGGAAACCGTAGCAGAACACCTCGAGGAATGAGGCCTGCGCGAGCGTGCCTGCGGCAAGATAGTTCTGATAGCCCACATTATACATACCGAACAGCATGGCGGGCATCAGGGCGATGACCACCATCGACATGATACGCTTGGAGTCGATGGCATCGTGGATGTTGACACCCGTCTTGGCCGTGTCGTTAGGCACATAGAGGAATGTCTCGAAGCCATCGAAGACGGAACGGAAGGCATGCAGCTTACCGCCCTCCTCGAAGTTCGGCTTTATCTTGTTTAAATAATTCCTTATTGCTTTCATATCCTTATGCGTTTTCTTTACGTAATATGTTCAGGCCTTCACGCACGATGCGCTGCAGCTCGAGCTTCGACGAGTCGACAAACTCGGCCAGGGCAAAGTCCTCGGGAGCCACCTCGTAGATGCCCAAGGCCTCCTGACGGTCGATGTCGCCCGCGATGATGGCCTTGATGAGGTATTCACCATAGATATCCATCGGCAGCACACGGTCGTACTCGCCGCTCATAATCATGTGACGCTCGCCGCCCTTGATGCGGGCATCGGCCACATACTCCTTCTTCTTGCTACAGAACCAAGGATTCTGCAGCCACGAGAAATAGCTGCGGTTGACGGAGAACTGCGAGAAGCGCGGCAGTATCCAGCCCAGCAGCTCGTCGGCATCGTCGCCCTCGGGGATGACGGTAATCTCAGACGTGTGGGCACCTAAGTATCCCTCCTTTGTGGTAGGACGGCCTGTCAGCACGTTACCATTGATGATGCGCACATGGTGGCTGGCATCGTAGCTGTTGCTGAGCAGGGTCGAGAGTTCCTCGCCCACCAGCATGTCGACGTATGCCGGGGCCTTCACCTCGCTGCCGCAGAGGGCCACGCGGCGACGAAGGTCCACCTTGCCCGTATTCATCAGTCGGCCGATGAACAGCACCACCGTCGGGTCGCCGATGGTCCACACCACCTCGCCCTTGTTCACAGGGTCCAGATGGTTCACCTGCACGCCCACATTGCCGGCAGGACACTTACCGTCGAAGATGGTCAGCTCGGCGAAGTTGTCTATGCCCAGACGGCGAATCTCCGTCTGGAAGTCGGGCTGAATGCCTAAGCCGACATACGTCTTGGCAATCTTCGACAGAGCCTGTATGCCGGTGACGAAGTCCTGCTCCTGCCCTTTCGCCTCGAAATCGAAGCTGCCAGCCAGGGGCTTGTCGCGCAGGGCCGACACAAAGATAGCCTTCGGCATGACCGAAGGATTGGTTGATACAGCATAGGGCAACTGGTTGATATATCCAAAGATACCAGCCTCCAGCAACACTTCTACCACTTGCTCTCCTGTCAGACTGCCCACCTCGCGACGGCCGAAGTCTACATACTCCTGCTTGTCGTCGGCTGCCACCTGCACCGAGAGCACTTTTCTACGCTCACCTCGCGTCACGGCAGTCACGGTGCCGCTGACGGGAGAGGCAAATTTCACTTCAGGATACTGCTTGTTCACGAACAAAGCATCCCCGGCCTTGACCTTGTCACCCTCCTTGACAACCACCTTCGGAGTGACACCTTCGAAGTCGTCGGGCTGCAGTGCGTACTTGCCGTTCGACTTCAGCTGAATGACCTTCTCCTCAGCCTTGCCTTGCAGATGAATGTCCAAGCCTTTGCTTAACTTGATTACATTTGCCATTATTATAATAAATTGAATAATATTTTGTATGCCTGACTGCAAAATTAGCAAAAATTAGGAAGATGATAAAGAAAAAAAGCATAAAAATCGCACTAATCACAACTTTTTAATGTAATTTTGCGGCAAAAACGTGGCGATACCACAAGTTTTGCCAACCCAACGTGTCAGTTTTGAAGCTACTAAGATACATATTCAACATCATCGTATGGACCCTGCTGGGTCTGTATCTGCTCTTCATTCTGACCTTCCAGCTGCCGGTCGTGCAGCAGTATGCCGGCGAGCGTCTCTCGGCTATACTGAGTCGCCAGTTGGGCACCAGCGTACACATCGGAAGCGTGGAATACAGCATCCCCAGCTATCTCATACTCAAGGGCATCCTCGTCCTCGACCAGCAGGGGCAGCAGATGCTCAAGGCAAGGCACATCGCTGCCAAGGCCAACCTCCTCGACCTGATGGAGGGGCGCATCTCCATCTCCTCGGCACAGCTCTTCGGTGCCCAGGCCAAGCTCTACCAGACCGACTCCGTCAGCAAGCCCAACTTCCAGTTTGTACTCGACTCGCTGGCATCGAAGGACACCACCGACACCGCGCCGCTCCATCTGCGCATCAATTCGCTCATCGTGCGGCAGACCAGTGTCAGCTACGACCGCCACGACCTGCCGGCCACACCGGAGCAGCTCAACCCCAGCCACCTGAAAATATCAGACATCAGCGGACACATCTCGTTGCGCCAGCTCACCAACGACTCCGTCAACCTCAACATCAAGCGCCTGGCGTTCAGGGAGCAGTCGGGACTGCACATCAAGAACCTGTCGCTGAAGTTTACGGCTGGCAAGCGCTATAGCCGGCTGGAGGATTTCGTGCTACAGATGCCTCACTCCGACCTCCGCCTGGGCGATGCCAAGGCGAGCTATCTGCTGCGCGACGGTCGGCTGGTCATCCCCTCCGTCTACTTCGACGGAAGTATTCTTCCGTCAACCATAACACTCTCTGACTTAGCCTGTTTCATGCCTAAGTTAAAGAACTTCAATAGCACGCTTTCCATCTCGTCGTCCATCCAGGGAGCCCGCAACAAGTTCACTATTCCCAACCTGCTCATCACCTCGACGACGGGCGACATCGACCTGAGCATCGACGGCTGGGTGCAAAACCTCGACGAGAGCGAACCCGAGTGGCAGGCTAATGTCAACAACCTGACGCTGTCGGCCAAGACCCTGAACTTCATCTCGCAAAACCTCGAAGGCAAGGAGATGAAAATTCCCGATATCCTGCGTAGGCTCGGCGACTTCCATTTCATCGGCATTGCCAAGGGCACGGGTACGGGAGCCTTCGACGTCCGCAGTCAGGTAAACACGGCAGCGGGCAAGGTGGCCCTCAATCTGGAGATGGACAAGCAGCGGGCCTTCAAGGGATTCGTCGACACCCAGGGATTTGCCCTCGGATATCTGCTTGGCGACAGCCGTCTGGGACGCTTAGCCACCAATATCAACCTCGAAGGGCGACTGCCTGCCGACGACAGCCCCATCATCAATGCCAACGGCACCATCCACCAGTTTGAGTACAACCACTACCTCTATAAAAACATCCGCGTCAACGGCTCGTATAGCACCTCGTTCATCACCGGACTGCTAACCGTCGACGACCCCAACATAGGACTGCGCATTGAGGGCACGGTAGACCGTTCGAGCCGCATCAATGAGGTCAATGTGAAAGCCGCCCTCAGCCACTTCTCACCCCGCGAGATCCATCTCTCCGACCAGTGGGGAGAGGGCCGTTTCGAGGCCACCGCCGAGGCCAACTTCAAGGCCAGCAGCCTCAATGATGCCGTAGGCACCATCGACATCAGCAACCTGAGCATGACGGCCCCCGACGACGCTTACTCGCTGGACCGCCTGCACGTCGAGACGGGCTACGAGGACGCTGTCCACTTCGTGCGGCTCCACAGCGACTTTGCCGAGGTTGACATCAAGGGCGACTTCGACTACGAGACGCTCACCCAGAGCATCACCAACTTCCTGGCAGCGGCGCTCCCTACCCTGCCTGGGCTGCCGCCCGTCAATCCGCATACCCATAACAACTTCACGCTCCAGGCCACCGTCAGCAAGTCCGACTGGCTGAAGAGCCTGCTCCACCTGCCGCTGACCCTGAACCAGCCCGTGAGCCTCCAGGCTACGGTCAACGACGCCACCAGCGACATCATCATCGAATGCCACGCCCCCCACTTCCTCTACAAGGAGAGCGAGTTCCACCAGGGACACGTCAGCATCTCCTCACCCAGCGACTCGCTATGCTATGACATGCAGATAGCCCGCCAGTATGCCGACGGACAGAGCTTCGACCTGCGTGCCTTCGGCAAGGCTGCCGACAACAACCTGCATGCCTCGCTCGTCTGGGACAACCACCATCAACAGGAAGCCATGCGCGGACAGCTGAACATCATCGGCAACTTCGACACTGCCTTCGACGGCAAGCAGACGGCACACATCAGCGTACAGCCCTCGTCCATCAACATCCACAACTCCGACTGGTCCGTGCTGCCCGCACATATCACCTATGCCAAGAACTATCTCGACATCCGCAACTTCACCATCCGCCACGAGCAGCAACACCTCATCATCAACGGCACGGCATCCGAGAGTACTGCCGACTCGCTGGTGGCCGACCTCATCGACATCGACATTGCCTATCTGCTGCAGTTAGTAGACTTCGATGCCGTCGACTTCAACGGACTGGCCTCCGGCACCTGCGTGCTGCGAGGCATCTTCGGAACACTGCAGGCCGATGCACGGCTGAGCGTTGCCGACTTCCTGTTCCAGCACGGACGCATGGGCACACTCTATGCCGAGGTCGACTGGAACGACACGGATAAGCAGATAGACATCCATGCCACCGCCGACGACGGCCCCGAGGCCAAGACCTACATCGACGGCTACGTGTCGCCCGAACGGAACTATATCGACCTCGGCATCCGGGCCGACGGCACCTATCTCGACTTTGCACACTCCTTCACCGAGAGCTTCATCAGCAAGATCGACGGGCACGGCTCGGGACAGCTGCGGCTCATCGGACCGCTCGACGCCATCAACCTCACCGGACAGCTGGTGCTCAACGGGAATGCTCACGTCACGCCCTTGGGATGCACCTACGAGATGCGCAACGACACGCTGCGCATGGTGCCCAACGAGATTGAGTTCGCCCACTGCCCCATCTACGACATCTACGGCAACCAGGGCATCATGACCGGCGGCATCCACCACAAGGAGCTCACCAACCTCACCTACGACATCTATGTCGACACCCGCAAGCTGCTGGCCTACGACTTCCCCGACTTTGGCGACGACACCTTCTACGGCACCGTCTATGCCGACGGACAGGCCGCCATCCACGGGCGCGACAGCGAGGTGACCATCGAGGCCGACATCACCCCGCTGAAGGGCACACAGTTCGTCTACAACGCCTCCAGCCCCGACGTCACCACCAACCAGGAGTTCATCCTCTGGAACACCGCCCACAGCACCGCCGCCGACAGTCTGCCGAGCCCCGCAGCCAAGGCCGCCAACGCCTCGCCTACAGCACTGACGCGCTCCGACCTCAACATGCGCATCAAGCTCAACACCACCCCCGATGCCGCCATCCGGCTGCTCATGGATGCCCGCACCGGCGACTACATCACCCTGCGCGGCAGCGGTGACATACAGGCCACCTACTACAACAAGGGCGGATTCAACCTATTCGGCACCTACCGCGTCAACAACGGCACCTATAACGTCACCATACAGGACATCATCCGCAAGGACTTCACCTTCAGCGAGGGCGGCACCATCATCTTCAGCGGCGACCCCTACGACGCACAGCTCAACCTCCAGGCACAGCACGTCGTGAACGGTGTCAGCCTCAGCGACCTCAACGTCGGAGAGTCGTTCAGCAACAGCGTACGCGTCAACTGCCTGATGAACATCACCGGACAGCCACGCGCACCCATCGTAGACTTCGACCTCGACATCCTCAACGTCAACAGCGACGAGAAGCAGATGGTACGCTCCATGATCAACGGACAGGACGAGATGCGCCAGCAGGTAGTCTATCTGCTCGCCGTAGGCCGCTTCTATCCACAGGGAGCCAACAATGCCTCCGCCAACGAAAACCAGCGCTCCAGCACCTCGCTCGCCATGCAGAGCCTCCTATCCGGCACCCTCAGCGGGCAAATCAACACCATGCTCTCGCAAGTCATCAAGAGCAACAACTGGAACTTCGGAGCCAACATCTCCACCGGCGACGAAGGATGGAACAATGCCGAATACGAGGGACTCATCAGCGGACGCCTGCTCAACAACCGGCTGCTCATCAACGGACAGTTCGGCTATCGCGACAAAGCCACCACCACCCGACCCTCGTTCATCGGCGACTTCGACATCCGCTACCTGCTCTTCCCCAACGGCAACCTCGCCCTCAAGGTGTACAACCAGACCAACGACCGATACTTCACCCGCTCATCGCTCAACACCCAGGGCATCGGCCTCATCATGAAGAAAGACTTCAACGGCTGGAGCGATCTCTTCGGCAGGAAGAAGAAAAAAAAGAAGTGAACTAAAACTGTCATCTGTCACCCAAACACCAGGACTCTATCACGCGAACAGCACTTTTTATCAAAAAAAGGCACCTGATATTTTGTAGTCAATAAAAAAAACTGTATATTTGCAAGCGAAATCCAAAAAACCTAAAACATTACAAGTTATGAAGAAGAGACTATTACTGGTTTGGGCAATGGCCGTGACAGTATTGTCACCCATGACTGCTCAAGAGATGACTGTCAGCGACTTAGGCATTTTCAATCATTTCAGTGCTGCCGTCGGAGTGGGAACAACAGGTATCAGCATGGAGCTGGCAGCCCCGCTGACGCCCTATGTTGCCGTGCGTGGCGGTGTGAACATCATGCCTGCCTTCAAGTATAGCGACGACTTCAAACTGAACTACAAGCTGGATGGCACGGCTCAACGGATAGTCGACGAGCAAGGGAAACAGTTGCCCAACAAGATTGACTTCCAGGGCAAGCTGAGCATGACTACAGGCCATCTGCTGTTCGACATCTTCCCCTTCAAGAGCAGCAGCTTCCATCTGACGGCAGGCGCCTACTTCGGTGGTGGAAACGTGGTGAACGTATATAACAAGGAGGACGGAGCACTCAGTCTTGTCAACGAAGTGAACAGTTATCTTATAGATGCAGGCATAGCCGACCCTGTGACACATGAGAACATGATTGGTGTGAGTCTGGGCGACTACTTCCTGACTCCCGACAGGAATGGCAACGTCAAGGCCGATATCAAGGTGGGGGGATTCCGTCCCTATCTCGGTTTTGGCTTTGGCCGCCCCGTACCCACCAAGAGCCGCTTCACGTGCAACTTCGACATGGGTGTGCAGTTCTGGGGCAAGCCCAAGGTAATGCTCGAAGGCAAGGAGCTGTCTGAAACAGATACCGACGGCAAGGACGGCGGTGCGATGAAGGTCATCTCAAAGATTACGGTATGGCCGGTAATCAACGTCCGTCTGGTGGGCAGAATCCTCTGACGCCCCCTTTAAGACAAGCGATTCGGGGCTTCGGGGTTCCGAGGGGACATGGGGAAACGAGTGCACGGCCGTACATCTGCCGTACATTGCCGTAACCGAACTGACATTTCCCGCGATTCCTTTTGGAGTTACGGGATTTTTTTCGTACCTTTCCCAACGAGAACTATAAAACAATGGGTATATGACAACACAAGCCATGACCAAACAGATTGCCGCCCCCTAACCCTTCCTAACTTTGCTTAGGAGGGAATTTTTATATTTCTTAACATAATCAATATACTCCATATTCCATCAATTTTCTAATGATTTATTTGTTACTCAGGGTGACGGGGTGACGGGGTTATTTGTAAAGTCTTCGCGTACCGCGTGGGCGCGCGCGGTACGCGAGGAGTTTTCCCGAACGCCCCGTCACCCGTCACCCGTCACCAGGGCCAGCGCCTTCATGCGGGCCTCTATCTCCGCCGGCGTACGCTGCACGACGATATAGCCGCGCGAGAACTTCGTACGCTTCGGTTCGAAGCCCATCTTCCTGAAAGCCAGACCTACCTTGGCATCGTCCAGCGGCTGCGACGTGTAGCCCCGGAACAGTTGCATGGCCATCGTGACCGGCATGAACTTACCCTGACC
Organism: Prevotella sp. UBA2456; assembly: GCA_002342415.1. Classification (GTDB taxonomy): domain Bacteria; phylum Bacteroidota; class Bacteroidia; order Bacteroidales; family Bacteroidaceae; genus Prevotella. The sequence goes on along the minus strand of DDPY01000032.1, from coordinate 16,631 downwards.
GGGCACGGTGGGCGGATAGAAGAAGGCATCCACCAACTCCTGCTCCTTCTTCGGCACCTCGAACGGCTCGTTGTGGCGGTTCAGACGCTCTATCTCTGCCTGCGAGAACCAGTACTGGAAGCCGTCGCGGTAGAGGCGGTAGGCCTGACTGTAGATGCCCTCGTAGCAGAAAGGCTGCTCGCGCGGCGACGTGATGCGCTCCACCTCGAAGGGCAGCCAGCGGCGGTTGCCCGTGGCATCGCTGAGAAACTGCACGTTGTTGCCCGTCCCGCAGAACGATGCCAAGTGTGCACGGTGCTCGTGGTAGCGTCCGTAGGGACGCCGCTCGTCCACCGACGGCATCGTCACCGCCGACTTCAGCTCGTTCAGCTCGGCGGGACGCATCGTGTCCAGCTCCTCACAGCACATCAGCCCGTACTGCGTCAGCGACAGCAGGTCGTCCTTCGTCAGGCGGCTGGCATTGGTCTTGATGCGGAAGAACTGGCGCAGCTCGGGCGGCAGCAGATGGGCGAACCACGTCGTCTTGTACGACCCCTGCTCGCCGATGAGCACCAGGATGACGTTATTCACCACGTCCGCATCGAGCCAGCCCGCCACCATGCCTACCAGCCACTTCTTCAGACACTGGTAGAACAGGATCTGCTCCTCGGCATCGCCACGGACGGTGACCGACAGCGACAGCTCCATGATATAGTCGCCCTTGCCCTCGCTCCACGGAGGCAGGCGGTCCAGATAGAAGCGGAACGGGTTGTACTCCGGAACATAGTCCGACTCGATGATGTTCTGCATATCCTGCTTCCGCACCACCTTCGTCTCGGACAGCTCCGCCCACAGCGAGTTCAACAACCGGTCGGTGAGCGGCTCCCAGACGGGCGGCCCTGCCGACGAACGCGCCGCACTGCCGACAATCCGCAGCCGTCCGCTGTCGTCCGCGGCGATGTCCAGTCCGCACTCCACCTGATGGCACTCCACCTGTCCCGTCACCACATTGTGCCGCAACATTACCCTACTGTCCAGGAACGTCCTGATGTCCTGCACCGTCGCCTGCCGTTCCTGCCACGACGGCAGGTGTTCCTTCTTGGGCTTTTTCTCTTCTTTCTGTTTCATAGCACTGCAAAGGTAACACAAGAAAAAGCGAGATGCAAGAAAAAGCGCCCCGATTTTCCATCAGGGCACCATTCCGTAAGCTATTGCTTAACTTTTTCCGTATGGTGATAAGTTTCCATGGCATTATGCTATTGTTCAGACCACCCCTAGCCCCTCCTAACTTAGGAGGGGAATTAGTGTGACTACAACCCTTAGTTCACCTTACTGAGGTCGTGTCTTTTCGCCATTTTCTATTCCATTTTCTTTACATTATCCAACACCCTTTTTCAGGCCCGTCAACTCACCTTATCGGTTGAGTTAACTCAATTCATCGAATGAGTTAACTCGATGAATCGTTTGAGTTAACTCACGTTTTGGGGGCCGTCATCTCGTGTAAGGCTCCGCTCTGAAGAATCTTGACATTTCTTTAAAATCATCCCTATCGTCCAACACGTGGCGGGGATGAAACAGGCTCGGCGGGCTGCGGGGGGAAGGGCTTGACGAACTTCATCTCGTGGAGGATGCGCTGCTGGCGGCGGAGCATGTAGCTGCTGGGACGGGCCGAGTTCATGCGGCGCGGATTGGGCAGCGAGACGGCTATCATCGCACACTGGGCACGGGTGAGCTTGTCGGCAGTGGTGTGGAAATGGTACTCCGCCACGGCATCGGCTCCATAGATGCCCTCCCCCATCTCGATGGAGTTGAGGTAGACCTCCATGATGCGCTCCTTGCTCCACATAATCTCGATGAGGGTGGTGAAATAAACTTCAAGGCCCTTACGAAGCCACGAGCGTCCGGGCCATAGGAAGACGTTCTTGGCGGTCTGCTGTGAGATGGTAGAGGCTCCGAGCTTGTTTTTCTTCGGATGCTTGATGTTGCGCATGGCGGCATGCTCGATAGCCTTGTAGTCGAAGCCGTGATGGTCGAGGAAGCGGGCATCCTCGGAAGCCATGACGGCGGTGGGCAGCGAGGGGGCTATCTCCTCAAGCGGCACCCAGTGGTGGTGGAGGGTCATCGACTGTCCTGCCGACACCTGCTCGCCGAGCCGGATGAACATGAGCGGCGTGAACCATACGGGCACCCAACGCAACACGACAACAGAAAGGATAGTGGAGGCAAAGAATGCCACCACTATCCACATAAGCGTTCGCTTGACAAATGAAACAATACGTTCCAAACTAATGTTCAATGTTCAATGCTCCCACGAGCTTTGCTCGCTTTGACCTTCAGGTCAAAGAATGTTCAACGTCTTACTGAGCCTGAGCCTGAGCTTCGTTAATCATCTTCTGCGAGGCATACATATAGACCTCGACACGGCGGTTCTGAGCCTTGCCGGCAGCCGTAGAGTTGTCGGCCACGGGGTTAGCCTCGCCCAAGCCCTCGACACTCTTGATCTGAGCGTTAGAGACAGCCAGTGACTTCAGATAGTTAGACACGGCAGCAGCACGGTCGAGCGACAGAGCCTGATTCTTGGCAGCACTCTCGGCAGCCGTAGAGCCCTTGAAGCCGGTGTTGTCGGTATAGCCCTGGATGGCAATATCGCAGTCGCTGTTGTTCTTGAGCACGGTGGCAAACTGTGCCAGCGAGTTCTTGGCAGTGGCAGAGAGGTCGGCCTTGCCGGTAGCGAACAGGATGCCCGAGTCGAAGGTTACCTTGACAGCCTCCAGACCGTTGTTGTCCTTGACGGTCTCCACCTGGGCGTTCTTCACCTTCTCGGCCTCAGCCTTGGCCTTGTCCATCTTCTTACCGATGATGGCACCTGCACCGGCACCTACAGCACCGCCGATGGCTGCACCGATGGCAGTATTACCGGCAATGGCACCGATGATGCCACCCAGCACGGCACCGCCGCCGGCACCGATACCTGCACCCTTCTGGGTATTGTTACAAGCGAATAGCATTCCTACACAGAGGAGCAACGAAATGATTTTTGTCTTCATAATCCTTATTATTTAAATGAAACATCAAATTTAAGTGCAAAAGTAAGAAAAATAAAAGGAATAACCATCAAAGAAAGCAAATTTTTCGCTTTTCGCTCTTCACTTTTCACATCTTTTTGTACCTTTGCAGCAAAATTTAAGGAAACAACAAGAAAAAAATGGCAAAAGAATTAAAAGATTTAACGAAGAGAGCCGACAACTACAGTCAGTGGTACAACGACCTTGTAGTGAAGGCCGATCTGGCCGAGCAGTCGGCCGTACGCGGATGTATGGTGATCAAGCCCTATGGCTATGCCATCTGGGAGAAGATGCAGCACGAGCTTGACCGCATGTTCAAGGAGACAGGTGCGCAGAACGCCTACTTCCCCCTGCTGATTCCGAAATCCTTCCTGAGCCGCGAGGCCGAGCATGTGGAGGGTTTCGCCAAGGAGTGTGCCGTAGTGACCCACTACCGCCTGAAGGCCAAGGAGGACAAGAGCGGCGTGGTGGTAGACCCTGCTGCCAAGCTGGAGGAAGAGCTCATCATCCGTCCCACGTCGGAGACCATCATCTGGAACACGTATAAGAACTGGATCCACTCGTGGCGCGACCTGCCCCTGATGTGCAACCAGTGGTGCAACGTGATGCGCTGGGAGATGCGCACGCGTCCCTTCCTGCGCACGTCGGAGTTTCTGTGGCAGGAGGGCCACACCGCCCATGCCACCCGCGAGGAGGCTGAGGAGGAAGCCAAGAAGATGCTTCACGTCTACGCCAAGTTCGCCGAGGAGTGGATGGCTGTTCCCGTGCTGCAGGGCGTGAAGTCGGAGACCGAGCGCTTTGCCGGTGCCCTGGACACCTATACTATCGAGGCCATGATGCAGGACGGCAAGGCCCTGCAGAGCGGCACCTCGCACTTCCTGGGACAGAACTTCGCCAAGGCCTTCGATGTCACCTATCTTAATAAGGAGAACAAGCCCGAATACGTATGGGCCACCTCATGGGGTGTGTCGACGCGCCTCATCGGTGCCCTCATCATGACCCACAGCGACGACAACGGACTGGTGCTGCCTCCGCGTCTGGCTCCCATCCAGGTGGTCATCATCCCCATTGCCACCAAGCCCGAACAGATGGAGCTGGTGAACAAGGAGGTGCAGCCCATCATGGACGAGCTGCGCAGCAAGGGCATCAGCGTGAAGTTTGACGACTCGGACAACAAGCGCCCGGGATTCAAGTTTGCCGATTACGAGCTGAAGGGTGTTCCCGTGCGCCTTGTCTTGGGAGCCCGCGATCTGGAGAACGGCACCATCGAGGTGATGCGCCGCGACACCCTGGAGAAGGAGACACTGCCCTTGGAGGGTATCGCCCAGAAGGTGGAGCAGCTGTTGGAAGACATCCAGAAGAACATCTTCGAGAAGGCCCGCAAGTATCGCGACGAGCACGTCTACGAGTGCGACAACTACGAGGAGTTCAAGGAGCGCGTCAAGGACGGCGGCTTCTTCCTCTGCCACTGGGACGGCACCGCCGAGACCGAGGCCCAGATAAAAGAAGAGACGCAAGCGACCATTCGCTGCGTCCCCTTCGCCTACGAGCAGACTCCCGGCACCGACATGGTGAGCGGCAAGCCCGCCAAGTATCGTGTCATCATCGCACGTAGCTATTAGTACTGGATAACTACCGTTTTCTTTTCAATGGTTCTGGTAGTGGGTGTACCTATGACCGTCAGCATGTCGGCAGGGTCGTCACTATCAGAACCATTATCGCATGCCCAACTCTTATTCACCGACACCGAGAAGGAACCGCCGCTGACGGGTAACTAATTTATTGCGTGAAACTTATCCTTTAGAACTTAAACTTGTACCCCACTCCGATATAGTGCATGTCGGGATCGTACTCGTCGGCATCGACATTCTTCATATTCTGGTAGCGGTAGAAGAGGCTGAACGTATGCTGATTGGTGAGATTGAAGTCGGTGCCCACCGTATAGCGTATCTTCTCGATGGCTAAAGAGTTGTACAACTCGACGTTGGCATAGGGGGTCAGGAGCGCGCCCTTCTGGTCGTACTCCAGCTGCAGGCGCGAGCGCAACTGGTGCTTGCCCTTGCTGCTACGCACTTTGTCCTCCCAGTACGAGTTGTCGAAGTCCCAGCGGGTGACGGTAGTCTCGGGACGGTAGGTGTACTGCCAGCGCTCGCGCAGCGAGATGCGCAGATTGTTCTGGAACTTATACGTACCCGTGACGGAGGCGTTGAAGCGGTGGCGCACTCCCCAGTAGCTGGGTCGCCAGTTGTTATACGAGCCGTCGGTGTTGTAGCTGATGTCCTCGCGGAAGTGATTGTCGAGCAGCGTATAGCCGGCGCCCAACTTCAGATACTTCACGGGTTTATACTCGGCACTGAGCCCTATGCTCCAGCGGTCCAGCGTCTTCAGGTTGTTACGGGTGCGCAGGTCGCCCTCCAGTCCGATGCTCCACTGCTTCGAGAGCTTCTTCTCGGCTCCTAACTCCATCCACAGGCCGGCCTCGCTCTGGGCCCAGACAGATGATGTGCTGAGAAGGGTGGCAAGCAGCAGTGCTGCGAGGCTGCGCATACGGGTTTGATTCTTAAAAGTTTGCATAATCTGAGTTTTTGATTTTTACTTTATTGTTCAGGTCCTTGTCTATCGTGCCGTGCGACTCGTAATAGATGCGCAACACGGCCATATCGTGCAGGAAGTCGAGGGCTCCCACCTCCACATTGAGCACCTTCAGGCCGGTACGCTCGGTGAGGTCGGCAATGAGTTCCTGACGCCTCTCAGGCTTGATGAGCTCGATGCGGTCGTACTGTATCAGCTTCGAGGCATCCATCTTCAGCCGGCGCTCGAACAGCCAGATGACAGCCACCACAAGGATGTCGATGCCTAACAGTTCAGGCAGCGGGGTGCCAATCATCTTGCCCTGGTCGTCAACGCCAAGAGTGTCGGCCATCGCGTGAACCACCGAGAGGCATACCACGACGAAGAGATAGGTCATCTCGCGCACCGGCATGCTGTCCGTGCGGTAGCGCATGATGGAGAAGATGCCGAAGAGTCCGAGTCCTACGCCCATCGTAGCCTTGCCTCGATCCATGCCCATCATGAGATAGACCAGGAAGAAGATAGCCACCGAGATGACAACGAAGGTGAAATAGAAGTCGCGCCGCTTGGCTTTCTTGAAGTAGAGGAAGTGTACGACAAACCAAGTGACGAAGAGGCAGATAAAGAACCGTATGATAGTATCGGCAAAAGTAACAGAAAATAGGTTTTCCATCATCTTAAATATTATAATGTTATGCGGTGTGAATGATTTTATTGATTTCGATGAGTTTGCACTTGAAGCGGTTGCAGGGCAGCTGCGGATTGGTAAGAGCCGAACCCATGCAGTATTTCGAGAATCCGTGGGGATGGATGTGCAGCTGGCGCAGCATGTCCAGAATGGGCGATGGCACGCGGCCGTCGCGCTTCAACTCGACGATGACCAGATTGCCCATGTCCTTCTGTGTGCCGTTCACCATGTTGCGGAAGGTCAGATGGCTGTCGATGGTCAGGCGCTCGGTCTTGGCTTTGTTCACCAGCGTGATGCGCGAGAAGTGGTTGTTCAGCGCGGGGCGCAGCGTGTCGACACCATAGTGCAGATACTGGTTCAGGAAGTTGCGCTTCACGGCCTCGTGCACATCCATGTCGCTCACCTCGATGCGCTTCTTCTTCGTGCGCCCGTGGTTGTTCTTGGTCTTCACCTCCATGAACTGCAGTCCTGAGATACAATAGGTGCGGAAGCGTATCTTCTGGCGGTTGGCGTGGTTGTACTGGTGCTGGCAGTACATATCGAACTGGGTGGTATCGAAATAGGTGGTGTCGTACTCCAGGTTGCGCTCACCGTCTATCTCCTGTACGTAGTAGTCCTCTTGCGCCATCTTGAGCAGCTGCTGCAGTTTCTCGGTCGTGGTCACGAACTTGGTATCGGTGCGGTTCATCAGTTTCACACCTGACATCTGCTCCAAAGAGATGGGAGCAAAGGTTTTCAGTAACTCTGTCATCATCGTATGCTTTTATTTGTTTTGTTACTGCAAAGTTAACCTTTACTCCCGTCTCCCGCAAATCTGTTCAGCGAAACCGCCGATTCATTCAGCGAATCATCATCGGCCCCATCCGCCACCGCCGCCGCCAGGTCCACCACCGCTATTGCTGCTGTAGCTGCTGAGCGATACGGTAGAGCCTCCGCTGCACGAGGTGTATCCGTTGCCGTTCCAGAGGCTGGTGCCGCTGCCCGTGACTCCCGACGACAAGGCTGGCGTGCTCTGGGTGTAGACCACCATCTTCAGGCTCGTGCTGGCCGTCGACGGCACCTTGAAGGCAAAGGCCACCGTGCTGCCGTTGTACAGGCCGTACCAAGTGTTCCTGCTGAACGAACTGGCCTGCTTGGCGGTACCGTTGGAGACGTTGGCACCCTTCTCGAATCCGCCGATGGCCACGATGTTGCCGCCCGTGATGTTCAGCGAGTACTGCTCGGCAGCGTCCAGTCCTACCTCGGCTCCGCCTGCACACACCACGAAGATGTTGCCGCCCGAGATGTTCATGTTGCCGTTGGCATCCAGACCGTCGTTGCCCGACGAGCTCACCATGATGCTGCCGCCGCTGATGGTCATCGTGCTCGACGAGTTGATGCCGTCGTCGGATGTCGAGGCATAGACAACGCCGTCGGTCATCGTCAGCGTGCTCTTCGACTCGATGCCCTCGCCGCCGGCACCGGTGGTGATGATGTTCAGCGTGCCGCCGTTGATGGCTATCGCGCCGTCGGCCTTGATGCCCTTGGGCAGCGACTTGTAGTTGGTGCTGTAGCTATCGAGCTGCTGCGAGTTGGAGACGGTAGAGATGGTGCCGCTCGACGAGGCCACCACCGCATGGCCGCTGGTGTTGATAGTCACCGTGCCACCCGTAGTGGTCAGCGTGCCGTCCACCGTGATACCTTTGCCGCCGGCGCCCTTGCTGGTCAGCGACAGCGTGCCGCCAGAGATGATCATATTGCCGTCGGCACTCAGACAGGCTGCTGCCTTGGTCTTCTTGTCATCCGAATCCCACTCGCCGCCGCCACTGGTGGTGCAGGTGATGGTGCCGTCGCTCACTTGGATGTCGCCCTCTGCCTTGATGGCTTTGGCTGCGGTAGCCGTAGCCGTCACGTTCAGCGTGCCGCCTGCTAAATAGATGTTGCCCGAGTCCTCATCCTCGTGGTCGGTCGTCTCGCCGGTAGACGTGGTGCCGCCCAGGTCACACTGGATACCGTCGTCCCCCACTCCACTGATGGTCACCGTACCGCTCTTCATCAGCAGATACTCCTCGCAGTTGATACCGTCGCCGACGGCAGAGGTGATGTTGAGCGTCAGGTTCTTCACCTCGATATACGAGGCCGACTTGATGGCATGATTATAGTTGCCCACTACGTTCAACGTACCGTTGCCTTGCAGTTGCAGCTGACCCTTCGAGTAGATGCAGGCCTTCTGCGAACCACTGCCGTCGGTCAGCGTGTTGGTGGTGCCGCTCTTGGCCGAGAGCTGGATGCGCTTCGAGTTGGTAATGTTAATGGCAGCACCGCTGGGGTTGGTCAGCGTCACGCCAGCCAGCGAGACGGTACACTTATACGAGCCGCTCATGGTCAGCGAGCCGTCGGTGGTCGAGCCGGAGAGCACGTAGGTAATCTCGTCGTTGTCCACAGCATCGGTATTCGACTGCGCGATGGTGACATGGGCTCCGCTGACGGTGGCCGTCACGTAGGAGGCAACATTCTCGGCCATCGTCACCGTAGCCGACGAGCCATTATAGACGATATTCACGGTGTTGTTCGCCACGTCCGACGAGGTGCTGCTATTGGCAGTAGTCACCGTAGCATGGGTGATATTGCCGATGGTATAGGTGTCGCTGCCGACGGTCATCGTCGTGCCATTGGCGAATGTCACGGGCGAAGTCGAAGTGAGGTCGGCTGCACTGTACGTCTTGGTACCGCTGCCGGTGGTGATGTTCAGATACTGGGCCTCGGCCGCTATCGTCAGCATGAGGACCGCAAGGAGGGAGTATATCTTTTTCATTTCACTGCTACTTTAGAGGTTCCGTTCTTGGTCTTGATGATATACACGCCACGGCGCATCTGCTCGCGGCTCACCCGGTTGCCGCGCAGGTCGTAGATCTCGATGGCATCGTCCAAGCTGGCAGCTACGGTCTCACTGATGCCCGTAGCCTCCTGAGTCTCGTCGGTGGTCGAGAAATACATCTGCGACAGGTTGGTCAGCGTGAACTCCTTCTCCGCGCCGATGGTCAGTGTGGAGCCGCTGAAAGTCAGTGCAACGTCTGAAGCTACCGATACGGAGGCCTTGCTGCCGTCGGTGAGCACAAAGGTCAGATAGGGATAGTCTACGGCATGCGCCGTCAGTGTCCCCATCAACAGAGCTAATAATAACTTTTTTTTCATAAATCAGTGCTTTATTGTTAATCATTGTTTTCGATGGTGCAAAGATACGGAAAAAGGGACGTTCGCTATTAAAAATTCAACGAACGCCCCTTTTCTTTCAGCGAATCAACTTAACGATTCACAACCTTCTTTCCATTCTAAAGTGATGATTAAGGTGTAAAATAGCCACCTAAACAGTCACACATTTTTCTGGCGAAACTGAGCTGGTGTCATGCCGAAATGCTCCTTTACGTATTTTCCGAAGAAGGAGGGATTGGGAAAGCCCAGCCGATCGGCTATCTGCGTCATAGTGAGGTCGGTCTGCTTGAGGTAGTAACGTATGTCCTCTAACGTATGTTCGCGTATCCATTCGTTTGCTGTCTTCCCAGAATGTTTCTTGCAGATGACCGAGAGGTACTTTGGGGTGATACACAGTTCGCTGGCATAGTATTCCACGGTTCGATGCTTGACGGTACTTTTGCCCAGTAAGTCGAGAAAACGTTGGAAAAGTGTCCCAGACTGACTGACGGAAGACTGGAAAATAGTTTCCGACGGTTTGACAGCTTTTAGCAATCCGCAGAGATGGAGGAAAGCGCCTCGCAAAAACGACTGCACCACCTCGGCCTTGTAATCTACTTGTTTCTCGATAGTGAAGATGTTGTTAAGCAAGTCGTAAAAAAGCATGAAGGTCCGAATGTCTTCTTCATCGAGTGTGACGACATGCATTTTGTGAATATAGAGCACTTCTGTCCAAAGACCCATCTTTTCGTGCAGGAAACTTTGCAACATGCTGTTGCTCACCAGGATGGCCTTGAAGTCAAAATCGGGTGACAGCAAGAAGTCGGTGATGGTCGTGTTGGGTGGACAGATGAGCAGTTGGTTCTGTCCGAATTGTGTGACTTGTCCGTTAATAACGGCTTGTATCTTGCCCTTGATACAGAACGCTACCATATTCACTTTCAGGCGGACGGGGTCGGGATTGGCCATGAACTTTACATTGTCAATCATCACGATGTCTTCGTCGGTGTAGCTCAAGGTGATGTCGGCATCTACAGGGTGCTCCACGTCGAAATGGCTTGCCACTTTATTTAAGAATATCGTATCTTGTTCCATTTTGACTTTATATTTAGTTTACTGATGCAAAATTCGGCATAATAATCGAGAAAACCATGTTCCGCTAGCCTATTTTTTTGTTCCATTTGGGTATATTATTCAAAATCGGACAAAAGTATTACGGAAATGGACACGCGAAAAAAGAATAAAATGCTCAATTTTGCAAGGTTTTTTAAGAAAATATGAACAATAAATGATACATCCAATGAAAAAAGAACACCTGCTGCTGACCGCAGCCGTGCTCCTGATGTGGAGCAGTTGCGGAGCAAAGAAGGAAAAACCGGAGAAAGCTCCGACAAGAGTGAAGACCACGTTGGTTTCGTCTGCCTCAGCTGGCGAAATGCAGACGTATGTAGGTATTATAGAGGAACGTGAGGCCACCGCCGTCAGTTTCACTGGCATGGGTATCGTGAAGCGCGTTCTGGTCAGCGAGGGACAAAGTGTAGGTCGCGGACAGCTGTTGGCAGAAATGGACGACACGCAGGCGCGTAATCTGCTGAGTGGTGCCGAGGCCACCATGACCCAAGCCACGGATGCCTATACGCGTATGAAGATGCTGCACGACAGCGGTTCGCTGCCCGAGGCACAGTGGATAGAGGTGCAGAGCAAGGTGGCGCAGACAAAGTCGCAGTTGGAAGTTGCCAGGAAGAACCTGGCAGACTGCCGTTTGGTTGCTCCTGTCGGTGGTGTGATAGGACATAAGATGATAGGTGCCGGCGAGACGGCATTGCCCTCACAGGCCGTGGTGAACATTCTGGACGTGAGCACGGTGAAGGTGAAAGTGGCTGTCCCGGAGGATGAGGTTAGTAGCATTGCCACCAACACGACCTCGACCATTCGGGTGGATGCCGTAGATGGTACGTTCCAAGGGGGGCGTATAGAGAAGGGTGTGACGGCTGATGCGCTGACACATACCTATGATATCAGGATCCATGTGGCTAACAGTCAGAGAAAGCTGTTGCCGGGCATGGTGGCTTCGGTGCGGTTCGTAGCGTCTGACTCACAACAGGCGCAACAGTTGTCACTACCTGTGACAGCAGTGCAGAAGACTGCTGACGGCTCGCTCTTTGTGTGGACTGTTGCCAAGGACAGCACCGCACACCGCACAAAGATTGCCATCGGTAGGACGACGGGCAACAATGTCACAATCAGCGATGGAATCAGCACCGGTCAGCGTGTCGTCACCGATGGCTATCAGAAACTCAGTGAAGGAACCAAAGTCATCTTTTAATTTACTATTTGACGATTTACTATTTACGATTTATTTTCATATTTGATTATTTATTGTTCAGAGTAAATCGCCAAATTATAAAATCGTAAAAAATAGTAAATCGTAAATAAATAGTAAATCGTAAATAAATAGTAAATCGTAAATAAATAGTAAATCGTAAATTTGTAAATCGTAAATGAAACAGACGTCTTGGCTCCGATGGCCGTTGGAGCATTATTCTATATCGCTGCTCATTGTGGGCATCCTATTTGTACTGGGCATTTACGGCATGTATGTAATGCCGAAGGACGAGTTTCCGCATGCTACCATCCGTCAGGGAGTGATAGTGGCCGTCTATCCCGGCGCTACCAGCGAGGAGGTGGAAGAACAGCTGGCCCGCCCCTTAGAGCGCTATCTCTTCACCTTTGAGGAAGTGAACCGCGTGAAAACCACTACCACATCGCAAAATGGCATGTGCATAGTGATGGTGAAACTGAACGACAATGTCAACAACAAAGATGAGGTATGGTCGAAGATCAAGCACGGGGTGAACGGTTTCAAGGCTCAGCTGCCTGCCGGTGTACTCGCTGTCGTGGTGAACGACGATTTCGGGAACACCTCTGCCCTGCTGATCTCTATTGAAAGCGGGCAGCGCAGTTATCGCGAGTTGAAGAAATACAGCGACCAGCTGAGCGATCGCCTGCGCCGTATCCCATCTGTAGCCAACGTGAAGACGTTTGGTGAACAGAAGGAGCAAATTTCACTATACGTAGACCGCCATCGCCTGCAGGCTTACGGCATCGGTCAGCAGATACTCTTCGGATGCTTGCAGGCTCAGGGGCTGACCACGATGAGCGGCGCTATTGATGATGGCGACCAGCAGGTGCCCATCCATGTGGAGGCGACTGAAAACAGTGTGGAGGAGATTGCCAATCAGATTATTTTCAGCGACCCTGTCAGTGGCAAGGTGACACGAGTCCGTGATGTGGCTCGCGTAGTGCGCGAATATGATACGAATGAGAGTCGCATCGAACAGGATGGACATCCTTGTCTGTTGCTGTCTGCAGAGATGATACCCGGCAACAATGTAGTGATCTATGGCGAGGAGGTCGACAAGGTGCTTGACGAATACCGCAGCGAGGTACTGCCTGACGATGTCACAATAACGCGTATTGCCGACAAGCCCAAGGTGGTGTCAACGAGTGTCACTTCCTTCCTGCGCGACTTGCTCATTTCGATGGCTATCATCATCTTGGTGATGATGGTGCTCTTCCCGCTGCGCTCTGCTATCGTTGCTGCCATTACCATCCCGCTGAGCACGTTTGTCAGCGTGGCTATCATGTACATGGCGGGTATTGAGCTGAACATCGTTACGCTGGCAGGACTGATAGTGGTGCTCGGCATGATAGTCGACAATGCCATCGTGGTCATCGACGGCTATCTGGAATACCTTGGCAAGGGCTACGAACCGAAGGATGCCGCCATCGAGAGTGCCAAGCAATACTTCATGCCCATGATGCTGGCTACGATATGCATCTGTGCCATCTTCTTCCCATTCCTCATCACGATGAAGGGCATGTTCCTCGATGCCCTGCAGGACTTCCCGTGGACCATTACCATCAACCTCATGGTATCGCTGCTGCTGGCAGTACTGCTGATACCGTTCCTGGAAGTGAAAATCATCAAACCCGGTAAGGTAAGTACCGATGGAAATGCTATTACCAAATGGGTTCAGAAGACCTATGACGGTATTCTCGACAAGACTTTCCGCCATCCGTGGCTGACGATGGGTATTGGCGTAGCACTTGTTCTGCTCTCGCTGCTCATTGCTCCTACACTGAAGATTCGTCTTTTCCCTTACGCCGACCGCGACCAGTTTGCTGTGGAAATATTCCTGCCCGACGGCAAGGGACTGACAGAGACGGAGCATATAGCCGACTCCGTGTACAATGTGTTGAGCAAAGACGAACGGATTACTGGCATCACCTCGTTCTTAGGGTGTTCGTCGCCCCGCTTCATGGATGTCTATGCGCCGCAGATGGCTGGCAAGAATTTTGCGCAGTTCATTGTCAATACTGCGGGCGAACAGGAAACACTCGACCTTCTGGCACAGTATCAGCCCCGTCTGGGCGAGGCTTTCCCTGATGCATACGTCAAGTTCAAGCGTCTCGACTATATGGAGGTGCCTGAACTGGAGTACCGCTTCTATGGCGAAAATATCGACTCACTGCATGTAGCTGCCGAGCGACTGATGGAACAGATGCGCCAGATGCCCGAACTGGAGTGGGTACACACCGACTGGTTGCAGCCTTATCCCATCATCAATGTCTCTCTTGATCCTGTGGCTTCCTCGCTGTTGGGCATCACACGTACCACTGCACAACTCGCCATCAGTGCCACTACCAGCGACCTACAGGTGGGGCACATCTGGGAGGGTGATTACGAATTGCCTGTCGTGGTACGCGACGATAGTGATATGACCTACAGCGATATTGAGAATCTGGGCATAGCCACACCCACAACCATGGCTTCGGCTGGCTACACCTCCGTAGGTACTCCCGGTGCCACCAACACCAGTACCACTGTGCCGTTGCGCCAAGTGGCCAAGGTGAATCCCAAATGGAGCGAAGGGCGTATCATGCATCGTGGCGGCGAACGCTGCATCACCGTTACAGCCCACTTTGTGCAGGGCATCTATACAGCGCCCATTGAACAGCAAATAGCCGACATTATGCAAAACGACATCCGGCTGCCGCAAGGTGTACGTTCTGAAGTAGGCGGCGAGATAGAATATGGCGGTGAGGCTATGCCTCAGGTTATCGGCGGTATCGCTATTGCCATGCTGATTGTGTTCTTCTTCCTGTTGTTTAACTTCAAGAAATATGGCATCACCACTGTTTGCATGGTGGCACTCGCCTTGATGATACCAGGAGCTCTTATTGGATTAGGAGTGATGAACCGGGCTTTGGGATTGACTTCCATCTTCGGACTCATCACACTGATGGGAATGATTATGCGCAACGAGATACTGATCTTTGAACATGCCAACGACCTGCTGAAAGCGTACATTGCCAAGCATGGTGACTGGACGGTAGACCGCCCAGCATATAACGAAGCCGTAAAGCGCGCTGCCTATGATGCCGGCAAGCGACGCATGGTGCCAATCTTCCTCACCACGGCCACGACAGCCGTCGGTGTGGTACCGATGATTATCGCCCAAAGCTCGTTCTGGATGCCTGTTGGTGTCACCATCTTTGCTGGAGGCATTGGCTCGCTCATCCTTGTGGTCACCATGCTGCCCGTCGTCTATTGGAAAGTTTCGACTAAGTGAGTGCCAAAGCAAGCTCGCTTGCATTTGGTCGAACGTGAGAAACTTCAACGAAGTTAAAGTAAATCTTAAATAATTATGAAAAAATCAATAGTAGTCATAGTATGTTTTGTATGCTGCAATATGGTAGCTGCCCAAACATATACTCTGGAGCAATTGAAAGACTCCGCACGTCATAACAACATCACCCTTCGTAACGCTCAGCGTTCGGTAGCAGCTGCCGCCCAACAGCGCAAGGAGGCCTTCACGAAGTATTTTCCCAATATCAGCGGCACAGGCTTCTGGTTTAATGCCAATAAAGGTATGGCCCGTATGGATGTCAACCCCAGCCAGGTGATTCCTGCAGAGGTAGGGGCTGCTATGGCACAGCAGTTTCCTGCCGAGGCACTCGCTGCCCTGCAAAGTCCCGTTAGCATGTCAATGCTAAAAAATGGAACCGTCGCTGGTGTGAATGCAGTTCAGCCGGTCTTTGCCGGTGGTCAGATAGTCAATGGTAACAAGCTGGCTCGTGTTGGCGAAGAGGCAGCCCGCTTGCAGCTCGAACTTTCTGACAACGAGGTGGAGCGCCAGACAGAACAATACTACTGGCAATTGGTATCCCTGCAGGAGAAAATGAAAACCGTCGCAGCCGTTGACACCTTGCTGGCAGATATCTATAAGGATGTTGACGTGGCTGTACGTGCCGGTCTCGTCATGCGGAACGATCTGCTGCAAGTGCAACTGCGCCGTAATGACATCGAAAGTCAACGCATCAAACTCCAGAACGGCATCAGCATCGTCCGATTGCTTTTAGCTCAGTATTGCGGACTGGAGAATGCCGATTTCACATTGGTGACTGATACGGAAACGCTGCCACCCATGATTCTAGAGCAGGACTACGGTCAGGCATTACTCAGCACACCGGAATATCAGCTCTTGGGAAAACAGGTCGAGGCCGCTAAACTGCAGAAGAGTCTCGCTGTAGGCCAGCAGTTGCCAACGGTTGCAGTAGGTGCAGGCTACAACTATCACAATCTGCTGGACAACAACCGCACGTTCGGCATGATCTTCGCTACCATCAGTGTGCCTATCTCCGACTGGTGGGGAGGCTCTCATGCCATTAAGCGTAAGAAGATTGAATACCAGAAGGCCATTGACGAACAACGCGACAAGGCAGAACTACTGAAGATTCGTATGCAGAATGCCTACAACAATGTGGTCGAGGCGCGCAAGCAACTTGATATCGCTCAGCGCAGTATCGAACAGAGTGAGGAAAATCTGCGGCTGCACCGCAATTTCTATCATGCCGGCACCACTAAGATGAGCGACTTGCTCGAAGCTCAGTTGCTCTATCAACAGTCGCTTGACCGCCGTACCGATGCCTATGCTGACTTGCAGAACAAAATCTTGGAGTACCGCCAGGCTACCGGACTGTGAAGGCTTTAGTAAGGTCAAGATTGTCATCAAAACGGCCCGATGCTTTTTTGTTCGCCCATGCCGGACGCGAATCAGGGGGACAGGTCTTGAAGTGAACCCCAAAGTTTG
>DDPY01000028.1:2053-28264 GCA_002342415.1 Prevotella sp. UBA2456 | reverse complement strand
CAGTTCCACAAGGAGGCAACGGAGCGCAAGATGCGGAAAATAGCCGCATCGCAGCAATCGCCGATGAGCTCGAGCGACTTTGCGCAATACATGAAGCGCAACTTCGAGATAGCCAAGCAGATGTAAGTCATTTTGAGGCAGAGCAACGTGCTGCTGAACAAATGGCTAAAACCAGCGGCTGTTGGATTCCCATGATGGATATTTTCGACTTGGGTGTTCCTGGGCCGAGCGGTAATGAGAATGACACTTATGTTGCAGATAACATTATATATAAAGTCAACAATCTTTTGAACAGCGGCAGTATAGCAGCACTGCTCAAAAAGATTCTGCTGCACAACCTTCTTTTCCCTGACACTGCCTATTCCTTCTATGGTTTTGCCGGCTTTGATGGTCGCACGGTTCAGCCAGTCATCACCCAGCCGCGCATTGCTGATGCCCATCCTGCCACTCAGATTATGATAGACACCTATATGGCAGCTCTTGGTTTCGAGAAGACTACCCAAGAGGGGCGTTTCTCTAATGGAGCCTATGAGGTATGGGACCTTGTCCCTCGCAACGTGTTGGTTGACGAGGATGGCGACATCTTTGTGGTTGATGCAGAGATTAAGCAAATTTAGATAGTTTCTTAATTATCCCCCTCCACGATTCTGATTTGCTTTACCTCCCTACGGGAACAGCGACCGTTGGTTCCTCGTCCGTCAGGCCGTAGAGCTGATTCTCTGACCTGAAGGTGCAGAGTGTGGCGTTGCAATGACGAGACGGTCGATTCCTTCGGTAACCTACAGGAAAAACTGATCAGAGGAACCGCCCCCGATTCCACAATTAAGCCTAAATAACATTAAACAGCTATCAATTCCTGACCTATTTCACGTACAGTATTAAGGATTAAAGCAACCCTTTCATCACTGGCATGCTTCTTACCACTGATATACTGAGCCATCAGGCTCTGCGAAATGCCTAAGCGTCGCGCGATGGCCGATACGTTCAACTCTGGATGGGCCATAAACAACTTGTAGAGTTGCGTTGTCTCACGCTTGTCGAAGAAGCCCTCGAAGCTCAAATCCTCGTCAATATCTTCCCAGTGAAGTCCATACTCATCAGCCTCATAATTGGCACGCTGTTCCTTTGTGGCATATCTCAATCGAGGATAATCATTGAATTTCTCGCAAGCCTCTTTTCCGCTGGCCGTCCTTATCCATACTGCATCATCTGTCAGCCAAATCTTCTCTATTTTCTCCATAATTACCATAGAACCAGAACCTATATCCAAATAGCGTAAAAACCGTTGGCATATCCTTCGTTTATTAACTTTCAGTTGCAAAGATAGGTAATTATTTTATTACCTCCAAATGTTTTGCCAATTATTTTATTTTTTCCCCTCCACGATTCTGATTTCCTCGCCCGTCAGGCCATAGAGCTGATAGACGAGACGGTCAATTTTGGATTCTAAGGCAGAGGTGTCAGCAGAGGGATTGCTCTTTTTTAAATTGAGGATGTCCTTAGCTATTTTCCCTATCTTATTTTGCATTTCATTAGGTGCAATGGGAATAGGAATATTGCGAATATGTTCAGGATAAATGTGGTAATCACCGCCACGCTGGTCTGTCAATAAGATACCTGCCATTTTAGAATTAAGTATGCCTAACAAATAGAACAAATTAACTTGTTTTGAGAAGTCTTCCAAGTCGTATCTGTGCTGGTTATTGCAGAACTTTGTTATACTTGATGTGATACTCTTATTTGTCACATGATGCAGGTCTTTCCATAGAACAGCACTGAACATGGAATCACTATGCAAAAAATGTGTATCATCATCAAGATACACCTTTAGTTCGCCAAGACGATTGAACATAAGCTTAGGACAATCATATAGTTCTCTAAAAGTAGGCCTACTTAATAGGTTTGGGCATCTTTCTGTGTTCCATTCCAAATATCTAACACGTTTTACTACAAATTTATCTATATCTTTGGCTTCTATATATTCCCTACTATGGGTAGTGTCTTTGTATTCGCTAATCAATTCATCTTTAGTAAATTCACCTTTCGCAGTTTTCTCATCGGCATTCAAGACCATTCCTTTACTAATGTAGCAGAAGTCTCCCAAGACATGCATACTTGGGAAACGACACCCTTTTCGAGTTTCTTGTGTCAGATTCCAGACAAAAGATTTCTCATCTTGAATAATATCCTCTGTTGGCTTATTATAATCTACCTTAATATTGAGTTGCTTATCTGCATGTGAAATACGAATATCATTATTAGGAGTAGAATTGATTATAAAAGGGATGCAGTTGCTGACCGTTGCACTATCAAATACCTTTATCTCGCTAACGTCCGCAATTTCTATCATCCTTTTCTTTTCGCAAATAAACTTTCTGAGTTTCTTCCCATATTTTTGGTTTGTTAGTGGATATGGAACTATCATGGCAAATGCCCCGTTTGGAGCAAGCAATTTCATTCCCAGTTCCATAAAAGGCACATATAAGTCCCATTTTTCGTTTAGGGTCTCATATTTCTTACATTTTACAATTCTTTCTCTTTGCTTTGCTAAGATAGGGTTGGCGATTTGAGCAGGTGCACTTACGTATGGGGGATTTCCTATTACAACATCAAAGCCACCTTTGTCGAACACCTCTGCAAAAAACAAGTGCCACAAAAAGAAATCTTGGTTATTACGAATGCTGATATGTTGTATCTTACTTTTGATGGAAGAGTTGTTTGCTATAATGATATTCTTTATTGCTTCATCAATCAGATAACTTAGTCTCTCTTTCTCTGCGTGGTCTGTCACATCATAGTAATGCCAAATATGCTCCTGTACGAGTGCTTTATTTAGTCCAAATTCATCAGCAAACAGTAGTTGTCCTTCACCACTTCCAGACTGCATAATTTCACTGAGATCTACTCCTTCATAATTCTCTAACAACGAGTTACCCTGCATAATCTTGAAGTCGAGGTTGGGCAATGCCTGTGGGGTCTCTTCATCGACAATGAGGGAGAGCCAGAAGCGGAGGCGGGCGATGTCAACGGCTCCACGTTCGATATCTACGCCATAGATGTTCTGCTGGATGATGTGCTTCTTGATTTCAGCGGCTTTGCTTTGATCGATGCCTTCGAGGGCAGTGCGACATTGAAAGAGTTCTTTTAGCAAGCCCATAGGGAAAGCTCCTGAGCCGATGGCTGGGTCGCAGATTTTGACATCCTTGAGACGTTGATCTATATTATCAGGAAGATGCTCTTGCAGTTGGTGCGTAGTCACAAACTGGCGAATAGCTTCCTTGGTGGCTTCGTCCTCGATGTCTGTCTGGAGATAGGCAATCAGGCTCTCGCGACACATATAGCTGACGATTTCCTTGGGCGTGTAGAAGGCTCCCTTGTCCTTGTTGTCTTCCAGCAGGTTCTCGAAGATACGACCCAGCATTTCTGGGTCAACGCCAACCTCGGCATCGTCAGGATCGTTTTCGTCGATGGTGAAGTTGTAGGAGGCAAAGAAATTGAGCAATGACTGCATGTACTTAGCAGGTAAAGGGAACTCCGTTTCGTCAGAGGCGTCACGTTCGAACAAACCTCCATTCAAATAAGGCGTACGATATTTTGTGAGTTCCTTTCGTTCCTCATTATTCAGGTCATTGAAAAGCGACTCCAATTCATGGTCAATAAAGTGGTCTTTGTCTTTACACTCAGCAAACAGGGTTTGGATAAATTCAGAGTCACCACTACCCCACTCTTTATTAACAGGTACACCTAACCAACCTTTCTTCTGTAGGAATTGGAGGAAAACCAAACGACCCATCAGTTTCTTCACATAGTCACGAATGGCTTTCTCTGGATTGGGAAAATGGGCAAACTGCTGCATGATGAATGCATTGGGCTTGCCCTCCTGTCGCTCTTCCCATTTGTTAGCCACCTTCACCATTCGCTTGCCAGTCACATAGAAAATGATGTCTTCGTATTGCTGCTTATAGCCTTTGAAGAACATGTCGCTGACGGCATCTACGGAGAATGCTTTGGTCAGGTCTTTCAGCGAGAGACTGCTGTCACGCAGTTTCTCGAACTGCTGAATGGCTGTACGGCTTCTGTGGCCTTCGCCAAGCAGATAGGTGAAGCGTTTGGTATCTGTCGATTCTTTCTGATACGTCCCATCCTCAGCAAATGCCCATGCCTCGCTAACATACGAAAAGCGAAGCACACTCTCGTGCTTGCGATAGCAGAACATAAAGGCTCCTGCATTGCCGTTGCTACGCCAGGCAGTGAGCAGCATATCACGAATGCCCCTGCGGTTGCGTTCTATATCCACACTGTCTGCCAACTCTACTTCATAAATGCTGATGGTCTGTCCGTCGCTGAGCGTGATGGTACCCAACCATAGGGCTTGCTTGGCAAACAGGCTGTTAGTAGGAACGACAGAAGGCGTGTTCCAAAACTTTTCCTTGCCATTAAAGATGTCGTGCAACAGGCGTTGCCAATTCTCACGATTGTATTTTGATTCGATAATAGGTCTGTAGTCCATAGTTCTTATCTGTTATTGGAATGATTCTGATAATATGATGGTGGCTTCCGATTCCTCTTCTGCCCTTTGTGTTTCACGATAGTAGGCAGCATATTTGTCTGCCATTTGGAGCACTTGTTTCAGGGCTTCATCAAAAGTCATCTTGGCTCTGCTGGTGCCCTGTCGCATCAAGTCTTTCTGAATACGCTGCAAGCGTTTGGCAATATAGGTAATGGTGCCTCGCTCTGTCAGTTCCTTTAGCTGAACCAGTTTCAAACGGGTGTCGCCATCCTCTATGTGAGGTATCATACTGTTGATGAGGCTGACAGCTGTCGTAACCTGAGCACCCAGATTGCTGCGCTGACTTTGGTTCGACTCCTCGTCGTGCAGTTCCTCCTCCTTGGCAGTGCGGAAAGCATTCAGCGCTTTCTCCACATGTTCATGGTGTTGTGGCAGTCGAGCAACGGCCTTTTCCTCTCTTTCAGCCTTGAAGTATTTCAGAGCATCAAGCACAGACAACTCCCGTGCTTTTTCATCATTCACCAGATAGAATACCTTGCGGAAGTTGGTTTTGAGGAATACCATCGTGTCACCAGACAGCGTTACACCCTCTACCTCGCGTGGTTCTCTGCCCGTTCTGCTGCGAAGCGATATGCGCTCTATGCGCTGATACTCCTTGCGGTTCTGCTGATAGAGTGCACGCAGTTCTTCATAGAAAGGCAATTCCAGGTTGCGGTCTTCCTGCTCTTTCTTAATTCCCTCTTGGAAGAGTTTATCAAGGTCGCGGTCAATGATTTCGTCTGTCGAGTATATTTGATTGTCTTCGCCAAACGTAGTGTGGAAGGTCTGAATCTTACTCAAGGCTATCTGATTGAGTTTGATTTCCTTGTTGCCCTGCTCTGAGGGGTAGAACACATAGTTATAGATAATACCTGCCGTAGAACCGATACGATTTACACGACCTATGCGCTGCATCAGTCGAGTGCTGTTCCAAGGGGTGTCGTAATTGATGATGATATTCGAACGATGCAGGTTAACACCCTCTGCCAGCACATCGGTGGTGAGGATGATGTTATAGTCGTTCTTCTTCTGTTTCCAGTTGGCATCAAAATTCTCACGGATAGTCTTAAACAGCTGACTGCGATTCTGCGAAGAAATCACCAGCACATCCTTGCGCCCTATGCGGCGAGCCAGATAGTCAACGGTATCCACAGACTCAGAGAACACCACGATCTTTCCCTCTGGATTGTGCTCTTTTTTAAAGAGCTCGTTCTTCAGCAGGTCGTCAAACTTGGCAAACTTCGAGTCGTCATCGTCTGAGATATATTCCCACTCCAACCACATTTCGTCGAGCAACTGCTGGTCTTTGTGCAACATGTCAATATACTCTGGCTGGAAGTCATCACGCCTAAAGACGGCATTCTTGGGATTCACCTCTGCCTTCTCGTTCAGCTTTTCCTCTATCTCGTCGTCCGTATAGCCAAGGGCATAGAGTTGGTTGATGTCCATGTCTGGAGCTATGAATATCTTATCGTTCTCCCACATGGTCAGCATGTTTTCATTAGCCTGTCGGAAGTTCTCCAATGACTTGCGGAAAGCATAAAAGCTGCTCTCCAGTCGCTTCACCAGTCCATTCTTACGGATGCCTGCCAAACTGCGGCTGATGACTTCGGCATTGTCATAAAGTCCGTTGGAGGCTTCCGGTTTCAGATAGGCAATGGCCTGATAGCGGGCGTAAGTCAAATCCTTATCAAGTATCTTCATCGCCTCTTTGAAAAGTCTCGCTAAGTGGTCGTTCAGTTCATATTCCTTCTTGATGGGATTTGCCACCTTGGGGAATCCGCTAATATCCTGACGATAACGGGCTACACCTTCGATATCTGTTCTCGTACGGCGAACGGTCAAGGGCTTGATGACTCTGTCGCGCACACGCTCAGCCAACTTCTTGAACTGCTTGACATCGAAATTCTCCTGCTTGCGGAACTTTCTGAATTCAACCACCAGTGGGGAAAAGAATGCCGTCAGATTGGGCACACCATCAATGGTGCAATGGCGTGGGTCCTGAAACATCAGTATCTGGTAATAGATGTCAGCAGGGGTGTTGTTCATAGGGGTGGCAGAAATCAGCATCACCTTTTTCTTATAGCCTGGAATATAGCCCGTCTCTAATCTTGGCATCTTGCAGATTTCCTGTAACTGCTGGAAAGCACCAGTAGTATGATTACGGAACTTGTGAGCCTCGTCCACCAGTACCAAGTCATATTCCTCAGCATTCCAATAGTCGTAGTTGTCCTCATCGAGTACTTTGCTTAAACTGCCGTTGCTCACGAAGCGTGTATATTTGTCGATACCAAAGTCTTTGAATGTGGTCTTCCAGTTCTGTTCAACGGCAGGTGGATAGACCACTAATATCTTGGTGTGCTCAGGGCCATTCTCTATCAGGAATTTCTTAGCTATCATGGTGGCAATCACCGTTTTGCCAAGACCCACCACATCTGCCAGGAAGAAACCGTCATAACGGATGAGCTTCTGATAGCCCTCTATGACGGCATCTGCCTGATAGTCGTACTTGGTATAGCCGTCAGGCATATCGAAAGGATCGTCTTGGTCAATGGCTAAGACACGATCGGAGAAATACTCCATCAACATCTTGATGTAGAGTTCGTAGGGCGTGACGTCGCCTTTCAGATAGGTCTTGTCGAGTGTTTCCTGATAGTCCTCAGCATTGATGGGAACACCTTTAGCCTCTTCCCATAGCAATTCAAACTCGTGTTTGGCAAAAGCTACGTCTTCATACTGGGTCAGCTTTACATTAAACTCATACTGCTTGTCATCGCCTATTCCCAGTCCGTTGCCACTCAGATTACTACTGCCTGTGATGGCTGCCCCAAAGGTGTGCTGATTGAAATTGTCTGGATAGAGAATATAGAACTTGGCATGTATCTTCTTAGAGGGATGGGCTCGCAACTCCAATTTGCCATCTATCATGTCCTGCAACATCTGCAACATGCCATCCTCTACCCGCTTGGAGTATTGCGAATGCTCGATGTCCTCTTTCAGCTGACGGAGGCAATCTTCTTTCACCTCATCCTCAGCACCAAAGAAGAGTTCACCCTTCTGATGGGCACGGGCGATGTATTTATCCACATCAATGCCAATCAGTATGCGTACCTTATTGATATTGTCGAGAAAAGGACGCAAGGTGAAATAGCCTGATGCACGGAGGAAGCCCACTACTGCATCCAGATTCTTCACTTGAGGGTTATTGCTCAGAATCCCCTCAAACTCGTTCATCAAAGTATTACCGTCTCTGTTAGTAAAGAAACGGTTCGAAATAGGTATGTCTGCCATATCTACGCTATAGTCTTAGGAGCGAAAGGACTTGTTCGGATGATAATGGGTTCTCAACGTAGAACCTCAGGACACGAAAAAAGCGTGAAACCGCCCTTATCGATGTCCCAAGGTCCTAGGAAAACCCATTCACACGAAATAAGTCCAGTCCACGCTGTCAGCGTAGAGATGGTACTTCTTCGTCGTGTGAGTGTCGATTGAATTTCCTAGGTTCAGGGACATCACCGAATAGCACAATCGCTATGTTAATTTCCAACGAAAATCCTACTGCCACCCTGCGCTCAGGGATTGTAATGCCACACTCTGACCTTGGTCTGAGGGCATGTTGTGTGGCATGCGTCGTTTACGACGATTGGCTGTAGTGGATGCAAATATAAGCAAAATTATCGACTTGACCGCATGATTTCATAGAAAAATGTTGCAGGCGCATTAAATTCCTGAACTTTCTTTGGTTTTTTACGCTGTTTTGTTTACTTTGAGGGGTGGTTTCCCAGGTACCTCACCCTTGCAGGCACGGAAAAAGGGCTGACCTCAACGAGCCGTAATGCCGTCGTCAACGAGACGTAATCTCGTCCCCAACGAGGCGTAATCTCGTCCTCAACGAGGCGTAACCTCATCCTCAACGAGCCGTAACCTCGTCCTCAACGAATCTCGTCAGCAACGAGAACTGCCAACTATCAACTTTCCCACGAGCTCCGCTCGCTTTGTACCTTTAGGTCAAAGAACTCTCATTGCGAAGCCACACTCGCCATGCGAGAACTTCAAAAAACTCCTACCCTCCTACCATCACAGGGCTGAAACGCCGATGTACAAAGGGATTGAGCGATGGTAGGTGTTGTTGCAACTCCTACCATACCCCTACCATACTCCTGCTACACAAACTGCTTCTGAATAATTTTGCAGCAATTGAAATATCCCGACAAAACATAAATTCCTATCAGTTTCCGCACCTGCTACCATTAAGGATAAAATATGCTACCATTAAAGGAAAAAATATTTCTCTGGGCAGAGAAAATTTACTGGCAGGCCTGCCAGTAAAAACGCCCTCATCGCCTTCCTTTTTCACACTACAGCAGAAAATCAGACACACCGCGCGAAATATATTTACTTCCTTTTAAAATAAACATTCCACAGACATAGTAGGGGTATGGTAGGAGTATGGTAGGAGTTGCAACAACACCTACCATCGCTCAATCCCTTTGTACATCGGCGTTTCAGCCCTGTGATGGTAGGAGGGTAGGAGTTTCTTGAGAAATGAGAAATGAGGGAATGATAACGCTCAGGGATTGTACATATCTTTGCAGTAGAATGCCATGATGTCGTCAAGCATATGCTTGGCCTCGACAGCAGGGCTGTCGGGGTCAAGCTCTATTGCTTGGATATAGCAGTTGATGGCCTCGTGCCACTGACTCTGCTTCCTGTAGGCATTGCCCTGCTCATAAAGGTGTTGAGCAGTAGCTACATCTTTACTCTTCACGTTTTACTTATAATATTCGCGCTTACCAGCTGCCAATGTATTCTTCATCAGCGAGCAGATAGTCATAGGACCTACCCCGCCAGGCACGGGAGTAATAAAGCTACACAAGGGGGCTACCTCATCGAACTTGACATCGCCGTTCAGTCGGAAACCACTCTTGCGCGAGGCATCAGGCACTCGGGTTGTGCCCACATCAATAATGACAGCTCCAGGCTTCACCATATCGGCAGTCACAAAGTCGGGCTGACCGATGGCGGCAATAATGATGTCGGCCTCGCGACACTCCTCCTTCAGGGTCTTCGAGCGCGAATGGCACACGGTGACGGTGGCATCGCCATACTGCTTTTGCATCATCAGTTGAGCCATAGGCTTGCCTACGATGTTGGAGCGACCGAGGATGACACACTTCTTGCCCGAGGTCTCGATGTCATAACGCTTCAGCAGGGTGATGATACCCAGTGGGGTGGCCGAGATGAAACAAGGAAGTCCGATGGCCATGCGCCCGACGTTGATAGGATGGAATCCATCGACATCCTTGCGATAGTCGATAGCCTCGATAATCTTCTGCTCGTCGATATGCTTGGGCAGGGGCAGCTGCACGATGAATCCGTCGACGTCCTCATCCTTGTTCAACTTATCTACGCAGTCGAGCAGCTCTTCCTCCGTAATATTGTCTTCATAGCGAATCAAAGTCGACTTGAAGCCGCAGGCCTCACACGCCAGCACCTTGTTCTTCACATAGGTCTCCGAACCACCATCATGCCCCACCAACACGGCAGCCAAATGAGGCTGCTTGCCTCCTGCCGCTACTATCTGCTTTACCTCTTCTGCAATCTCAGCCTTGATCTGAGTCGCGGTTGCTTTTCCGTCAATCAACTGATACATATTACCTCTCTTTTTCTGTCTTCATTTAGAACTTAGGCATGCCGCCTTTCATCTTCATGGCTGCTGCCATCTGGGCCATCTTCGAACTGCCCATTCCGCTGACCATTTTCATCACCTTGCGCGTCTGGTCGAACTGCTTCATCAGGCGGTTCACTTCTTCTATCTTGGTTCCTGAGCCCTTAGCTATACGCAGACGACGGCTCTGATTGATGATGTCAGGGTTGGCACGCTCCTTGGGGGTCATCGACTGGATAATGGCCTCAATAGACTTGAAGGCATTGTCGTCGATGTCTACGTCCTTAATGGCCTTGCCCACACCAGGAATCATCGATGCCAAGTCCTTGATGTTACCCATCTTCTTGATCTGCTGTATCTGACCCATGAAGTCGTCGAAGTCGAACTTGTTCTTGCGAATCTTCTTCTCTAAGCGCTTGGCTTCCTCTTCGTCGAACTGCATCTGGGCACGTTCCACGAGCGACACCACATCGCCCATACCCAGAATACGGTCGGCCATACGCTCAGGATGGAACACATCGATAGCCTCCATCTTCTCGCCCGTACCCACAAACTTGATAGGCTTGGTGACGACAGTGCGTATCGACAGGGCAGCACCGCCACGGGTGTCACCATCCAACTTGGTCAGCACCACACCGTCGAAGTCGAGGCGGTCGTTGAACTCCTTGGCGGTGTTGACTGCATCCTGACCCGTCATTGAGTCGACCACGAAGAGTGTCTCGTCGGGCTGAATAGCCTCCTTCAGGGTTGCAATCTCGTTCATCATCTCCTCATCGACGGCCAGACGACCGGCAGTATCGATGATGACTACATTATTGTTCTTGGCCTTGGCCTCACGAATAGCATGCTGGGCAATCTCGACCACATTTTTGTTGTCAGGCTCGCTATAGACTGGAACACCTACCGACTCGCCCACCACGTGCAGCTGCTGGATAGCAGCAGGACGGTAGACATCGCAGGCCACCAGCAACGGACTCTTGTGCTGACGATCTTTCAGCATCTTGGCAAGCTTACCAGAGAAGGTGGTCTTACCCGAACCTTGCAGACCCGACATCAGCACGATGGCCGGATGGCCCTCCAGTTTCAGCTCTACAGCCTTGCCGCCCATCAGCTCGGCCAGCTCGTCGTGAACAATCTTCACCATCAGCTGACTGGGCTTGATAGCCGTCAGCACATTCATACCTAAAGCCTTCTGCTTCACGGTGTCAGTGAATGTCTTGGCTACCTTGTAGTTCACATCGGCATCCAACAGGGCCTTACGCACATCTTTCAGTGTCTCCGCTACATTGATCTCGGTGATTTTTCCTTCACCTTTCAGTATCTTGAACGACCGTTCAAGTCTGTCACTTAAATTCTCAAACATCGAAGAAATTTACTATTTACGATTTACTATATACGGTTTTGAAGGTGCAAAGATACGAATAAGCGAGCAAAATGCAAAAGGAAAACGCTTTTTTCTTTTGTTTTTCCTAATGTTGCCCATGCACCGCCTACATTCCGAGCCGACAAGTCTGGGACGACAATAGCCAAATCACACCACTTCGTCCATGAGGATGTCGTGGGAATCGCAAGGCACCTGGGGGACATGCTGGAAGGGGAAGGCAACACCTATGGTGCGGCGCACGGGATGTTGCGCCAAGAAACGGTCATAGTAGCCACGGCCACGCCCTAACCGGTGACCAGCGGCATCGAAAGCCATACCGGGAATCAGCGCAATATCGATAACGGCATCTTGGACGAAAAGGGCTCCTGTAGGTTCTTGAATATGGAAAGCTCCTTCCTGAAGGTCGTCAGCCGATGTATAGCAACGCAGCTCCATTGTCTCACTGCCTGTCACGCGGGGCAGCACCACGTGCTTGCCTGCAGCCACCAGTTGGGCTATCAGCGGACGGATGTCGACCTCGTCAGGCAATGGCCAGTAACACATAATGACATGGGCATCGCTCAAGCGCGAGGCAAGCTGCTGACAGATGTCGGCCGACATCGCAGCCAACAGGGCGGCATGCTGCTGCTTGGCCTGGCGCATCTGCTGGCGCAGCAGGGGCTTGGTCAAGGCGCTGGCCTGACGGGCTGAGAACTCACAGCCGCAGTACTGCTGATTATAAAAATGATACTCGTGCAAGAGTTGGTTACGACGCTCTTGCAAGCCCCCCTTGCGCCAGTTCTGAGCCCAAAATGTAACAGTGGGAACCAAGGAGGCTGCATCCCCTACTCCATTGACAACCTCTTCGGCCTTGTGCCCGGCACGCTCTATCTGCTCCAGACTTTTCCAACGACTGGAAGCAAGCGTAGTAGCAAAAAAGGCGATTCCCAGTTCCTGTGCCTTCTTTGCCGTCTCAACAAGCCGCAATGTGAAGCACTGCTCACAGCGTCTGCCTCTTTCCGGTTCTCCCTCCAGTCCGCAGACACCTGCACGCCAACCCTCATGATTGTAGTCGCCGTCTATCCATTGAATACCCAACGACTCGGCATGACGCTTGCTCTCTTCCTTGCGGATGTTGTACTCTTCGCGGGGCCAGATGTTGGGATTATAATAAAAGATAGTGGGGCGCACGTCGTGCTGCAACAGCCATTCAACAATGGCTGACGAACAAGGGGCGCAACAGGCATGCAGCAGCACCTCATGACATCGATCCGGAATCTGTATGGCAGGAACTCTCAACTTTCAACTCTCAACTCTCAACTGTCAACTCCCTAAAGTCCGCGGGCTTTCCATATTTTCTCCTTGGCGGCATTGATTTCCTGGAATTTCTTCTCAGCAGCCTTGCGGATGTCGTCGCCCAGGGCAGCCACCTTGTCAGGATGATGCTCAAGAGCAAGACGGCGATAGGCTTTCTTCAATTCGTCATCGGTAGCATTAGGACTGACACCTAATACTTTATAAGCCGACTCCAGATCGTCCTTGCCCAAACCTAACATCGAGTCCACTTCATCGACCGACATCTGCATCCATTGGGCACACTCTTTCATCGCCGTCACCTCAACAGTGTCGACACGTCCGTCGGCCTGCGCTATCATGACGAGGAAGTTGAGCAGTTGCAGTCGCTGCGAATAATCCATGTTGCTGGCTATCTGCTGACAACACTGCATCACGGTCTGCTGAAACTGATATGCTCCGACTCGCTTTTGTTCCTCGAAGAGTTTCCTCAGAATCTCATCGCCCTGCTGTCGGGCCACATCACCGAAGTTCTGGCGCAGCACATTGCGCACCAGCTCCATCTCGGAGTGCATCACCTTGCCATCAGCCTTGATGACATACGAAGCCAAGACAAGTATCGAGAAGAGAAAACTATTGCGCTGTCCCTGATAGGAGCGTTGCTGGCTATACGACTGTCCGCCATAGCTTTGCGATTCAAAACCACTCTGTCCGTCAAAGATTCCCTGCGTCTCAGGGGTATTCACCGCATCAAGCATAGAGTCGAAGACTCCACCCAGCACGATACCTGCCAATGCCCCTAACGGGCCGGCACTCATAAAACCCAGAAAACCACCTATCCACTTACCTAATCCCATAACTGTCAACTCTCAACTGTCAACTCTCAACTGTCAACTGTCAACTGTCAACTCTCAACTGTCAACTGTCAACTCTCAACTAATAATGGTTCCACCAATCGCGGCAGTCGCGCTCTTCACGCTCCATATCGTCAATCAAGCATTCCGCCAACTTCAGCACCGCCTCCTGAGGCACCTGAAAACGAGGGTCATCACTATGCGGATTGATAGACGTGAGGAAATGGGGCATTTCTGCTTTGTAGACTTCTTTCATGCGCAGGTTGTCGCCATCCACTCCCGAACAAGAGTAAGTAATATTAGCCAGACGGTCGCAAAGCTTGACGAAAGGCGCGTAGGGAGTCTCACGAATACCTTTATAATACTTCTCCCCTGCCCGCTCGGCACGTGTCCGACCCTTGTCATTGGTCAGCGCATATACAATCTCTGTAGCCATCAGAGCCTGCTCGACGGTCAAGAGGTGACGCGCCGTCTTCATCACATCGTTATATGTGAGCCGGGCATCCTCAATGCTGTCGTGATAATAGCCTCCGAAGAACAAAGGCAGCACATCGGCTTCCTGTACACACACTAAGTGACCGAAGTCGCGAATATTGTTCACCACCATGTCCAGATGATAGCCATAAGGCAGGTTGTCACCATAGGTCTGGTTCACGCTCTGATGCAGGTCGTGGGCCGACTGGCCAATAACTTCTATGGAGGGAGCATACTTCTGCATGCAGGTCTCAAAAGATTCTCTTGTCATTCTCTTTTTTTATATTTTGACTGCAAAGTTAATAAATAATCTTTTTTTTTTCGTATCTTTGCAGAAAAATCTCATGATAATGAACAAAGATAACTCTACAGAACGTGTTTTTCAGATATTCAAGGAACTGAATCAGATACCACGCCCATCACACCATGAAGAGCGTGTGGCCGACTATTTATGTCAATTTGCCGAACGCTTGAAGCTGGAATACCAGCGCGATGCAGAAAACTGTGTCGTCATCCGCAAGCCAGCTACCTCGGGACACGAGGGGGCTGAACCTGTGGTACTGCTGAACCACATGGATATGGTTTGCGTAGGTATGAAGAATCCACTCACCGACCCCATCGAAGCTTATGTAGAAAACGGATGGATGAAGGCACGGGGCACCTCGTTGGGCGCAGACAACGGCATAGGACTGTCGATGGCACTGGCTGTACTGGAAAGTGACGATATCATACACGGTCCGCTGGAAGTCATCACTACCACCAACGAAGAAGACGGAATGTCAGGTGCTGCCCAACTGACCAAGGACTTCTTGAAAGGCAGGAGAGTCATCAACCTCGACTCGGAAGACTACGACACCATCACAACGGGAGCTGCTGGAGCCACACTGCAGTTCCACCGCATACCCGCACAGAGGACACCTGCCCCTGGAGGCAAACGCCGTTGGTATAACATCCACTTCGAGGGCGGACTGGGCGGTCACTCCGGAGTTGACATCAACAAAGGCAGATGCTCTGCCATCGTGCCTGCATGGGCTGTACTGGCAGCTATCTACAACGAATATGACTTTAACGTGTCGTCTATTAAAATAGGTGAAGCCAACGCCTCAATAGCCTCTTCGGCCGACATCATACTGACCATTCCTTCTGGCGAAGGTGCAGAGTTTGTGAAGACACAGGAAGGAATGATGAACGAATGGCTGCGCGAGGAATATGGCGCAGGAGATCCACAGATACACTGCACCATCACAAAATGCGAGCCACAACCGACCATCATCAATCCAGAGGCATTTGAAGCACTGTTGAGTTGTCTGGAGCAGATTCCGCAAGGAGTAGTGAAAATGAGTGAGAGCATGAAGGATACGGTAGAGACATCAAACAATGTAGGGCGCGTGGAGACACAGGATGACTGCATCTTTGTATCGACCCATACCCGTAGCTTTATTGATGCCGATATGGAGCAACTGAGTCAGGACATTGCCAACGTGTTCAAGGCGTGCGGAGCAACCAGCGAGACCATCATGCAGGCACCTGCCTGGTGGGAAGACCAGCAATCGGATTTCCTGCAACTGACCAGTAATACATTTCAGGATGTGCTGGGATGGCGTCCACGAATGGTGGCCATGCACTTCGTGCTGGAGGCAGGTTTCTTCGTTAAGCACTATCCTGGCATACAGATAGCCTGCATCGGTCCTAAAATCGTTGAGCCCCACTCTACCAGTGAAAGAGTGGAGCTCAAAACGGTGGATGACATCTGGCGTGTTCTTAAAGAATTGCTACGCCGCATGTCGTAAGCGCTCACGCTCAGCGCTTGATTTCTATATCGCGCTTCACGTTGTTGCGAATCTTTGTCAGGTATGCTTTCATGCCTGGCGCATCCTTTTTGTCGATAATTTCCAATAGTTCCTTCAACTCCGTACGAATCTGGCTGACTTGGTCGTGAGTATAGGGATTGAAGAGAATTTCCTGCAAGAGGTAGTCGTCTTCGTTCAGTACGCCCTTTGCTATCTTCATGTGGCGTTTGAAAGTGGTACCCGGAGCGTCCTGATGCTTCATGACGGCCGCAAAGACAAAGGTCGAGACAAAGGGTATCGACAGCGAGTAGGCCACCGTCTTGTCGTGCTCTTCAAAGGTGTACTCATAGATGTTCAATCCCAGCTTTTGGTAGAGATCCTTAAAGAAAATACGTCCCATATAGTCACCCTCGGTGATGATGATGGCATTCTCCTCAGAGAGCTGATGCAGATTGGCAAAAGTCGGACCAAACATCGGGTGCGTCGACACATAGCGCCGGCCGCTCTGCTCGTAGAAGGCCTTCAAGTCGGTCTTCACCGAGGCAATGTCGCTGATGATGCAGTCTTTGGGCAGATGGGGCATCACCTCCTCAAACACAGGGATGGTGTACTTCAGCGTCACAGCATTGATGAGCAGTTCGGGACCGAAGGTCTCTATCTCCTCCATCGTGGTGAAACGCTGGCAGTTGTAGGTGAAGCGCATGCGCTTGGGGTCGCGCTCAAACACGGCAACCTCGTGGTCAAAGCTTAGCAGGTCGATGAAGAACGAGCCCATCTTGCCTGCTCCTAATACTAATATTCTCATATAAAAAGACCCTCCCCCATCCCCTCCCTTGTAGGGAGGGGCGTAGAATGTTTGTGGGAGATTTATTCTACTGGTTTACAATCTCAATCTGCTGGCGCACCGACTCCTCGTGAATACTCTCAAAGACCTTTGCCACAAATTCGGGAGCCATACCCGTGAGCGAGCCCTGCACGCCGCGCTTCTCGAGAATCTCGTTGTAGCGGGAGGTCTGCAGCACGGTCATATTGTGCTCCTTCTTGTAACGGCCAATCTCGCGACAGACATCCATACGCTTGGCCAACAGTTCCATCAGCTGGTTATCCAGTTCGTCTATCTGCTTACGCAACTGCTGGATGCTCTCGGTGGTGATGTGCTCGTCGCGGATAATCAGCAACGACAGGATGTAGTCGAGCACCTCTGGAGTCACCTGCTGCTTGGCATCGCTCCATGCCTTGTCAGGGTCGCAGTGACTCTCCACAATGAGTCCGTCGAAGCCCAGGTCCATAGCCTGCTGACACAGCGGGGCTATCAGCTCGCGCTTGCCACCAATGTGCGAGGGGTCGCAGATGATGGGCAGGTCGGGGATACGACGATGCAACTCGATGGGTATCTGCCACATCGGTGCATTGCGATATATCTTCTGCTCGAAACTGGAGAATCCGCGGTGGATGGCTCCCAAGCGCTTGACACCAGCCTGGTTCAGGCGCTCCATAGCACCTATCCACAGTTCGAGGTCGGGATTGACGGGATTCTTCACAAACACGGGGATGTCAACACCCTTCAGGGCATCGGCCAGCGCCTGCATGGCAAAGGGATTGGCAGTGGTACGGGCACCTATCCACAGAATGTCCATATCATACTTCAGAGCCAGCTCCACATGTTCGGGAGTAGCCACCTCGGTAGAGATGAGCATGTGGGTTTCGTCCTTCACACGCTTCATCCAGGGCAGGGCTTTCTCGCCGTTTCCCTCGAAGCCACCGGGCTTGGTGCGGGGTTTCCACACGCCGGCACGGAAGTTATGACAGCCCTTCATGGCCAGCTGTCGGGCGGTTTCCATCACTTGTTCCTCTGTCTCGGCACTGCAGGGGCCTGCAATGACGAAGGGACGTTCGTTATCACTCGGTAAATTCAGTGGTTGTAAGTCTAATTCCATAATTATATTGTTTGTTTGATTCGTTCTAATGCTTCTTTTATCTTCTCTTCCTTGGCACAGAGGGAGATACGGATGTATCGCTCGCCATTGCTGCCGAAGATGAAGCCTGGGGTGATAAACACGCGGGCCTCATGGAGTACGCGCTCCGTCAGGTCTTCCACATTCTGGATGCTGTCGGGAATACGTCCCCAGAGGAACATTCCTACCTGCTGCTTGTCGTAGGTGCAGCCCAACTGATCCATAATCTGCTCTGCATATTTCCTGCGGGCAGCATAGCGCTCGATATTG
This sequence comes from Prevotella sp. UBA2456, assembly GCA_002342415.1. GTDB lineage: Bacteria > Bacteroidota > Bacteroidia > Bacteroidales > Bacteroidaceae > Prevotella. The sequence goes on along the minus strand of DDPY01000028.1, from coordinate 10,048 downwards.
GCCTCACGGTGCCACGCATCACTATTATTATAAGCCTCGGCGGCTGCCAGCTGGATGCCTCGGAAGGTACCGCTCTCGATATTCGACTGCACTTTCAGAATCCATGAGATGAACGTAGGATTAGAGGCACACATGCCCACACGCCAGCCAGGCATATTATGGCTCTTCGACATCGAGTTGAACTCGATGCAGCAGTCCTTGGCTCCCGGCACCTGCAACAGCGACAGATGTTCCTCGCTGAGGATAAAGCTATAGGGATTGTCGTTCACTACCACAATATTGTGGCTACGGGCAAACTGCACCAGACGCTCGTAAGTCTCACGACGGGCACGACCTCCTGTCGGCATGTTGGGATAGTTGGTCCAGAGTAATTTACAATTTACAGATTTTCTATTCACTATTTCCTCCAGCTGGTCGAAGTCGGGCTGCCAGCCGTTGTCCTCGCGCAGGTCGTAGTTGACAATCTTTGTGCCTAACAGTTTAGACAGGGAGGTATAGGTGGGATAGCCGGGATTGGGCACCAGCACCTCATCACCCGGATTACAGAATGCCAGCGTGACGTGCAAGATGCCTTCCTTGGAACCGATCAGTGGCAGCAGCTCCGTCTTGGCATCGAGGTCAACACCATACCAGCGCTTATAGAATCCGGCCATTGCCCCGCGCAACTCGGGCGTGCCCTGTGTGGGCTGATAGCCGTGAGCGCCTGGCTGATGGGCCACCTCACAAAGTTTCTCGATAGTCTGTTCTGAAGGCGGCATGTCGGGGCTGCCTATGGCCAAACTGATGATGTCCTTACCTTCGGCATTCAACTGGGCCACCTCTTTCAGCTTGCGGCTGAAGTAGTATTCCTGTACTAAGTTAAGTCTCTCTGCAGGTTGAATGTTACATGGTTTGTTTTCCATCTTTGTATTCTCCTAATATTTTAAAGTCTTTGGTCAGTGGAATAATCGCATCAATAGACTGACGATAGCGCGTCAGGTCGTCGTACATCACATCGACATAGAACAGGTACTCCCATTCGCGCCCGATGATGGGCAACGACTGAATCTTCGTCAGGTTTATCTTATAGAATGAGAGAATGGCGAGCACATGGCTCAGCGAGCCTTCCTCGTGAGGCAGCGAGAAGACGATGCTCGCCTTGTTAGTCTCAGTCAGGGGACGCAGCAGGTCGGCCTTGTTGGGATTCGAGACCACCAGGAATCGAGTGAAGTTATGCTTGTTGTCCTCAATATGATCTTCGAGCACCTTCAGCCCGTAGAGCCGTGCGGCCTCAGCATGACAGATGGCTGCCCAGCCACGCCTACCCTCCTCGGCTATCATCTTGGCTGAACCTGCCGTATCCTCTGCCTCGACATTCTTCATCTGCGGATGCTGAGCCAGAAACTGACGACACTGCATCAGGGCCACTGGATGGGAGTGTACCTCGCTGATGGTGCTCCAATCGTCGTCGGGCAGACAGCAGATGCAATGGGTGATGTGCAGCTTGTGCTCTCCCACAATAGTGGTGCCGCTCTCGCGCAACAGTTCGTAGTTGTGCAACAGCGAACCGGCTATCGTATTCTCGATAGCTGTCATGCCTATCATCGTAGGGTCTTTATGGATGCTCTCGAACACCTGCTCAAACGTGGAGCAGCACTCCAGCTGTATCTGTTCACCCTCGAAGTAGAGGTGGGCCGCAATGTCGTGGAACGAACCCGTCAGTCCCTGTATGGCTATTCTTTTCATTTATACTTAATATTGATTCTATTCTTTAATTTAAAAAAATTCCCGCTTTCACTTGTTTGTGAAGCGGGACCCTATCTCTTTTCTTCCATTCTGCAACGATATACGGCCTTACGCTTCACAGGGTGCTGCAAAGTAAAAATAAAAGCCGTAAAAGTATGCATTCTGAATTGTCATATTGCTCGTAATTTTTGCATTTCGGTTGCAAAAGTAATACATTTCTGTGAAACGTGCAAACTTTTTGAAAGAAAATTTTTCCAGTGAAATATTTTTTCACTACCTTTGCAGCGTTTTTAAGACAATTACTATATGATAATAGGTATAAAAGAAAAAACGATGAAAAAGAAAAATTTATTTTTTGCAGCTGCCATCCTGCTGTTTGGTGGTTTTGTGCTGGCCGCCTGTAGCAAAGACGACAACAACAGCAACGACAATGGAGGTTACAATGGCGGTGGTGCCAACACCAGTGCCGATGTCGTCATTCTATCGTATGCCGTAGGTGGCGGCGACCTGGACGGTGACGCAGAGAGCGACTTCATCCGCGCCGCCTATATGTTAAAGGACTACAAGAACGTGCGCTACTTTGCACAGTACAAGTACTCAAGCGAGGAGGAATTTGCCAAGACGTTTGCCAAGAGCAAGAAAACAGATCCCACCTTCAACTACCAGCTGAGCGGCGACTACGGCAAGGTGTATCGCTTTGAGCTCACGCCGAGCATGATCAATCCCCAAAGCATCAACCAAACTCAGGGCATCGCAATCGCCTGGGGGCAGAAGGCCTTCCTCGACCTCAGCCCTTACAAGTTTGGCGATGAAAACTTCAAGATGTACGACCCCCAGAATATGGCCAACTTCATCCAGTGGGCCATGCAGCAGGCACCTCAGGCCAAGACCTTCATCCTGGCCATCGGTGACCACGGCGGTGCCTACGAGCCGACTGTTGACTATGACAAGTCGACTGCTTCCAAGGCACCCACCACACGTGGCATCATGTACGACGACAACCTCAAAGGAAAGCCCTGCATGTCGCCGCGCGAGATTGCACAGGCCTTCAACATGCTCACTGCCGACCAGCGCAGCAAGATACAGATGCTCTACTTCGACTGCTGCCTGATGAACAACCTTGAGGTGCTGGGCGAGGTGAAGGACTGCGCACCCTATGTGCTTGGTTCGAGCCACTCGGTGACAGCCAGCAACCACGGTCTGCTGGTACAGAAGATGAACAGCGCCACGAAGGACAACATGGCCACCCTGGCTAACAGCTATCTCACAGACTTACTTAAAGAGAAGCGCGAGATGTATTTAAAGGACAAGACTGAGATTTTCTTGAAGAACATCGACTACACACTGACCGACATGAGCAAGATAGACGCTGTGTATGCCGCACTGAAGGACGTCGTCGACTTCATGGTCAAGCAGGACGTGTCGGCCACCGAAGGCTTCACCAAGGCTGCCAGCAGCTGCTACCAGTTTGTAAACCAGGACTCCTTCTACGACGTGATGGACTACCTGCAGAAGCTCAAGACCTATGCCTTCCCCAACAACACCGAGTTTGCCACACTGGTGGACAAGATGGCAACAGCCGTCAAGGCAGCCATGATCGGTCACGGCGACTACAGCTTCTCGATGGATCCCGTCAACGGAAGCAGCCAGAACCTCACCTACAGCGTGACCATCGGATTCAACAGCAAGGCGATGAACCTGAACAAAACCTACACCGAGGAGCATGCCGCCATCATGAATGCCATCAAGGCCGGCAGTGGCACGGATGCAAAAACCGACCCCTACTTCTCACAGATTATTCTCGACAACGGCGACATCTACTCCGTCACCTGGATGGACCCGACCTACAAGCTCACCAACCAGGAGAACTTCACGTTTGACGACAACAGAGCCTGGTTCAACTGGGATGCCACCTACAAGGCCCTCTACTTTGACAAGCAGACGGGCTGGAGCAAGTGGATGCTGAAGAACCCCGGCGTGCCCCTGAACAATCCTCCTTACAATGACGAGGGCGACGTAGTGAGAGATGTGACCTATGGTGACGGCAGTTACTAAGGTGTTGACCCTGAATTCATTCTCATCAACAGACAAGACAAGAAAAGACCAACAATGACGCGTAAGACTTTTGCTGTATTAGGCATGATGTGTGCCGGATGTGCAGCCAACGTTGAGAAGCGACTCAAACAAGCAGACGGTGTGGCCACGGTTTCAGTAAACCTGGCCACCCGTACTGCTTTGATAGAGTACGACGAACAACAGACCACCCCCGGACAGTTGAAGGAGACGCTCAGCCAGATTGGCTACGACATGGTGATAGAGGAAGACCGCAACGTCGAGGCCATCGAGCATCGTAGCTATACCACCCTGCGCAACAAGGTAATCACATCCTGGCTCTTCGCCTTGGCGGTGATGGCGCTGTCGATGGGCTATATATATATAGGTACGCGCGACACGCAGAACCAGCTCATGCTCATCCTCGCGCTGCTGAACATCGTGTATTGCGGGCGACAGTTCTACGTGAATGCTGCCCGCCAGCTCATGCACGCCTCGGCCAACATGGACACGCTGGTGGCACTGTCTACCGGCATCTCCTTCCTCTTCAGCGCCTTCAATACCTTCTGGGGCGAGAGTTATTGGGGTGCACAGGGCATCGAGTGGCACACATGGTTCGATGCCTCGGTCATGATTATCACCTTCGTGCTGACGGGGCGGCTTTTAGAAGAGCGCGCCAAGCATGGCACAGCCTCTTCCATCCGCGCACTGATGGGACTGACGCCCAAGACCGCCCATCTCGTGGCCGACGGTATGCCCGTCGACACACCCATCTCAGCCCTGCAGAAAGGCGACACCATCGAAGTGCGACCCGGCGAGAAAATACCCGTCGACGGCACCGTTCTTCCCCTCTCCTGGGCTGAGGGCTCAGGGGTAAGGCCCCTCGTTGACGAGTCGATGATGACTGGCGAGTCGGCAGCTGTCGAGAAACGCGCCGGCGACAAGGTGCTGGCAGGCACCATCGTGCAGCAAGGCACCTTCCGCTTCAAGGCCGAGGAGGTAGGCCAGAAGACGGTCCTTGCCAATATGATACGCATGGTGCAGGAGGCGCAGGGATCGAAAGCCCCCGTACAGCGCGTGGTAGACAAGATTGCCCTTGTCTTCGTACCCGCAGTGGGTGGTATCGCACTGCTCACCTTCCTCTGCTGGTATCTCATCGGCGGACATGCCTTTTTGCCACAAGCCATCCTCTCAGCCGTCTCCGTGCTGGTCATCGCCTGTCCCTGTGCCATGGGGCTGGCCACGCCTACAGCCCTCATGGTGGGCATCGGCAAGGCTGCCGAGAAGAACATACTCATCAAGGACGCCACCGCACTGGAACAGCTGCGGCTGGTCGACGCCATGGTGGTCGACAAGACGGGCACCATCACCCAGACCGACGGCACCACCGAGCACATAAAGCCCCACGCCCCTGAGGCCATGGACGCCCTGAAGGCTAAGGGCATCGAGGTCTACATGATCAGTGGCGACCGCAAAGAGCGCGTGGCCCAGGTGGCACGCGAGGCTCACATCGACCACTACGACGCCGAGGTGCTGCCACAGGACAAGGAGAACCTCGTCAGGCGGCTGCAGCAGGAGGGGCGCCACGTGGCTATGGTGGGCGACGGCATCAACGACTCGCAGGCACTGGCCGCTGCCGACGTGAGCATTGCCATGGGGCAGGGCACCGACGTGGCGATGGATGTAGCCCAAGTCACGCTGATGGGCACCGACCTCCGTCGCATTCCCGATGCCATCGCCTTGTCGCGTCGCACGGTGGGTATGATTCACCAGAACCTCTTCTGGGCATTCATCTACAACATCGTTTGCATCCCGTTGGCAGCTGGCGTGTTGCGCATTTTTGGCATCGACTTCCAGATTACGCCCATGTGGGCCAGTGCGCTGATGGCTTGTTCGAGTGTCAGCGTGGTGCTGAACAGTCTTCGCCTGAAGTTTATGAAATAATTTTTTTTCGTGGCTCGATGACACGAAGGTGCGTGGGTGCGAGGGTACGTAGGTACGTGGGTGCGAGAATACCCATGTGTTCCTATGTACTCCTTATAGCGAGAATCGCGCTACGAGTGGCAGATGGTCGCTGTAGCCACGGTTATATTTGAATCCCTTATAATTGCGCTTGGGCTGTACGCCGCCGTATTTCTCATCCTTCTCTAGCAGGAAGGGCTGGTCGTTGATGCGGCAGTCCTGCAGGCGACGACGCAACGGTTCGCTGACGATGATATGATCCAGGCTGCCCCATTCGCCCTGATAGCGGTAGGTACCCTTGGCGCCGTGCGTGCCTGCTGCATGTCGCGACACGTCGGTCATCTCTTGCTTTTCTATTCTGGCGATGGAGGCATTGTCCGAATAATCGTTGAAGTCGCCCGTCATGAGTATCTTTGCTTGTGGCGACAACGTGCGGATAGAGTCTATTGCGGCACATAACTTGTCGGCCACCCTTAGGCGATAAGGGCGCGATGCACGTTCTCCGCCATAGCGGCTGGGGGCATGAACCACAAACACATGCAGCGTGTCGCCCGTTGTCAACTGTCCCGCGGCATAGAGAATGTCGCGCGTGGGACCGTGGTTGGCATAGGGTTCCACGGTGATGGCATGGCTGTGAAGCAGGGCAAACGAGAAGGGCGAGTACAACAAAGCCACATCGATGCCTCGCGTGTCGGGCGAGTGGGTCATCACATATTCATAGCGGGCCTTGCGCAGCAGCGACCGTTTGGTCAGGTCGTGCAGCACGGTGTCGTTTTCCACCTCGCACAGCGCCACCAGGTCGGGCACCTGCCAGCCATCTTCCTGCTCACCACACGAGATGATTTCCTGCCCGATGTGGTTAAGTTTCGTCCAATATTTCCCTTTGTCCCAATGCCGCATCGCATCGGGAAGATACTCATAGTCGTTTTTCAGCGAGTCGTGCTGACAGTCGAACAGGTTCTCGCAGTTCAGCTCAACGACAGTAAAGATAGTAACCAGTAAAACAGAAAATGACATCATCTTTCTTTTGAAACATGGCACAAAGATAAGCAATGTTTCTGAGAAATGATGCGTTTCTATCTGTTTATTTCAATGTCGCGGCTCACGTTGTTGCGTATTTTCCGCAGATAGGCCTGCATGCCCTTGGCATCTTTGTTGTCGATGATTTCGAGCAATTCTTTCAGTTCGGTGCGTATCTTCGACACCTGTCCTGGCGTATAGGGGTTGAAGAGAATCTCCTGCAACAGATAGTCATCCTCGTTGAGCACTCCCTTGGCAATGCGCATATGGCGCTTGAAGGTGGTGCCCGGCGCATCCTGGTGTTTCATGACGGCAGCGAAGACGAAGGTCGAGACGAAGGGGATGGACAGCGAGTAGGCCACCGTCTTGTCGTGTTCCTCGAAGGTGTATTCGTAGATGTTCAGATCCAGCCGCTGGTAGAGGTCTTTGAAGAAGATGCGCCCCATATAGTCGCCCTCGCTGATGATGATGGCATTCTCTTCCGACAGTTGGTTCAGGTTGGCAAAGGTGGGGCCGAACATAGGGTGGGTTGACACATAGGGATGGCCGGCCTGTTCGTAAAACTCCTGCAGGTTGGTTTTTACGCTGGCTATATCGCTGATGATGCAGTCGTCTGGGATGAAAGGGATGATCTCCTTGAATGCCGAGATGGTATATTTCAGGGTCACGGCATTGATGACCAGGTTGGGTCGGAACTCCTTGATTTCCTCCAGCTTGGTAAACCGTTGGCAGTTATACGTAAACCGCATGCGCTTCGGGTCTTTCTCGTAGACGGCCGTCTCGTGCTCGAAACTCAGCAGGTCCAGGAAGAAACTTCCCATTTTGCCTGCTCCTAATACAAGTATCTTCATCTTGGGTGTTGAATGTTGGGTGTTGAATGGTGAATGGTGGGTGGTGATGGTTACTTGTTGATAATCTCCATTTGCTGGCGTACCGACTCTTGGTGTACGGCCTCGAACACTGTTTTCACGAAGTCGGTGTCCATCTGGAACAGCGCACCCTGGGCTCCGCGCTTGTCGAGAATCTCGTTGTAGCGGGTAGGCTGCAACACCGTCATGTTGTGCTCTTTCTTGTAGGTACCAATCTCGCGGCATACGCGCATCCGCTTGGCCAACAGTTCCATCAGTTGGTTGTCCAAATCGTCAATCTGCTTGCGCAGTTCGTGAATGCCCTCGGTGGTAATCTTCTCGTCGCGAATCACGAGTAGCGACAGAATGTAGTCGAGCACGTCGGGTG
>DDPY01000028.1:0-2022 GCA_002342415.1 Prevotella sp. UBA2456 | reverse complement strand
CCCAGGTCCATGGCCTGCTGGCAGAGCGGTGCCACCAGTTCGCGTCGTCCACCTATATGGCTGGGGTCGTTGATGATGGGCAGAGCCGGAATGCGTCGGCGCAGTTCAATGGGAATCTGCCACATGGGCAGGTTGCGATACATCTTCTTGTCGTAGCTCGAGAATCCGCGATGGATGGCTCCCAGACGTTTGATGCCAGCCTGGTTGAGGCGCTCCAAAGCGCCAATCCACAGTTCCAAGTCGGGATTGACCGGGTTTTTCACGAACACAGGCATGTCTACCCCCTTCAGCGCATCGGCCAGCGCCTGCATGGCAAAGGGGTTGGCCGAGGTGCGTGCGCCAATCCATAAGATGTCGATGCCATACTTCAAGGCCAGTTCCACATGCTTGGGTGTAGCCACTTCGGTAGCCACCAGCATGCCCGTTTCTTCCTTCACGCGTTTCATCCAGGGCAGTGCCTTCTCGCCATTTCCCTCAAAGCCGCCGGGCTTTGTGCGTGGTTTCCACACGCCGGCACGGAAATTGTGACAGCCCTTCGATGCCAGTTGGCGGGCAGTAGTCATTACTTGTTCTTCGGTCTCTGCCGAACAGGGTCCTGCAATCACGAACGGGCGTTCGTTGTCGCTAGGCAGTTTCAGTGGTTGCAAATCTAGTTCCATCTTTATATTTTTTTAGTTTATTCTGATTTATTCCGGAGGGATTCCTACTTCTCCTTTCTCATCTCTCCCTTCTCACCTCTCACCTCTTAAGATCTATTCATTTCCTCCACTCTCCGTAGAGCCTCCTTGATTTTTTCTTCCTTGGCACACAGCGAGATACGGATATATCGCTCGCCATTGCTGCCAAAAATGAAACCGGGAGTGATGAAGACGCGCGCCTCGTGCAGCACCCGTTCGGTCAGTTGCTCGGCATTTTCGTAACTCTCGGGAATACGTCCCCAGAGGAACATGCCCACCTGTGCCGGGTCGAACGTGCATCCCAGCACGCGCATCAGCTGTTCTGCATGTTGCCGTCGTGCGGCATAAGTGTCGATATTGGCCTGCCGGTGCCACTCGGGCTCGTTGCGATAGGCTTCTGCGGCAGCCAGCTGAATGGCGCGGAACGTGCCGCTGTCGATATTGCTTTTCACCTTCAGAATCCACGAGATGAAGGTGGCGTTAGTGGCACAGAGTCCTACGCGCCAGCCCGGCATGTTGTGGCTTTTCGACATCGAGTTGAACTCTATGCAGCAGTCTTTGGCTCCGGGCACCTGCAACAGCGACAGTGGCCGCTCGTTCAGGATGAACGAATACGGATTGTCGTTCACCACCACGATGTTCTTCTCGCGGGCAAACTGCACCAGTCGTTCGTAGGTCTGCATCTGCGCGTTGGCGCCTGTGGGCATGTTGGGATAGTTGGTCCACATCAGTTTCACGCGGCTCAGGTCCATGCGCTCCAGCTCGTCGAAGTCGGGCTGCCAGCCATTGTCCTCGCGCAGGTTGTAGTTCACCACCTTTGCTCCCAGCAGTCGGCTGAGCGATGTGTAGGTAGGGTAGCCCGGGTTGGGCACCAGCACCTCGTCGCCCGGGTTGACAAAGGCCAGTGTGACGTGCAGTATTCCCTCTTTCGAGCCGATGAGCGGTTGTATCTCGGTCTTGGCATTTAGCTCCACGCCATACCATCGCTGGTAGAAGTCGGCCATCGCCTCACGCAACTCTGGTGTACCCATTGTTGGCTGATAGCCGTGTGTGTCGGCCTGCCGTGCCACCTCGCACAGCCGTTCAATGGTTTTCTCTGAGGGTGGCATGTCGGGGCTGCCAATAGCCAGGCTGATGACGTCCTTGCCCTCGGCGTTCATCTGTGCCACCTCCTTCAGTTTTCTGCTGAAGTAATACTCGCTTACGAGTGATAGTCTTTCTGCTGGTTGTATCATATATCAATTCTTAATTTTCAATTTTCAATCCTCCATCCTCCAAGAGTATGTGCTCTCCCCCCTTCGGGGGAGTTGGAGGGGGCTCCCACTCAGTCTGCCAGTTCCTGGGC
>DDPY01000018.1 GCA_002342415.1 Prevotella sp. UBA2456 | reverse complement strand
CTTGCCCACTTCCTGGAGCACATGGCCTTCAACGGTTCCGAGCACTTCAAGGGTAACGGCATCATTGAGTTCACCCGCTCGCTGGGCGTGGAGTTCGGCAGCGACCTGAATGCCTATACCTCTATAGACCAGACGGTGTACCGCGTTTGTGACGTGCCGACCAAGCGTGCCACTGCGCTCGACTCCTGTCTGCTCATCCTGAAAGACTGGTCGAACGGCCTTCTGCTGGAACCCGACGAGATAGACAAGGAGCGCGACGTAGTGCACAACGAGTGGCGTCTGGGCGAGGGTCCGTCGCAGCGCATGATTCAGCGCGCCATGCCGAAGATGTATCCCGGCTCGAAATATGGCGAGCGTCTGCCCATCGGACTGATGAGTGTCATTGACAGCTTCAAGCCCCAGACCCTCCGCGCCTATTATCATAAGTGGTATCGTCCTGACAATCAGGCCATCATCGTGGTCGGCGACGTGGATGTAGACCACATGGAGGCCAAGATCAAGGAGCTCTTTGCCGGCATCAAGGTTGACCCCAATGCACCGAAGGTGGTTCCTGAGCTGGTGCCCGACAACAAGGAGGCTATCTATGTCTATGAGAAGGACAAGGAGATGCGGATGGCTAACATCTTCGTCATGATGAAGCACGAAGCCACCAAGCCCGAGGAGAAATCCAGCATGGCTTACCTCATTCAGGACTATGCCATCAGCGTCATCTCGCAGATGATCAACCAGCGCCTGTCAGAGATGACGCAGGACGCTGCCTGCCCCTTCTTCCAGGGCTTTGCTGACGACGACAACTACCTGCTCTCAAGCACCAAGGACTGCTTCGAGCTGATTGGTGTTCCCAAGGAGGGCAAGGAGATGGAAACGCTGCAGGTGCTCTACCGCGAGGCCATGCGTGCCCGTAAGTTCGGTTTCACCGCTACGGAGTACGAGCGTGCCAAGGCCGACTATCTGAGCGGTCTGGAGAAGCGCTACACCAACCGCGACAAGCGTAAGAACGACGAGTTCGGCAATGCCTACCGCGACCACTATCTGACCAACGAGCCTATTCCCCCGTTGGATATGCTCTATCAGACCATGCAGCAGATTGCTCCCAACATTCCCGTTCAGGCCATCAACCAGATGCTGCCCGAGCTGATCAGTGCCACGGACAGCAACCTCGTGGTGATGATCATGGCTCAGGACAAGGAGGGCAAGGTGCATCCTACCGAGAAAGACATGGCTGCTGCCATAGCTGCTGCCCGCGCAGAGAAGCTGGAGGCCTATGTGGACAATGTGAAGGACGAGCCGCTGGTAGACGTTGCCAAGATTAAGGCCGGCAAGATTCTCAGCGAGAGCGAGAACAAGACCTTCGGCTACAAGGAACTGAAGCTGTCGAACGGTGCCACCGCGATTCTGAAGAAGACAGACTTCAAGGACGACGAGGTACAGATGCAGGCCTTTGCCATGGGCGGCAAGTCGATGTACGACCCTGCAGACTATACCAACCTGAAGGTGTTCGACACCGCCATCGGCATGAGCGGACTGGGCAACTTCTCCAGCACCGAGCTGACAAAGGCTCTGGCTGGCAAGGAGTGCAATGCCGACCTGACGCTGGGCAACACCCGCCAGTATCTGACGGCTCACTCTACACCGAAGGACATCGAGACCATGTTCCAGATGTCATACCTTTACTTCACCAACGTGAAGAAAGACGAGAAGCAGTTCCAGAACCTGATGACGCAGCTCGATATGGCACTGAAGAACAAGTCGCTGTCGCCTGATGCTGTGTTCTCTGACTCACTGGCTGCCACGATGTATGCCCACAATCCGCGCTTCACCGAGCTGGATGTGAAGGACCTCAAGGACATCAACTACGACCGCATCCTGGAGATAGCCAAGGAGCGCTTCCAGAATGCCGGACAGTTCACTTTCGTCATCTCAGGCAACTTTGACGAGCAGACCATCCGTCCGCTCATCGAGCAGTATGTAGCCTCGCTGCCTGCAACAGGTGCCAAGGCTGACGACTTCAAGGAGATTCTGACACTGGCCAAGGGTGAGGTTGTCAACAACTTCAAGGTCAAGACCGAGTCGCCCAAGGCTACAGCCTATGAAATGTGGTATGCCGATATGCCCTATACGCTGGAGAATATTGTCAAGATTGACGCCGTAGGCCAGATACTCTCCATGATTTACCTGAAGACCATCCGTGAGGACGAGAGCGCAGCCTACTCTTGCGGTGCTTTTGGAAGATTCAACAACAGCAGCCGTCAGGCCAAGGCCCAGCTGATTGCCTACTGTCCCATGAATCCTGACAAGCAGGAGATTGCCGTGCGTCTGCTGCACGAGGGCATTGCCAACATGCAGAAGGCTGTCGATGCCGACCAGCTGAAGAAGGTGAAGGAGTACATGCTGAAGCAGATTGACGTGGATGCCAAGAAGAACGACTACTGGATCAACACCATCACGACTTACAAGGAGTTCGGCCTGGATGTCTACACCGACTACAAGAAGACCGTTGAGGCGCTGACCACCGACTCGGTACGCGACTTCCTGAACCAGTTGCTGAAGAGCGGCAACCATACGGAGATTATCATGCTGCCCGAGGCAAAATAAAGGAAAAGTAAAAACAAAAAAGTGAAAAGTAAACGGCGGATTTGGATAATCCGCCGTTTATTTGTACCTTTGCACGCAAAAAATATAAGATATGAGTTATTTCTTTTCATCCGAATCAGTCAGCGAAGGCCATCCCGACAAAGTGGCCGATCAGATAAGTGATGCCATACTGGACCAGTTTCTGGCCTACGACGAGCATGCCCGTGTAGCCTGTGAGACATTTGTCACTACGGGTCAGGTGGTCATCATGGGCGAGGTACGCAGCGAGGTCTATATCGACTTACAGACCATAGCCAGAAACACGATCAAGAAGATAGGCTATACCAAAGCAGAATATCAGTTCGACGGCAATTCATGCGGTATCCTGACCGCCATTCACGAGCAAAGCGAAGACATCAACCGCGGCGTGGACAATGGCGACGAGGACGAACAGGGTGCCGGCGACCAGGGTATGATGTTCGGCTATGCCACCAATGAGACGGAGAGCCTGATGCCCGTATCGCTTGACATCGCCCACCTGATTATGCGCACCCTATCCGAGATTCGGAAGGAAGGCCAGACGATGACCTATCTGCGCCCGGATGCCAAGAGTCAGGTTACCGTTCAGTACAGTGACAACGGCATTCCTGAGCGCATCGACACCATTGTGGTCTCCACCCAGCACGACGACTTCGATGCAGACGACGAGCGGATGCTGGCACGCATCAAGGATGATGTGATCCATATTCTGATTCCTCGCGTCAAATCCAAAATCCACTCTGAGAAAGTACTCGCACTGTTTGGCGACGACATCAAGTATTACGTCAACCCCACAGGCAAGTTTGTCATTGGCGGCCCTCATGGCGACACGGGGCTGACCGGACGCAAGATTATTGTCGACACCTATGGCGGCAAGGGTGCCCACGGAGGCGGCGCCTTCTCGGGCAAGGACTCATCGAAGGTAGACCGCTCCGCTGCCTACGCTGCCCGTCACATCGCCAAGAATATGGTGGCAGCAGGTGTCAGCGACGAGATGCTGGTACAGATCAGCTACGCCATCGGCGTGGCACGCCCCATGAACATCTATGTCAACACCTATGGCCGCTCACACGTCCAGATGAGCGACAGCGAAATAGCCCAGAAGATTGGCGAACTGTTCGACCTGCGCCCCAAGGCCATTGAGCGTACGCTGAAACTGCGTCAGCCCATGTATCTGGAGACTGCAGCCTACGGACACATGGGAAGACAGTCGGAGGTGATACAAAAGACCTTCAGCAGCCGTTATCACGAGACTAAAACCATTGATGTAGAGTTGTTTACATGGGAGAAGCTTGACCGTGTCGATGACATCAAGCAGGCTTTCGGACTCTAAGCAGAGATGATACAACAGGACAGTATAGCACAAGCAGGCATAAGCGAATATAGTGGCGACAGCGCTTATACTCCACGCCCTGTACTGACGCCTAAGATGGTGCTCAGCTGGCTACCGCGCAACGCGACACCAGCCCAGCAGGACTCCGCCATCCAGGCTCACTTCAAGGCATCGGAGATACGATGGAGCCAACGGCCTGACACGCTACACCTTCCTGGACACGACAAAGGGCGCAACCTGCTCGACGTACAGCTGCCACAGTATTATCGGGAGGGATTCTTCTCCAAGGACACGCTCTTTCATCCAGAGCTTCCCGGCGGACGTTATGGCGTAGCAGGCGACCCTGTACCCTATTCTATGCATAACGATAGCATTATCACCATACTGCTGCTATTGTTTTTCGTGATGGCATCCATCGCCATATCCAATGCACGCGGATTCATTGCCCGACAGACGAAGAGCTTCCTCTATCCCACAAACAATGACTCATCCGAGTTTACCGAGACAGCAAGCGAAGTGCGATTCCAAACCTTCCTCGCCTTCCTGACCTGCATGATGGTAAGCCTCATCGCCTATTTCTACACCATCAATGCCTACGGTACTACCAATATATTATCGTCGCCCTATTACCTGATAGCCATCTACGCATTCATGACCGCAGGTTACTATCTGCTGAAAATCATACTTTATACCGTAGTGAATATTACATTCTTCGACGGTAAAAGAAATAAACAATGGATTAAGTCATTCCTTTTTGTCGTCTCTCTGGAAGGTGTTCTATTATTCCCTGCAGTCATACTGCAAACCTACTTCGGACTTTCGCTACAAAATGTTGTATTATTCTTCTTTTTCGTCTTGGCAATTGTTAAATTATTAACGATTTACAAATGTTTTATCATCTTTTTCCGAAGAAATGTTGTCCAATTGCAAATTATTTTGTACTTTTGCACGCTCGAAATCATACCACTGCTCGCCTTCTGGGGTGCTTTGGAGATAACAGCAGAAAGTTTGAAAATAAATTTTTAGGACACTGATGATTAAGAAGATTCTGGTTTCGCAGCCTAAGCCATCGAGCGAGAAGTCGCCTTATTACGACATCGCCAGCAAATTTGACGTTGAACTTGTGTTCCGCCCATTTATCAAGGTGGAAGGAATTTCAGCGAAGGAATTCCGAGCACAGAAGGTAAACATCCTCGACTATACGGCTATCGTCTTTACTTCGCGCCATGCTATTGACCATTTCTTCACGCTGGCCAAGGATTTGCGCGTAGCCATTCCTGAGGACATGAAATACTTCTGCGTGACAGAGACGATTTCTCTCTACATCCAAAAGTATGTTCAGTATCGCAAGCGTAAGGTATTCTTCGGAACTACAGGAAAGATCGACGATTTGATTCCTACTATGGCCAAGCACAAGACAGAGAAGTATTTGGTGCCCATGAGTGATGTGCATAATGACACTATTGCCAAGATGCTAACAGCCAAAAAGCTGAGTTTTAAGGAATGTGTGATGTATCGTACCGTCAGCAATGATTTCACGGCTGAAGAGGTCCAGAACTTCGACTACGATATGCTCATCTTCTTCAGCCCTGCTGGAATAGAGTCGCTAACAAAGAATTTCCCCAACTTCAATCAGGGCGACATTGCCATAGCTACCTTCGGCCCGGCTACAGCAAAGGCTGTCAAGGACGCAGGACTAAGACTCGACCTGGAAGCGCCCTCTGAAAAATATCCCTCCATGACTGGTGCATTACAGCACTATCTGCTTGAGAAACAAGGATAAGAGTAATACCTATTCCTTATAAGACATGGAGGCTCCTACACTCAGCAAGCGGGAGCGGCTATTCAGCAGAAAGCTGATAGAGACGCTTTTTAGCGGAGGAAGTAGTCAGTCGATGGCTGCTTTCCCAGTGAGGGCAGTATATATTATAAAAGAACGCGCGCACGAAGAGCCACCGGTACAACTGCTTGTTAGCGTATCAAAACGTCATTTCAAGCATGCCGTAGACCGCAACAGAGTGAAACGGCAGATACGAGAGGCCTATCGGCAAAACAAACAGATATTGACAAATGCGGTGCCAGAGTCACACCAGTTGCTGATAGCACTTATATGGCTCGCTGCCGAACACTATCCCTCGTGTGAGATAGAGAAAAGAGTGGTCAGACTCCTGCAACGTATAGCAGAGAAGCTATGAAAACGTTGTGGAACTATATAATGAAGGGAATGGCCAAGGTGCTGATACTGCCTATCCGGTTTTACCAGATAGCCATATCGCCCCTACTGGGACCGTCGTGCCGCTTTACTCCTACGTGCAGTGAATATGCACGACAAGCACTGATAAAGCACGGCCCGTTCAAGGGACTCTGGTTAGCAATACGGCGCATCCTACGATGCCACCCTTGGGGCGGATCAGGCTATGACCCAGTACCTTGACACGCTCGACATGACGCAGGAAGAAATAAAAACAATAAAAAATAAATAAAATGAAGAATTTTGTTGAAGAACTGAAATGGCGCGGAATGTTAGCTCAGATGATGCCTGGCACAGAAGAACTGCTCCAGAAAGAAATGGTAACAGCCTACCTTGGCACAGACCCTACAGCTGACTCGCTGCATATTGGTCACCTGTGTGGCATCATGATGCTGCGCCACCTGCAGCGTTGCGGCCACAAGCCTATAATCCTTGTTGGCGGTGCTACCGGCATGATCGGCGACCCCTCGGGCAAGAGTCAGGAACGCAATCTGCTGAACGACGAAACCCTACGCCACAACCAGGAGTGCATCAAGGCACAAGTGGCTAAGTTCCTTGACTTTGAATCAAAGGAAGCCAATGCTGCTGTGATGGTCAACAACTATGACTGGATGAAGGACTTTACCTTCCTCGATTTTGCCCGTGAGGTAGGTAAGCACATCACCGTCAACTATATGATGGCCAAGGAGTCTGTGCAGCAGCGCCTGAACGGTACTGCCCGCGACGGATTGTCGTTCACCGAGTTTACCTATCAGCTGCTTCAAGGCTACGATTTCCTGTATCTTTATCAGCACTACGGCGTAAAGCTACAGTTGGGCGGTAACGACCAGTGGGGCAACATGACCACTGGCACTGAGCTCATCCGCCGCACTTTAGGCAATGAAGTGGAGACCTTTGCCCTCACCTGCCCGCTTATAACCAAGAGCGACGGCAAGAAATTCGGAAAGACCGAGAGCGGCAACATCTGGCTCGATCCCCAGCGTACTACGCCCTATAAGTTCTATCAGTTCTGGCTCAATGTGAGCGATGACGATGCCGAGCGTTATATCAAGATATTCACTTCTTTGGAGAAAGAGACGATCGATGCCCTGGTTGAAGAACACAAGCAGGACCCGGGCCGTCGTGTGCTGCAAAAGCGTCTGGCAGAAGAGGTTACCATTATGGTACACTCTCGCGAGGCTTTGGACGCTGCCATCGAGGCTTCCAACCTGCTCTTCGGAAAATCAACCAAAGAAGGTCTGGAGCGTCTCGACGAACAGACATTCCTCGATGTGTTCGACGGAGTCCCACAGTTTGAGATTTCCAAAGACCAGTTAGGTCAGCCCGCTATCGAGCTGTTCACCACCGCTGCTCCCGTATTCCCCTCGAAAGGAGAGATGCGCAAGATGGTGCAAGGCGGCGGTGTCTCGCTGAACAAGGAGAAGCTGACCGACCAGAATCGTCCCATCACCAGTGACGATCTAATCGACGGCAAATACCTGCTGGCACAAAAAGGAAAAAAGAATTATTATCTTTTAATAGTGAAATAATTGAGAAAAAATTTGGTAGTGGTCTAAAAAACCACTACCTTTGCAGCCGCAAAACTGCAATTCTTCGACACGAGAGTTAAAAGGTGGTGTTGTAATTGTCCAATGGTGTAATGGTAGCACAACAGGTTTTGGTTCTGTTTGTGGTGGTTCGAATCCGCCTTGGACAACAAGAGGTGACCTCAGAAGGCCACCTCTAAAATAGGCTAAAAGACTGTATGAGACAGCTTAAGATTCAGAAAAGTATCACTAATCGCACGAGCGAAGCACTGGACAAGTATCTGGTGGAGATTGGTCGTGCCCCCCTAATCAGTATTGATGAAGAAATAGAACTGGCACAGACTATCCGCCACGGAGGTCGCGCCGCCGACAAAGCCAAGGAAAAGCTTGTCAGCGCCAACCTACGCTTTGTGGTCAGTGTAGCCAAGCAATATCAGCATCAAGGATTATCGCTGACAGACCTTATTGACGAAGGAAACATCGGACTCATCAAGGCAGCAGAGAAATTTGACGAGACACGTGGTTTCAAGTTTATTTCCTATGCTGTATGGTGGATTCGCCAGAGCATCCTACAAGCCATCGCTGAGCAAAGTCGCATAGTACGACTGCCCTTGAACCAGACGGGTGCGTTAAGCAAAATAAACCAGACCATCAACACCTTCGAGCAGGAACATGGTCGCCGTCCGTCCAATATTGAGTTGGAAGAGCTTACTGGTGTTGAAAGCGACAAGATAGAGCAGGCCATCAAGGCCGATGCTCACCACATGAGCATTGATGCTCCATTTGGCGACGACGACGACAATACGATGAGCGACCTCTTGGCCTCGGGCGACGAGAGCCGCACAGACAAGCAGGTGGACTACCAGTCGCTAACATCCGATCTGGACAGCGTGTTACGTCGTGTTCTTAAAGATCGCGAGCTGCGCATCGTGAAGGAGTGCTTTGGCATTGGCTGCCAAGAAAAAGGCTTGGAAGAAATCGGCACTGAGATGGGCTTAACACGCGAGCGCGTTCGCCAGATTCGCGAGAAGAGCATTGCCAAGCTGCGCGAAAGCGGCTATGCCAAAATGCTTGTAAAATACTTAGGATAAGAGATAAATCTCTATATAATTACTGATTTCTAAACACAACTACTATGGCAAATCTATTTTCATTGGAAGGTAAGAATGCCTGGATTACAGGTGCTTCTTACGGCATTGGCTTCAACATTGCTAAGGCATTCGTTGCAGCAGGTATCAAAACCATCATCTTCAACGACATCAATGAAGCAGCTTTGGAGCGTGGCTTGGCCAACTACAAGGAGGCTGGTATCGAGAACGTCAAAGGCTACGTATGCGACGTAACCGACGAGGTTGCTGTAAAGGCTCTCGTCGAGAAAATTCATCAGGAAGTAGGCCAGATTGACATTCTCGTCAACAATGCCGGCATCATTAAGCGCATCCCCATGCACGAGATGAAGCGCCAGGAGTTCCAGCAGGTTATCGATGTCGACCTTGTTGCTCCTTATATTGTCAGCGCAGCAGTCATTCCCGAGATGATGGAGCGCCGCGAAGGTAAGATTATCAACATCTGCTCCATGATGTCAGAGTTGGGCCGTGAGACGGTGAGCGCCTATGCAGCTGCCAAAGGCGGTCTGAAGATGCTGACACGCAACATCTGCTCTGAGTATGGCGAATACAACATCCAGTGTAACGGTATTGGCCCGGGCTACATCGCTACACCTCAGACAGCTCCCCTGCGCGAGCGTCAGCCCGATGGCAGCCGTCATCCATTCGATTCATTCATTTGCGCCAAGACCCCTGCTGGCCGTTGGCTCGATCCTTCTGAACTGGGTGGTCCTGCTGTATTCCTGGCTTCACACGCATCTGATGCAGTCAACGGACATATTCTGTATGTGGATGGTGGTATTCTGGCATATATTGGCAAGCAGCCTAAGTAAAGAATGCACATACAAGAAAAGAGGCTTCACAACGGAAGCCTCTTTTCTTTTTTATTTACAGATCAGATTACTTTACTGCATCTGCAAGTTCGGCACCAGCCTTAAACTTAGCCACCTTTTTAGCAGCAATCTTAATCTTCTGCTTGGTTGCAGGGTTGATACCCTCACGAGCGGGTTTCTCAGTAACAGCGAATGTGCCGAAACCTACCAACTGAACCTTGTCACCTTTCTTCAGGGCATCTGTGATAGCAGCTACAGCGGCATCGAGTGCCTTCTTTGCATCAATCTTAGTCAGACCAGCACCAGCTGCAATCTGATCAATCAATTCTGTCTTGTTCATAATTTAATTGTTTAAAATGTGAATATAAAATAGTTTAAGCGATTTTCTGACGCAAATATAAGGGAAAGTATTGAAAAAACAAACAAAAAAAGGAAAAAAATGAGTTTTTTCATGAAAAAAAGTGTCTATTAGGCTATTTTTGTGCCAAAAAACAGATATTTTTCGTAATTTTGCGCCCGAAAACGTGAAATAAGCAAAACATTGATATTATAACAGCGCGCTTTTGAATTATGAACAATATACCGACAATAACAAGGAATCTGCTCATCATCAATGTCTTGGTGTTTGTGGCTGAATGGATTATGTACCCGTCAAGACCAGGCTATTCCTTGCTGGCTGATTATGGAGGCCTGCATTTCTTCCTGGCTAGCGACTTCCATGTTTACCAGTTTTTCACCTACATGTTTTTACATGGCGATTGGACACATATCCTTTTCAATATGTTTGCTTTGTGGATGTTTGGTAGCGTGATAGAGCGTGTATGGGGTCCCAAGAAATTCCTTTTTTATTACATTGTGTGTGGTGTGGGAGCTGGTTTGATACAGGAATTGGTGCAGTATGCCGACTATACCATACAGGGCATTGCGGCCTATCAGTACGTCAGTGTTGATGGTGTGCGGATGGCCACTGATGTTTATATCAACAAGTGGAGCACCATCGGTGCCTCTGGTGCAGTCTATGGCATCCTGCTGGCTTTCGGCATGATATTTCCCAATGAACGGCTGTTCATCATTCCCTTCCCGTTCCCCATCAAGGCCAAATGGCTCGTCGTCGGCTATATCGCCATCGAACTGTTCTCAGCCATGAGCGGACCGGGCGACGGGGTTGCCCATATGGCCCATTTAGGCGGCATGCTCTTCGGCTTTTTGCTCATCCGCTATTGGCAGAAGCATCCCGACTCCAGCCAGCGTTTCGGACGTAGCAACGGCATGGAGTTCTTTGAGAACATGAAACGCCGCTACGACCAACGGCAGCAGCAGAACCACATGAAAGCAGAGCATACCCACTTCGATCCGCGTCGCGAGACCGATGAAGAATATAATGCTCGCAAGCGCCAGAATCAGGAAGAGATAGATGCTATTCTTGACAAGATTCGCAAAAGCGGCTACGACAGCCTCACTAAAGAAGAAAAACAAAAACTATTTGAGCAGAGTCGCGAGTCGTGATTAAGAAATTAAAGACGTTTACCATTCGGATGATAGCCGGTGCCAATATGGCTACCGTTCTCATCATGCTTTTAGTGGGATACAGCGACAGACTGTATCCTGCCGACCATCCGATATTGTCTACCGCCGGTATGACATTCCCCGTGTTTCTACTCATCAACATTGTATTCCTATTCTTCTGGTTGATGTTCAAGTGGCGCATGGTATGGATACCCATTGTGGGCTATCTGCTGGCCTACGGTCCTATCAGCATCTATCTGCCTGTCAATCGTCAGCAGACGCTTCCCGAAGACGCACTGAAGATTATATCCTATAACGTATGCGCCTATGGCGGCAACTATAAATATGAAGACGGCTTTGGTTACATTGCCGACTATCTGCATCACGAACAGGCCGATATAGTCTGTCTGCAGGAGGATGTAGACTCATGGCGGCAGTATGCCTTCAAGGAGTACCAGAGGACGTATGCCTACAACGACACGTTAGTGCTTATCAAAGAACCCACCAGCTACAATGCCCTCGGCATTCATACCCGCTTTCCTATCCTGCGCCGCGAGCGCATCATGTATCCATCACTGGCTAATGGCAGCGCAGCCTGGTGGCTCGATGTGCAGGGCGATACCGTCATCGTCATCAACAATCACTTCGAGAGCTGCCACCTGACGAAGGACGACCGTCAGCAGTATCGCCAGATATTGCATGGTGAAATCACAGGCGATTCAGCGCGCACTGGTTCCAAACTGCTGCTAATAAAACTGGCCGAGGCCAATGCCAAGCGATGCCGGCAGATTGATGCCGTCTGCCGCTATATGGAGGAACATCAGCAGTATCCCATCATCGTTTGCGGCGACTTCAACGACAACCCCATCTCCTTCTCACGCTATGCGATGGCCAAGCGGTTGACCGACTGTTTCGCCGAGACGGGAAAAGGCATCGGTTTGTCATATAATCAGAAAGCATTTTCCTTCCGGATAGACCATCTTTTCTGCTCCAAAGACTTCACACCTTACAACTGCAAAATTGACAGCCGGATGGATGCCAGCGACCACTATCCGCTCATTTGTTGGCTGAAAATCAGACAAAAACCATAATTTTTGTACGAAATTCCCTGATAAATTTCGGTAAGTGAAGAAAAATCAGTATATTTGCACGCTAAAAAAGCAAAATCATAATTAAAATAATAACAAAAGCAAAATGCAAAACAAAGGAATTGTAAAATTTATCGCAATCGTTCTGATTCTCGTTTGCTGCTTCTACCTTTCCTTCTCGTTCGTGACACGCCACTACGAAAGTAAGGCTGCCGCCATGGGCGAAGAGGCTGGTCAGGAGTATCTGGACTCGATCATGAACGAGAAAGTGTACTGCGGAATCTATTCGTTCAAGCAGTGTCGCGAGATGGAGATTGGCCTGGGTCTTGACCTGAAGGGCGGTATGAACGTAATTCTTGAGGTGTCAGTACCCGACGTTGTTGACGTACTGGCCGACCACAAGCAGGATGCTGCCTATCGCAAGTCGATGGAGCAGGCCAAGAAGGAAGAGGAGACCAGTCAGGACGACTTCATCTCCCTGTTTATCAAGTATTGGAAGCAGAATGCAAACGGACGCCCCTTGGCAGCCATCTTTGCTACCCAGCAGATGAAAGGCAAGGTGAGCACCCAGTCCACCGACTCTGAGGTGGAGAGCGCCCTGCGTGCTGAGGTGCAGTCGGCAGTTGACAACTCGTTCAACGTAGTCCGCAACCGTATCGATAAGTTCGGTGTTGTCCAGCCCAACATCCAGAAGCTGGAGGGCCAGTCGGGTCGTATCATGGTCGAGATGCCCGGTATCAAGGAGCCCGAGCGTGTCCGTAAGCTCCTTCAGGGTTCTGCCAACCTCGAGTTCTGGGAGACCTATAATTCGCAGGAGATTTATCCTTTGCTCGGTCAGCTCAACCAGCGCTATGCCATCATGGGCGGTGATGCTGCTGCCGTTGCCGACACAACTGCTACCGCTACCGACTCTACTGCTACCGCTACCGACTCTACTGCTACCGCTACCGACTCTACTGCTGTTGCTGCAGCTACCGATTCAGTGGCCAGCAAGTCAGCCGAGCTCACAGCCAAGTTGGCCAAGAAGAACGATAAGAAGGCCGACGCAAAGGCTAAGGCCGACGCGCTGAAGCAGAATCCGCTCTTTGCCGTTCTGCAGCCCGTTCCGCAGGGTCTCGCCATCGTTGGTTATGCCAATGCCCGCGATACCGCTGAGGTCAACAAGGTCATCTATTCTGACATTGCCCGTCAGATTCTCCCTGTTGAGTGTAAGCTTCGTTGGGGTGCCAAGCCCGAGGACTTCGGCGGTCAGAACACCCGTGGTGATGTCTTCGCTCTCTATGCTCTGAAGATTACCGAGCCCAGCGGCCGTGCTCCGCTGGAGGGTGATGTCATCACTTCGTCCAAGGACGACTTCGACCAGATGGGTCACCCCTCAGTCTCTATGCAGATGAATTCCGACGGTGCGCGCCGCTGGAGCCAGATTACCAAGCAGAATATCGGCCGTGGCGTAGCCATCGTGCTCGACGATGCCGTCTATAGCGCTCCCCGCATCCTCTCGCAGATTGATGGCGGTAACTCACAGATTACCGGTAACTTCACCATCGAGGATACCAAGGACTTGGCCAACACGCTCAACTCTGGTAAGATGCCTGCTCCTACCCGTATCGTTCAGGAGGAGGTGGTTGGTCCCTCGCTCGGTGCACAGTCTATCAAGCAGGGTATCATTTCGTTCATCGTAGCCTTCGTGCTGCTCATGGTCTACATGATTATGCTCTATGGCTTCATCCCCGGCATACTTGCCGATATCGCACTGCTCTTCAACCTCTTCTTCACCCTCGGCATCCTGACCTCGTTCCAGGCGGCACTGACTATGCCTGGTATCGCCGGTATCGTGCTGACACTGGGTACTGCCGTTGATGCCAACGTGCTTATCTACGAGCGTATCAAGGAGGAGCTGCGTCGCGGTCTGGGCATGAAGGAAGCGCTCAACAAGGGTTACTCTAACGCTTTCTCAGCCATCTTCGACTCAAATGTCACTTCTCTGATTACCGGCTTCATCCTGTTGTTCTTCGGCACGGGTCCTGTCAAGGGCTTCGCCACCACCTGGATTATCGGTATCTTCTGCTCGTTCTTCACTGCTGTATTCCTCACCCGTCTGGTTTACGAGAACCGTCTGGCTAAGGACAAGTGGCTCGACCTGACCTTCGTCACTGGTTATTCGAAGAATCTCATGCAGAACGCCCACTATAATTTCATGGGTATGTATAAGAAGAGCTTCCTCGTCTGGGGTTGCGCAGCACTTATCTTCTGTGCCTCGTTCGCCGTTCGCGGACTGAGCCAGAGCATCGACTTCACTGGTGGTCGCAACTATGTCATCACCCTCGACAAGGAGGCTCATGTGGAGGAAGTCCGCCAGGCCTTGGCCGGTGTATTTGTCAACACCGTCGGTGAGAATAGCGGCAAGGAGGCCAACACCAGCGTCATCGCTCTGGGTACCGACGGCAAGACCATCCGCGTGTCTACCAACTGGGACATCGAGTCCAACAATCCTAATGTCGACGATGAGGCAGAGACTATTCTCTACAATGCGCTGAAGAAGGGCGGTTACGTGAGCCAGGAGAGCGTCGAGGCGTTCAAGAATCCTGATGTCCGTCAGGGCGGTTCTATCATCAGCTCAGCCAAGGTTGGTCCTGCTGTGGCTAAGGATATCACCTATGGTGCCATCATCTCGGTCATCATCGCCCTCATCGCCATCTTCATCTACATCCTCATCCGCTTCCGCAATGTTGCCTTCTCAACAGGTGCTACCATTGCGCTGGCTCTCGATGCGCTGGTAGTGATCGGCTTCTACAGTGTGATGTGGGGTTGGGTACCCATGTCGCTCGAAATCGACCAGGTGTTCATCGGTGCCATTCTGACCGTGATTGGTTATTCCATCAACGATAAGGTGGTGGTCTTCGACCGTATCCGTGAGAACTTCCAGCTCTATGGCAAGCGCGACCGTCAGCAGCTCTTCAACGACTCGCTGAACCAGACGCTGGCCCGTACCATCAACACCTCTGTCACAACGCTCATCGTGCTGCTGTGTATCTTCATCCTCGGTGGTGACTCCATCCGCAGCTTCTCGTTCGCTATGATTCTGGGTGTCGTCTTCGGTACGCTGTCGTCGCTCTTCATCGCTGCACCTACAGCCTTCATCGTGATGGGCCGCACCATCCGCGAGGCCGATGTTGCCGAGGAGGCTGCCAAGGCTTAATCCCGACTCAAGGCTTATACCTATATATATTATAATAGCAGCCCGCTCTGCCCGAGTAGAGTGGGCTGCTTTATTCATTAAGAAGTAAGCTATGCTCATCACAAGTCTACAGAATCCGCGCATCAAACAGCTCATGCTGCTGCAACAGAAATCCAGCGAGCGCCGTCATACGGGACTATTCGTCGTCGAGGGGCAGCGTGAATTGGAACACTGCCTTGAGGCAGGCTATCAGATAGACAGCGTTTTCCGCTGTCCCGACCTCATGGCACCCTCCGCCCTCCTTCTCTCTCCTCCCTCCTCCCAAAAGAGTATCTCCACTTTCGACGTCACCCCGCAGGTTTACGCGAAGATTGCCTATCGCGGCAGCACCGAGGGACTGATGGCTGTCGTCCGCGCACGTAACCTGACGCTTGCCGATCTGCCTCAGAAGAGTCATCCGCTCTATATTGTGCTCGAAAGTGTAGAGAAGCCCGGCAATCTGGGTGCAGTCCTGCGCTCTGCCGATGCAGCACAAGCCGATGCCGTCATCGTCTGCGACCCGCTCACCGACCTTTACAATCCGAACCTCATCCGTTCGTCCATCGGTGCCATCTTTACCGTACCCTGTGTAGCCTGCACCAGCGAGGCGTGCATCTCGTGGCTCAAGAGCCATGACGTCCGCATCCTTACGGCCCAGCTGCAAGACTCGCGTCTCTATTACGATACAGATATGTGCTGTGGCACCGCTATCGTCATGGGCACCGAGTCGACTGGGCTTTCCGACACGTGGCGACAGGCTGCCGATGCCCACATCCGCATTCCCATGCTGGGCCGACTCGACTCGCTCAATGTATCGGTCAGCGCAGCCATCCTCCTTTTCGAGGCGGTCCGCCAGCGAAGTGCCCCAAAACCGTGAGTTAACTCAAAACATCATTTGAGTTAACTCAATCGATCAATCGAGTTAACTCAAATGCACTGCATAAGAAAACATGCCTACCATCCTACGGGTCGCAGGCGTAGTTTCCGTTCACGCGGATGCCCAGGTCGTCTACCGACAGCGAGTCCATCACCTGTGGGGCGAAAGTCATCCTACATGAAGTTTTTAAAAGTGTTGCAAAATGACATCAGTTGCATCACTTTTAAAAACTTCATGTAGCAGGATATATAGGATATATAATGCCACACACAGCAATCCTTTTTGCAGTAAATTTTGCCGCCAAATTGGGTGTATACTTTTCGGGAACAAGATAATAGAATTTTTCGATTTAGAGAAGAGAAAAGACATTTTTATTGCATGATTAAAAGAAAAATCTTACCTTTGCACAAAATTACATACAGAGATGGGGAAAGAATTATCGAACATCATACAATTTCTGAAGAACTGGACGCTGCCCGTAGCCATTGCCATAGGAACGGCGAGCTATCTGACTTTCTACTATGTTCCCGCGCTCGACGGGCTGGGCAACCGGATAGGGCCGCTGTTCGACGTGCTGTTCCCGCTGTTCGTCTTCCTCACCCTGTTTATCACCTTCTGCAAGGTCGACTTCCACCAGATGCTGCCCCACCGTTGGCATACGGGCGTGCTCGCCATGCAGATGCTTTTAGTAGGACTGAACATCGGCATCATCCTCTGGCTGAAAAACTCTCAACTGTCAACTGTCAACTCGCTCACCTCTCCGCTGCTGTGGGAAGCCGTGCTGACCTGCATCATCGGGCCGTCGGCATCGGCAGCGCCCGTGGTCGTCGGCAAGCTGGGAGGCAACATCTCGACCATGACCACCTATACGCTCATCTCCTCGCTGGCCTCGGCGCTGATGATTCCCCTGGTGTTCCCCATCCTGGAACAGACGGCACACGTGGACTTCCTGGAAGCCTTCCTGATCATACTGCAGAAGGTCGCCGTCGTGCTGCTGCTGCCCCTGGTGCTGGGATGGATCATGCAGCACTACGTGAAGGGGCTGTGCCGCAAGATTGCCGCCCAGCCCAACCTGAGCTTCTACTGCTGGGGCATCTCGCTGAGCATCACCACGGGCATCACGGTGAAGAACATCGTGAACAGCAGTGCCACGCTCTCCCTGTTGCTGGCCATTGCGGTGGCGACGCTGGCGCTCTGCTTCGTGCAGTTCGAATTAGGCAGGCTGGTGGGGCGCCGACTCGGCGAGGAAATCAACGCCGGGCAGGCGCTGTTTCAGAAGAATACCGCGCTCAGCATCTGGGTGGCCTATATGTACCTCAGCCCCGTGGCCTCCATCGGCGCCGGATGCTATGTGCTCTGGCAGAACATCATCAACTCGATGGAGCTGTGGCAATACAGGAAAAAGACCATAGCAAACATCCCGCAGCAAAATTACTCCAAACTAAATACTAAGACAAGATGAAGACAAGTGTAACGTACGAATCGCTGAAGAAATGGGCGCAGGGCGGCATGCTCCTCTGCCTTGCCCTCCTGCTGTCCATCCCGGCCCTGGCCGTCGAGAACTATCCCTATCGCAGTGACTATCTGTGGGTGACCGTGCCCAACCACCACGACTGGCTCTACCAGTGCGGCGAGGAAGCCACCGTCGAGGTGCAATTCTATAAATACGGCATCCCCCGCGACAGCGAGGTGTCGTGGGAGGTGGGCACCGACCTGCTGGCTGCCGACACGCGCGGGAGCCTGATGCTGAAGGGCGGTCGCGGCACCATCCGCATGGGAACGGCCAAGAAGCCGTGCTTCCGCGACCTGCGACTGAAGACGAAGGTCGACGGCAAGACCTATGAGCACCACGTGAAGATAGGATTCTCGGTCGACAAGATACAGCCCTTCACCCAGGAGCCCAAGGACTTCTGGGCATTCTGGCAGCAGCAGACGGAAGAGGCCGGCAAGTTCCCCCTGCACTACTCGAAGGAATACGTCAAGGAGATGTCGAACGACAAGGTGGAGGCCTGGCGACTGAAAATCGACCTCGACAAGCAGCGCCACTCGTTCTACGCCTACCTGCTGATGCCCCGCGGCGCGAAGCCCGGCTCCTGCCCCGTCGTGCTCACCCCTCCGGGAGCAGGCGTGAAACCCATCCGCGACGCTACCACGCGCCGCTTCTACCCCGAGAACGGATTCATCCGCATGGCGCTCGACATTCACGGGCTGAACCCCACGCTGAGCGAGGAGGTGTTTGCCGAGATTTGCGCCGCCTTCGACAATAAGAACAACGCCTACCTCCGCCAGAGCCTGGAGGACCGCAACCACTACTACATGAAGCACGTCTACCTGGGACTGCTGAAAGCCATCGACATCCTCGTCTCGCTGCCCGAGTGGGACGGGCGCAACGTCATCATGCAGGGAGGCAGCCAGGGAGGCGCCTTGGCGCTGATAGCCACAGCCCTCGACCCGCGCGTCACCCACTGCGTGGCCAACCATCCCGCACTGAGCGATATGGCTGCCGGCTCGGCAGGACTCACCAGCGGCTATCCGCACTTCACCCACGAGAGCGGGGCCTACTCGGAAGCCTGCATGAAGACGCTGCCCTACTACGATGTCGTCAACTTTGCCCGACACATCAAGGTGCCCGTCTATATGACGTGGGGATACAACGACAACACCTGTCCTCCCACCACCTCGTATGCCGTCTGGAACGTGCTGCAGTGCGAGAAGGAATGTCTGCTCACCCCCATCAACGAGCACTGGACCAGCGACGCCACCGACCGCCAGCAGATGGAGTGGATGCGCCGCCACCTGAAATAAAAGCAACATAAGGATGCACCGCCACCTGAAATAAAGGCAACATAAAAAAAGCCCGGCTCAAGGTGAGTCGGGCTTTTTTTATGTCGTGTGTTGTGATTACTCAGCAACCAGCGTGAAGCGCTTGAAGTCGCAGATCTTCAGCTCCTTGTCCTGAGCGGCCAGCCACTGGGTGACAGTCTGCTTGTCGCCGTCGCCGAACTGGAACTCCTGGTCTACCAGACAGTTCTCCTTCAGGAACTTCTGAACACGGCCCTTGGCAATGCCCTCAATCATAGGCATCTTCAGCTGAGCCTCGCCCTCTTTCTTGCCCTCAGCAATCAGCTTGCGAGCCTCGTCGGCCTGCTCCTGAGTCAGCCAGCCCTTCGACATGTTGCTCTCGATGTGATCCTCGGAGTCAACGAGGTTGGGGTTGATGCCAGCCTTCTTCAGCTTGTTGTCAACATACTTCTGAACCTGCTCGAGCTTAGACTTCTCGACAGCGGTCTTGTACTCCTCGTCCAGAATCTTCTGGTCGACGCTCTTTTCATCGAGTGCAACGGGCTTCATGGCAGCTACCTGCATAGCCAGCTTGTGACCAATCTCGGCAGCGGGCTTGTTGAGCTGTACCATCGTGCACAGGGTGTTCTTGCCCATGTGGTTGTAAACCTCGATATTCTCGCCCTCGAGAGTCAGGTAGCCATCGAGCTCCATCTTCTCGCCAGTGATGCCCGAGCGCTGTGTCACAGCCTCCTGGGCAGTCTGGCCGTTGATGTCGAGAGCCTTGACAGCCTCCAGATCCTTGCACTTGTTGGCGACAGCTGCATCGAGGATGCTCTGAGTGAGGGCAATGAAGTCGGCACCGTTAGCCACGAAGTCGGTCTCGCACTTCAGGGCAATCATAGCGGCAAAGCCGTCGACAGCCTTAACGAGTACGCAACCATTTGAAGTTTCACGGTCGCTGCGCTTGGCAGCGATAGCCAGGCCACGCTCACGGAGCAGTTCCTTAGCCTTGTCGAAGTCGCCCTCAGCCTCGGTCAGCGCCTTCTTTACGTCAGCGAGACCAGCACCGGTCATAGCGCGAAGCTTCTTGATATCGTCTATTGAAATAGCCATATTAAATTACGATTTTACGATTTACAATATACAGTTTATTACTCGGCAGCGGGGGCCTCTTCTGCTGCGGGAGCAGCCTCTTCAGCAGCGGGAGCCTCTTCCTGAGCCTTGCGGGGCTTGCGGGCCTGACGCTTGGGCTTAGCCTCATCGGCCTCAGCCTCTGCCTGAGCATCGGCAGCCTTCTCGTCAGCCTTCTCCACCTTGCGCTCCTCGATACCCTCGTTGATAGCGGCGCAGCAGGCTCCGAGGATAACCTCTACAGAGTCCTTGGCATCGTCGTTAGCAGGGATGATGAAGTCGATGTTCTTGGGGTCAGAGTTGGTATCGACGATACCGAACACGGGAATACCCAGACGGTTGGCCTCGCGAACGGCAATCTGCTCCTTCAGCACGTCAACGACGAAGAGGGCAGAAGGCAGACGGGTCAGGTCGGCGATAGAACCGAGGTTCTTCTCCAGCTTGGCACGCTGACGGGTCACCTGCAGCAGTTCGCGCTTCGACAGGTTGGCATAGGTGCCGTCCTGCATCAGCTTGTCGATGTTCGCCATTTTCTTGACGGCCTTGCGGATAGTCGGGAAGTTGGTAAGCATACCGCCCGGCCAGCGCTCTGTCACATAAGGCATACCAACGCTCTGAGCCTTCTCGGCGATGATTTCCTTAGTCTGTTTTTTAGTAGCGACGAACAGGATTTTCTTGCCACTCTTGGCAATCTGCTTGAGTGCGTCAGCAGCCTCGTCGATCTTGGCTACTGTCTTGTGGAGGTCGATGATATGGATACCGTTGCGCTCGGTGTAGATATACTGAGCCATTGCGGGGTTCCACTTGCGCTTCAGGTGGCCGAAGTGGCAGCCAGCCTGCAGTAATTGGTCAAAATTTGTTCTTGCCATTTTTCTTTTCTTTTTTAATTGTTTACTTTCTTTTTAATCTTTGTTAGACCAACCGACGAGTAGTCTAGTTGTACTAGTTTTACTAGTCTTACTAGCAGTACCAGTCTTCTAGCAGTACTAGCCAGAGTCTCGCCAGTTTAGATGCTAAACGCTGTTCAGTCTGATTAACGCTTACTGAACTGGAAGCGACGACGTGCCTTGGGACGACCCGGCTTCTTACGCTCAACCTCACGGGCATCGCGGGTCAGGAAACCATGATCCTTCAGGCTCTTCTTGTCCTCGGCATTGACCTTTACCAGTGCACGGGCGATAGCCATGCGCAGAGCCTGGCTCTGACCAGTGAAACCACCACCGTCCAGGTTGGCCTTGATGTCATATTTCTCAGCAACCTCCAGCAGGTTCAGGGGCTGCTTGACCACATACTGCAGGATGGCTGAGGGGAAGTAAACTTCCAAGTCTTTCTTGTTGATCGTGATCTTGCCAGTACCCTCTGACAGATAAACGCGAGCTACTGAGCTCTTGCGACGACCTATTGCATTGATGTATTCCATCTTTATTTTCTATTTAACGATTTACAATTTACCATTTATCACTTGTACAGGTTGATGTCGATAGCCTTGGGCTTCTGAGCCTCGTGGGGATGCTCCGTACCGTTGTAGACATAGAGATTGTTCAGCAGCGAACGGCCAAGGGGACCTTTGGGCAGCATGCCCTTCACGGCGTGCTTCAGGATACGCTCAACACCGAAAGGCTTCTTGCGCAGTTCGGCAGGCGTGTTGAAGCGCTGACCACCGGGGTAGCCAGTGTAGCGGGTGTAAACCTTGTCGGTTTCTTTCTTACCAGTGAAAACCACCTTGTCGGCATTGATGATGATAACATTGTCACCACAGTCCTGATTAGGAGTGAAGGTGGGCTTGT
>DDPY01000004.1:851-18479 GCA_002342415.1 Prevotella sp. UBA2456 | reverse complement strand
GTCTTGGCAAATTGCACCCACATCTTGCGCAGCGTTTTCCCGAAGGTCTCGTCAAGTACCCTTCCCGTGAAACAGGTGTCTTCGGGGTGTTTGAATATTGTCGAAACTTCTATCGCATGCCCGGCTTTAATGATGGGCAGTGAGGATTCCGTGGTGAAGTAATAGGTATATGACTTGCCGCCGACTTTGGCTTGTTCCTCCGACAGTCTAATCTGAGGAGCAATAAACAGCATCTGCCCAAACAGTCGGCTGTAGGGTTCGTAGCTGTCACCCTTGATGCTCTGGCAATAACTCTCGACCAACGCCTTCTCTTCGTCGGTGAACCTGGCAAGATTCTCCTCCTTGCGCTGTTTGCCCCATTCGATGAAGCCTTCCTCTCCGAATGGTGGCACGAAAGTGTTAAACTCATCCTTGTTGCAGCCATGCAGAAATACAATGTCTTTTGCAGCACCGTTAGCATATTCCTTCCATGGTTCCAGAGGCAGAATCTTTCCGTCCTTCTCCGGCGACGTGCGTATTCCGAGCACTTGAAACAGTCCGTACAAACGTCCCCACGCCTCTACTAATTTCTCGGCACTGACTTTCTGCAGGTCCGCTACAGTCTTGCAACCAAGTTCCTTCATAATCTCATCCGTACAACGGATGGCCTGCTCCGTGGTCCTTGTCTGACCGACTGTACCGCTCTGAGCGATGACGAGCTTAAAATACTTCCGCGAACCCTCTATCAGCGGCAGCATGGTACAGCATCCCGCACCTGCAGATTCGCCCCAGATTGTCACGTTGTCTGGGTCGCCTCCAAAATCGGAGATATTCTCATGTACCCACTTCAATGCCATCATCTGGTCCAGAAGCCCCAGATTCTGTGCATCAGGATAGTCCTTTCCGTCCGAAAGGTGAGACAAGTGGAAGAAACCGAGTATGCCCAGTCTGTAGCCAATGCAGACAACGATGACGTCAGGATTCTCCTTGACAAAGTTGTGACACTCGTAGTTCGGGTCAGCTGTTCCTCCGACCTCATAAGCGCCGCCATGAATCCACACCATGACGGGTTTCTTCTGAGATACCGGATTGTCAGCCCTCCATATGTTCAGGCACAGACAATCCTCACCCATAACGTATGCAGCTGCAATATCACCTTCTGCCTGAGTACAGGTCTTAGCGTTGTAGTACGCTTCATACACGCCATCGTTTGGAACGTAGCCTACTGGTGCCTTCCAGCGATAATTGCCGACGGGCTGCTCCGCTACGAAAGGAATACCCTTGTAGGCGATAATGCCGTCAGTCTTTTTGCCGACGAAAGTACCGTTGACACACTTGACAGCCAGCGACCGGTCATAGTTGCCGCCCACAATCTGCTTGTTCTCTCCGTATTGCGCTTTCAGTTGTTCTTCGATTTCACTCATAGCTCGATATGTATTTTTATTTATCAACAGTTCTTGTTAAAGCGCATAATATTTGGTTAGGAAATAAGTTCTTTCCCAATCGGCAATCTTCACATCTGCTTCCTTCGCCGGATGGATATCGAACTCGTCGAGAACCATCACCTGTTTGTCTTTCTGGTCATAGAGCGGCCACTCCTTCGCCTTGCCGTCGGGCGATTGCTCAGCCGTGAGCGAGGGGTTGCCCGTCTTGGCGAACTGTATCCACATCTTGCGCATGGTCTTGCAGAAGGTTTCGTCGAATGTTCTGCCTGTGTCTGCGCTAAACTCCGGGTGGTTGAATACAACTGCCAGTTCTATCGCATGTCCGCACTTCATAATCGGATCTGGTGACTCTGGCGTGAAATAATAGGTGTAACATTTGCCGCCAGCCTTGGTCTGCTCCTCCGACAGACGGATGATGGGAACATTAAACCAGCTCTGGCTTAACAGGCTGGCGAACGGCTGGAAATCGTCGCCTTTCACATCCTTCATAAAGCTCTCTACCAGCGCTTTCTCGTCGGCTGGCATCTGGGCGAACTTCCCCTTCTTGCGGCTTTCCGCAAACTGCTCCCAGCCTTCCGGGCCAAAGCTATATACGAAGAAGTTCATTTCATCCTTGTTACACCCTACAAGAATATCAATGTCTTTTGCCGCACCATTGGCGTATGCCTCAAATGTGTCTGTAGGCAAATGCCTTCCGTCTCTTTCCGGGAATTGATGCAAGAAGTTGACAGCAGATGCTTCAAAGACTTTCTGGCCGGCAACCTTCAAAAGGTCGCCGACAGTCTTGCAGCCAAGCTCATCCAGCAGTTTATTGGTACATTCGATGGCCTCTTCCGTAGATCTCGTCAGGTTGACGGAACCGCTCTCAGCAATGAGTCGCTTGAAATATTGGTGTGAGCCCTTTATCAGCGGGAGCAAGGTGCAACTCCCGGCACCTGCCGACTCGCCGAAGATGGTCACGTTGTCGGGGTCGCCGCCAAAGGCTGCTATGTTCTCATGCACCCACTTCAGCGCCTTCAGTTGATCCAGGAGCCCCAGGTTCTGTGCGTCAGGATAATCCTTGCCGTCCGACAGATGAGACAGATGCAGGAAGCCCATCACGCCAAGCCTGTAGGCAATGGTGACGACTACGACATCCGGATTCTCTTCCACGAAGTTGCAGCAGTCGAACATCGGGTCGATGGTTCCGCCCGCCTCGAAGGCCCCGCCGTGAATCCATACCATAACCGGCTTCTTCTGAGTCGCGTCATCTGCCTTGAATACGTTCAGATACAGGCAGTCCTCATCCATATAGTAGAGGGAGCCCGTCTCTAACTGTCCATTGCCGAAGGCACTCTTGGCATTATAATAGGCCTCATACACTGCTTCGCTTGGCACAACATCCACTGGGGCTTTCCAGCGTAGCTCGCCGACAGGTTGCTGACCGACATAGGGGATGCCCCTGTAGACAATCACATTCTCCTTCTTTCTGCCGACGAAGGTACCGTTGACACACTTCACGGCCAGCGACGTGTCATAGTTGCCGTCGGTAATCAGCTTGTTCTCGCCGCCATACATGGCCTTCAGGGCCTCTCTAATCTCGTTTAAATCCATTGTTGTTTTCAATTAGTGGTAATTTATTATTTAACGTTTACTTATTTCCCATACTGCACTCGAAATATTTTTTGCGTGCACTCAAAAAAGTTTTCCACTGCACTCCGGAAAGACCTCCGTCCCCTTGCATCGGCAAAGGTACAACTCAACTCTCTCATCGACCTCTGGTCGCTTTGTACCTTCAGGTCAAAGAACTCTTACCTCTCACCACTCACCTCTAAAAACTGAAGCTAGCGAGCTTGCGAAAGTTGAGTTATATTTATGCCTCTGTGTCGTCTGTAACGGTGGGGTTCCTGATCCGGCCCGTCCAGTCCTCAATAAATGAAAGAATGATATAGGTGGCAAGGCCGAAAACGATGCCATCGGTGATGCTGCCCGTGATGGGCATGAGCAGGATACAGAGAAAAGCGGGCATGGCCTCCTTGGCACGCGAGATGCTGATGTGGCGCACGGAGCCGAAGAGATGGAAACCGGCTACTACCAGTACGGGGGCGGTGGCAACGGCGGGGATGGCCAGAAACAGCGGGGCGAAGAACAGGCTGAGGGCAAAGCAGAGGGCCACGACGAGGGCTGTCAGTCCTGTACGTCCCCCTTCGGCCACGCCGGTGGCACTCTCAACATAGGTGGTCACGGTGCTGCATCCCAGACAGGCTCCACCCACGGTGCCGATGGCATCGCTGAGCATAATACGCTGCATGTGGGGGATGCGTCCGTTCTTGCGGATGTTGCCCGATGTGGCCATCACTCCTACGATGGTGCCAAGACTGTCGAAAATGTCGAAGAAAAGCATTGTCAACACACAGACCCAGAGGTCGGGCGTGAGCAGATCGCTCCAGGAGAACTGGCAGAACAGCGGATCGGGTGTAGAGGGCAACGTGAACAGCGTGTCGGGCAGCTTGGTCACGCCTAAGGGAATACCCACCAGCGTGACGATGATGATGCTAAGCAAGAGACCACCCCGGAATCGCAAGATGAAAAAGACTCCCATGAGCACCAAGCCCAGCAGGAAGAGCAACGAGGAGGGACTGGTCAGGGTGTTGATATGGTTGAAGATGGTTCCCGTAGCCAGTAGTCCGCTATTCTTCATACCTATCATCGCGATAAAGAACCCGATGCCGGCAGCAATGGCATACTTCAGCGAGGGCGGCACCATGTCGAAGATGACACGCCGTAAATTGCTCATACAGAGCAGTATGAAAAGGAGGCCTTCGATGAGTACGGCGGTGAGGGCAAACTGCCACGAATAGCCCATTGACAGACACACGGTCTCGATGAAGAACACGTTGAGCGACAGTCCCGGTGCCTGACCAAAGGGTTTGCGGGCAAGGAAGGCCATGAGCAATGTGCCGAAGATGGTAGCAAGAACGGTGGCGGTGAAAACGTTGTCGGTGGGAAAACCGATACTTGCCAGCGGTGCAAACATGGCAGGCAAGAGGGCCAGAATATATGACATCGTGGCGAAGGTGGTGAGACCCGCCAGCACTTCGGTCTTTAGATTATCGCGCAGCGGCGAGAAGCCTACAAGGGAGAGAAGACGGTTTTTCATTGACGATTTAACGATTTACGATTTGAATGATGCAGGAATGATGAAGTCGAACTTAGAGCCGCCCGTATAGTCGGTATCGAGGGTGAGCGTTCCGCCAAGTCGCTCAGCTATCAGACGGGCTACGGAGAGTCCGAGACCCGTGCCCTGAGCAAAACTGTCGAGCTTGGCAAAGCGCTCGAAGATGAAGTCGCGCTTGTCGGCAGGAATGCCCGGCCCGGTGTCGGCTACCGAGAAATGAAGCTTATCGTCTTCTTGTGTCAGCGAGAGCGTTATGCTGCCAAGATGAGTGAACTTGGCGGCATTGTCGAGCAGACGGGTGAGAACGGTCCGTATCAGGTTTGGATAGGTGCTGACCGCCCATTCGTCGGACACCTGACAACGGTTTTCGAGCACCACATCAGCCACTACCGACGGGCTGACGGCTTCTAAGGCCTGGGCCACGATCTGGGCTGGGTAGTAGTTCTCAGCCAGCGGCAGCTCGTTGCTGCTCTCCAAGTCAGAAAGCTGGATAAGGTCGTCAAGGATGTTGGTCAGATGAAGCGTGCTTTCCTGAATGCGCTGGCTGATTTCAAGGCGCTCGTCGGCAGGCAGTTCGAGATCGGGCATGGCGAGCACCTGCGTAAAGCCGCTGATATGGTTGAGCGGGGTGCGTATCTCGTGTGTCATGCTTTGTATAAAGGCAGTCTTCGCCTTGGATGCTGCTTCGGCACGGTCGCGCTCAACGGCAAGCTGCTTGTTCTGTGCCACCACCACGTTGCGCTCACGCTGCAGCTGGCGGTTCTTGATTTCCAGCTGGCGGCTCCAGCGGCTGTTATAGACCAAGAAGACAAGAATGGCACAGATGCCCATGATCATAGCGATGCTGCCCGTAGTGAATCGCGAGCGGTGTTCCAGTTGCTCGTTGGCTGCCCGCAACTCGCTGACGGCATACTGCTTGTTCAGATGGTTCAGCTGGTCATGCTGGTCAATGGCCGAAAGCGAGTCTCTCAGTTGGGCGAGATGATGATATACCTTCAGGGCCTCTTCAAAACGACCGGCCTTCTCCAGCACACTGCCCCGCTCCTCGAGGGCTGCGAACAGATTACTGCTGTCTTCGGTCTTTCCGGCCAGCTCCAGCAAGCGGGCACTATGCTTCAAGGCCTCGTCAATCCGTCCCTGTTCTCTCGCCAAACTACTACGCTGCTGTGCAATGGTGATAAGGTTCAGGACACTGTTGCCGGCAATATTCTCATAGTATGCCGACGAATCGATGTTTTTCTCTGCCTCGCGATAGTTGCCGATGTCCAGCAAATAGTCTGCAAGAATTGAATGGTAATTGAAATGGAAATTGGCATGTACGATGGTATCAGGCTCACTGGGAGCAACAGGATAGCGGTCCACCTCTTTCTGCCAGCCTTTCAGCGTGCTGTCGACCGCTGCATAGCGTTCCATCTTCAACTGTTCGGTACAGAGTGTACGATAGCAGTCGAACAGTTCGCCTGGAGTGGTTCCCTTGGGGAAATATTCGATGGCCTTTTTCAAATACGACTCTGCTTCAAGACTGATGTCAGCATGGGCATAGCCCACCCCCAGTGCCTTGTAAGCCAAGAAAAGCCCTAAGTTCTCCTTGTTCTTTTCTGCCTCCTCCTGCATGCGGTGGGCTTCGTCGGTGGCCTTGCCAAACTGGTTGTCCCAGACGTAGGCTTCGGCCAGTAAGGCCCAGATATGGTAGTACCAGATGCGTTGCTTGTGGTCGACGCACACCCCCTTGCTCCATGATGCAAACTGTTCGAGCGAGTCAATCTGATTATTATTATAATAGACGAGTGCCCGCTTGAGGAGCCTGTAGCAGGAATCGTTCCAATCAATGCTGTCGGCTGACGAGCTGGACTTGCCGCCTGTCCCATGCTGGCATGAGAACAACAGCGGCCCGAAGAGTGCAACCACCAGCAGGACTGTGGTGAACATGCGCTTGTTCTTTGAGGCCGCAAACATGAGGCTGGTCGTTACCAACATCACAACTGCCATTCCGTAGTAATATTCGTTCATGTGTTGACACCAATTTAGGTCGCAAAGATAGTAATTTCTATTTAATTTCGCAATAGAACAGGCTATAAAATTTATTATTTCAAACCAAATTCAACAATAATACTGCCAGACTGGTGCGTTTAGGATAAAATAATGTAAATTGTGAGGCGTGAATCAAAAATT
Source organism: Prevotella sp. UBA2456 (assembly GCA_002342415.1). GTDB lineage: Bacteria > Bacteroidota > Bacteroidia > Bacteroidales > Bacteroidaceae > Prevotella. The sequence goes on along the minus strand of DDPY01000004.1, from coordinate 11,726 downwards.
ATTCGTATCTTTGCACCAAACAAAAAGAAAATAGACGATATGGCTTTTACTGAACAAGCAAATAAAATCTTCCTGCAGGCTATTCGCGACTACCATCTGACAGACAACGTAGATACGCCTATCAGCAATCCGTATAATCGCGACACGATAGAGTACAGCCTTTATCTGAAGTGCTGGATAGACACAGTGCAATGGCATCTGGAGGATATTATCCGTGATCCGCATATCGAGCCCGCCGAGGCCTTGGGACTGAAGCGGCGCATAGACCACTCCAACCAGGATCGTACGGACCTGGTGGAGGAGATAGACAGCTACTTCCGCCACCTGTACAGCGAGGTGACTCCCCTGCCCGATGCGCATCTGAACACGGAGAGCCCTGCCTGGGCCATCGACCGTCTGAGCATTCTGGCCCTGAAGATATGGCACATGAAGGAACAGACGGAGCGACAAGATGCCGACGCTGAGCATATTGCCCGCTGCCGCGCTAAGCTCGATGTGCTGCGCGAACAGCAGACAGACCTCTCAACGGCTATTGACCAGCTGCTGGAAGACATTGAGGCCGGTCGCAAATACATGAAGGTGTACCGCCAGATGAAGATGTACAACGATCCCAGCACGAATCCCGTACTATACAAGAAATGAGAAAAGAGCATATACTCGCCATCCGCTTCTCGGCTTTAGGTGATGTGGCAATGGTAGTGCCTATCATCTGGTCGCTGGCCCGACAATATCCTGATGTACGCTTCACGGTACTGAGTCGAGGCTATGCACGCCCGTTGTTTGAGGGCATGGCCTCCAATGTAGGATTCATGGAGGCCGACCTGAAACGTGAGTACAAGGGCCTCAAAGGACTCAACCGGCTCTACCGCCGACTGACAGCCAAGCAGTTTACTGCCATTGCCGACCTGCACAACGTGTTGCGCTCAGAATTTCTTCGCTTTCGCTTTAACATGGGGCATTATCGTGTGGCTCATATCAACAAGCACCGCAAGGGACGCCGGCAGTTGGTGTCCTACAGCAACAAGCACCTCATCCAGCAGCCTACCTCGTTTGAGAACTATGCCGAGGTGTTCGAGCGTCTGGGCTATCCTGTCGAGATCAACTTCAAGAGCATCTTTCCCCCCGAAGGCGGCGATACCAGCCAGCTGCCAGCCAGTCTGGCCTCGATGCTCACCTCGCCGGCACCGCTCATAGGCATTGCGCCCTTTGCAGCCCATAAGGGCAAGGTATATCCCCCCGAGCTGATGCAGCAGGTGGTGGAACAGCTGATAGAGCAGCATCCTGGAGCTCGCTTGTTCCTCTTCGGACGCGGAGAACAGGAGGAGGTATGGTTCAGCCAATGGTGCCAGCGTTACAAGCAGTGTGTCTACGTGCATCGCCATACCGACTCGCTCGAGCTGGAACTCATCCTCATGAGCCACTTGCAGGTGATGCTCTCCATGGACTCTGCCAACATGCACCTGGCATCGCTCACGGGCATTCCCGTGATCAGCGTCTGGGGAGCCACCCATCCCTATGCCGGATTCATGGGCTGGCAACAGTCGAAAGAGAACACCATCCAGACAGACCTCGACTGCCGTCCGTGCAGCATCTTCGGGCAGAAAGCCTGCCGCCGCGGAGACTATGCCTGCATGAACAGTATCCGCCCAGCGACTATCGTAGAGAAGATCAATACTTTTATCAAGTAGAAAACAATACTTTTATTTACTAACTAAACCCACTAAAGATTATGAAAAAGTACATTTGCGACACATGTGGTTACGTTTACGATCCCGTAGCAGGCGATCCTGACAGCGGTATTGCTCCTGGGACAGCCTTTGAAGACATCCCCGAGGACTGGGTATGCCCCATCTGCGGAGTAGGCAAGGACGACTTCTCGCCAGAGGAGTAAGCACGGACAATATAGTGGACACCCCGGTAAGCCTCAACAGACGAACGGGGTGTTCATTATTGTTTCGTATCTTCGCTGCCTGATGGCAACGATTCAGCGTATCAAAAAGATAAAGGATGAAACGACTGTTATTACTCACTGCCCTCGCGGCATCCTTGCTTTCACTGAAAGCACAGACCTATCCGCCGAAGGATACGCCCCAGCTGGAGTTTGCCCTGCAGCTGAGAGTCACCATAGACCCAGCCTACACCGTTGGCGAAACCCCACACGGCAAGAGGATTGTCATCCCGATAACCGGAGGCACCTTCGAGGGTCCACAACTCCGAGGCACAATTCTGCCTGGCGGGGCGGACTACCAACTGGCCAATGCCGACGGCTCCAGAACGGAACTGGAGGCCATCTACAGCATCATGACGGACGACAGCATCTATATCCACGTCCGCAACAGAGGACTGGTGTTTGATGGCAAAGATGCTCAGGGACGCCCTTATTATTACTTCAAGGCCGCACCCCAGTTCGAAGCACCAGAAAACAGCCGCTATGCCTGGCTGAACCGTTCGCTCTTTGTGTGCCAGCCGGAATGGGTGAAGGGCTTCAATGGCATCGTGCTCAATGTATGGAGAGTTGTCGATGACTAATGCTGTCTCGACTTGTCTGCCAGAAACATGCCTAAGAGGATGAGGGCAGTGCCGAGGAGGAAGAAAACGGTAATCTGCTCGGAGAGTATCAGCCACGCAAAGATGATGGTGGTGACGGGGTTCAGATAGACATAATTGGTGGCTATGACGGCGCCCAGCTTCTTCATCACCCAGTTCCATGCCAAGAAACAAAGCATGGAGGCCACACAGCCAAGGAACAAAAGATTCCAGACGAGCATTGGCTGGGCACAAAGCAAGTCGACTCCCAGTCCCGGACACCAAATAAAGTAAGGTATCATGAACAGCAGACCATAGAAGAATACCTTGCGCGTGATAAAAGCAGTATCGTAACGATAGTTAGCTGGAATCATCAGCAGACTGTAGACCCCCCAGCAGAGGGCAGCACCGAAAGCCAAGGTGTCGCCAAGTGGCGAGAGATGAAGCACAAAGTGTCCGTTCAGCACCACCAATACCACACCGACGGCAGCCATCACTGAACCGAGCGTCTGAAGCTTGTTCAGCCGCTGCGACTTATAGAAGATGCTGATGAGAACCGATGCCACCAGCGGGCTCAGGCTGACAATGAGGGAAGTGTTGGTGGTGGTAGTGTAGAGCATGGCACTATTCTCTGTCAGGAAATACAGAGTGCCTCCCGTCAGTCCGAGCATCGCCATCAGAGCCTCGTCCTGCCAACAGTCGGCCTTCCAGCGGATGCCCTTGTACAAAGAATAGGCCAACAGCAGCACATAGGCAATAATGAAACGCAGCACGAAGATTTGTGCTGCCGAGAGTCCGCCCATCAACAGCAGTTTGGTGAATACGAACGTAGAGCCCCAGATGGCTACCACCAGAAAGGCGACAGTATGATAAAATAAAGGTTTGTTCAGCATCAGCTTAATTTTTGTATGGCTAAGATAAGGTCACTGAGAAAACACCATCAAAAAGTTGAGTTAACTCAAATCATCCATCGAGTTAACTCATTTGATGTTTTGAGTTAACTCAGGGAATTTTACCTCTCTGATGCGGCTGTTCAGGTCGCGGCAGTCTTCGAGCAGATTCCAAATGCCGTCTTCTGAAAGTACTCCACGCTTCAAGCCCGGCGGCAGCAAGCCACGACTGTCGTCATCAAGGTCCTGCTTCCACGTGTCACTACCGTAATATGCTGCCAGCTCGCTGATAGCCGTCTGGAGCCCTTCGTATTCGTCGAGTGCAGCCGACAGCCTCATCACAGCCTGCGAGGCGCGGTCGAGATACTGCTCCATCCGTTTGATTCTGTCCATTTGGTCCATATTCGTCATTTGCTTTATTGATTTGTTTCAGCAAAGTTACGAAATTATTTTTAGTTATAGGACAATATCGGGTGGAAATTTGGATGATTTCGGGCTTTGAGTGATAAAATCAACAAAAATCGTTGCAAAATCAGCAAAAGATTGCTCAAATAGCGCATTTGTCCTTGCATGTGTTGAAAATCTTTAGTACTTTTGCACATGCTTTGGCAAACGAGCCAGCGCATTCAGAATATAAAACGACAATACGAAATGATGGTATTAGATGTGAAAAAAATTGTTTTCAGTGCAGTTCTGCTGGTAATGAGTTTACCCCTCATTGCCAAGCAGAAACCTGCAAACCCGCAACAGCAACCCACGACACAAGAGCAAATGATACAGCGACTGTATGAAGCGCAGGTCAGTGGCAACGACTCCGCCTTCTATGCAGTCCATCAGAGATTGATGAGGTATCTGGAGCAACATCATGACTGGGCAACATTTTATCGCACGTGGATGAATCGCGTGATATATGAGGTAAACCACAAGCATTTCTACCGCGCCTACTCCGAAATCCGCCATCTCACCGACGATGCTAAGGAGCGCCATCAGGAGCAGTATCTCTATATGGCCAACATGGGCCTGGGATTCTTCTATAACGGGCGCAACCAGCCGGAGATGAGCGAGAAATACTTCAGGCGCGCGCTTCAGGGCCTCGATGCCGAGAAAGAACCCGTAGCCGTGTTCAACGCCTACCTCTCGCTGGCACAGTCGCTCAGTTTCAACCGCCCCGCCGAGGCAATGGCGTGCCTCGACAGCCTGCCGCAACAGATGTTGCAGAATCCGCTGTACGAGAGCGGTGTGCTGGGCTATCGGTGCATCATTGCCAACAAACTGGATGACCGGGCCGCCTTCCTGCGCTATTTCCACCGTTACGACAGCATCCGCCAGCATCAGCCGACACATTTCAATGCAGCCAACCTCGAACAGGTGATGGTGTGCCATAGCCTCATGCAGAACGACTATCGGCAAGCCCTTGCCTGGTGCGACTCCATCGAAGTGCCCCTGATGGCCACAGAGCTGCGCATCAACATCTATGAGGAGATGGGCGACTGGCAGAAGGCCTATCGCGCCACCCAGTTAAAAGACAGTCTTCAGCTCGTTGACCAGCGCAAATTGCTGGAGCAGCAGTTGGTGGAAATGTCGCACGACATTGATATGTTTCAGGCCGAGCAGGAGAAGGCACGGATGAGGCACATTCAGTTGGTCATCGTTGGCCTGATGGCACTGGCCATCATCGGCTTGCTCATAGGTATGCTCGTCTATCGCCACAAGAAGAACCGCCGACTGAAGGAGCAGTTCCAGCAGTTGCAGGAGGCCCACCGTCACACAAAGGCCGGACAGGCTATCCGTCGTGCCTTTGTCAACACGATACATGAGAAGCTGAAGAATCCCATCAGTGTGTTGAGAGGCTATGCGCACATATTCAACAACCCGGATTTCCGGCTAAAGCCCGAAGAGCGTCCCAAGCGCTACAAAGATATTCTCACTGCAGCCCGAAACATAGAGTCGCTGATGGATCCCGTACTTGATTCCTACGCACAAGGGGCAACGGGCATCACCGACGAAGAGAAGCGGATTTGCAGCAATGCGCTGCGCTCACCGCTGCTTACGCTCATTAACACTGCAGAGCTGATTATCGACTCAAACGGACAAATCCCACACGAAGAGTATATGCAACTGCGCGCCACCGTATGCCGTGATGCCTACCATGTGGCAACCTCCACCCATCAGCTCATCCTGTTCAGCCTATACGGTGACGATATTCCAACACCTAAAGAGAACGAGGTAGGACTGAACGAAATGGCGCGTAGCGTCCTGAAAAGCTATGACCTGCAGCCTTCTTCCATAGACAAGCAGCGCACGCTGGCCACGGAGTTCAGCACCACCGTATCCGACGACGTGATAGTCCATACGAGTCCGCTATTGCATGAACTGCTGGACTGTCTGCTCGACAATGCTGACAAGTATGCTACTGGCGGTAAGCTGCAGATGAGCTGCTATGCCGATATTGACGGCACCTATGCTATATCCGTCAGCAACGAAGGCCCCGTCATTCCTGCTGAAGATGCCGAACGAATCTTTGAACCCTTCGTTCGACTGTCGAAGGATGAGCAAAGTCTTGGCATCGGCTTGTCATTAGCTCGCCGACTCGCGGTTTCCATGGGGTATAGCCTTGTCTATGATTCGGAATACACCAAGGGGAGTCGCTTCGTGGTTACAGGCATCTGATAGGTATAGAATACCCTCACAAAACAATAGCCATCAGGACTATTTCATCAAGAGTCCTGATGGCTATGCCGTATAGAGATAAGATTTACTTTCTTGTCCAGGTCTGGGTTTCGTAGAGGAATCCGATGTATCCGCGTACCTTCAGCTTGTTGCCATCCATCCAGATGGAGCACTTGTAGTCCTTGCCATTCTTGGGATTGTAGATGCGGCCGCCCTCCCATTTCTCTTTCTTCTTGGTGAGACCCGACAGGATGTTGACACCCATCAGCTTTCTCGTGCGCAGTTTTTCGTCCTTATTGTGCACGTCCTTGGTGTCAGGACCCTTTTGGAGCCAGACAATCTTGCCGTTCACCTTGCCATTCTGCTCGTAGATTTCTACCTGAGCGTCACCAGCCTCGGTAAGCCATTTACCCTTGATGTCTTGTGCATAGCCCATCGTAGCAATGAGGGCAAGCAGGAAACTAAATAAGATTTTCTTCATAGCTTGTTGATGTTTTGAGTTTATAAATAAATATGTATGTACTAATTTGCCTGCAAAGTTAGCAATTTTTTTTGTAATTCTACCTTCTTACTCGAATAGTTCAAACATTCGTCTATAGGCTTCTACCTTTTTGTCGAAAGCCAAAGGGTAGGCCCGCGATGAAGAAGGCAGGCGATAGAGCAAGAGTTGTTCTCCATTCCTGTTGAATACATCGGGGATGGCTGCGTAGCTGTTTACCTTGGGAACGGCAGGGATATTCATCGTGTTGCAGAGTGTCTCGGTGGCTTTCTCGCCTGTGGTCACAATGGCGCGTAGCCGGGGCAGCTGGGCTGTCAGGGCTCGGATGTCGGTAGGTTCCACCACTTCGAGATATTTGTCTGAGGCATTGTCCTGAAGTCGGCGGATAGCTGTGGAGGTATCGTAGAATGCAATGCCCTTCTCCTGACAGAAAGCCACGATATCAGCGAGCTTGAAACACTTGTTCGCTTCATCCACAAAGTGGCTGCGGTCGGCAAAGAAGACAGCCCCCTCTATGCGCCAGTGGTCGTTGATGAAGTTGGGGTAATAGAAGTCCATGCACCACCGCTTCCGTTGTGGTGGAAAACTGCCTAAGAACAGCACTTTGGCATTCTCTGGCAAGAAGGGTATCAACGGATGATACTCCACACCGTTCCGGCTGCGCGCTATGTTCTCCTTGTTCAAGTACGATTCCATCTGGTCTATCGCTGCCCGCTTAGTCTTTCAGCGAGTAGGTGACGGTGGTAACCACGCGGACCTTCTTGATGTAGGGAGTGTTCTCATCACGATTCTCGATGGAGAACTGACCCTGGTCGGCACTCACGATCTTGTTCAGCTGCGAGTGGCTGTTCTCGGCAAACTGCTGGGCGGTCTTCTCGGCATTCTCGATGGCCTCCTGCATCATCTTGGGCTTCATCTCCTTGAACGATATGTATTCGTATTTGACAGGGTTGTCGTAGCCTCCGTCTACAATGGCTACACCCTCCTTCAGCAGATCGCCCTGCTTGGCAATGATGCTGCGCACCTGCTTTACATTCTGCGAGGTGACGGTAATGACTGAGGTAACAATGTATCGGTAGGGCTGGTTGCGCTCTCCATACTCGCGGGCATTCAGGTCGACCACCTGTGGGGCATTGACCGTCAGCTCTGCCTCCTTGATACCGTTTCGCAGCAGGAAGGCCTTGATCTTGCCCTGGGTCACCCCAATCTTGTTATACAATTCAGGCAGGTCGTTGCCCAGCTCTTTCGATACGATGGGCCACGTCACCTTGTCTGCCTCCACCTCGCGCTCGGCGAGACCCTTCACGTTTACCTTACGGTCCTTGTTGGCAAAATTGTCAATACCTGCCTTGATGCTCCATCCAAGGCATATAATGCCCAGTGCAATGAGGGCAGCAGCAATCATACGATTATCTTTCATAGCTCTATGGGGTTAATGATTTGATAAAAAATAGCTTATATCTCTTTTTATTTCAAAAGTTTCATGATTTGCGAGTCTGTAGCCTGAGGCACCAATTGATGGAAGTGCTCGAACATCCTTTGGAAGGATTCTTCAGGCGTGCGCTCTGGGCGGCAGGCTTCGCGCCCTATCAGCTGTTCAGGAGTGGTCAGCAGCGACCAGCCCCATCCGTACTCCCTGTTATGCTTGTCGACAGGATAGACAAAATCCTCTGTCACGATATAGCAGCCCATCTGCAGGCGCGTGACATAACCATCAAACTTGCTACGCATCTTCGGACCGGTAAAGCCACAGGCAGCCCTCAGTTCTCGCGTAATCATACTGCCCTGCTCCTGCAGTGTCAGCAGGATGGCCTCCTCAATGCTGCCCTCTTGGGGCTGAGGATGCGTAGCACGGCGGTAGTTCATGAAGTCGGGCCACCACTCACGACTGATAAAGCCGGCCTTCTGGGCGAAGAATTTGCCATAGACGCAGTTGCCCTCCGTCACCACTGGTCCTTTCCATTTCCACAAAGGCCAGTCCCATCCGCCATCGGGCAGTACCACGTAGCGACAATCGTCATCGGCCATCTCTTCTGCAGAATAGCCACGAATACCACTATCCAGCAAAGGCAGGAAACCCATTTGCTGTATCAGTTGCATCAGCTCTATTTCCGTATGGAACGGCTCACCGTTCCAGAATCTGCTCTGCATGCTCCTTGGTCTTGATCTGTTTGCCGGCATATATCTGCTCGATGATGCCGTCCTCGTTGATGACAAAGGTAGTGCGGATGGTGCCCATCACCTTCTTGCCATACATCGACTTCTCGCCCCAGGCTCCCATCGCCTCCAGCAGCGTGTGGTCTATATCGGCAATCAGCGGGAAGGGCAGCTCGTGCTTCTCCTTGAACTTCTGATGCGAGGCGGCTGAGTCCTTGCTCACTCCCACCACCTCGTAGCCGGCATTTTGCAGCTCGCTGTAGTGGTCGCGCAGGCTGCAAGCCTCAGAGGTGCAGCCACTGGTGTTATCCTTCGGATAGAAATACAGCACCAGCTTGCGTCCCCTGTAGTCACTCAGACGGATATCCCGTCCCTGTTCGTCCTTACCCAGTATCTCGGGCGCCTTATCACCTATTTTCATCTTGCTATAATTACGGTCTTTTATGCTGCAAAGTTACGAAAAACTACAGAATTATGAATGTATTTTTCTCAAAAACATGCATCTTTGTTGCCAAATAAGCATAAAATGATGATAACAGCCAAGGAGATTATTAACTATATGGAGTCGATGCACAATGAAGAACAGCGGCAAGTACTGATGCGTTTCTTCAAGACAGGACCAGGCGAATATGGCGAAGGCGATGAATTCTTAGGCCTCAAGGTGCCACAGACTCGAGAAGTGGTCAAAGCCGCTAAGGATACACCGCTTAGCGAGATTCCAGAACTGCTTATGTCGTGATAAAATGCTGCCAGTGCAGGCACGAGCATTCCAGCATGACGTGCTGAACATCGTCAGTCAGATACCTCGCGGCTATGTGACCACCTATGGACACTTCTGGAAGAAGAAGGTGTAACGTTCAAAGCCAATGGCCATGTAGACATGCAGCGACATCTGTGGGAACCGCTGCACTCATCCTGGTGCTCGCCATCGGCAAAATCGTTTAAAGGGTTCGACAATAAGTTTTCGACTGCAAATATAGCAAATAATTCTGAAAGAAAAAGGGAAAGTCAAGAAAATGTTGTACTTTTGCAGCATAAACACAATCTAAAAACATTTTAACTTTAAATAGAAAGGAAAAAGACTATGAACATTTCAAAAAAGATGCAAGATGCGTTTAACACACAAATCACAGCTGAGCTGTATTCATCAAACCTCTATCTCGAGATGGCCTTCTGGTTCCGCAAGGAGGGCTGGAAAGGTTTTGCCAACTGGATGTTCGACCACTCGAACGAAGAGAAGGAGCACGCCCTGAAGATGGCCGACTTCGTACTGAACCGTGGTGGCGAGGCCCAAGTAACGGCTATCGACGCTCCTGAGAACGACTTCAAGGACCCTAAGGATATCTTCGAGCGCACACTGAAGCACGAGATGTGGGTGACAGAGAAGATTAACGAACTGGCTGACGTGGCTGATGCCGAGCACGACCGCGCCTCCATCAACTTCATCGACCAGTTCATTGACGAGCAGGTAGAAGAGGAAAAGACCGTCCGCGACATCCTCAACCTCTTCCGTCATCGTGACGGCCACACCGTTGCCACCATCGACGACATCGTAGGCAACGTGAAGGAAGAGTAAAGAGTTTTGCATTTATGCCCCTTGCTTGTTTTCCAGCAAAAAGAGCGCCACAGAAGCATTTCTGCGGCGCTCTATTATTATAATTAAGGTGAATCTCCTTAGTCGGCGATCTTGGCCTTCAGCATCTCGCGGTTGAGGCGGGCGATGTTGGCGATGGTCTCGTTCTTCGGGCATACGGCCTCGCAGGCGCGAGTGTTGGTGCAGTTGCCGAAGCCGAGTTCGTCCATCTTGGCAATCATGTTCTTCACACGGCGGGCAGCCTCAATCTTACCCTGAGGAAGCAGGGCGAGCTGAGACACCTTAGACGATACGAAGAGCATGGCAGAGCCGTTCTTACAAGCTGCTACGCAAGCACCACAGCCGATGCAGCTGGCGCAGTCCATAGCCTCGTCAGCATCCTCCTTGGGGATGAGGATGGCGTTGGCATCCTGAGCCTGACCCGTACGGATGGTGGTGTAACCGCCAGCCTGGATAATCTTATCGAAGGCGTTGCGGTCTACCATACAGTCCTTGATGACGGGGAAGGCAGCAGAGCGCCAAGGCTCGACGGTGATGAC
>DDPY01000004.1:0-815 GCA_002342415.1 Prevotella sp. UBA2456 | reverse complement strand
GTCTTGCCGTGAGGCGTACCGTTGATGTAGAGTGAGCACATACCGCAGATACCCTCGCGGCAGTCGTGATCGAACACGAAGGGCTCCTTGCCCTCGTTGATGAGCTCCTCGTTCAGGATGTCAAGCATCTCGAGGAACGAGGTGTCATCGGGGATGTCGTGCATTTCGTGCGTATCGAAGTGACCCGCATCTTTCGGACCATTCTGACGCCAAAATTTAATAGTGAAACTTATATTCTTAGCCATAGTCTTTAATTCTTATAATTACGGGTTTGTACTTTGATTGCTTCATATTCCAGCGGCTCCTTGATGAGCTCAGGCTCGTTGCCCTTGCCCTTGTACTCCCAGCAGCCTACGTAGAAGTAGTTCTCATCGTCGCGCTTAGCCTCGCCTTCCTCCGTCTGATACTCCTCGCGGAAGTGACCGCCACAGCTCTCGTTACGGCTCAGCGCATCGAAGGCCACGAGCTGACCCATGGTGAAGAAGTCGCGCAGATGAATAGCCTTGTCAAGCTCTACGTTCAGACCCTCCTTTGTGCCAGGCACAAACAGGTTGGTATCGAACTCCTTCTCCAGCTCGTGCATCTTCTTCAGACCCGTCTTCAAGCCCTCAGCGGTGCGGCCCATGCCGACATACTCCCACATGATGTGACCCAGCTCCTTGTGGATAGAGTCAACAGAGCGCTTACCCTTGATGTTGAGCAGACGATCAAGCTCTGCATCCACCTTCTTCTCAGCCTCGTCAAACTCAGGACGGTCTGTGGGAACCTTCGGCCAAACAGCCTGGTCGGCCAGGTAGTTCTGGATGGTGTAAGGC
>DDPY01000042.1 GCA_002342415.1 Prevotella sp. UBA2456 | reverse complement strand
TCGTTGGCTGTTGCAGGCCATTCGATAAGGTTCTGGCCTTGCTGTAACCATTCGTGTATTTTCTCGATATCGTCAAAGTCTGTGGATTCGTCAATCTGTTCTGGTCTGCCATAACAGCCAACAGGTAGCACTCGGAATTTCCATGCGGGTACATCGCGTCCACGTGCCTTTGTCTGCTTAATAGTGAAAGTCACATCGCCTGTTTTGTCGTTGGTTTCTTTAATGGTCGTGAATACATCAGTAACTTTGCGTTCAAGCATACTGCCAAGGTGTCCTACAAGTTTTGTGGTGTTACCTGGGTTCTGGTGTACTAAGCACCAAACAGACGATTGATAGTGTGTCGCTATCTGCATACACTCATATATCTTACGTTGGCACTCGTCATTCTTGTTAAAGTCGTTTACAAGGTCTAACAGACCGTCAATGAATACAACAGTAGGTCGTACTTCATAAATCGCTTGTAGCGTCTTTCTCCATCTGTCAATGGCTTCTTCAGTTTCGCGTAACATCAGGATTTTAAAGTCATCATAAGACTGCTGTGGATTCCTGCCTATCAGTTCGCACACTCGATTCTTTACGGCTATGGTATTATCCTTTTCCATTTCTGTATCGATATAAAGCACTATCGGTTTGGGTGTGCTGTCGGATTGCTCATATCGCAGCCCGCCAAAACCTCCGCTAAGTATTGCAGCCATGAATTGTGTAAACGTCATCGTCTTACCATGTCCGCTTTGTCCTGTAATCGCGTGAATGCCTCCAAGTGGTGCAAAAGGTATGCCGTCTTTAGAAAGTGTGTAGTGGGGCTTCTGATAAGGTTCTGTGAAATCCAAGAAATCTTTGGATATATCAGTACCAAACCATTCGTCAGCTTTCAGAAAGTCTGGTGGCTGTTGTGCCTGTGTTTTTTTAAGGGTGCTTAGTGGTGGTAATCCAGCTCTTTGCCGTTCTATCTCAATATCCGCTTCTGTTGGCATTTCCACTGCTATAGGTGGCAAAGGTATTTTATTATCCTTTGGCTCTGGGGCTGTTGTAGGCTCACAAAACACCGCTTCAAAGGCTGTGCGCTCATCGCTGCCGTTAGCCTCCATGTAGGCTTTCATTTCTGCTAACTCTCTTTTGAAGTTATCCAGAAACAAAGGTAGGTCGCTATCCTTGCAATCCGGCTGCAGCTGCTTGAATAGTTTAAACGCTGCCAACTCATAGCCCTGTGGATCATGTGCGCTCATATTGCACCCCCTTTCTTGTTAGTTAAGGTTCGTGTGTGCGCGCAATAGGCTTGTGCCTTGTCGCGGATTTCGTCAGCCGTTGCCACGCGGTTGCTCATCAGCCACGCTTCAAGTTCCTGGCGGTCAAAGAAACACACTTTACCATTGGGCTTGCTGTAGGGTATTTCGCGCCTCATCATCATTTTATACAATGTCGATTTCGCAATACCCATGTACCTTGCAGCCTCATCAACTGTCAACACCGCTTTTGTTGTGCTGATAATGTTTGCCGTTATAATGGCGGCTACCTGTTGCAAATCAATATCCATGTGCTATAGTTATTGTTTGGTTTAGCTGTCTGGGCGCGTGTGATAGTCCGCGCCTGTCTTTGCCGTTGCCCTAACCTTTGGTGCTATCACTTCTTATCCCATCGGTTTTGACGCTGCAAAGGTGGTATTTATAATTTGAGTAACAAGTAATATTATTTGTGTATAATTTGAAAAGATTTTGAGTACGCTCAAAAAAAACAAGCACCTCAATTTGAAGTGCTTGTTATTCCATTACTGCAATGCTGCCTTAATTAGTTTGTCGATATCTAATTGCCAACCTCGCTTTCTATTCGTTCTGGTGTAATATGTGTTAGCATTTCCCCAATGTTTTGACAAATCGGATATGTTAAAGTATTCTTCAAACTTCAACCAATTATCAATGCCCTTTCGTTCTGGGTCGTATATTTCTACAATCAACCATGCTAAAGACTGTTCGTAATTCTTTATTTTTCCATCCTTTGTCTTTGCAAATCCTATCCATTTTCCATGCTGATTATCTATAACCTGTAACCATCCTTTGTTAAACGCTTCTGTGAATACTTTTTCCGCTCTTTTGTCATCTGTTTGCATACTCAATGGCAGTTCTATATATTTACTACCATTGTCGCTGCCCTCTGGCGCGTTTCCGTTGCCTGCCAACTCTCCACTGCTGCCCCCAATCGGCTGTTGTGGGGCTTCTGTGTGCTTTTGTTGAGGCTGTGGGGTGTTAGCCGTCCATGCCTCCATGTCTTTAATCTGATTTATGATAGCGCGACAATTTAGTAATAATGGCATTTGCTCTTTGCTGTAGCCCATTTTTGCAACAGATAATTCAATCTGGCTAACCTCCGCTTTGATGTTTTGCAGCCGTTCTGTCATATCTATACTGCCATCATCTATCATATAGTCACACATGACTTTTACAGGATTCCATAAGGCTGCTGCCTGGGCTGCTGCTTTTTGGGTGGCTTCTGCTGTCGCTTGCTCTCCGTTACAATATGGCAATATTAAGGCCATACACTTTAGCAATCTAAGCGCGCTGTCGCTCTGATTGTATAGGTCTTTAACCTCACTCCTTTTCATAGCCTCATCGTTTATAATATTTGACTATTATAGTATTCGTTTACTGCCTTTTTCCATATCTCATGGTATAGCTTTTCACTATTTTTTAAAAAACGGTATTCTTCCATGCTCACCGCATTTTCGTGCCCAAGTGACAGACAGGCTTCTGTCGTTAATTCATTTAAGAATGTATAAACGCTGTCAATTGCTTCGTATTCTTCCAAACTCATAGCCTCAACGATTAAATATTACCAACTTCCAAGGTAGGCAAACTATTGATCGCCTCTTTCTTCAACTCGTCAACAGCCCTAACGTATATTTCCGTAAATTTAAGGCTGCTGTGTCCTAACAGTTCGCTAACTACCTTGATGTTAGCACCGTTGGAAAGTAACAGGGTGGCAAAGCTATGACGGCCACAATGCCACGTTATATGCTTATCAATGCCCGCGTGCTTAGTCCAATGGCGCAACGCTCTAAGGCACATGGTATCTGACGGCAAATGAAATATAAAATCGTCCTTTGCATCGTCTGGCTTCTGCCCTATGATAGCCAACAGGGTATCAGTCAACGGAATGTTAACACCGCTGGCCTTGCTGTGCTTCTGGGTCTTGCTCTGTCGGAATGTCAAACGCTTATTGCTGTAGTCCACATCGGAATACTTCAGATTTACTACATCACAATGACGAATACCACAATAGCAAGTCAATGCAAAAGCGCGCCTTATTTCTGGGTTCTCCCTGTCATAGTGGGTGGCAAACAGCTGTTGCAGTTCGTCAGCTGATAAGATGTCCTTTGCTAAGATGTCGTTTGTCTTTGGTGGGGCTATGCTGTTGCCGTCTTTGTCATAACAGGGGCTTCGCTTGATAACACCCGCTTTCACTGCCTTGTTTATTAGCCTCCGAAATCGTCTGTAGTAGGTTTCCGCGCCCTGCCCCCTGTGATTATCTACAAGGTAGTCCGCAAACTTCTGCATCATTTCGGGTCGTAGCTGCTTCGCCTCTATCCTGTCGGCAAACATCGGGTATTCTTCTTTTAGAAATGCCCTAAAGTTACGCAGTGAGGCTTTCAACAGTCGCTTGTCTGCTACAACGGTTTCTTCTATGAAGTTATCCCAATAGGTCAACAGGTTCTTGTCATCAACGCGGATTCTGTAGCCCTCCATTATCTCTTTGGTTTCTTGCTCGCGCTCATCGCGTATCTTCTTAGCAAGTTCCAAGGTCTGTTTGTTGTCGGTTCGTTCCTGTGGATTCCTGGGCGCGCGCCATAGATATAACTTTAGGTACTCGCGCTTTCTGGTCTTTTTGACTACCATCTTGTCTTTGTCTGGGTCATATACCTTGCTTGCACCATAATAGAAATCAAGGAAAAGACTTTCAGTACCATTTGAAAGTATCTTAGCACCTAATTTGGGGTTAGCTGTGCTTTCTTCTGTGATAAGATAGGTGTTATCACTTCTAACTTCTTTCTTTTGTGCCATATCTGCTATTTTTTGGTTTTAATAATCTGTACTTTTGCGGTTGCAAATATACGAATTATTTTTTATCTGGGTAGCCATAGGGTAGCCAAAGATAGCAAAATATAAGCATTTTTAAGAAATCAAAGGAAAACAACCAATCAAGATAGTGTGTTTGCAACCGTCTGGAAAATAGGTGGTTATATTTCTTTTTGTTGCTTTTCCTTTCCTTTTGTTTCTTGTCAAAAAGTGGGTGTAAATTCCCCCTCCCGCTACAAAAAGAAGGGTCGGCATAGCAATGTCGGCTCTTTTTTGTCACTCACCTCTCACCATTCACCTCTCACATCTCACCTCTTACCTCTTACCTCTTATTATATATACTTCTCTATCGTCTGCAGGCACAAGGCAGGATTGACCGGTTTAGAGAGGAAATCGTTGCAGCCTGCCTCTAAAGCCGTCTGACGGTCACTATCGAAAGCATTGGCGGTAAGGGCAATGATGGGCAGCTCGGTATTCTGCATTCTAATCTGGCGCGTAGCCCCTAATCCGTCCATCAGAGGCATCTTGATGTCCATCAGCACCAGGTCAGGATTCTCGCCTAAGGCTTTTTCTACTGCCTCCTGCCCGTTCTTGGCACGAGAGAGTTCATAGTGCTTCTTCAGTATATACTGCATCAGCATGAAGTTGCTGTCGTTGTCTTCTGCTACTAATATCCGTTTCATTTCTTATACTTTTTTTTCAAACTGTTGTTGGTTACAAAAGTAGTGTTTTTATTTTAAATACCCACTTAATCACCATAAATTTTAACTAATTTTTTCGATAGTCAAATAAGTAAAATTGTAGAATCGTAAATAAATTGTTTTTTCTTTTGTGTTTTGCCCGATTCTTTGTAACTTTGCGCTCATTATGACAGTAGCCGACTATATCAAGAAACAAGCAACCGACGAACGCCGCTTCTCGTTTGAGGTGCTGCCCCCGCTGAAGGGGAACGGCACTGGAGCGCTGTTTGCCACCATCGACAAGCTGGCAGCGTTCGACCCTGCCTTTATCAACATCACTACCCACCACTCGGAATACGTCTACAAGGAACTGGATAACGGACAGTTTGAGCGCCAGCGCATCCGGCGCCGCCCCGGCACCATCGCCATCGCAGCAGCCATCCAGCAGCGCTACCGCATTCCGGTGGAGCCGCATATCATCTGTAGCGGCACCACCGTCGAGCAGACCGAATACGAATTGCTCGACCTCCAGTTTCTGGGCATCCGCAACCTGATGTTGCTGCGTGGCGACAAGGCCAAGGAGGACAGCCGCTTCACCCCCACCCCTGGCGGACATGCCCACACCACAGACCTGATACGCCAGGTCGTACGCTTCAACGAGGGCTTCTTTGCCGACGGCACACCCATCAAGCACCCTGGTCCGAAGTTCGACTTCGGCGTAGCCTGCTATCCTGAGAAACACGAGGAGGCCCCCAATCTGGAGCGCGACATGGAATATCTGAAGCAGAAGCAGGACTTAGGAGCCCAGTATGCCGTGACCCAACTGTTCTTCGACAACGAGAAATATTTCTCCTTTGTAGAGAAGGCCCGGCAGATGGGCATCACCATCCCCATCATACCGGGCATCAAGCCTATGGCGAAACTGAGCCAGCTCACCGTCGTTCCCAAGACGTTCCATTGCGACATCCCCGAGGCTCTGGCCAAGGAGATCGTAAAGTGCAAGACCGATGAGCAGGCTATGCAGTTAGGCATCGAGTGGACCACCCAGCAGTGTCGCGAGCTCTATCAGCACGGCGTACACAACATCCACTTCTATACTGTTTCCGCCGTAGACTCCGTAGCCGAGATTGCCCGTCGGCTGTTATAAAATGCGCCCTCGAGTTCCAAAATATGCAAATACAGTTACAAAATCAGCAAAATTTCACTCGAAGTACAATTTAGATTTGGAAGTTTGTGGAAAAATGTATATCTTTGCAGACCAAACTATTCAAAGCCAAACAATCCAATTAGAGTATTTATAGATGAAGAAGTGTTTTTTAGTTTATGGTATAGCCTATCTTGTCCTGCTGATGTTAACGTTAGGAATGCTCTATGCATATCCTAAGCTGGAGCTCCACCTACTGTTAAATTCATATCATACCAGGCTTCAAGACACCTTCTTCACCTATTACTCTATGATTGCCGAGGGTCCCATCTATCTGTTAGGACTGCTCCCCCTCTTCTGGAAACAGGTAAAGCTAACGGTGTTCTTTGGCTTGTGCGAGCTGACGGGAGGCGGGATTCTGCAACTGCTGAAACACATCTTCGAGATGCCACGTCCTGCCAGTGCCTTTGAGAATTGTCCCGACATGGTGCTGCCCATCGTGGAGGGCGTCAGCATGCACCACAGCAACTCCTTCCCCTCGGGACACGCCTCCACGTTCTTTGTCTTCTGCACCTGCTTTGCCCTGTTCCTGGCCTACCACCATCAACGCAACATCAGACAAGGCAAGGCGCAGACGAGTGTGCTCTACAGCTGCACTTTGCTGCTGCTCCTGTCGCTGGCCGCATTAGGGGCATACTCACGTGTCTATCTTTCGCAGCATTTCCTGTCGGATGTCTGCGTAGGCAGCATCATCGGTTTTCTCACTCCCTGCCTCCTGTTCTATTTCGGCCGCAACAAGCTGATACCACAGAAGGAAGAAGAGGTGAGAAGTGAGAGGTGAGAGATTAGTGACGGTGTGACAACCGTTGGGTAATAACGCCAAGTTAGTCAACAGTGGTAAACGCTGTCATGCCTGGCATCAGGTGCGGATGGGGTTCCAGCGTCGCTTCGATATGTACCATGCCGTTGCTGTTGATGACCGGACTGATGGCAGAAATCGTAGCTGTGTGCTGCTCTGAGGGATAGGCAACGGTAAAAACAGAGACCTTCTTTCCCATCTGGTATTTCGCCAACTCGTTTTCGAGCACGTCGAAGCTTACCTTCAGCTTTTCGGTATCCACAATGTAGAAGAGAGCCTCGCCCGGCTGGGCGGCACCGTAGAGCGTGTTCTGAATCTTTGTTACTGCTCCCGAGACAGGAGCGGTGATGGCGCAGTAAGTCAATTTATGCTCCAGCTCGTGCAGTTCGGCTCTTGCTTCGTTATAGCCGCTGTTGACACGTGCCAGATGCTTGAGGTTATCGGGTGCGTCATCAAGATGGTTACGCTTATAGCCTTGCCCCATCAGGATAGCCTGATACTGAAATTCGGCTTTCTCCAGCTTGGCACGGCAATGGAGAATCTTCTCACGCAGGGCAACATCGCTCAGCCGTACCACGACCTGCCCTTTCCTGACATGCTGTCCCGTCCGTTCTATACCGAACATGACAATCTGTTCCGCAATACGGCTATAGACCGGAATCTCGCGGATGGCTTCTATCCTGCCCTTGTTGGCAGACTGATAACTCGACGCCTGCTGGCGCGCCGGGGATTTGGCCGGCTTCACCGTCAGCGTGTCAGCCGACTGTGCGGCAACCTGCCCGGCCGGTTTCGACTGACAGGCTGTGAAAAGACAAAGAGAAGAAAAGGCCAAAAGGCATAAAACATTATACTTATTCATATCGTACGAGGGTTTGTAGGTGATAGTGTGCCGTCCAGAAATCCTCCAGAGCATTCAGGTAGTTAGCGTAGGCCGTCACCCACCGGTTCTGCCCCAGGCTGAAGGTATTGATGTCGCAGAGTCCGTTGGCATAGTTCTCCATCGTCTCGTAAAAGTTGGATTCTGCCAGCTTGATGGTCTCTCCGGTGCTCTCAAGTATTTTCCTGCTGTCGCGCAGTTTCTGCAGGGTCAAGGTTGCATCCTCTGTCAGGATTCGCTCCGTCTCCTGGAGTGCTGACTCCTGCCGCTCTCCCCATGCCATGGCTGCAGCGTGCCGTTTCTTGGCTGCCCCATGGTCCATCAGCGGTATCGTGACCTGCACGGAACCCAAGGCATACAGCTGCTGGTTCTTGTAGGCGCTGCCGAAGGTCGAGTTGACCTGCTGCACCCCCAGGTTGATGTCCAACCCGACGTTGACGCCTCGCTCCTTGCGGGCCTTCTTCTCCTGGTGGCGTGCCTCAGTCAGCTCGGCCAGTTGGTGCTGGTAGGCAGGGCTGTTGCTTTTGACCAGCATGGCCACCTCCTCGGTGGTATAGGGGGTGGGCGGTGGCAGTTCGGGTATGACCATCAGCGCCGTGTCGTTGGGAATTTGCTTCATGCGCAGCAGGGATGCCAGTTCCGTCCTTGCCATCTGCTCATCCTTGCGTGCCGCAGCCAGCAGGTTGGCAGAGTTCTGCAACTGCAGTTCTATGATGTGCAGTTCCTGCAGCGTGACGATGGCGATGGTAGCCTTCTCGCGTGCGATGGCCAGCACGGTGTCGTTCAGGCTCCGTTCTTCCTGTCGAATCAGTGCCATCCGCTGTCGGCACAGCAGGCGGATGTAGCGGGTGGCAGCCTCCTCGGCAATGCGTCGCAGGTCGTACTCATGCTGCTGGCGGGCGGCCTTCAGCCGCTGGTCCTCCACTTGTTTCTCCCACTTGTGTGGGTTGTAGCCCAACAGCGTATGACTATAGCCCAGCAGCAGCGGACTGGCCACGAACTGGCGCGGATGGCCAGAGGCACCCTCGCGGAAGAACTCACTCCAGATGGCCTGTGTGCCTACGTAGGCCTCGCCGCCAAAGGGCAGCACCTTCTGGGTAAGCCTCACCTGTGCCGAGGTGGAGAGGATGTCGAAGTTGCGCAGGTAGACGTAGTCGCGGGTAGGGTCGCTGACGATACGCGTGTAGTTGGGCACAATCTTCAGCGACAGTTGTGGCTTGCGCAAGGCTTCGAAAGCCTCGTAGGCTGCCTGTCGGCTGCGGTATTCCTTCCGGCTCTGGAAGGCGGTGATGGCACTGTCCTGTGCCTGTCGTATCACCTCGTCAAGGGTCAGCGACACCTGCCCCATGCTGCTGAGTGGAGGTATGGCAAGCAGTACCAGGCCTGCCAGGAGGTGTGAAATGACATTATTCTTCATTCGTTTCTTGATTTTTTTCATTCGGGAAATATCCTTGGGCCTTGAGCTGCTCAAAGTTTCCGTCGGCAGCCACACGGCCGTCCTTCAGCACGATGATGCGGTTGCACTGCCGGATGGTGCTCAGACGGTGGGCAATGACGATGCGCGTACACTTCAACTTGGCCAGATTCTCGACCACGGCGTGCTGGCTGATGTTGTCAAGAGCCGACGTGGCCTCGTCGAGGAAGAGCACCTTGGGCTTCCTGACCAGCGCCCGGGCGATGAGGATGCGCTGCCGCTGTCCACCCGACACCCCTTTGCCGTCGACGGTGATGGGTGTGTCCATGCCTAAAGGCATACGGCGGATGTCGCCATCGAGTGCTGCCAATTGTGCAGCCTCCCAGACATCTTCCTCAGTCAGCAGCGGGTCGTTGAAGATGATGTTGTCGCGGATGGTACCCTCTATCAACTGGCCGTCCTGCATGCAAATGCCGATGCAGTAGCGTCTCAGGCTGCGCAGGTTGATGTCGCTGATGTCGTACTGGTCGTAGAATATGGAACCAGCCAGTGGCTTCTCCAGTCCCATCATCAGTCGCATCAGCGTGCTCTTGCCGCAGCCCGAGCCGCCGACCAGTGCCACGTAGTCACCGCTGTTGATACTGAGGTTGAGCCCGTCAAAGAGCAAGGGCATGTCGTCGGCATAGCGGAACTTCAGACCACGTATGTCCATATGTCCCGAGATGCTCTTCACCACTTGAGCCTCCCCCTTTGTCTCTGTCTTTGCAGCCAGGATGGGACGGCAGAGCTGTATCTCCGGCAGCAGGCGTGCCATCATCTTGGTGATATTCTGCAATTGGCGCACAGCCTCACAGACGAGCCCCAGGACGGCACAATAGGCGATGTAGTCGGAGAGCGACAGCCGATAGTGCCAGGCCGCCCACATCGTGACGATCATGGGCAGCGACTTGAGACAATAGCTGACGGCAGTCACATAGAAACTGACCAGCGGCTGTCGGCTGCTATAGGCCTCTGTAGGTGCGTATGCCTTTGCCCACTGGTGGAAGGCCCGGAACTCTGCTCCTGTGGTCTTGATCTTCTGGATGCCGGAAAACAAGGCAAACAGCTGGCCTATGAGGTGCGAGCCACTGGCATTCACGTTTTGCTGCACCTTCTTTGTATAATAGAACTCCATCAGGATGGACACAAACTGTATCGTGACGACTATGATACCGGTGTAGAGCAGCGGTCCGCCATAGATGAAGAATTGCACGAACATGATGAACGAGAACAGGAAGGTAAGGAGCGTCGACAGGAAATTGGCCGTCAGGTTGGAACTGACGCGCGATAGCGACAACAGGCGGTTAGAGAGGTCGCCTGGCGTGAACTGCTTGACAAACGCGGCAGGCAGTTGCAGCAAGCGCGACATCAGGGCCGTCTGCAGCGCATACTCCACCTTGTCCTTGATACGCATCACCACCAGATTGCGGGCTATCTGGACCATCGTCAGTCCGAGGGCAGCGCTGAAGAGCAGCGTAGCGATGGGCACAATCTGACTGGCATCACCCGAAGGTATAACCTCCGAGAAGATCAGCTTGCACACGTATGGTGTGAACATCGTCAACAAAATGACACCTACACAGGCCATCAGCGTGTAGAACAGGTCGTATTTGCAGAGACTTTGCGAGGCATAGCGCAACAACGACTTGATGGTCAACTTGTCATCCGTATAGGGCAGACAGAGCGTGAGTGCCTCCTGCTTCAGCAGTTCGACCTGCTTGCTTGCCGACAGGAGCCTGCCAGTCTTCGGGTGCGTGAATGTATAGTCGGTGAAGCCGGGCGTGAGTATGACGGGGATGTTGTCGTCGACCATGAATCCCATCATGTAGCCTGTACAGCGTGCCCACCAGCCGTCGCTGAGCGTGATGTGCCGGAAGAAGATGTTGTGGCGTTCCAGCAGCGCCTCTGTCTGTTCTATGTCCGGTGACAGTTCCACGGCGTTCTCCATCTGCTTCCACAATTTCCTGTCTATCATGGAGCGCAGAATCTCCTCGCTCTGGCTTATCGCCTTGCGGTCGCCGTCCATACGCCTGGCCAACTGTTGGAGGAATATATTCGTATTCATCGTGTCAGGCGTATTTTTGAAGGTTGCTATACAGGCCGTCCATCTGGCACAACTGCTCGTGTGTGCCATGCTGGGTGATGCGCCCCTGCTCTATCACATAAATCTGGTCGCACTGGACGATAGTCTCCAGACGGTGGGCAATCATAATAAGCGTGATGCCCATGCCGTAGAGGTGCTCCATCACCTGGGCTTCCGCCTTGGGGTCGAGTGCCGAGGTGCCCTCGTCCATCAGCAGGATGGTGGGTTCCTTGGTCAGGGCGGTGGCTATCTCGATTCGTTGCCGCTGACCACCGCTGAAGTTCTTGCCGCGCTCGGTGACGGTTCCTTGATATGCTCCCGGGCGCTCCATGATTTCCTCGTGTATCTGCGCATCGTGGCAGGCCATCACCATGGCGAAGTCCTCAATGGAGTCGTCCCACATCTTCACGTTGTCAGAAATGGTTCCCTCGAAGAGGGTCACGTCCTGGTTGATTACCGAGACGGAGTTGGCGAAGGTCATGCGGTCAATGACCTTGCGGGGTTTGCCGTCGAAGAGCACCTCGCCCTCCCAGGGCTCATAGAGTCCGGACACCAGACTCAGCACGGTGCTCTTGCCGCAGCCCGAAGGCCCCACAAATGCTATACGCTCGCCAGCCTTGATCTTCAGCGAGAAATGGCTCAGAATGGGGGGCAGCGAGCGGTCGTAGCCGAAGGTGACATCGCGCAGTTCTATCTCGCCTGCCAGTTTTGCACCGCCAGACAGTTCTTCCTCCTCGGGTATGCTTAGGTTGGCAGTCTCACTCTTGCAGTCGGCCACGTCCTTGATGCGCTGGATGGACGAGGTCAGCCTCAGAAAGGTCTGTACGCTGTCGATGGTTCTGTTGATGGGATAGACTGACTTGTTGATCAGCCCTTGGGCGGCTAAGATTATGCCGGGAGTCAGCTCGCCCTGCAGGATGAGCCACGTGCCTAAGCACAGTATGGCAGCATTGGTAAACTCCAGCACCACTACCGGCAGGGCGTTCAAGTATACGGAGTTGGTGGTCGTCGTCACCCGGGCATTCATGGACTGGGCGTAGACCTTCTCCCACTGTGCAAAGAAGCAATGCTCGTTGCCTAACGACTTGATAGTTTCCAGATTACTCATTCCCGTCATGGTGACGTTCTGCAGACGTGCTTCAGTCACCTCCAGATTCATGGCCATTTTCTTTTGCAACTGGGCGGTGGAGCGCATCACGTAGAGAAGCAGCAGGACGGAAAAGAGTTGCAGCACGCCCAACTTCCAGCTAAAGAGCATGACGAGGTAGCAGCCAATAACTGGGAACAAAAGGCCGCTAACGGCCGGCAGAGAGTAGTCGAGCAACTTGATAGTCTTTGAAATCGTGGTATAGCGGGCCACCAGTTCGCCTGGGCTGAACTGGGTAATCCGCGTCATCGGCAGCCGCAGCACCGTCCAGAGATAGTCTGTCGATGAGGTGATATTGAGCCTTGACTGGCTGTTTCGGCGCACCACGGAGAATGCTATCCATAACACCATTTCAAGCACGAACAGCGTGATGTAGAGCACTATCAGTGGCATGAACCACTCCGGGTTCTTCTGCGTGATGATGTTGTCTGTGTAAACCTGCTGGAACAGCGGGGGAAATATGGAGATTATCGAGTCGATGGCTGCGACTACAATGCCGTTGAGTGCAAACAGCATGTTGCCCTTCAGGAAATAGCTGAAGGCCGCTCGCATCGACAGGTTCGCCCTGTTGCCTTTTGTATTCTCCTTCATCATTCAAACTTCTGCTTCAGGTTGCGGAAATGCGTCCGCGAGGTCTCGAACAGGTACTGGAACATGCTGCGGCGGCGTGTCTCGGTGAGTACGGAGCAATAGGTGCCAATATCCATGCTCACATCTTCGGGCTGACCGAACGACCAGTCGTAGCACGTGGAGTCGGCAGGGTCGCGCTGCAGGTCGATGAGTACCTTGTAAACCGCATTGTTGCCATCGCCTAAGAACCGTCGGGCCATGACGTCCGACTTCAATGTCTGGCGCATGACGTCGGCATCGGCAGGATAGCGAACCACCTGACTGATGCGCCCGCGCACGTAGCCTATCTCGTCGCGTTTCTCATTGGCTGGCCACACCTGGGCCTCCATACCTATGCAAAGATTGCGCTGAGCCTCGTTGTCGGCGTAGGCGATGAGCTGTGTGCGCTGTGAATGCTGGCAGCTTGCTTTTCCGTCCACCACACTGATGATAGGGTCGAAGGCTTCAAACGGCTCATTGTCGGCCTTCGTACTGATGACCAGTCCGCTGACCGTGCTGGTCAGGTAGCTGTGACTGTCGCCTATGGACACCATGGCAATCATCTGGCCCAGATGCACGCTGTCGCCATTGTGTACCAGCATGGTACGCACGATACCCTTGTTGGGCAGCGTGACGTCAGTAGTCCCCTGCACGGGGAACACCACGCCCGAATAATAGGCTTTATCGCTCACCGTGCCCAGCACACCCCACACGATGAATGCCGCCAATAGCAGTCCTATGGCCGCAGCCAGCAGATAGGCAGGCACGTAGGTCACGCGCAGATGATCGGCTATCTGACTGGGCGACTGTAGGACTTTTTCCGTTTTTTCCTGCATAGAGATTAGGTATCGGGCCTTGATAGACAGGGATTCTCTTACTTGCTTACGCCTTGTAGACCACTTCGCCGTCTACGATGGTGGCTACGACATTGGCCTGGGCCACCTTTTCTATGTCGTCGTGCAGGAAGTCGCAGTCGAACACCGTCATATTGGCTATCTTGCCGAACTCAATAGACCCCATGCGGTGCTCCTGATGGAACTGGCGGGCCACATTGATGGTCATGGCGCGCAGCGACTGCTCGCGGCTGATGGCCTCCTTCATGTTGCGTGGAGTGGTGACACCGCCTATCACCTCCTTCGGATAGTTGCGCATTTCTGCCGTATAGATGCTGAGCTTGATATCCATGAGCGGAGATACGGGGTAGTCGGAGTGGAACGCCACGTTGGCACCGGCATCAAAGAACGACTTGATGGGGTAAGACTCGTCTGCCAATTCCTGACCGACGTAGATGACTTCCTGGTCATACATACCGGGAACCTTAGGTGTCCAGAGGGGAGCAACGGCAGGCACGGAGCCTGTTTCGGCCATGCGACGGACATCCTCGTCGGTGACGAAATGCAGGTGAGCCAACACGTTGCGCTGGTTCTTGTCGCCGGTTATCTTCTCTGCATCCTCGATGCATCCTAACATGAAGTGCGTGGCACCGCCGCCCTCCGAGTGGACGTGTATGGCCATGCCCTCCTTGTCGGCCTCGGCTATCAGCTCTACCATCTTGCCGTGGTCGTTGAAGCGCTCCACACCGTGATAGCCCGGCTGGTCGAGATAGTCCTGATTCTGCCAGCCCGTATGGGCCTCGGTGACACCGTCGAGGAAGGTCTTGATACCTATGATATTAAAGTATTCGCCACCGTATCTGACGCGGTCGGCAGCCACACGGGCCACCTCGGCCTTCGGGTCGGCTACATTATCGGGAGTCAGCATATATCCGTAGGTGCGCAGCTTCAGCTTGCCCTCCTCTTCCAGCTCACGGTACGCCTGGGGAGCATCCTTGCAGAACAGTTCCACGCCAGCGTCGGCTACGGCTGTATAGCCTTCCTGAAGAGCAAAGTCCTGCCAGGCAAGCAGATACTCTTTGGCATCCTCCACTGAGGTGGGGAGCTTGGCGATGACATCCAGCAAGGGATTCTCGCAGATGTAGCCGTCGGGGTCGCCATTCTTGTCTACATGCACCATGTCATAGCCATATTTCTTAGCGTATGCAGCGTCGATACCTATCCATTCCAGGGCCTTGGTGTTGAGCAGCATGGAGTGTCCACCGCCTGTCTGCATGATGACGGGCTTCTCTGCATAGACCTCGTCCAGATATTCCTTGGTGACGTATTCCTCGTTTTCCAGCCATCCGGCAGCCATATAGAATTTGCGATGAGGGTTCTTCGCAATGAACTCCCGGATAATCTCACGGTATTTGGGGTAGTCGGTTTTTACGCCTGCCTGACCGAGGTTCGCCTGTCCGATGGCACGGTCGCCGGCAAAGTAGCCGTGGCTGTGTGACTCCATGAAACCGGGATAGATGTAGTTGTCACCGTAGTCCTGCACCTGTGCGTCCTTGCCGGCGAGTGTTTTCGCTTCTTCTGCACTGCCGATATAGGCAAATACGCCATTCTTTACTAATGCCGCCTTGGCAAAAGGCCGCTTTTCGTCCATCGTGATGATGTTGCCAAGAATGATTGTTTGTTTCATAAGAATCGGTCTAATTAAAGTCGTCATTTACACTTAGTCTACAAAGGTAATCAAAAAATCCCGATAAACCAAAAATCCAAGCACTTTTTTGTCGATTTTGCTGATTTTGGCATCATTTTGCTGATTTTAAATGCCTTTTTTTTGCAGCACAGCATGAGAACTGAACACTGAGGCAGAGTCACGGAGTTTTTATTTCTTGGCACCGCGAGGAATTGATTCTCCGTGCCTCCGCGTTCAGTAAAAATACGCCATACGACAAGATTACACCTCTATATTTATATTACATTTCGAAATCTTCCATACTACTCCTGTCCTAATAGAAAAAATGCTACTACACCAGGGAATATTTACTGCCCAGTGAGGACGCAAATTTTAGGTGTAAATGCGTTATTGTCGAGTCTTTTGCGTGTTTCCGAATTATTTTAACACCAATCTGTCGCCTAACGCGACACACCGATGACATCGATGACGATGACAACGGGGGGCATTTCACCGCTGGTGAAGATACTTTCGTTCGACAAAAACAAAAGAAAATTCTTATTCTTTCGTTTTTGTGCTCACTTATTCGTACCTTTGCAGGCGATATGATTCAATTGTTGCAAAAATGGCTGACGACGCTCGGTAAGTTTGTGATGCTCATGGGGCGTACGTTCTCGGTACCCGAACGCTTTCGGATGTTCTGGAAGCAGTATGTGAAGGAGATGGCCCAGCTGGGTGTCGACTCCATCGGCATTGTGTTGCTGATATCGTTCTTCATCGGTGCAGTGATCTGTATCCAGATGAAGCTCAACATCCAGTCGCCCTGGATGCCCCGTTGGGTGAGCGGCTATACGACGCGCGAGATTATGCTGCTCGAGTTCTCATCGTCCATCATGTGTCTGATTCTGGCGGGCAAGGTGGGCTCGAACATTGCCTCGGAGATAGGTACGATGCGCGTGACGCAGCAGATTGACGCCCTCGACATCATGGGTGTCAACTCGGCGTGTTATCTGATTCTGCCTAAGATATTAGGTATGCTTACCATCATGCCGCTGCTGGTGATCTTCTCGTCGGCAATGGGCATCGTGGGAGCCTACGGCACGGCCTATATCGGCCATATCATCGTGCCCGACGACCTGACGCTGGGCCTGCAGCACTCGTTTCAGCCCTGGTTTGTATGGATGAGCATCATCAAGAGCCTCTTCTTTGCCTTCATCATCTCGGCGGTGCCTTCGTACTATGGCTATACGGTGGAGGGCGGTTCGGTGAACGTGGGCAAGGCCTCGACAGACGCTGTGGTGATGTCGAGTGTGCTCATCCTGTGCAGTGACGTGTTCCTCACGCAACTATTGTCGTAACTCTCTTCCAAGAAAACCATGATTGAAGTCAAGAATCTATATAAAAGCTTTGACGGCATTGAGGTGCTGAAAGACATCTCTACCGTGTTTGAAGACGGCAAGACCAATCTGATTATCGGTCAGAGCGGTTCGGGCAAGACGGTGCTGATGAAGAATCTGGTGGGGCTGTTTGAGCCTACGCGCGGACAGATACTCTACGACGGCCGCGACTTTGTGGGCATGTCGAAGCAGGAGAAGGTACACATGCGCCGCGAGATGGGCATGATCTTCCAGTCGGCAGCGCTCTTCGACTCGCTGACGGTGCTGGAGAACGTGATGTTCCCACTGGATATGTTCTCGAACATGAACCTGCGCGAGCGGCAGCAGCGCGCTATGGACTGTCTGGACCGCGTGAACCTGATAGGTGCCGAGGAGAAATATCCTGGCGAGATTTCGGGCGGTATGCAGAAGCGTGTGGCGATAGCCCGTGCCATCTCGCTGAATCCCAAATACCTGTTCTGCGACGAGCCCAACTCCGGCCTCGACCCCAAGACATCGCTGGTAATCGACGAGCTGCTACACTCTATCACGCGCGAGTTCAAGATGACCACTATCATCAACACGCACGATATGAACTCGGTGATGGGCATTGGCGAGAATATCATCTTCATCTACGAGGGTCACAAGGAGTGGCAAGGGGAGTCGGGAGAAATTATGAACTCGACTAACAAGCGACTTACCGACTTCATCTTTGCCTCCGACCTGCTGAAGGAGATGCGCGACGCGGTGACCCATCACCATCATGAATAAGGGGAAATATTGACAAAGGTCAACAAAAGCGGCTGTTTGCGCAAACAGCATGCCCTTTCTCTTGCTTATCCTGACTTTTTGCCTTACCTTTGCAGCCGAAAAAGAGAAAGCAGAGGAGAATGAACCCCTTGGCGAAGGGGTACAGAAAGTAAGGATAACAATAAAAATTAAAGAAAGGGTAAAAAGATGAAAAAGTTAATTAGTAAATGGCTCAAGAGCGAGGCTTACACAGAATATTGCCTGAATATGGCGAGAATGTACAACTATCGCCCCGCAAACTGAAAAACGGATTGAACGCAAGCGCATTCAATCCGTTTTTTTTAGGGGTGAGTGGTGGGAGGTGAGTGGTGAGTGGTGAGTGGTGAGAGGTGAGTTCAGAATTTATAGTCGAAGCCAACGCCAATGACATTGTTGGTGCGCGAGAATACCTCCGAACCGTAGCTGGTAGGCTTGGTGTAGTCGGAATATAGCGAGATGAAGTAGCCCGCATTCAGACGCATGTGCTCGTTGAGGTTCCAGGCACCGCCCAGTCCGATGCTCCAGCTGTCGCAGGCAAACGAGGTGTCCTGCTGATAGCCGTCGGAGAGTCCGTAGTCGGTGCGCTGGGCACCACAGCTGACGGTGAACTTCTGATTGATGTCGTATTCGACACCAGCCAGAAACTCGTGAGTGCCGCGCTTGAGCTCCTTCTGGCGGTCGTTGGCCATGCGGGCATTCTTGTCGTCGAAGAAGTGGTATTCGAGCGTGGCGCGCAGTTTGGGAGTGAACTCATAGCCAGCAGCTACCGAGAGCATGGCGGGCATGTCGTAGCGCGTGTGCGCCCCGTCCTGATAGGGTGCGATGTAGGTGCCGAGCTGCTGTTGCAGTGCTGCCAGCTTCGCGGGTGTGTTCTGTGGGTCGGCCGTCATCATATATTCCACCACCTTCTCGCCCAGTCCGGCATCCAGGATATTCGTTTCGTTCTTGGGGTTGAGCTTGGTGCGGAACTCATAGCGGGCGGTGAGCGTGAGCGGTCCCTGATGATAGGCCAGGCTGATGATAGGCGTGAAGCCCCAGCCTTTCTGGTCGACGTCGAGCAGCAGCTTGGCGACATCGCCAAACATCGGATGCTCTACGGCCTTGACGTGTCCGCGATAGTAGCCGTCGTAATAGTTGACACGCATGCCTACTGCTGCCGACAGGCAGTCGAGGATGCGGTAGGAGAAGTTAATCTGTCCGCCATAGATATACTGCTTGCCCTTCATCTCGGAATCGAGCTTGTATTGGTCGGGCGTGATGCCGTTGTTGGCGAGCATGCCCGAGAGCAACATGTTGAACATGGGGACTCCCGACTTGTATTCCACGAATCCGCCGCTGCCCACAATGCCTATCATGGTGGAGAGGGCCCAGCGGTCTTTCTTGTAAGTGGCAAAGAGGGCTGGTACGATGGGTGCCGAGGCCTTGCCCTCGTACTTCTGTTCGCCAGCCGCAGTGACGGCCTTGATGTCGCGATACTGCCAGGGTTTCTGGAAGTTGAGGGACAGCTGCCAGCCCTCGTGACCCCAGACGAGTCCGGCGGGATTGGAAAAGGCAGCATCGATGTCGAAAGAGGCTCCGCGAGCCATCATGCGGTCGAAGGCGACGTGATAGTTGGTGTTGGTCATCAGTCCGCCTGCATAGGTGCTGATGGCAGCGATAACGGCAAAGGCCGTCAGAACGAATCTTTTTCTCATTTAGATATAAATTGGTTGAAATTTCGGGTACAAAGGTACGTTTTTCTTTTGAAACAGACGAATAAAAGGAGAATTATTTTCCCGATTCGGACAAATTTCTTCTAACCTCTTACCTCTCACACTCACCTCTCACTACTTGATATACATTATTATTTTTTAAGAGAACAAATTTTTTTGCCATAAACTTGTGGCGGTATGGAGTCTTTTTCGTAACTTTGCAACCTCAAAAAGGAAATTTCCAAATATAACGTTATATCGATATGGCAGACAAGAAGAAAATGAAGACAGCGCTCATCTCTGTATTCCACAAGGATGGGCTGGAGGAGTTGCTCAAGAAGCTGAACGAAGAGGGTGTGAAGTTCCTGTCGACAGGTGGCACACAGACCTTCATCGAGTCGCTGGGCTATCCTTGCGAGAAAGTGGAGAACGTGACAACCTATCCCTCGATACTGGGCGGACGTGTGAAGACGCTGCATCCGAAGGTGTTCGGTGGCATCCTGGGCCGTCGTGAACTGGAGAGCGACCGCCAACAGATGGCTCAGTACGAGATTCCCGAGATCGACTTGGTTATCGTCGACCTGTATCCCTTTGAGCAGACCGTAGCCAGCGGTGCCTCTGAGGAAGATATCATCGAGAAGATAGACATCGGCGGCATCTCGCTGATTCGTGCCGGAGCGAAGAATTTCAACGATGTAGTCATCGTGCCCTCGAAGGCTGAGTACGGCATGCTGCTGGATATTCTGAAGCGGCAGGGTGCAGAGACCACTAAGGCCCAGCGCCGCGAGTTTGCCACACGTGCCTTTGGTGTGAGCTCGCACTATGACACAGCCATCCACAGCTGGTTTGCAAAATAAATAGTAAATAGTAAATCGTCAAATAGTAAATCGTAATGGGTTTTTTTAGTTTTGTGCAAGAAATTGCAATGGATCTTGGAACGGCCAACACAATCATTATCAGTGATGACAAGATTGTTGTCGACGAGCCGTCGGTAGTAGCTCTGGACCGTCATACGGACAAGATGATTGCCGTGGGCGAGCGAGCCAAGATGATGTATGAAAAGACACATGATAATATTCGCACCGTGCGCCCGCTGCGGGATGGTGTGATAGCCGACTTCTCTGCCTGTGAGCAGATGATGCGCGGACTCATCAGGATGGTGCATACCGGTCATCGCCTGTTCTCGCCCTCGCTGCGTATGGTGATTGGCGTACCCTCTGGCTCGACGGAAGTGGAGCTGCGTGCGGTGCGCGACTCTGCCGAGCATGCCGACGGCCGTGATGTCTACCTGATATTCGAGCCGATGGCTGCTGCCATTGGTATCGGCATTGATGTCGAGGCCCCAGAGGGTAACATGATTGTCGACATCGGTGGCGGTTCGACGGAGATTGCCGTCATCTCGTTAGGAGGCATCGTGTCGAACAACTCGATACGTACCGCTGGTGACGACCTCACATTCGATATTCAGGAGTATATGTCGCGCCAGCATAATGTGAAAGTGTCGGAGCGAATGGCTGAGCGCATCAAGATTGCTGTCGGCTCTGCGCTGACAGACCTGGGCGACGAGGCTCCAGAAGACTATATCGTACACGGCCCGAACCGTATCACTGCCCTGCCTATGGAGGTGCCCGTATGCTATCAGGAGGTGGCCCACTGTCTGGACAAGACAGTGGCAAAGATTGAGAATGCCGTGCTCTCGGCCCTCGAGAACACGCCGCCTGAGCTGTATGCCGACATCGTGAAGAATGGCATCTGGCTGACGGGTGGCGGTGCCTTGCTGCGCGGACTGGACCGCCGTCTGGAGACGAAGATCAACATTCCCTTCCATATCGCCGAAGACCCCTTGCACTCAGTGGCCAAGGGCGCAGGCGTTGCGTTGAAGAATGTGGACCGCTTCTCATTCCTGATGCGATAAGGCGCAATGAAGAACCTGCTGGATTTCCTGCGTGCGCATTTCCACTGGTTTCTCTTTATCGTCCTCGAAGCCCTGAGCTTTGTATTGCTGTTCCAATATAACGGTTATCAGAACAGCGTCTGGTTCACGTCTGCCAATATACTGACAGGCAAGGTTTACGAGTGGAGTTCCAAGGTGGAATCTTACTTCTCATTGACGAAAGTGAATGAGGAGCTGACGCTTCGTAACTTTTATCTGGAGCGCCAGGTGAGCCAGTTGCGCCGTCTGTATGCCGAGAGCCAGGAGCAGCAGCCCGAGAAAGAGCGTCGCGAGCTGGAGAAGCTGTCGCAATATCAGCTGATACCCGCCAAGGTGGTGACCAACGAGCTGCATCGTGCCAACAACCTGCTGACCATCGACAAGGGAGCGAAGGACGGCGTGGAGGTAGGTATGGGTGTGGCCTGTGGTCAAGGCGTGGTGGGAGTGGTATTCCTGACCGCCGACCACTATAGTGTGGTCATCTCAGCCTTGAACGTAGAAGCCTCGCGCATCAGCTGCGCTATCCGCAACCGAGGCTATTTCGGCGTATTGCGTTGGGACGGCAAGGATGCCGGTATCGCCTATGTGGAGGATATCCCCCGCCACGCCCGCTTCAAACGCGGAGAATGGGTAGAGACCAACGGCTTCAGCAGTATTTTCCCCGCTGGCGTGCTGGTGGGACAGATCAGGCAGGTGTATAATTCGCGCGACGGATTGTCCTATCGCCTGCAGGTGCGTCTGTCTACCGACTTCGGTCGCTTGCGCGACGTGGTGGTCATCAGTGACAAGTCGATAACGGAGCGCATGCGCGTGATGCAGGCAGCAAGGGACTCTCTTAAGCTCAATGTCAGTGAGTAATGAAATAACGGAGTAGAATATGACAGTAGAATTGTTGAAACGGGCAGTCTGGTTCCTCGTCTTTGTCTTGGCTCAGGTTATTGTTTTGGGGCGTATTCACCTTTTGGGGGTGGCTACTCCTTTGCTCTATGTCTATTTCGTGCTGCAGTTCGAGCGCAACTATCCTAAGTGGGCAATCCTCCTGTGGGGATTCTTTATGGGATTGTGTGTCGACATCTTTAGCAATACGCTGGGAGTGGCTACGGCCTCGTTGACGATGATAGCAGCCCTGCAGCCCTATTATTACGAGCTCTTCGTGCCTCGCGACTCTGTGGACGACCTGAAGCCGTCGATGACAAACCTTACTCCCGTCAAGTATTCCTATTATGTAGTACCGCTCGTGCTCCTTTACTGCATCGTCTTCTTCACACTCGAGTTTTTCTCTTTCTTTGAGTGGTGGCATTGGTTACTGTGTGTCGTGGGGAGCACGTTGATTACGCTGGTATTTATTTATACATTGGAGGTAGTGAAGTCGAAATAACGGGTCAGCGATGAGGGACTATAGCCTGGACAATAGACGCTTTGTGATAGCCGGTGTGGCGATCTTCATTGTGGTGGTCTACATCATCCGCCTCTTCATGCTCCAAATTACCAGCGATGACTATAAGAAGAGTGCCGACTCCAATGCCTTTCTCAAGAAGATAGAGTATCCGGCCCGAGGGGGCATCTACGACCGCAACGGCAAGCTGATGGTCTACAACCAGCCTGCCTACGACATCATGGTGGTGATGAACGAGGCCAAGGATCATCTTGACACCCTCGACTTTTGTCAGGCGCTCAACATCAGCCGTGAGGAGTTCGACAAGCGTATGGAGAACATCAAGGACAGAGGAAAGAATCCCGGCTATTCGCGCTTCACCCAGCAGGTGTTCATGAACCAGTTGTCGGAGACCGATTTCTCCGTCTTTCAGGAGAAGATGTTCCGCTTTCCGGGCTTCTATGTGCAGCGCCGTTCCATCCGTCAGTATGAGTATCCCTTAGCAGCTCACGTGTTAGGCGATGTCGGTGAGGTGTCGCCTGCCGACATCGAGGCCGACGAGTATTATCAGCCTGGCGACTATATTGGCAAGCTGGGCATCGAGCGCAGCTATGAGCGACAGCTGCGCGGAGTGAAAGGTATACAGATATTGCTTCGCGATGCACATGGGCGCGTGCAGGGACACTATCAGAACGGAAAGCTCGACCGTCGGGCACAGGCAGGCAAGAACCTCACGCTCGGCATCGACATAGAGCTGCAGAAGCTGGGCGAGCGGCTGATGGAAGGCAAGATAGGCAGTATCGTAGCCATCGAGCCCTCTACGGGCGAAGTGCTATGTATGGTATCGTCGCCATCCTATGACCCTCGTATGATGGTGGGCCGTCAGCGCTCCAAGAGTCATCGTCAGCTGAGCCAGAACGTGTGGAAGCCTCTGCTCAACCGCTCTATCATGGGTCAGTATCCGCCAGGCTCCACCTTCAAGACTACACAGGGACTTACCTTCATGACGGAGGGCATCATACATCCTACTCATACCGCCTATCCCTGCGGACACGGATTCAACTACCGGGGACTGCATGTGGGCTGTCACGGACATGCTTCGCCGCTGTCCTTGGTGCCTGCACTGTCTACCTCGTGTAACGGCTATTTCTGCTGGGGACTCTTTTATATGATAGGTGCGAAGTCGAAATACGGCTCTGTACAGAATGCGATGAACACGTGGCGCGACTATATGGTCAGCATGGGCTTCGGCTATAAGCTGGGCATCGACCTCCCAGGCGAAAAGCGCGGACTGATTCCCAATGCCGCCTTCTACGACAAGGCCTATAAGGGCTCGTGGAACGGACTGACCGTCATCTCTATCGCCATCGGGCAGGGTGAGGTCAATGCCACACCGCTACAGATAGCCAATCTGGGTGCTACCATTGCCAACAGGGGATGGTTCATCACGCCGCATGTGGTGAAGAAAGTACAGGGAGAGGAGCTGGACACGCTCTATACCAAGCATCGTAAGACGATGGCCAGTCGCGAAGCCTACGACTACGTGGTGCAGGGAATGCGCGCCTCGGCCACCGGCGGCACTTGTCACGAACTGGCGAAATACGACTTCATGGCTTGTGGAAAGACGGGTACAGCCCAGAACCGCGGTCACGACCACTCGGTATTCATGGGTTTTGCGCCGATGGACAACCCCAAGATTGCCGTTGCCGTCTATGTCGAGAATGGCGGCTGGGGTGCTACCTATGGCGTACCCATTGGCGGACTGATCATGGAACAATATATTCACGGACACCTCTCGGAGGCCTCTCAGAAGCGCGCAGAGGAGTTCCAGAACCGACATATATCTTATGGCACAACGAGCAGATAGAAGACAGACAAGCGTTTGGCACTCCATCGACTGGTGGACCATACTTATTTATATTGCCCTCCTATCCTTTGGATGGGTCAGCGTGTGTGGCGCTTCCTATTCCTATGGCGAGACTGATATCTTCTCGTTAGCTACGCGCTCGGGTATGCAGATTGTGTGGATTGGAACGAGTATCATGCTCGGATTTGTGATACTGATGCTTGACGACCGATTCTACGACACCTTCTCGTATATCATCTACGGGTTGCTGTTGCTACTGCTCTTTGTTACTATTTTTAATCCGCATAGTATCAAGGGGTCACGCTCCTGGCTCGTCTTGGGACCGCTCAGGCTCCAGCCTGCCGAGTTTGCCAAGTTTGCCACCGCTTTGGCTTTGGCGAAGCTCATGTCTACCTATGGCTATAATATCAATCAGTGGAAGCATTTCGGAGCTGCCCTGTTGCTGATACTGATGCCGATGTTGTGTATCGTGCTTCAGCGCGAAACGGGATCGGCACTGGTCTATCTGGCCTTCTTCCTCATGTTCTATCGCGAGGGTATGCCGGGCAGCATCCTCTTTACGGGTGTGGCTTTGGTCGTCTATTTCGTGGTAGGCATCCGCTATGCTGAGGTTTATATGTTCGATTCGCCCACATCGGTGGGTAAGTTTGTCGTCATGCTCCTTATCCAGCTGTTCAGCATCGGTATGGTGTGGGTCTATTGTAATAGGCAGTTAGCCGTTCGGCTGCTGATGGGATGTCTGGCAGCGACTGTTGCCTTGTTGCTGCTCATGCTGGTCCCCCTCGATATAGTCTACCTGCAACTGGGGCTCACCGTAGTGCTGATATTCTATTTGGTTTGGCTGTCGCTGGCCTCGCGCATCAGGAGCTATTTATTCATCGCGCTCTTTGCCTTGGGCTCTGTAGGGTTTTTCTATGGTGCCGATTTCATTATGCAGAACGTGATGGAACCTCACCAGCGCTCGCGTATCAACGTGCTGTTGGGACTGGATGAGGACTTGCGCGGAGCGGGTTATAACGTACACCAGTCGGAGATTGCCATCGGCTCTGGTGGACTGGAGGGAAAGGGATTTCTCAATGGTACTCAGACCAAGCTGAAGTTTGTGCCTGAGCAGGATACCGACTTTATCTTCTGTACGGTGGGCGAGGAAGAGGGATTCTTAGGCTCGGCTGGTGTATTGCTTCTGTTTCTTGCGCTCATCCTCCGACTGCTCTATCTTTCAGAGCGCCAGCCCTTCCGCTTCGGGCGCATCTATGGATACAGCGTGCTGAGCATCTTCCTCTTTCATGTCTTTATCAATGTGGGAATGGTGTTAGGGCTGACACCTGTTATCGGTATTCCGCTGCCATTCTTCAGCTATGGCGGCTCGTCGCTATGGGGATTCACGCTCTTGCTCTTCATCTTCCTGCGCATTGATGCCAGCCGAAACCTCATGCGCTCTTGACGCACGTGATGTATCTTCCTTGCTTATCTTGATGCCGATATCGCTCACTCCTGGCAACATCTCGCGCTTCATGTCGTGACGTATGGCAATGTACAAGCGGTCGCCTTCGCGTAACGGGAGTGTTGCCAAGGGGAAATGGTACTGATAATGGCTGATGCCCTTTCCCTTCGTGTTTCCTTTTGCGTCTATTAAGCTGCAATTGAGCGTGTCGGTGCGTTGCTCCTGTGAGGGGAGAATCTTCTGGACGACAACCAGCTGAAGGCTCATAAAGGGATAGTTGGCTGTGGTGCGCAGCGTCAGTTCCTCGGCGTAGTGCCCGCTCTGTTTGATGGGCTCTGTCAGAAAGCTGAGCGTATCGTTTCTCTCCCACCCGTTCAGTGAGGTGTGTCTATAGTGATAGTAGACAGTCTGACTGTCGCAGGCCGTCAGAAGCAATCCCAGAAATGCTCCTATTATGTATAATGAGCTGTACTTACACTTTGACATCCTTGTTGTCCTTGGCAGGCTGGGCTCCCTTGCCGTCCTTGGCAGACTGGGAATTCTTGTCGTTCTTGTCCGACTGGGGCTCTCTGTTGTTCTTGGCAGGCTGTGCTTCCCTGTTATTCTTGGTGTTCGACGGGGCGGGCTTTTTCTTCTTCTTTTTCTTCTTCGCACGGTCGAAACGTGCAATATTTTCCTGAGTGGCCAAGTCGATGGGACCCTGTGGCTTCTTGTTCTTGCCGTCCGTCTGGAGTGTTTCAGGCTTTTCCCCCTTACGGTTCATTTCTATAATTTCCTTGGCGCGTTGAGCTGTGATGGTCTCTAAGTTGGCAGCAATATTCTTATCGGTAGAATAAGTGATGAGTCCTGCCAGTATGTCTGCCTTGAAATAGTAATAGTCGGCATCCTGCGTCTGCAGCTGTATTTCCTTCGAAGGCAGTTTACGGCTTGCCTCCACATAGCTGTCGACCTCGTAGTTCAGACAGCATTTCAGCTTGGCACACATGCCTGCCAGCTTCTGGGGATTGAGCGAGATGTCCTGATAGCGTGCAGCCGAAGTGCCTACGCTGACGAAGTTCTTCATCCAGGTAGCACAGCAGAGCTCGCGGCCGCAGGGACCCGTACCGCCAATGCGGCCTGCCTCCTGACGGACACCAATCTGCTTCATCTCAATGCGCACGTGGAAGGTGGCGGCCAGGTCTTTGATGAGCTGACGGAAGTCTACGCGCCCGTCGGCGATATAGTAGAAGATGGCCTTGTTGCAGTCGCCCTGATATTCCACATCGCCTATCTTCATGTCCAGACCTAAGTTCTTGGCTATCTGTCGGCTTTCTATCATCGTGGCGTGCTCGCGCGACTTGGCCTCGTGGTATTTCTCCATATCTATGGGACGGGCTATACGGTAGATGCGGCGTATGTCGTCAGCACTCTTCAGATTGGCTTTCTTTATCTGTAGCTTCACGAGCCGGCCGGTCAGCGTTACCACTCCGATGTCGTGACCGGGGTTGGCTTCTACTGCCACCACGTCGCCTTTCTTCAGGTCCAGATGGTTCACATTGTGGTAATAGCCCTTGCGAGTATGCTTGAACTGAACCTCCACCAGGTCTGTGTCATCCGTATTGCCGGGCACGTCGGCCAGCCAGTCGTAGGTGTTCAACTGGCGGTCTTGTCTGCCTACGGCCTGATGACAGAGTCCGCGGTCGCATCCTGTCTTGATTGGATAGTCCTTATTATTTTCCATATCTTTTGTCTCTTATATTATTTTCTTATTTCTGTATGAGCAGTACTATCATTTGTAGGGCGAAATCGAAGAAAACGATTTTCGCGTTTGCATTCTGTCCGATGTCACGGATGGCTGTTTGAGCCAGTTCGGTGATGGGCAGCACATTGGCCTCATTGATGAAGCGGGCGAAGTTGCGGGCAAAGTCCTCTTCGCGCTGAGTCATGTAGCAGAGCTCTTCCTGCTGGAAGTTGTACATGAAGTTCTCGCGTATCAGCCGCAGGAAGTATTCCAGAAATCGCTTCTGTCGCTCGCGGCCCATTGCGGCCAGACTTTCCGACCATGCCTTCAGATCTTTCACCTTGCGCTGATAGGCCAGTCGCATCAGACTTTGGAACAAGTCCAGAAACAGCTCGTTCTCCGAGTCGGCACTCAGCATCTCCAAGACCTTCAGCCAGCTGCCGTTGGCCATGCGGGCTACGCGCCGTGCCATCTCCTCCGAGAGCCCGCGCTCACTGATGAGTGCCTGCTCGATGTCTTCGTTACTGATCTTCTTGATGTCTATTCGCTGTACGCGACTGCGGATAGTCTCCAGCAGTCGGTCAGGGTCTTCGCATACCAGAATGAAGACGGTCTGTGAGGGGGGCTCCTCCAACAGCTTCAGCATCTTGTTGGCACACTCGATGTTCATGCGCTCGGGCAGCCAGATGAGGCTTACCTTGTAGCCTCCCTGACTCGACTTGAGCGATAACTTGTGCGTCAGGTCATCGCTCTCGCCAGCAGTGATGATTGCCTGCTGGTTCTCGCCTCCCATCTGCTCCAGCCATTCGTTCATGGTGAAGTAGGGACCGCGCATCACCAGCTCGTGCCACTCTTTGGCGAAGTCGTCGCTCACTGGCTTGTGGTCGGTATTCATCGAGGGCAGCTTGATGGTTGGGTAGGTGAAGTGCAGGTCGGGG
The DNA here is from genome assembly GCA_002342415.1 of Prevotella sp. UBA2456. GTDB lineage: Bacteria > Bacteroidota > Bacteroidia > Bacteroidales > Bacteroidaceae > Prevotella. The sequence goes on along the minus strand of DDPY01000042.1, from coordinate 29,201 downwards.
TGCTCCAATTGGCGGAGCATCGCCTCGTCGTTGGGCGTCCGCGACAGCAGGGTTTTCGCAAAGCCGATGGCCAGCGCCATCTTGCCCGAACCCGTCGGACCGCAGAGCATGAGAGCATGGGGCAGGCGTCCTTCGTCTACCAGTTGCAGCAGGCGCTCCTTCGCTTCCCGTTGTCCTATTACCTGTTCAAAAGCCATAATCGGTGCAAAATTAAATAAAAATTCCGAGATTATAGGTCTGTTTTGTGGAAAAGTTGTACCTTTGTAGCATAAAAACTTAGAAAAAGACAATACAAATGGGAAAATTAGTGATTAACTCGTACGACGAGTTTGCCGCCCACCTGGGTGAGGAGTTAGGTAAGTCTGAGTGGCTGCAGGTCGATCAGGAGCGTATTAACCTCTTCGCTGATGCCACGCTCGACCATCAGTGGATTCATGTCGATGTGGCGCGAGCCAAAGAGGAGAGCCCTTATAAGTCGACCATTGCTCACGGCTACCTGACACTGTCGTTGCTGCCCTATATGTGGGACCAGATTATCGAGGTCAACAACATCAAGATGCTGGTCAACTACGGTATGAACGACATGCGCTTTGGCCAGCCCGTGCTGACGGGAAGCCGCATCCGTCTGGTAACCACGCTGCACCAAATCCAGAACTTGCGCGGCATCTGCAAGGCCGAGATCAAGTTCAAGATTGAGATCGAAGGTGAGCGCAAGCCAGCTCTCGAGGGCATCGCCGCCTTCCTCTATTATTTTGAATAGAGAATAATAGGATTTTAGTAAAAAGTTCTATGCTCGTTTTGAGTTAGCTCAAATGATCAATCGAGTTAACTCAAACGATGATTTGAGTTAACTCAATCATTCGGGTGGATTCAAATAATCACTTGAGTCGACTCAATTCATCGAATGAGCCGACTCAAGTGATTACTCCTGTTTTCTTGTCTTTATTTGTCTGAACCTCCGCCTAAAGCGATGTAAAGAGCGATGACCGCATCAGCTGCATCGTACATGTTCATCGCTTCGCCGAGCTGGGCTTCGAGCAGCGACTCCTGGGCCTTCAGCACTTCCAGATAGCTGGCCTTGCCGTTGTCCATCAGCTCATGAGTGCCTGTATAGGCTTCGTTCAGCACCTGCACCTGACGGTGGTAGTACTTATGCTTCTCGCGGGCGGCCATGCAGTCGGCCATAGCTTCGTTGACTTGGTTGCCGGCGTTGATAACTGTCTGCACGTACTTCTTCTGCAGGTCCTCCTCTGTGAGTTGGGCAATCTTCTTGTTGGCTGTCAGCTGGCCGCGTGCAAAGATAGGCTGTGTGAGCTGTCCGATGGCATTGAGCAGCAGTTTTCCCGGGTTGACGATGTCTCCAGCCGAGTTGGTCCAACCGGCAGAACCGCTGAGTGTGATGCCGGGGTAGAAGGCAGAGCGGGCGGCCTGTGTGTTGTAGAAAGCCTCCTCCATGGCATGGTTGGCCATGCGGATGTCGGGACGATACTCAAGCATCATGGCAGGTACGCCCAGATGCAGGTATTTGGTGTCGAACATGCGCTCTTCGGCATCGCCTAAGGCCTCTGCATGGTGCAGGATGGTGGAACCCCACTTCTCGCGCTCGATTTCACGGGGTGTGACAGCAAGCAGTTGACAGAGGTCGTTCTCGACAGAGCGGATATGCCGGCGGGTGTCGACCGTCTGCTGCTTGATGCTCAGATACGATGCCTCCATCTGGTTGACGGCGGTGCTATAGGCCTTACCATTCTCCCAGAGCGACTTCTCCGTTTCGAGCGACTTGTTCCAGAGGCTGTCGGTCATCTGGAGAATCTCCAGCTGAAGGTCGAGCACCTGAAGCAGGAAATACTGCTGGGCAGTGAGCGAGATAAGGTTGGCACGTATGGCTTCCTGCTGCATCTGAGTTTGTAGGAGCACGGCCTTGGCTGCGCGCTTCTTGTTGGTGATGGAGCCGAATACGTCGATGTCCATCGACAACTGTAGCGGCAGGTTGTATGTCTTTGTAGCCTTGTTCCCGTCGAAACTGGCAATCGTGCCCTGCGGCGCAAAATAGAGCGACGGCAGGTAGGCCATCCTGGCAGCCTTCAGCGAGGCCTGGCTTTTCTCCACGGCGAGGCGGGCCGAGTTCAGGTCGGTATTGTTGGCCAGCACCTGCTCGATGAGCTGCTGAAGCAGGGGATCGGTGAAGAACTCGCGCCACGACATCTGGGCAATAGACGTCTCAGCATTGGCTGCCGTGATGTCCTTGCTGGTGCCAAAGGCATCGTTAGGAACTTGCACCTTCTGCTCGTATTTGTTGTATATGCCGCAGCCCGTGAGCAGTAGGCTCACGGCTGCAGCGGCAATCATATTGCTTAATCTTTTCATGATGATCTGCGATGTTACGATATTTCGATGTTACGATATTTCGGCGTTTTCACTCTTTACTTTCGGTGCTCCCTGGAACCACTCATGCAACTTCTGGAACACGATGAAGAAGGCTGGTACGACAAACAGCAGGGCGACAGTACCGATGCTCATACCTCCGATGACACCGAGGGCAAGGGCACGGTTACCATTGGCACCGGCACCACCCTCGATGACGAGGGGCACCATACCGATAATCATCGTGGCCACCGTCATCAGGATGGGGCGCAGACGCTCCTTACAAGCCTCGAAGGCGGCATCGACGATGCTCAGGCCCTGGGCGCGGCGCTCCGTGGCGAACTCGGTAATCAGGATGGCCGTCTTGGCCAACAGACCAATCAGCATGATGACACCCGTCTGCAGGTAGATGTTGTTGTCCATGCCAGGTATCTCATTAACGTAGCCAAGGTATGCAAACACAAAGGCACCCATCAGGCCGAACGGCACACTGAACAGCACGGCCCACGGGGTGAACCACGAGTTGTAGAGCGAGGCCAGAATGAGGTAGATGAGGATGGCACAGATGACGTAGATGAGGGCCGTGGCGTTAGAGCCGGAAGTCTCCTCTACCTCACGCGACATACCGCTGTACTCGTATGCGGCAGTTTTGGGCATCTCCTCCTTGAACACTTCGGCAATGGCCTTATGAGCGTCGCCCTCAGTGTATCCGCTACCGGGCTTCACGATACAGGTGATGCTCTGGAACAGGTTGAAGTGCTCGATATTGGACGGGCCGACAATCTGCTTCAGGCTGACGAACTCAGAGATGGGAGCCATCTTGCCGCCCTTCACCTGTACAAAGATGTTGTGCAGCGACTGCGGGTCGAGGCGGTACTCGGGTGACGAAGCTGCCATGATGCGGTAGACCTTACCAAACTGGTTGAAGTTGCCAATGTAGGCACCGCCGCAGAAGGAACCCAGCGTATTGAGTACATCGGCCGGAGACACACCGGCACGGTCGCACTGGGCGGCATCGACATCGACCTGATATTTCGGGAAACGCTCAGAGTACGTTGACATGGCAGTAGCTATCTCCGGACGTTCAGACAGTTTAGCCAGGAAGTGCTCGGTCTGCTTGGCAAACTCCGACAGGTTGCCGTCGGTGGGGTCTTCTACCATGAGCATGATGTCGTTACTGGTACCATAGCCCGGAATCTGAGGCATTTCGAACGGAATCACCCGCAAGTTCTTGATGTCTTGGCAGTCATAATAGAATCGTCCGGCGACAAGTGCAAGCAGGTGGTTCATGCCTGGACGGTCATCCCAGTTTTTCAAACGCACCACCATCGTACCGTAGTTGGAACCGGCGCCCGAAATCATACCATAGCCACAAACCAAAGCGAAACTCTCCAGCTCGGGAATCTTCTTCACCTTAGCCTCCACCTGCTTCGCCATCTCGCGGGTCTGCTTCAGCGTACTTCCTTCCGGGGCTTGTATCTCAACCAGGAACACACCCTGGTCCTCCTGCGGAACAAGACCTGAAGGCAGGCTCTTCATGAAGAACACCAGCAGCACGGCTGCCAGCGCCAATGCGCTCCACGCCAGGACGGGACGCTTGATGAACTTCTGCACGCTCTTGCTATACTTATTATATATAGCATTGTAGCTGGCCTCGTATGCCTTCTTGGTGTAATAGCTGATACCCTTGCCTTCCTTCTTGCCTTCCGTCACGCGCATCATGATGGCGCAGAGGGCAGGACAGAGCGTCAGGGCCGAGACGCACGACAGACCTACAGATGAGGCAATCGTGATACCAAACTGCGTGAAGAACGTACCTGAAGTTCCTGGCATGAAGGTCACGGGGATGAACACGGCCATGAATACCAACGTACACGAGACGACGGCTACCGACACCTCGTTCATGGCCTGACGGGTGGCTTCACGGGCATCGCTGATGCCGTTCTCCATCTTCGCCATGACGGCCTCGACCACCACGATGGCATCGTCTACCACCGTACCGATGGCCAGCACCAGTGCGAACAGCGTCAGGATGTTGAGCGAAAAGCCGCATATCGACACGACGGCAAAGGTACCCAGCAGCGACACGATAATCGAGATAGACGGGATGATGGTGGCCTTGAAGTTCTGCAGGAAGAAGAACACCACGAGCACCACCAGTATGATGGCGATGATGAGCGTCTCCACCACGTTGTGGATGGCGGCAAACAGGAAGTCGTCGCTAGTCATCATGGTCACAAACTCCAGCCCGGCGGGCATCGTTGCCTTCATCTCCTCAAACGTCTTGTTGATGGCGGCGTTCACCTGAGTGGCATTGGCACCTGGTGCGGCGAACACCATGCAGAGGGCACCCGGACGGTCCTGGATATTCGATGTGAAGTTGTAGCTCATGGCACCAATCTTCACTTCGGCCACGTCGCTTAGGTGCAACATACCGCCGCCACTGGTGCGCAGCACGATGTTGTTGAACTCCTCGATGGTCTTCAGCGTACCTTTGTACTGCATGGAGTATTGGTAGGAGTTCTCCGACAGTTCGCCCAAGGATCCCACACCTGTCACGAAACTCTGTCCGCCGATGGCATCAAAGATGTCGTTAGGTGTTAGGTTGTACTGTGCCATCACATCAGGCTTCAGCCAGATGCGCAGGGCGTAGGTGTTACCTAAGCTCTGAACGTTACCCACACCGGTGATACGCATCAGTTTCGGTTTGATGTTGATGTCGATATAGTTTGACACGAAGTCTTCGTCGTACTTGCCGTCAGAACTCCTTACGGCGAAGATGCGCAGGATGTTGTTCTGGCGCTTCTCCACCTTCACGCCGACCTTGGTCACATCGGCAGGCAGCAGGGCCTGTGCGCGGGTGACGCGGTTCTGCACGTTCACCGTTGCCATGTCGGGGTCGGTGCCCTGCTTGAAGTAGACGTTAATCTCCACCTCACCATTCGACGATGCCTTAGAGGTCATGTAGGTCATGTCGTTCACACCGTTGATGGCCTCTTCCAGAGGCTGGATGACCGACTTCATCACTGTGTTCTCGTCAGCACCGGTATAGCTGGTGGTGATATTCACCGTAGGCGGTGCAATATCCGGATACTGCTCCACTGGCAGTACACTCATCGAGATGTAACCCACCAGTGCTATCACAATCGAGATGGCACACGCCATCACATATTTATTGATAAAGATATTATTCTTCATATTTCGAAATATCGATATTACGTTATCACGAAATTACTCCTCACTTTTCTCTTCTTTCTTGACTCCGCCGGGGAACAGCACCTTTTGGCCCTCCATCACGTTGTTGGCACCGGTGGTCACAATCTGGTCGCCCTCGCTCAGGCCGCTGAGCACGATGAAGTCCTTACCGTTGCCGGTATCGGCTGTCGTCACCTCGACAGCCGTTGCCGTGCTGTCGGCCTGTACCTTGTAGACCTGCGACTTGTCCTGCAGACGTACTACGGCATACTGCGGAACGACAATCACGTTCTTCTCGGCAAATGATATGACGATGGTACCCTGGATGCCCGAATAGAGGTGGCCGTCGGGGTTGGGGAACGACACCTTGTTGGTCAGCGATCCCGTCTCGGCATTGACCACACCCGACATACTGATGACACGTCCCTTGTGTGGATACTCCGTGCCGTTCTTCATGACAAATGTTACTGGGGGCAGCTGGGCAATATAGTCATCCACGTCATCACCCTTCACTCCCTCCTTTACCATGGACTCGATGACGGCTTCCGTCACGGAGAATTCAGCATACATCGTCGTGTTGCCGCTGAGCATCGTGAGCTGCGTCATGGGCGACACCTGGTCGCCGACGCGCACCGGAATCTCACCGATGACACCCGACACCGTAGCCGTGATGGTGCAGAAACCGAGGTTCACCTTGGCGCGGTTCACGGCAGCGCGAGCCTGGGCTACTGCTGCCTGGGCCTGCTTGTAGCTGTTCTCCGAGTTGTTCAGCATATAGCTGCTCACGATTTTCTTGTCGAAGAGGTTCTTGTTCGACTCATACTCTAACTTGGCCGAGTTCTCCTGAGCGAGGGCAGCCTGCAGATTGGCCTGGGCAGCCTCCAACTCCAACTGTGCGTTGCGCGAGTCGATGATGAAGAGCGTCTGCCCCTTCTTCACCTGCTCACCCTCGGTTACGCAGATCTTCATCAGCTGTCCGCTTACCTGCGGTGTCACTGTCACGTCGTTCTGACCTTTCATTCTGGCACTGAACTTATAAGGCAACTCAATGTCCGATTTCTTGATTGTCATTGTCTCAAATGACGAGTCCGTTTGCTGGGGCATATCCACCGAGCATGATGCCAGTCCGATGCTGAGCATCAAAGTCCATTTGAAATTTTTCATTCTGTTATTTGTTGTTTGGTTTATTATAATCTTTTTTGGGGAAAGAGGTAAGTGGTGAGCCTCTTACCTCTCACTTCTTATAGATTCACCAAGAACGAGAGTCCCAGCGTCCAGTAGTTCATGTTCTTGCGCGTTCTGTACTCTCTGGCTCCCAGACCGCGGTCGTCGGCAAACTGGCCTGCGGAGTCCATCAGGAATCCGGCACCGGTGGTCAGACCCTTCTGCATGAAGTGGAAGGGGTCGTATGTGGCGGTGTAGTCCTTGCGGGTGTAGTCGTAGTCGCAGTAGAGACGCCACGAGAAGTTCGACTTATAGCGATAGGTGAGCGAGATGCCCGTGCCCAGCGAGGTTGACGAGTTGGAACTGATGGTGAGGTACTCCCAGTCGTCGGTCCATTTCTCACCCGTGTTGTTGGGATACTGCAGGTTGTTGATAGATACGCTGGGGTCGCCGCTTGACTCTTTGTTCACATTGTCGAGTGTCATCGTGTAGCTGATGTCCTTCACGTTACCCTCTGCGTGTCCGTCGATGTCGAGGTCCTGAGTGATTGAGCGGCCGATGAGCAGCTTGGAACCCAGCGAGAAATGCTTGCTGAGGGGCAGGTTGAAGTAGACACCCACACTGCCCGTGAACTCGGTGATGTGGTCGCTCTTCACGATGCCGTAGCAGTCGGTGACGGGAGCGTTGTCGTTCCATGCGCTCTCCGACTCTGTGCGATAGCCTACCTTGTCCAGGAAGGTCATTGCGTTCCTATCGGCAATATCCTCTGAGGTGCCAGCCTGGTAGTCGCCGGGGTATTTCCACTGATAGAGCGGCTGCAGGCTTCCCCAGGCATCAAAGTCTTCGCCTGCCACGTACTTGGCAAAGTCGCCAAAGTCCTTCACCGACTGTGCTCTTACTCTGAGGCGGCCACCCACACCAATATACTTGTTGAAGAAGTAGGCACCCTCGGCATCGACCACCGTAGCGGCGCGGAACTTGATACCGATGGAGTTGCCCTGATCCTCGAATTCAAGGTTCTTGCTGCCTAAGCCCAGACCCATCGAAATGCCGAAGAATGAAGGATTCTCATTGGTCATCTCAAGGTCGTTGCGCAGCAGTCCCTTGCCCTTGAACAGCACGTCACCGATGGCATAGCCTAACTCGGTGGACAGGATACCCAGACCGGCACCCGACATCACATCGCTGATCCAGTGGCGGTTGTTGAGCACGCGCATCACACCTGTTGCTGTGGCGACACCGTAGCCGGCCACCGACCACCAGGGCGAGCGGGTGAGTCCGTACTCCTTGTGCAGCAGCGTGGCACCCACGAAGGCCGTAGCGGTATGTCCCGAGGGCCATGAGTTGGCTGTGGAGCCGTCGGGGCGCATCTCCTTGGCGGTATTCTTGATGACATTGACGAAGCCCGCCATGAGGGCATACGACATACCGGCGCTGGCCAGCAGGCGGGGCCAGTCGCTACGGCCCTCATAGCCGCCCAACTTCAGACCGACCACCATTGCGGGGCCGAAGAACTGGGTATAGTCGTCGATACCTGTTTTGAAGTCGGTCAGCAGCTGGGTATTCTTCTTGCCACCCTTTTCTGCCTTCTGATTCACGCGGAACATGGCCTTGTCACCCTTCAGCGCCCAACCGGCAGCGAACAGAGGGATGCCCACGAAGGTCATATCGTCCAGGAATTTGTAGGGTTTGACTCCAGGATTGGTCTTCGACTTGAAGAAGTCGAAGTCCATCTTCGCACTCATTGTCGGAGCCATGCGCTCAAATCTGTTGGCAGGCTGCTCGGGCAGGTCTACCAGTTCTGCCTTCATCTCTGGTACATCGAGTGTCAGAGGGTCCATGTCCTGATAGTTGTCGGCGCTGGCCTGTACCGACAGGGCGACAGCTATCAGTGTGAAAATGTGTCTAATCTTCATTTTTTAGTTATTTTAAGTTGTATGTTTATTGTAGTTTTTGTCTATTTCTCAGCCTCATCATGGGCACTCATATTCTTGATAAACAGATTGACGAGATGTTTCGTGATGAAGGTATGACGGACGGCATGGCGCACCTTGTCTGCTAATGAGCCCTTGTCACCGGATGGTTTAGCCGTCTCTGCTTCTGCCACTTCCTGCTCGCGCTTGTCAATCTTAGCCCGCATGGAATCTGAAACGTGGTTATAAAGGAACGTATAACAGGGCACAGCAGCCTTCATAATATATGGCGTGAGGAAGGTGGTCACCACACTGGATGCCACGATGATAGGATAGACGATAGGATTGAGAACGCCCAGACTGGTACCCAGCCCAGCGATGATGAACGAGAATTCGCCAATCTGGACGAATGAGAAGCTGGTCAGCATGGAGTCGCGCAACGTCTGCCCGCCCCACCAGCAACCCAAGGTGCCGAAGAGAATCATTCCGATGACAATGACCAGGCTGACATAGATGATGCTCATCCAGTATTCTGCCAATGACGACGGGTCGATCAGCATGCCCACAGAGATGAAGAAGATAGCTGCAAAGACATTCTTCAGCGGTGTCATCAGCTTTTCAATACGATGCGACTCCACGGTCTCGGCAAGGATAGAACCCATCACGAAGGCTCCGAGTGCACTGCTGAAGCCTGCTTCCTCTGCCGTCAGCACCATACCCAAGCACAGACCCAACGCGAGGATAATCAGCGTCTCGTCATTCAAATGTTTTTTTAGCTTGCGTATCAGTGTCGGGATGATCAGTATGCCGCAGACGAACCATGCTGCGAGGGTAATGGCCAGATCGAGAACCTTGCTGGCCAGCTCGGCACCCTCGAACTGATGGCGGATGGCTATACTGGAGAGCAATACCATCAGTACCACAGCCACTACATCTTCCACAATCAGGATGCTGGTCGCTCCCTTGACGAAGCGCTCCTTGCTCAGACCTGCCTCGTCGACGGCTTTCATCACGATGGTGGTGCTCGACATACAAAGCATGCCCGCCAGGAACAGGGAGTTCACCATGTCAAATTTGGCATCCACTCCCACAAGATAGCCAAAGAGCATCATGCCCGCGATGATGGTCAATGCACCTATTGCTGCCACTTTTCCGCTGCTGATGAGGTTCTTTAAGCGGAACTCCAGACCGATGCAGAACAACACAAACAGTACGCCGATGTCGCCCCATTGCTTCACGTTGTCCGGATTCACGAGGGTCTTGCCAAACAGATGTGGGCCTACCAGGACGCCTGCAACGATATACCCCAACACTACAGGCTGCTTTAAGAACTTAAACACAAGACTCACTACAGCAGCAGTAATCATCAATATGTATAAATCTGTTACCATAATTATAAATTTTTTATCCTTCGGAAGACACCTAATTTATTTTTGACTGCCAAAGTTAAGCATTTTTTCACAAATAGCCATCAAATTAGCACCTTTCATGGAAGATTTTGCATATTTTGAAACTATTTTTGCATATTTTGAGACTTTCAGGTCCTAACTTCGGAGCCAGAAACCTACCTATGGTACGCAGATGTCCCACCTGCGGAGTGCTGAAGGCTTTTAATTATTTATAAGCATATTCCATTTTCATGGAGAGATAGCCCTTGGGCCATTTCTCTTTGTCTAAGAACAGTTTGGCACGGCCGTGGCTGAGCAGGAAGAGGTCGCGGCGCACTTCCTTGAATTCATAGTACATATTGTTCTGCCCCTCCTGATAGCGGATGCGCGATATCTGCCAACAGCCGTCGGCAATGTCCACCTGCATGTTGTCCAGCTTTACCACATAGATGGTTCTGCCGCCCGACGTGTAGCTGCCGCTGTACTTCATGCCCGTCTCCTCTTTCTTCCTGCGTAGCTTCTGCAACTGCTTCACCTTCTCGCGCACCTTCTTGTAGAACTTGTCGTACACGTTGGCACTCATCATGCCGTCGTGCTTCAGAAACGACGCGATCTGCTTCTCCGTCAGCTTCTGCTTCATCTCCACCATCCGCACGTTCGAGGTCGTTATCTTCCCTTTTCTGAAGTGTACGTCTTCTGCCATCGTGATGCCGAAGTGCTTATGCTCTCTGAGAGCCGACACGATGGGGCCGTAGCCGGCCAGACGGGCGATAAAGGTGATGGTGCGCCGGTGGGGGAACTTCGTCAGGTCAATATCCTTCTCCAGCTGGCAGGTCACGGCATAGTCGAGCGTCTCCACCCGCTTCTTCAGCGGCTTGGCGTGGGACAGCACCTGTTTCAGCAGGTATTCCTCGAAGGTCATGCCGTCGGCCAGCACCACCGTCTCTGGCAGGCTGAGAGAATAGGAGATGCTGTCTTCCTCTTGGGCGCGGCCCTGCTGCACCATCAGTACAGAGAGTATGACGGTACAGACGAGTCGCAGCACTTTCCAATCCTGTTTTTTCTTGTCCATAGTCATTGGTTGCAAAGATACACAAAGAAAATGACTTGGACAAATTTTTGGTTCAAAACTTCATCTACGCTATTCTTTGATTTGCAGTTCAGGTCAGAGAATCTGATTTTGCGCCCTGACAGAGTATGTCAGAGCGCAAAATTAGAGTTCTTTTTTGATTCGTGCGCATCACAATATCTGATGATACAGATCTATGATGTCCTGCTTCGTGACGGGGCGCGGATTGCCAGGTGTGCAGACGTCATTGAAAGCCTGTTCGGCCAGTGCCGGGATGTCGGCCTCGGTGATACCCAGGTCGGTCAGGTGCTTGTTGGTACCCACCAGTGCACTCAGGTCTTCTATTGCCTTGCAGGCAGCTTCGGCAGCCTGGTCGGTGGTCATGCCAGCCTGATAGACGCCACATGCCTTGGCGATGTCTACATACTTCTCCTTGGCTACGGGCATGTTGAAGCGCATCACCGTGGGCAGCAGCATGGCACAAGCCACACCATGGGGTACATCGAACAAGGCACTCAGGGGGTGAGCCATACCGTGGTCTACGCCCAGGCCGACGTTCGAGAAGGCCATGCCGGCCACATACTGGGCCACAGCCATACCGTCGCGCCCTACGGGGTTGGTGGGCTCGCTCACGGCGATAGGCAGATACTTGTGAATCATCTCGATGGCCTTTATTTCGAACATGTCCGACAGTTCCCAGGCGGCTTTGGTGATAAGTCCCTCAATGGCGTGCGTCATCGCATCCATGCCTGTGGCTGCTGTCAGGCCCTTCGGCAGCGAGTACATCAGTTCTGCGTCGATGATGGCTACACAGGGGATGTCGTTGGGGTCGACACATACCATCTTGGCCTGGCGCGACTCGTCAATGATGACGTAGTTGATAGTGGTCTCGGCAGCAGTGCCTGCCGTAGTGGGCAGGGCGATAATGGGCAGCGACTTCTTCTTCGTGTCGGCCACGCCCTCCAGCGATACGATGTCAGAGAACTCGGGGTTGTTCACCACGATGCCGATGCCTTTGGCCGTGTCCATCGACGAACCGCCACCGATGGCCACGATAAAGTCGGCTTCTGCTTTCTTGCAGGCTTCTATGCCGTTCTTTACATTCGTCACCGTGGGGTTGGGCTTCACATCGTCGAAGATGTCATACTTGATGCCGGCCTCGTCCATTACGTCGAGCACCATCTTGGCCACGCCAAACTGCATCAACCCTTTGTCTGTCACCACCAGCGCCTTCTTGAATCCCAGGCGCTTCACCACTCCCGGCAACTCCTTGCGGGCTCCGGGGCCGAAGTAAGATACTTCGTTGAGAATAAATCTGTTTACCATTGTTGTGTAGATTTGTTTTTATTGCTTTAGCACTGCAAATATACAACTTTTTTTCGAGAACTGTTCGCTTTGTCCTTACTTTTCTCCTTTTTTCTTTATATATTCCGCCAAATGGAGTCCGCTTCTCTGACTATTTCAGATGAAATCATAGGAATCTCCCCGTGATTCTCACTCCTCCTTTTACTCTCGAAAGTAAAATTTCCCCTTGCTGAGAAACATTACCTACTACATGAAGTTTTTAAAAGTGATGCAACTGATGTCATTTTGCAACACTCGCTGATAGTCAATTATTTACGCGTGGCAAAATGGTGGCAAAATGGCAAAATCGGCCTGTATTTCAGCCTCAAAAGCCTGTTTTTTTGCTCAATAAGCGTACCTTATTGCTCAATAACCTGCCCTTATTGCTCAATAACCTGCCCTTATTGACCAAGCATCGCGTCCTGTCACCCTCCTGTCACCCTTGTCACCCTATAAAAACAGGGTGCAGCCCTTTGTACATCGGCATTCTGACACCCTGACACCCTAAAACACAAAACTCTCTGTGTTTTAAAATTTTCCGGAACGCATCCTAACACTTTTTCCACCGCACTCAAAAAAATGTTGGACCGCACTCGAAATATTTTTCCCTTGCACTCAAAAAAGTTTTCCTCTGCACTCAAAGAATCTTTTCGATGTCATTTCGAGGGATACTGACCACACCTTCCGGCGTGTCCGTCTTGGGATTGGGTACAATACTGCTAAAGCTGCACGTTCCGAATTTCTTCGCAGCGTGGGCGAGGTGCATGTGTGCATCGCCAAGGCCGGGGATGATGCTCTATTGCTTCACGCGTTTGAGATAGCTGGTAGTGACTGCATCCCCGCTGCTGGTCCAGCGGACCTCAATCTTGTCGTTTGCCTTGTTGGTAGTCACGGGGAGCGTGTCCCTTATATTATTTTTAATGGATTTCTGAATTTCTTCCTTCAGGTACTTTACATCCAAATATTCGCGAATGATGGTCTTGACGGAGTCGCGCATCTCAGGCCTGTAGGAAATATGCGTCGTGTCTACCTGCACTTCTACTGACTGAGGATTGCTTACCATAAACAGGGTGTCGTCCTTGATGCGCCATGTTCCACCATAGGTGTTTATGGTGACAATGTCGCCGTTCCATATAGGATAGGCCATATAATTCACAAGCTTCTTGCGGAAAGAGTCGGTTTCAAGAAATTCATAGTAAATATGGATATGTCCACTCGACTGGCGTTCCCACTGGCCTGTCATCTCGCTCTTACCGACAGAACTGCCGCTGCGCTGGCTGTTCTTGATATATTCGGCCAGCTCCTCGTCGCTGATGTTCATGATGAACTTGTTGCGGTCGCTGATGTCCCTCCATTGTTGGGCATATTCGCGGTAGAATCTTGTACGGTTGGCAGAAAAGTCGATACAATATATCACTCTGGGTTCCTTCAGCTTTTCTTTTAGTATGGAAGCCATGTCAAGTGTGTGGGCTTCGGCAGTGGAGTTGATCCTTAATTGGTGAAATTCCAGAAGGGATATGGGCGGAACGAAAACGGGGTCGGTCTTCAGAATATTCTCCACTTCCTTCCTTTCGCGATAGAACCGCTCCATGTTGTCGATAAAGGCCATGTTGTCAAGGTTGCCCCATATTTCCTGGCTGCTCTTGAAGATATTCTCCTTGGCATTATCGAAGATGGCAGGGCGCTCATAGTATTCGGCGAGCATGTGCATCGCCAGGCTAAGCGTATCTTCAGGCAGTGACGCTATCTGGTCCCGATGTGCCAAGACATACTGGATGGCCTGATTTCTCTTCTCTTCGTCATCGGCCATCTCCTCTATTTGTTTGACGCAGACGTCAATGTCGTGAATCACCATCATAGCCGTCTGCCGCTGGACATCGGCCTTCATCTTGTTGTCGATCAAGGCCGATGTTCCAAACGTCAGCAGAATGGATACGGTGGTTCCCAGCACGCTGGTGAGGAATCCCTTACCCCAGGGGGTCAGCTGTCTGTTGAATTTGAACTGATTCATACGCCCTCTGCCACTTGTCGGGAAAGCAGACTTCCCCTTGTTATGCGGCGTTCTTTCCTTCCTGCAGGTCTATGCCGATTTTGAATACCTCAGCCATCAGCAGGGCGAAGCAGCCCTCCACCAGCGCATCGATGCCGTCAATCAGTGCGTCGGCAAACGATTTCTCAGTGACGACGGCGACGGTGAAGATGGTGATGCTTACGCCAATCAGGATGGCGCATGTGCCATACTTGCGGAGCAGGCTGACATTCTTCGGGGTGAATATCTGGTTGCGGTTCACGTTCAGGATGAATCTGATGAAGTAGACGAACGTCATCACTGCCGCACCTAAAATCACGAAGATCAAAGCGAGCAAGCCCAGCAGACTGCCCAGCGACAGCGTGTCGAGGTTGATGTATTCGATGTTTTTACTACTGGTGAAGAAGAATCCCAGAATCAGGTCTCCCAACATGAGTGCCAGTATCAGCACGCATAATACATTGATGTACTTTTTCATAATCTTAAATTTTTTGTAATATGTTTTATCACTTATTTTTTAACGGTTACTTAAAGGGGTTGGACTCCTTCATCTCTACGCCTTTGTCCTGGAAGGCTTTCAGCAGGGCATTGATGGCATCGAAGGGCTCGTCGTAGCTCCTCAGCATGTTCTCGTAGTTCTGACGGTCGGTGGCGTTCATGCGGTCATGGAGGACACGGAAGTCGCTCTCGCCGTTGAAGCGCAGGGCAACGGATGGCATGTTGTCGCCGTCGATGACGTCGGTGATGAACTTACCCTCGGCCTTCACACCCGTACTCTTCTGCGTCACGGTGAAGGTGCACGACTTGTTCAGCAGGTCTGTCCACTGGTCCATCGTCTCCTTCGAAGGCTTCTGCTTGCGGAGTTTCAGGGCGTTGCCGGCAGCCCTGAGGCACTGGCCTGCATCGAGCACGTCGATGTAGAACAGCAGGTCGCCCATCAAGGTCGTCTCAATCTTGTCGGTACGGCTGTTGAAGGCCTTCAGCAGCGTGTAGCAGCCCTTCCATATCGGTGCGATGTCGCGCAGGTCGCGCAACTGCTCAATCTCCTCGTCGCTATAGGGATTGGCGAAGTTGTATATCTTGGTATCCGATATGGTGACGTCGTTGATGGCAAGGGCGGCTGCTGTCTCCGTTTTGTGGTCGGCATGATGAATCAGGGTGAGGGTAGGAATCTCAAAGCGGTCGGCCTTCTTGGCTTCGGTGAAGAGGGTTAACTTCCATTCGCTTTTTTTGAGCGAGATGAATCTCTTACCCTCCATGGACTCCAGCGCCACCTGTCCCGTCATCACCGTCTCGAGATCTGCGTCGTTGCCCGTCTCTGAGCGTAGCAGTTCCAGGTCAATCATGTGGGGGAACTGGATGGCAATGGGTAATCCTAAGAGTCTAAAAAAGAAGATGCCGACACCGTCGCTGGCTCCGTTGAATTTCATTTTCACCTTCGTCACGGCTCCCGATGTCGTATTCTTGCAGCTCAAGGTGAATGCACCGTCATGCGTGGTCACATAGTCAGCCGTATCTTTGCCTGTGGTGAACACCAGCTCAGTGTTGCTCAGGGCGGTGGAGGCATTAAACATAGTGGACGTATTCTCACCTTTGTACCCGAGATTGGAGTTGGCCAGTGCAAAGCGAGGTTCTGCTCCCTCGTCGCCTTCGAGGGTCCAGTGTGTCATCAAATCTGTTCTGTTAAACATCCCGGCAAGAATCTTGCCAATCTGTGGCCATACGGCTTTGATCTTCAGCTGATCGACGAATTCGGTCAGCAGTTTCACACCCCTCATCGTCGGGTCAGTCTTGATATACTTCTGCGCGTCGGCCAGCATCTTCGACAGCCCAGCCTCAAACTGCTGGCGGTCGGGCGACAGGGTGGAGAGCTTCCCTTGGATGTCAGCTTCCTTCTCGGCATTGGCCTTCTCGAGTTGACCCGTAAAATTGCCGTTGTTCACCGTGATGCTACCGTTGTTGAAGGTCACGTTTGTCTTGGAAATATCGGTCATGCCCTCGCCGTAGCTGCCGTTGGAGGCGCGGCTGATGGTCTTGCTTGCGCTCGTGGCGAGATCGGTGAGCTGCACCTTGCCGTCGTCGAGCAGTTGCCAGGAGAAGCCGGCATCCTCAGGACCGCCATAGACGGCCAGCGGTTCGTCGCTGTTCTCGTCGAACACGCCTAAGTAGAGGCAGCCCGTGTGGTCGGGATTGGTCTTTATGGCCAGCATGGCGCGGCTAAAGGGAACTCCGGCCTCGGTGAAGTCGGCACATTCATACTCGTTCACCCACAGACCGGCGAGCTCTTGTTCCAGGACTTTGCTGTCTTTAGTGGTCGAATCGTCCGTCGAGGAACAGCCTGTCATTCCCAACAGGAATACTGCCGCCAACACTGCTAATAGTTTTGATTTCATTTTTCTGTTTGTTGTTATGACTTACTCTAAAGGTATCTCGGGATGCTGCACGGCGAGGGGCAGATCCTTCTGCGAGAGATAGAACATATAGAGGATGACGGGCTTCGAGCCGCGATTCTCGCCGTGGTGAATGGTGTTCACCATCTCTACGACGGGCTCGCCCTCATGCACGGTCTTCTCCTTGCCGTCTTGTCCGATGATGGTCAGCTCGCCCTGCACCAGTATGCCGTAGTTCATCACGGGATGGTGGTGCCAGCCCAGTTTCTTTCCTGCGGGGAAAACATACTTCACGGCCACCAGCTCAGGACGGCCCTGCAGATAGTCGGGCAGCTCCACGCCGTCCCAGCTCTGCGAGGTACGGATCAGTTCGGTGCTCTCCACCTTCTGATTGGAACTTTCTTCCTGTGCTCGAGCCTCCTTACATGAGGATAGTGAAAAACTTGCTGCCAGTCCGCAAACGAGGGATACTGACCATACCCAATTCTTAATCTTCATTGTTATTTCCAATTTAATGTTAAAACGGGTGCAAAGGTACACAATTTCTCGTAAATAAACAAATTTTTGTCCAAGTACTCGAAACTTTTCAATGTTCAATCCTCAATCTTCAATGTTCAATGAAATAATGTTCAATCTTCAATGTTCAAAGTTCAATGGAAAAACCTTCTTTCCCTCGAAGTAGGTGGCGGCGGGCTTGGCCTCGTGAATCTCCGTCACCGGGCAGGTCAGCACGTCCTTGGTGACGAGCAGGAAGTCAGCATACTTGCCGGCCTTGATGCTGCCGCGCTCGTTCTCCAGGAACATCTGCTTGGCCACACCGAGGGTCAGGGCGTAGAGGGCCTGCTCGCGGGTCAGCAGCTCTTCGGGCCACCAGGGCTTGGCCTGCTCAGGATAATATATACCCGTGACCACAATCTCCATGATGCCGAAGGGGTCGTCGGGACTGCCGCATAGGGCGGGGAAGTCGGAGTGTGACGAGAAGTTGACACCGTGGTCGAAGAACGACTTCATCGGGTAGCCCTTGTCATTCATGCCTTCGGGAAGGATGTGCATCAGCTCCTTCTGCACGTCATTGTCGGCATGGTGCCACAGCATGCCCGAGGTGACATAGATGTTGTTGTCGGCCATGCGCTGGTAGTCAGGCTCGCTGACACCGTAGACGTGTACCAGTGTGTTGCGCATCTCTTTCTTGCCGCCGTTGACGTAGGCGTTGACAATGCGGGTCACGCCCTTGTTGCCCATCACGTGTACGTGCATGGTGATGCCCTTGGCGTTGGCCTTGCGTGTGATGTCGGTCAGCTCCTCTTCCGACCAGTTGGGAATGCCCTGCTTGCCGTCAGGATAGAGCGGGTCGATAAATCCCGTGCCGCTTTCCACCGTACCGTCCATGAACATCTTGAGCCAGTTGGTCCTGATGTGTGCAGTCTCGTATTTCTTCGTGGCAGCAGCCTTTTCCAGCGTCTTGTCCACGTCCATCCAGCTGTCCAGCTCCCAGGCCGTGCCTAACACGAAGTGCATGTCGCCGGCCTGGTCCATCTCCTGGGCGGCCTTGTAGAAGTTGTCGTTGAAGAAGTAGGACGTGTATCCGTCGAGATACATCGTATAGCCCTCCGACAGCAGCTGCTCCTGAATCTTGGCCATGTTTCCCTTGGCGATATCCACAGAGAACAGCTCTTCGTTGTCCAGGAATGAGCGCACATAGGTGCCGGCCTGTTCCTTTACGTATCCGGTAGGTATGCCGTCTTTATCCAGCACTACCTCGCCGCCGCGCACTTCGGTCTTGCCTGCTGTGCCGTCTTCCTTGATGAGCCCGGCCTTCTTCAGCAGGATGGTGTTGGCCAGTCCCTTGTGGCCTTCCTCGTCGGCAATGTAGATGGGAATGTCACTGCAGATGGCATCCAGTTGCTTGCGATAGTTCAGGTCCTTCGAGAACTTCATCATATCCCAGCCGCTTCCAAAGATGACCTTGGAGCCGTTGTCCTTGGCTTTCTTGACGGCTGCGGGGATGATTTCCTTGAAGAACTTATCCACACCGTCTGCCCTGTCCATGACTGTTCCTACGGTCTGGATGGCATAGCCCAGCGAATAGTGGGCGTGACCATTGCCGCAGCCGGGCATCACCATACCCTTGCCGCTATAGTCTATCACTTCGGTCTTGCCCTCTTCGATATAGGCTTCGGCTCCTGCCTTGTCGCCCACGTAGACATACTTCCCGTCCTTCACGGCAAAGGCTTCTACAATCTTGCTACTGTCTGCAGTGAAGATTTTACCGTACACTACCAGGTCGGCGCTGTTTTTACTCTGGCAGCTGCTCAGCAGCCCCATTCCCAAAATAGCACTCATCGCTACGATGAGCGTTAACATCATCTTCTTCATAACAAACACTTTAAATTTCAATTCGTATAATTCGTGCAATTCGTAGTCCAACTCAGCAGTTTAGAAGCTACTGTAGTTGGTCAGGAAGTAGGTCTTCTGCCAGTCCACGATTCCTAAGTTCGATTCTTTCTCCGGATGGATGTTGAACTCGTCGAGCACCATCACCTGCTTGTCCTTCACGTCGTAGAGCGGCCACTGCTTGGCCTTGCCGTCGGGAGAGGCTTCAGCGGTGAGCGACGGATTGCCGGTCTTGGCAAACTGCACCCACATCTTGCGCATGGTCTTCGAGAAGGTCGCGTCAAACTCGCGTCCCGTGTCGCCGTATTCCGCAGGCCGCTTGAACAGGGGAGCGAGCATCATGCCGTGCGCACTCTTCATCAGCGGTATCGACGACTCTACGGTGAAGTAGTAGGTGAAGCACTTGCCGCCGGCCTTGGCCTGCTCCTCCGACAGGCGGATACAGGGAGCGTTGAACATCAGCTGGCTGAACAGTTTGCAGTAGGGTTCGTAGCTCTCGCCCTTCACATCCTTACAGAAGCTCTCTACCAGGGCCTTCTCCTCATCCGTCAGCGGGGCGAGTTTCATCGCCTTGCGGTCGGCAGCCCACTCGATGAAGGGTTCCGGACCACCCATGCCTACCAGGAAGAAGTTCATCTCGTCCTTGTTGCAACCTTGCAGGAAAGTGATGTCCTTCACCGCACCGTCGGCAATAGCCTTCCACGGGTCCTGAGGCAGGACGATGCCGTCTCTTTCCGGAGCGAGGCGCAGGGGGAGCAGTTCCGTTGCCGTGCTTACGAGCTTCTCGGCATCTATCTTCTGCAGGTCGGCAACGGTCTTGCAGTCCAGGGCCTTCATCAGCTCGTTGGTACAGGCAATGGCCGCTTCTGTGGGTATCGACAAGCCTGGGGTGCCGCTCAGGGCGATGACTTTGTTGAAGTACTGATGCGAGCCCTTGACCAGCGAGAGGTTCGTCACGCTGCCGCCACCGGCCGACTCTCCTATGAGCGTCACGTTGTCGGGATCGCCGCCAAAGGCTGCGATATTCTCATGCACCCACTTCAGTGCCTGCAGCTGGTCCTTCAGTCCTAAGTTCTGTGCGGTGGCGTAGTCCTTGCCGTCGGGCAGGTGCGACAGATGCAGATAGCCGAGCACGCCAAGCCTGTAGGCAGCACTGACGAGGATGACGTCAGGGTTCTCCTCTACGAAGTCATGGAAGTCGTAGAGCGGGTCGATGGGTCCGCCGTATGCGTAGCCACCGCCATGAATCCAGACGATGACGGATTTCTTCTCTGCGGACTTCTTGACCGACCGCCACACATTCAGGCACAGGCAGTTCTCTCCCTGATAGTAGTCGCCCGATATCTCCTCCAGTGGCTGCATGGCTGATTTGGCATAGTAATAAGCCTCATAGACACTGTCACAGGGTGTCACGTCCACAGGCTCCTTCCAGCGGAGTTCGCCTACCGGCTGCCGCCCCACATACGGGATGCCTTTAAAGACAATGGTGCTGTCCGTCAGCTTGCCGACGAAGGTTCCGTTGACACATTTCGCAGCCAGCGACTGGTCATAGTTTCCGTCGGTAATGGCCTTGTTCTCGCCGTACCATGACCGGATGATCTCTCTGTTCTTAGCAGCCTCGTCGTTTGCTTCGTCTGCCGGCTGTTTGCCGCCTTTGCAGGCCGTCATGACTGTTGCCGCACTGCAAGTCAGGATAGCGGCAAGCATCCATAGCTTTTTCTTATTCATTGTTCAATAAGTTGAGAGTTGACAGTTGACAGTTGACAGTTGAGAGTTCTTTGACCTGTAGGTCAACACGAGCAAAGCTCGTGGGACAATGCTCAATGTTCAATGTTCAACGTTCAATGGAAAAACCTTCTTTCCCTCAAAGTAGGTGGCGGCGGGCTTGGCCTCGTGAATCTCCGTCACCGGGCACGTCAGCACATCCTTCGTCACCAGCAGGAAGTCGGCATACTTGCCTACACTGACACTGCCGCGCTCGTTCTCCAGGAACATCTGCTTGGCGCAGTTGATGGTCATAGCGGTGAGGGCCTGCTCGCGGGTGACGAGTTCCTCTGGGCACCATGGGGTGCCGTTCTCAGACCAGAGCACACCCGTCACGGCAATCTCCATGATGCCGAAGGGGTCGTCAGGACTGCCGCCCAAAGCGGGAAAGTCGGAGCTGATGCTCACTGGGATATTGTAGTCGAAGAACGACTTGAAGGGATAAGACTTGTCCTCCATGCCGGCAGGAACTATGTTCTTCAAATACTCAGGTGCACCTGTTGGAAAATGATGCCATGACACACCCGAGGTGACATAGATGTTATGCGCTGCCATGCGCGGATAGTCCTCATCGTTGACGTTACGCACATGCACCAGCGTATTGCGCATCTCGTCCTGTCCACCGTTGACGTATGCGTTGACCACGCGGGTGACACCCTTGTTTCCCATGACGTGAATGTGCATGGTCACCCCGTTTTCGTTGGCTATGCGCGTCATCTCGGTCAGTTTCTCTTCCGTCCAGTTGGCACTGCCTTGATGTCCGTCGGGATAGATTGGATCCACGAATCCCGTACCCGTTTCCACCGTGCCGTCTATGAAGAGCTTAATCCAGTTGGGCTTTACACGGGTGGAAGCATATTTCTTGACGTCGGCAGCCTTTTTCATAACCGCTTCTATGTCCATCCAGCTGTCAATCTCGTAAGCCAAGCCCAGTACGAAGTGCATGTCACCGGCCTTGTCCATCTGCTGGGCAGCCTGGTAGAAACTGGTGTTGAAGAAATAGGAAGACCAGCCGTCAATATACATCGTGTAGCCCTCTGACAAGAGTTGCTGCTCGATATTGGCCATATTAGCCTTTGCGATGTCCACAGAAAAGAGGCTCTCATTGTCCAGGAAAGAACGTGTGTAGGAACCCGCCTGTTCTTTCAGGAGACCGGTAGGTGTGCCATCGGTGCCTATCACTATCTCGCTTCCCTGGATATCCCTCTTCAGCGGAGTGCCGTCTTCCTTCATAATACCGGCCTGCACCAACAGGATGCTGTTTGCCAGTCCCTTGTGGGCTTCCTCGTCGGCAAAGTAGATGGGGATATCACTGCAGATGGCATCCATTTGCTGGCGGGTAGGCATGTTTTTCTCGAACAGCTCGTATTGCCAGCCGAAGCCAAAGATAGCCTTGGCACCTGAGTCCCTAGCCTTCTTGACTGCAGCAGGAAGTATTTCCGTAAGGAATTTCTCCGGACCGTCCTCTGGACCGACAAACGTACCGATGGTCTGGACGGCAAAGCCGGAGGAATAATGGGCATGACCATTACCGCAGCCAGGCATCACCAGTCCCTTGCCGGTGTAATCAATCACCTCCGTCTTGCCATTCACGATATACTGCTCGGCTCCCGCCTTGTCGCCCACATAGATATATTTGCCGTCCTTCACGGCAAAGGCTTCTACAATCTTGCTGCTGTCGGCAGTGAAGATTTTGCCATAGACCACGAGGTCGGCACTGTTGTTACTTTGGCAACTGCCAAGCAGACCCATTCCGAAAATGGCACCCATTGCAATAATGAGCGTCAGCATTTTTTTCATAAAACGCATGTCGATAGTTTTTTCCATTGTTTTTATTTTTGGTTAGTAAATTTTGTTGCAAAGATAGAAAAAAACTATCACATTATCATCATTTTTGTGGGCTTTCGTTTAGTTTTTGCTATTTTTGGTGCTGTTTTTGCTGATTTTATAACTCAACGGCCTCTGGCTCCTGCATCCAGGCCGTCACATTCGTTCCCATGCGGCGCTTGAAGGCAGTGCTGAAGGTGGTGTAGTTGCGGTAGCCGCTGTCTATGGCCAGCTGTTTGACGGTGAAAGAGTGGTGCGATGAAGCAATCTCGTGGTAGTGAGCGACGAAATGGTCGATGCGCAGGCCGTTGATATAGTCGTTGTAGGTGATGCCCTGCTGCGAGAAATACTGGCTGAGGTAGAAGCGGTTGGTGCCGATGGTCTTGGCGAGTTGTTGGATGGTCAGGTCGTGCTGCAGGTAGAGCTGGGTGTCTATGCAGTGCTTTTGCAGTAGGGTGGTGAGGTCTTGCGGCAGTGTGACCTTCATGCTGTCTGCTGATGTCTCGTCAGCATCGGAAAGCGGAACTCCTTCATGGCAGGACAGCGGAGTGTCCTCGGCATCTGGCAGGGGCAGCGCTTCCTCGGCAGGCATCTTGTGCGCACTCAGGTCGCTGAGCGTTTCCACGCGCCATACGAGGAAGCAGGCCACAATGATAACGCTTGTCTGCACGGCATGCCGGTAGAAGGCTCCCTCAAATTCAAACAGATATAAGCTGAATCCCGCTAAAATGACCGTCAGCACTATCATGCTCTGCCATACCTCCTTATGCTCCAGATCAGCATAGTTGTCGCGCAGCCAGCGTCCGTACTGTCTTACTGCACGTGTCATATAGAGGACCAGGACTATGCATAACAACAGGAAATAGGCGTATGCCGGCGGTAGAATGGCGTCGCTGCGGGTGGCGATACACACGATTACTACAACTACCAGTGGAGCCATTGCCACGGCGATGGGCCACAGCGGTCGCCGGCGGTCTTGCAGCATGATGAACATGATGGCGCTGGCCAGCGGAAACACCGTCAGGACGTCGAGCAATGCGCCTATAAAATAAGCGGTCATGAGATTCTCGGCCGAGCGGATGTAAAGGAGCGGCAGATACCAGAAGTGGCTCAAGGCACAGGCAGCCATGAAGGCTGCCGTCCATCGGCGCAGGCGGATGGGCGGGGTGACTTTAGGGGCAATGGTATTGGTGCGGCGGAACAGCAGATAGAAGCACGCTAACAAGCTCGTTGCCGTCGCAGCCCCGTAAAGTATCAGATAGATAAAATCTTCCCTTATACCTTGTCCGTACATAATTTGTCTGCAAATGTACGAAATAAAAAGCGGACTACAAAGGAAAATTTTGTTTTTTACTACGAATTGCACAAATTTCGCGAATTAAATTCGTATAATTCGCGAAATTCGTAGTTGATTAGTTGCTATGCGTATAGAAGTTCGTCTTAAACGACTGGTATAGGTGTAGCAGGTGTTCCATCACGGTATCGTTCACGCTCTCTGTCGTGCTGGCCATGCCATATTGCGTGTCCCCGTACAGCGCATACCACGGACAGTCGTGGAATCCGTTGTGCAGGTAGAAAGTCCGTCGGCGCTGGCGTTGTGCGCCATCGTCGCTCTCCTGGCCAATACGCTCGTAGACCACCATCAGCGGACGTTCGCGATACCTCTTCCTTAGGGCCTGTAGGGCCTGCTGCCGCAGGTCGGCAGTGTACACCTCGGGGTTGGTGGCGAAGTAGTGCAGGAACACCAGCTTCTGGTCCTCGATGACAATGAAGAACCCCGCAAACCGCCGGGTCTCCCTGTCCGTATAGATGCCCCACAGCGTTGCCGGCATCACCTCGAACAATGAGCGTAAATCCAAGCGCTCCCTTAGGGGGAACGCCTGGATATAAAGCTCCTTGACCAGTAGTATGTCTGGATTGTCTTGCGAGAGTGCCCTGAGTGTAATCATTACAGCGTCAATGCATTAGCAATAGAGTAGAGCCGCTTGTTCACCACATCGTAGTATCTCAGCGTAATCTGCTCTCCGGCCGAGCGGCCTAAGATGAACACCGACGCGCTGCCCGAGCTCGATACCGTCGCCACGCCTCGGCACTCCTCGCCGGCAAAGGCTCCGATCAGGTTGCCTGCGGCGGGGGTGATGCCGGCTCTCCTCAGAATGCTCTCCACGTCCACATCCTTCTTGACGGTGTACTTGGTTGCACCCTCCGTAAACGGGGGGATGAAGTCTTCGTCGAGGCCCGTCATCTCTTCCGAGTCAAACTTGATGTCGTCCGACAGCGTGAAGATATGCTTCAGCTTCTGGCAGTAGTAGCTCAGTTTGATGTTCACCCGCTCCGAGACCGTCTCGTTGCCGTAGGCTTTCATCACGAAGCTACGCGGGGTGCTGAGTGCTCCCGTCAGGTCGACGGCGGGCTTGGCCAGTCCGCGCAGCTCGTCGTTGATGAAGAGCGCCATCTGGTCACCGTCGCTGACGTAGGGCTGCAGCGTCGGCTCAATCTGAATCATCAGGAACGTCCAGTTCTCGTAGGCTGTAGCGTTCGGTTCCGTCCAGTTCGGGCGTTCCTGGTTGTTGCTCCAGTTGATTTGCCACTGGGGAGTCTGTTTGAGTTCCGTCTCGATGACGGCGGGGCCGCCGTCGCTGTCGTCGCTGCCGCAAGCCCCGATGAGGAGGCTTGCTAACAGCAGAGACATTAACTTTATTTTCTTCATTGTTCTTTCCTTTTTTATTGACGATATCTCGATGATTTATTTAACCACGACCTTTCTTCCATTATAGATGTACACACCCTGCTGGGTCGGCTTCTGTTGCAGCTTCACACCGGCTACGGTGTACCACTCGCCATCCTCGTATTCACCTTGTATGAATCGGATGGCTGTGGGAGCCTTCGGGCTGCCGAGGACAGCATTCTTCTGGAAGGTCATGATCTCCCTGGTAGAGGCAACGGTCTCGCCCTCGCGCTCGATGGCAAACCAGATAGGCTTCTGGCTGTCGCCGGCAATGCTCAGGAAGAATCCGGTGGCAGGTAGGCTCGAGCGTGTCATGGTGCCGCCGTCGTCGAGGGTGACGAGGTCGGCCGTGCCCACCACTTCACCGTCGCAGTAGGCCACCAGTCGGTCGCCCTCTTCCACGTCGAAGCCTTCCACTACCGCACTGATGTTCATCGTGCTCGGAGCCATCAAGGCTGTGCGCATAGGCACGGCGGCGGCCCCGCTGAAGTGGTTGGTCTGCTCGAAGAACGGATAGGTGAACGTAGCGTCGGCACTACCCTTGCGCAGCATCATGTATCCCTCGCCGGGCTTCAGTGTCTGCAGGCTGCCGCGCCAGTGGCCGGTATTGCCCGACTTGGTGAAGTAGGCAAACTCAGTGTGGCTCTTGATGACGTCACCCTCCTCTGCCTGGTCGTAGTAGTCGCTCAGGGCGGTCTCTACGGTCAGGTTCGTCATCGGGGTATAGCCGATGCCGTTCCAGCCCGGATGCACCGTGATGGTGCGGTCGTCCTTTTCCTTGATGGCAGTGCCGCCAAGCAGGAACTTACCGTTCTTCTGCACCTTGAAGGCATACGACTTCTTCGGCGAGATCAGCATGTTCGCCGGGTTGCCCGAGGCCATCCACTGGTTGTTCTTGAACACCAGCGTCGTGTCGCTGGTCAGGTCGGTCACCATGTCGCCCTCCATCCATGTCATGCTGCTGAGCAGGGTGTTCATGTCAATCTGGTTTTGGCTCTTGACGTTGAACGATACCCAGTTCCAGCCAGTCGCCAGGTCGAAGGTTTGTACAAAGTCCTTGCCACCGTCGAAGCGTACGGGCTGGTCGGTGCCTAAGACGGCCGACTTCTCGAACGTAATGCTCTTGTCCTGTGTGTTCGGGGTCAGCACCAGCTCGAGGCCGGTATTGTACTGCCACAGGCGGAAGTTCAGCTTCGTGCCGCTGGGCTTCTTGTCGTAGACCGTCAGGTAGAGGGCTGTCTCGCCCTTCTCCTCATTGTGGGTGATGTTGGCATAGCCGTGGCAGACGTTCTCGTTGTCGAAGACACCCACGATGTCGCGTGAGTCGGTGTCCAGCTCGCCATACAGATACACCTGACCGCTGATGCTCATCGAGTTCTGCAGCAGGTCGTTGTTGATGCTGTTGGCCCAGTCGGGCTTCTCGCCCTCCACCGTCAGGTTCAGGAACAGCGGCTCGATGATGCCTTCCTCGTCAACCAGATAGATAATCTCGTTGTACGTACCGATGTTGAGGTCCTTGCTGACGGTACCTACGATGCCATCCAGGCTCTGCGGAGCCAGCTTGTCGCTGTACTTGTTCAGGGTGAACCACTTCGGACAGTTCTCTATCGTGTAGTTATGGTTCACGGCACCATAGTTATAGAACGGCAGTTCTATCACTTCACCGGCACCATACTTGATAGTGTAATCTACTCGGTTCACCATCCACTGCAGGCTGCTGTTGTTCACGTAGTAGCAGGCCGTCTGTGGCGAAGCCATCGTGTTGCCGTTCTTGTCCTCGATGTCACGCAGCGTCACGTAGATGTTGCGGTGATTCAGCCTGGCGGCAGGCTCGTCGAGGTCTACCAGCACCTGATTGCCCTTGCCGATGAACGAGAACTTCAGGTTCTTCACCTCCTCGTCAGGAACGACGGGGGCTGCCTGCGTCTTGTCGAAATGCTTCAGGACCTCATCCATCGGGGCTACGAATACGTAGTCGCGTACCAGCGTGTCGGTGGGCTCCTTGGTCAGCGGGTCGAGCTGATAGCGGGGATTGCCCTTGTCGTCCAGATAGAGCTTCTTGCTATAGGCGTAGGGCACCACTTCGAGGTCGTTGTCCTTCTGGCGCTCTATACGGTCGAAGCCCAGGTAGGTCAGCAGACCGGCCTCGTCGCCCTTGGGACTCTTCGACGTATAGGACTGGATGAGCCGTTGCGGCAGTGCCTGGGCAAAGAACATCAGTTCGTCCACATTACCTGCCATGGCATCCGTACCGTCGACAGTCTCCACCTCGCCATTCTCTTTCAGCACGTCGTAGCGGGTTGCACCGATGAGCGGATAGCCGCCGCTGATGCCGCCGAGGCTGTCCACACCGAAGGTCGTGCGCAGCTCCTTGTCCACATAGATGTTGGCCACGTTGCGTCCGCGGTTCACCGTCATGGCGAAGTTGTGCCAGTTGTTGTCACTCCAGTTGCCAGGCACCTCGATGCTGAAGCCATTCGAGCGATACATCAGCTTGTCGCCTTCGAATCCGATATGGAACTGGTTATCGGCACCGTTGTCCCCCTTCAGTCCGCGACCGTTGGAGAGCAGCGTACCGCGGCCCTCGGCATCGGTCTTGAACCAGAACATCAGCGTGTAGTCATGATCGCTGGTCCGGTTCAGCGCATTCTTGTCCAGGAGCATACCCTTGTCTTCCTTCGCCAGTTTCAGCGAGATACCGCGGGGGATGGCCCAGCTGGTCTCTATCATCTTGGCATTGGCACCCTGGGTATAGTCTAATACGTATGGACCCGAACCCTCGGACATCGGGTAGTAGTCTACGAGGTCCTTCTCGTAGCCCGTCAGCCGCTGGTTGCCATAGGTCGTACCGATGAGTCCGCCGTCCATGGCACTATACCACAGGCGAGCCTCCATCATGCGGCCCTCGTAGTACTGGCTGGCCTTGCGGTCCAGTTCGTTGGTGCGTCCGTAGATGAGCGGGCCCGTTCCGGTATAGAGGGCGGTCAGCTTGTGCGGTTTGCCAGCCTGCACACCGCCTTTGAAGAAGGTCACCGTGCTGTCGGTCTGGTTCAGCACCATGGCCACCTGCTTGAAGCCGGTCTTCGAAATCGTAGAGTCAGAGACGAACGTCTGGTCGTTCACCACGCCCTTCAGCTTGTAGTCCTTCGTCAGCCACAGCTGCAGCTTCTGGCCGTTGGTGCCGTGCGAGAACAGCGGCATGTCACGGCCCGTCTCGTTGGGCTTCACCATCAGGTCGATGGTCAGGTTCTTACCGCTGAAGTTGCGCCTTGCCTCCGTCTCGATGCTGCCCTTGCCGTCAAACTGTACGCTCACCATCTCTGAGAGGCTGTTGTTGTTCACCTCACCCTTCACCTCGAAGTTGGTGATGGCACTCAGATTGTTGTTTTCGATGTCTTCCGAGAAGTTGAAGATGATATTGTCGCCGGCGGTGATGATTCCGCTCTTCGGTTCGGGCGTGCCGAACAGCTGCGGGCGGCGCGTATCCTTGATACCGCTGATAATCTTCGACGGTGTGGTCAGGAAGTCACTGCCGTTGCGGCAGAACACCACGGCACGCAGGTCGTAGGTGCGCTCGGTCACCCAGCCCTCGCCGTAGAATCGCGTCGTGATATTGCCGTTCTCGGGAATCA
>DDPY01000043.1:7589-9132 GCA_002342415.1 Prevotella sp. UBA2456 | reverse complement strand
GAAATACACCGAGTGGATAGCCCAGCTGCGCGTGGAAGAGGCCAAGCGCACCATCGTCGCCCATCCCGACTGGAGCAACGATGCCGTAGCACAGCACTGCGGCTTCACCGACCGCACCGTCCTGCAGCGCACCTTCAAAAGAATCGAGGGCATCACCCCCCAGAAGTATCTGGAGAATCTGGAGGCCAATTAGATTTCACTTTATTTCGGTTGAAGACTCAGACGGTATTCGCTGGGCGACTGGCCGAGGTGCTTGGTACAATAGCGACTGAAGTACGAAAGCGTAGTGAAATTCATAATTTCAGCTATCTGGGTAAGCGATAGTCGTTCGTCATTCAGATAGTCTTTTAATANNATATAGGTATGGTATGGCGGTCGATGTATGAGGTGACGCTGTGTCCTGTCATGCGTTTGATGGTAGCAGAAAGGTATTTGGGAGACACGTTCAGTCGCTCGGCATAGTAACTCACATCACGCTCTGTTCGACTGATGCCAGTAGCAAGCAGAGCCATCAGTTGTTTTACGATATAGGCTGTGCGGTCAGTATGGGTATCTGTGGCATCACGCTGGGCATGGGCCTCGAAGATGTCGTACATCATTGTCAGGCAGAGACTGCCCATCAGTTCGCGATAGAACTGCAAATGGCTGTCGTCCATGCGGTCACGAAGACGATGAAAATCCTCCAGCAGATGCTGTGCTTGTTCATCTGAGAGGTTGATGACGGGGTCTTGGTTCAGCGAGATACTGCCACCGATGCTGTAGTTGTTCGATGGCAACAGGTTTTGCAGGAACTTGTAATCGGCAGCAAACCACTCCACCTGCAAGTCATCATGTGCCGCAAGGTTGCAGACACGATCAGGCATCGGTATCACCACCAGGTTGTTCTTCACGATATGGTAGCATCGCTCGTTGAACACAAAACTTGCCTCACCTGCCAAGCAAAGCAAGTGCATGCAGGTGTGGCTCAACTCATGGGAATGCATCCCATAAAAGTCTGTGGAAAATTGAAAATCTGCCTTCATGACTGACAAAATTGCGATTAAGCGAGCGCAGAAAGCTTGCTTTTTGCCGAGCATGAGCAAGTTCGCGCAGTTTTACTGCGCAAAATTACACATTATTTTATATATAAAAGAACGATTTGGGTAAAAAGTGAAAATTGTGAAGTAATTTGTGAAACAAAAGTATCAGAAAATCGTCGTAACTTTGCACCCAAATTCAAAAGTATATTTAAAATGAATATCAAGAGTATTATCACAGCCGCCATAGCATTGCTGATTTCCACAGCATGCAGCGGCGGCGCAAAACAGGAGAAAGTTATGGCAAAGGACGGAAAGGCATTAGTAGTGTTCTTCTCACATGCGGGAGACAACTATGCAGTAGGAAACATTGAGGTGGGCAATACGTTTGAAGCCCCTTACTAAGGGGCTGGCGTAAGCCAGGGATATTTGAGAAAGACAACCTTACAATTGATGTTTGCCCCTTTGGCTTACGCCGCTTCCCCGTTTGACGGGGATGCTCAAAGGTGGGGCACCTATCCGCAAGT
>DDPY01000043.1:7203-7573 GCA_002342415.1 Prevotella sp. UBA2456 | reverse complement strand
AACGACCTGAAGGGTAAGACCGTCATTCCTTTCACCACTCATGAAGGTTCTGGATTGGCCAACTGTGTAGAGGATGTGAAGGATGCATTCCCTGGTGCAAATGTCACCAAGGGCTTCAGCATCTACGGTCACGAGGTGCGTACGGAAAAGAAAAAGGTCGAGAAGTGGTTGAATGGTTTAGGATATTAACGACGAATAATATGGAATACATAAAACTATACAATGGTGTTCAGATGCCGACATTGGGCTACGGTGTGTTTCTTGTAAGCCCTGAAGAGTGTGAGCGTTGCGTGAGTGATGCATTAAGTGTAGGCTATCGCCTGATTGATACGGCACAGGCCTACCAGAATGAGGAGGGCGTTGGCAATGC
>DDPY01000043.1:5892-7017 GCA_002342415.1 Prevotella sp. UBA2456 | reverse complement strand
TGAAGCCGATGGTGAACCAGCTGGAGTGCAACACGCTTTCTCAGCAGACTGGAATTGAGCCGATTCTTGGCGAGTTTGGCACCAAGATGATGGCTTGGTATCCACTCGGTGGACAAGGAACAGACGGTATTGTGAAGAACGAACTGCTGACTACTATCGGTGCCAAGTATAATAAGACTGCCGCTCAGGTCGCTCTCCGTTGGCTCACCCAGCGTGGCATCGTGGCTATTCCTAAGTCGAGCCATAAGGAACGTATGGCGCAGAACATCGACATCTTTGACTTCTCGCTGAGTGACGATGATATGGCTCAGATTGCTAAGATGAACCAGCACGATGCAGGCACCAGAAATTTCGGTGACCCGCAGTTTGTGAAGTATCTTATTGAGAATTACGGATAATAAAAAATACAACTATGCTTGGAAACTTTTCTTATTACAACCCAACCAAACTGTATTTTGGTGATGAGTCTTTGAACTTCCTCAAGGACGAACTGAAGGGCTACGGCCCAGTGGTGCTGCTCAACTACGGCAGTGGCAGTGTAAAGCGTAACGGCATCTACGACCAGGTGGTGGCTATCCTCAAAGAGGCAGGCAAGACCATCGTTGAGAACCCTGGCGTGATGACCAATCCCACCTTAGAGAAACTGCATGAGGGCGTCAAGATTGCCCGCGAGAACGAGGTAGACTTGATCCTTGCCCTTGGCGGCGGCAGCGTTTGCGACTACTCGAAGGCCGTGGCTGCATCTGTCTATTATGAAGGCGACTACTGGGACAAGTTCTGGCTGAAGCAGGAAA
Organism: Prevotella sp. UBA2456; assembly: GCA_002342415.1. GTDB lineage: Bacteria > Bacteroidota > Bacteroidia > Bacteroidales > Bacteroidaceae > Prevotella. The sequence continues at coordinate 6,223 of DDPY01000043.1, read as the reverse complement.
ATCCCGCTAAGGACCAGAGACTGCTGCCTGTGGGCTGTATCCTGACGATGGCTGGCACAGGCTCTGAGATGAACGCCGGCACTGTGATTACAGATGCAGAGCATACTTTCAAGGTGGGGCATGTGTTCGACAGTCGTCTGATGCCTAAGTTCTCTATCCTCAATCCGAAGTTCACGATGACCGTACCCGAGAACCAGATGAAGGCGGGTATCTACGACATCATGAACCACATCATGGAGCAGTACTTCTCGGACTTCGATGACAACACCAGCGACTACCTCTCTGAAGGACTGATGCGTTCTGTCATCCACAGCAGCCGCATCGCTGTAAA
>DDPY01000043.1:4674-5795 GCA_002342415.1 Prevotella sp. UBA2456 | reverse complement strand
GCTTGGACACATGCCCCACACGGCTATGCGCTGGCATCTGTCTCAATGGCCTACTATCGCCGCGCCATGCAGAACGGTCTGTCTAAGTTTGTGCGCTTCGCCAAGAACGTGTGGAATATCCAGAGCAACGGAATGACCGACGAACAGATAGCCGAAGCTGGTCTGCAGGCCCTGAAAGCCTGGATGCAAGAGATAGGTCTGCCCTTGACCATCACTCAACTGGGTGCCACTGAAGATATGATTCCCGGCATCACCGAGGGCACCATCTGCTATCCCGCCGGTTATCTGAATCTGACGAAGTCAGACGTGACAGAGATTCTTAAGGAGAGCATGTAATATGAAACGAATCGTCTATTTATTTGTAGCATTATTGATGATGGCAACAGCAGATGCACAGACGTTGACAGAGCGTCAAAAGGGATTGGCAGCATGTGCCTGTCTCATGGCACAGGGTGATATGAATCGTTTGGAGCCTACCGTGCGTATGGCTCTCAACAAGGGCGTAACCATCAACGAACTGAAGGAGGCCTTCTCGCAACTCTATGCCTATACCGGCTTTCCACGTTCGCTGAATGCACTTGGCGTGCTGAGCAAGGTGTTGGAGAACNNAACAAGCAGCCGGAATGGCAAGAAGGCAAGCCTTGGAAGCGTCCTGCAGAGTGGGATGATGCTAAGAAGGCTTACGAACTGGGCGTGAAGAACCAGACACAACTCTCAGGAAAGCCCTTTAACTATGAGTTCTGTCCGCAGGACGACTACTATTTGAAGTCACACCTCTTTGGTGACATCTTCGCTGGCGACCAGCTCTCTGCTGCCGATCGCGAGATCGTTACTGTAGCAGCCTTGAGTGGTTTGGAAGGCGTTGCTCCACAGTTGGCCGCCCACAAGCAGGGCGCCGTGAATATGGGCAACTCAAAGCAACAGGTCGATGAGCTCTGCACTTGGCTCTGCAACGAAGGTTACACCCTGAACACCAAGTGGCCCAAGGGCGAGCCTAATCCTTACGGAACGTATTTCATTGGTCAGAGCTATCTGGCAGATGTCGGTGGTGGTGTGATGAACGTCACCTTCGAGCCTTGCTGCCGCAATAACTGGCATATTCACCACAAGCAGGTACAAGT
>DDPY01000043.1:0-4558 GCA_002342415.1 Prevotella sp. UBA2456 | reverse complement strand
CACCTGACCTATCATAAGGATGTTCAGGAAGGAGCCGGTAACGAGTGGTGCGAGCCTGTAGATGATGCTACCTATAATGCACTGAAATGATAATCAAACAACAATGAAACAAGTATCAGTATTAGTAGGTGCTGGCAGTATCGGACAGGCTATTATCCGTCGTGTGTCGGCTGGTAAGCACATTGTGCTGGCAGACTACTCCATAGAGAATGCTCAGCGAGCAGCAAGGACATTGGAAGATGCAGGATTTGAGTGCTCAACTATCCAATGCGACCTTGGTTCAAAAGAGAACATCCTGAAGTTGGTGGAGTTTGCCACCAACAAAGGTGAAGTGACTAACTTGGTGAATGCCGCAGGCGTGTCACCTTCACAGGCTCCCGTAGAAGAAATCCTGCGTGTTGACCTTTATGGCACAAGCGTATTGTTGGAGGAGTTCGGCAAGGTGATTGCCGAGGGAGGTTCTGGTGTGATTATCTCCTCGCAGAGCGGCCATCGTCTGCCAGCACTGCCTCAGGAACAGAATGATGCGCTGGCCATGACTCCGACGAATGAACTGTTGGAACTTCCGTTCTTGAAAGCCATCGACGACACGCTGAAAGCCTATCAGTATTCGAAGCGGTGCAATGTGCTCCGCGTGATGTTCGAGGCTACCCGCTGGGGGCGTCGTGGTGCTACCATTAACTCAATCTCACCAGGTATCATCATCACACCACTGGCCAACGACGAACTGCATGGCCCGCGCAAGGACGGCTATCTGAAGATGATAGAGGGAATGCCAGCCCGTCGTGCCGGAACGCCCGATGAAGTGGGTGATATGGCAGAGTTCCTGATGTCCTCCCGTGGCCGTTTCATCAGCGGTGCTGACTTTCTGATTGATGGCGGTTGCACCGCCAGTTATTGGTATGGCGACTTGCAGTATCTGAAGGCCACTCACTAAAGGCTCATTTTGGAGGGCGCTTGAACCTCCAACGCAATCTTCTGCAAAATATGAAAGTTTGGAGGCAATTCGTGTAACGGCGGATTGCCTTTTTCGTCGTACCTTTGCGGCGTGAAACTTTAATACGCTATAGGATATGGAATACGTAACATTGAATAATGGGGTTCAGATTCCCCAGTTTGGTCTCGGCTTGTATAGTATTCCTGCCGGGGAGGTGACTTACAACTCGGTATTGACTGCCCTAAAGGCAGGCTATCGCCACATCGACACCGCCCATGCCTACCAGAACGAGCGCAGTGTGGGACAGGCCATCAAGGACAGCGGCATCCCCCGCGACTCTATCTGGGTGACGAGCAAGCTGTGGCCTAATGAGTATGGCGAGGAGGTGACGAAGAAGCACGACATCAAGATAGAGTGCTGGTTCCCCCTCGGAGGCCGCGACTCGAAGGGTGAGATCCTGCGCGACCCCGTCATCAACGAGATTGCCAAGGCTCACGGCAAGAGTGCCGCTCAGGTCATTATCCGCTGGCATATCCAGAAGGGCTTCTGCGTAGTGCCTGGTTCATCAAATCCGAAGCATATCGAGGAGAAAGTCCAATCGTGAGTACGAATTGGAGTATGTGATGCGGTGTTCGACTTCGAACTGACGCAGGAGGAGATGGCCCGCATGGCCTCACTCAACCAGGAGAAGCGCTACTTCAACATGACCTACCAGCAGATCAAGGACTGGATGGAGAACTACGAACTGTGGGACTAAGGTAATAATAGGTATTAGGAATTACTTCCGATAAAGGTATTTCCAGATAGAGATTGCTTCGTCACTGAACTGGAGCTTACGCTCTGATTCGCGGACGATTTTCAGGATTCGGCTTTCTGTAAGGGCATGCTTAACGGCTATGCTCTTGACGGAAAGCCTTTTTGTCTGTAGGCCATAATAAGAACAGAGAATGTCCGTTTCCTGTTCAGTCAGCGTATTGCGAATCATCGTGAATATCTGGTGAAGCAGTTCACCACGCTCCACTTCGGAGTCGGCATGGCTTTCACGTCGCTCATCCTCAATATAGTTGAGCGTCCCGTAATTCTCCCACTGTTCTGCAAGAGCGGTATAGGCGTTTTCTTCATCGAATAGTTCCATCATGCTATTCCTAACAGTTCTATTTCAAAGATGAGTGTGGAGCCACCAGGAATGCCGGGCTGTGAGAATTTGCCATAGCCCATTTCGGCAGGAATGTATATCTCCCATTTGTCTCCAATGTGCATCTGCTGCATGGCGATAATCCAGCCCTCAATCAAGTCACAGAGTCGGCAAGCCAATGGCACACCGCCACGGCTGCTGTCGAACTGTTTGCCGTCGATGGTCTTACCCGTATAGTGCGCCGTAATGATACTACGGACTGTCGGTGTGGCACTATTCTTGTTGCCTTCACTCAGCACTTTGTAGTAGATTCCCTTGGGCAGAGCCTTAACTCCATCCTCCTTCGACTTGGCTTCCAGCCAGTCCTTATTTACCTGTATGTACTCCCGTTTATTCATAAATCATCCTAAATTCAGGCACAAAGTTACGGATTTATCTCCGATATTTATCAGAATTGACTATTTTTGCAACAAAGTTTAAGCAAAAAGGTCTTGGCAGAGACCAGAGCATCGACTCGAAACACTCCAAGGAATATATGAAGAAGATATTATCAGTTATGGTCAGTGCCTGTCTCTCAGCAGGAGCAATGGCGCAGAGTGCGTTGGCTTTCGATGCCAATGCAGGTGTGAAATCGAAGATGACCGCCTATGACGGCACGGAGGTCAGTTATACGGCCTACGAACGGCTGTTCTATGTGACGAATGTGGAGGACTCTACCTATCAGTTTCTCAATGTCTATGTGCCCGATGGGGCTACACAGCAGACGCCCATCTTCCTGCGGACATACGTGGGTGGCTACATGGCCTCTCCTGCCGCACAGCCACAGGCGGGCGATGCTACTGGCAGGGCTTTGAAAGAAGGCTATGTGGTGGTGATTCCTGGTACTCGCGGACGCAATTCAAGCATCGTGCCAGACAAACAATATGCCAAGACGCACAAGGGCATGAAAAAGGGGCAGACCGTCTATACGGGACGTGCGCCCAAGGCTATCCTCGACCTGAAAGCCGCCATCCGCTATCTGCGCCATTTTGACCGTCAGATGCCTGGCGATGCCGAGCGTATCATCACCGACGGGACGAGTGCCGGAGGTGCCATGTCGGCTTTGATGGGAGCTACGGGTAACAATCCTGAATATGCAGAGTTGCTGAAGGCGATGGGTGCCGCCGATGAACGTGACGATGTGTTTGCCTCCGTCTGCTATTGTCCCATCATCGACCTCGAACATGCCGACATGGCCTATGAGTGGTTGTATCAGCAGACGGATTCACGCCAGAGTCTTGACGACACCCACAAGCAGATGACCAAAGAGCTTGCCGCCCTGTTCCCAGCATATGTAAATAGCCTGAACCTGAAGAAGCCCGATGGTACGCCGTTGACGGCTGACAACTATCTCGACTACCTGAAGAGCGAGATTATCCGTGCGGCTCAGATAGCCAAGAATGCCGGAGCAGACATCCCTGACAGCATCGGCTTCTCGTTCACGTCAGAGGCTGGTGGTATGTTTGCTGCACCGATTAACGGAGGCATGCGTCCTCAGATGCAGGGCGACAAGCGTCCGATGATGCAGGGTGGACAGCCGCCTATGGGTATGCGCCCGATGCGTGGCGGCAAGCGGCAGGTGGGCGAATACATCACCGACCTTGACATGCAGAAGTATCTCAACTATGTGGTATCTACACAGGCGTTGAAAAGCGTTCCTGCTTTTGACAGTCAGATAGAAGGAGTCAATAATGCCAGTGGCGAAAACGAAGAGTTTGGTAACGAGACAGGCAGCAGCGTGAATTTCTCCGATTATACGGCTCAGAAGAACGGCACTACCATCAGCGATGCCATCCGTCAGAACGTGCGTTTGATGAACCCCATGAGTTTCATCGGCGACGGCAAGACATCGGTGGCTCCGCACTGGTATATCCGTCATGGCGCACGAGACCGTGACACGGCTTTCCCCGTACCCCTCAATTTCGCCACAAAGCTTCAGAACGCTGGCAAGGACGTGGACTTCCTTCTGGCCTGGAACCGTCCGCATAGCGGTGACTATGCCCTTGACGAACTGTTTGAATGGATGAACAAAATAACGAAATAAACGAATGAGCAACGGACAAGAACTGGTATTGCACAAGAAGTTATTCCGGCAACTGACAACGGATGAGCTGTATGAACTGCTGAGAGTGCGTAGCGAGGTGTTCGTGGTGGAACAGAACTGCGTCTATCCAACGCTCATAGACATTGAGGCACAGGAGTATGCCAAGGGCTTCTATGAGAGCGTTGGCTTCAAACAGTCATCCGACACCTTCATGCTCGACGGTATTCCACATATCAAGATGACTTGGAGGAAATGAATGTTTAAACGAGTTTAATAAACTGTCAGTATAGTTTAATCGAGTTTAAATTCCGTGCCAGATTGACTTTCCCGATTGTCATTCTGGCACGGATTCGTTCTGTAGGCATGTACTTTGCTTATCTGTTAGTGAAAGCTGAAGCGAAAG
>DDPY01000005.1:1954-2797 GCA_002342415.1 Prevotella sp. UBA2456 | reverse complement strand
TATTCCATCTGGTCATAGCTCGTATAAAGACGGGGCAATACGGGGTTGTTGTCGTATATCCATCGTTTCACATCATCCTCTACATTGAAGTTCACCATGCCAGAGCATCTGACGGATATATTATCTGCGTATGCCAGTATCTCAACATTAGGATTCTGGCGTAACTCCCGATAGACAGCCTTCTGTGCAGAAGTGGCAAAGTAAAGCACATGCCCTTCCTGCTTCATGATCTGGAAGATGCGTAACTTAGGAAGATTGCCCTCGCACGTTGCAAGGGCAATCTCTTTGTGATCTTTCAGGAACTGAATTGCTTTGTCGAACATCTCGCTTACCATTTCAGTTCTTCCTGTAGGATTGTGCCATCGGTCATAGGACTGTCAGCCTCAGTGAAGGCATTGGCTTTGTACTGGATGCAGAGCATGGTCAGGTTCTCGCTGCCTGTGTTCTTCAGCGCACGCTTGCCATCGGGAGCAACGCGGATAATAGTGCCTTCGCTGACAGGGAAGATCTCACCATCCACCTGATACTGGCCTTCACCCTTCAGGATAATGTACAGCTCCTCATGAGTCTTGTGAGTGTGCAGGAAACCGCTGTCCTGACCAGGAACGAGCGTCTGGAAACTCAGTTCGCTACCCGTTGCGCCAACGGCCTGACCTGCGAAAACCTTACCTTGAATGGTTACGTTAGGTCCCATCGGAAGCACGTGCTCGATAATCTCACTCATCTTACCTACGCTTACTGCGCTGAAATTCTTACCACTCTTAATTGTCTCAATCTGTTTCATAATTCTTATACGTTTAAATTGTTACTTGTTTCTTGATTTCGAGTGCAAAGGTACGGCAA
>DDPY01000005.1:0-1779 GCA_002342415.1 Prevotella sp. UBA2456 | reverse complement strand
TTCATCGTGAGGTCTATCCGGAGGTACCACCACGTGTAGAATACTCTCTGACGGAAACAGGCCGTTCACTGATGCCCGCCATCATAGCCCTCATCGACTGGGGCAAGGAGCATTTCGATGAGGTGGTAACGGATTGAAACGTTTTCTTCGCCCATCGGAGATACCTTGTAACGGGACGAGGCTCTGATAGGAGGCTCGTCCCGCGAGGCTGCGACCAGCGACCAAAATTACACAAAAATCTTCAATTTAGTAACACAAAACAACAAAAATCACACAAAAAGTGATGAATAAGTTTATTATTCTTCTTTCATACGCTCAGAATTAGAGGAAAATTCGTAATTTTGCCCAGCATAGCCTTGCTGCACTCAGCGAACAGTCGGCAATTAGTAAGCAATTAGTCGGCATTGATGTGCGGTAGTACTGCGATACTTCTGCGGTATATGTCCGGTTCTGAACCGGACAAGTAGCGGACAAATAGCGACCAAGTAGCGGACAAGTACCGAAGAACGACCGAAGGTGTATCGAGGCTATATCGAAGCAGTAACGAAGGAGCACCGAAGCAGTAACAAAGAAACGACGAAACAAATAGGATACGAAGATGGTGAAAATGAAGAAATCAGGCTTGGGACTGGTGATTCCCAAAACGCTCCGCATCGGGGGCATGACATTCTATCAGCGTGGTGGTCAGGTGATTGGCCGCGTGTCAGAGTCGCGGGAGAAGCGCAGCAACACGCTGGCGCAGTTTATCCAGCGGCAGAAGCTGCGCCATACGACGGCACTGTGGAAGATGCTGCGCTATGCAGAACCGATGTTCACCGAGCGGGCCAATGCCTACCAGGACTTTGCGTCGCTGGCCAACGGTCTGCCGCCGGTGTATGTCGAGAAAATACAGATGACGGATGCCTCGTTCTTGATGCCCGGTATACCAGTGAGCAACGGAAAACTGCCCACCGTCGAGCAGCACCTTGGCACGGTGGACGGCAAGCCCGCCCTGCTGACCGACCTTGGTGTAGGCAATCGTCAATGGGGCGAACAGTTATGGCTCTACACGGCAGAGCAGCGCGGAGAAGACGTCATTCCCCGCGTGCGCTTCACTCGTCACATGGTGTCGAGACAGGAGATGACCGCAGTAGACGGACGACTCGCGCTGGTGAGCGACGAGTTTGCCGACTCTACGAAAGGCTGGGCACTGGTACGCGTCATTGGCGACCACTGCTCGCCGCAGACTATCCAGACCCGCTGCACGCTCTACCAACAGTACATGACCGACGAAGCCTTGCAGCGTGCCGCCAAGAGCTATGGCGGCATCACCGACAAGCCCTTTCTTTAGCCAAGATAGGCGAAGAAGGATATACTTTAAAGATATTATTTGAAAAAATTAAGCGCGAATGAGTTTTTTTTTCGTAAATTTGCATCCACGATGCAAGCTGGAAATATCTTTAGTATAAGAAAATATGGAACAGAAACGAATGCAACGCCACACTTTGACCAACGGTCAAAGAACAACACCAGAGTTTATTACATCGTTGGAGCCGAACGAGATATTCGTGTTTGGCAGCAACCTGAAGGGAATGCACGGCGGCGGTGCTGCTTATATCGCCTACCGCAAGTTTGGAGCCATCATGGGACAAGGTGTTGGCCTGCAAGGTCAGAGCTATGCCATCCCCACGATGCAGGGCGGCGTGGAAACCATCCGTCCGTATGTGGATGAATTCATCTGGTTTGCCAAGCAGCATCCCGAATTGACATTCCTCGTGACTCGCATTGGCTGTGGCATAG
>DDPY01000034.1:20519-39133 GCA_002342415.1 Prevotella sp. UBA2456 | reverse complement strand
CCCCCGCGAGCGACCTGAAGGACGAGCTGGCTGCCACCGCCGTACAGATTACCTGCTTCGACCGCAACGGCAAGGAGGTGAAGCGCGTGACCTCGGATGACGACGGCACGGTGGAGGACAACGAGACCACCCAGCCTGCGGACACTGGCGGCACCACCACTGGCGGCAGTGACGACAACGGCGGACCAAGCGACGAGGGACTTTAGTCGAGTTGACAGTTGACAATTGACAGTTGACAGTTCTTTGACCTGAAGGTCAAAGCGAGCGGAGCTCGTGGGACTGTTGACTGTTAAAAAAAGAGGAGAGAGGAAAGAGGAAGCGGAGGTAGTAATCTCTCACCTCTTACCTCTTACCACTCACCACTAAAAAAATGAAGACAATGAAAAAGGAAACTTGGAAAACGATTTTGCAGATTCTGGCGAGCATCATCTCGTCGATTATCACCGCCATGAGCACTACGAGCTGTATGGGATACGGACCGTTCTGATGGCTGAAGGCTGATGGCTGATGGCTGAAGGATGATGGCTGAAGGATGAAGGTTGAAGAATCAAAAAAAAACAGGCCGCTGACTTCCAGTAAGTGAGCAGCCTGCTTTTGGATAAATGTGGAAGTGGAGGGAATCGAACAACGGTTTTTGTTAATTTTATAAAATTTCTTTGTTATATAAGAATTATTTACTACTTTTGCACCGATACAAAAATTAAAGTTTATGAAACAGACACGGATTTTCCTTATCACTCTTTTGACACTTATGATGTCAACGGTATGTTTCGCAGATTCCAATCCCATTCCTGCCGAAAGACTGCCACAAGCAGCAAAGTCTTTTGTCGAGAAAGAATTTGCTGATGCCAAGATAGAGTATGCAGAGATAGACTCAGATGGTTATCTTTGCAGACTGGACAATGGCATAGAGATAGAATTCAATCATAAGGGTGTATGGACTAAGATGGATGGCAGCGTGAGGACAACTCTGCCCGACTCAGTGATTCCACAGAGCATCAGCACTTACGTAAAGACAAACTATCCGAAAGCTGGGATAACCGAGATAGAGAAAGGTCGCTACGGCTACAAGGTGGAGCTGAACAGCAAGCACAACCTGAAGTTTACCCGCCAGGGAAAGTTTATTGGAAAGAATCACTAATGCCGAGCCTACAAGGTATCTATATGAAGCAAGAAAATCTGGAAGACATTCTGAGTACTTTCGAGCCCATCTCCCTTGAACAGATGGGCAGCGTAAAGCTAATGAACCGCACCGATACGAAATTCGTCACCAATCTGGAGAAGCTCAAGCAACTGCTGAAGATGGCGCGCGACGAATACTACGTGCAAGAGATAGACGGAGTGCGCAATCTGGAGTATGATACCACATACTTCGACACTGGCGACTTTAACATGTACTGCATGCATCAGTGGAAACATACAAACAGACAGAAAATACGCTTCAGGACTTATTGCATAAGTGGATTGCAGTTTATGGAGGTGAAGACAAAGAATAACCATAAGCGCACTAAGAAACAGCGCATCAAGGTGGTGGATATGGACCTGACGGATGAGGAAAAGAGGCTCTTTCTGGGTAAGCACCTGCACTATGACGTAAACAGTCTGCAGCCAGCACTGAACAACCACTTTGCCCGCATCACACTGGTAAACAAAGGGATGACAGAGCGACTGACCATTGACAGCGGCGTACACTTCAACAATCTGGCAAGTGGAGAGCAAATGGACATGGACGATCTGGTAATCATTGAACTGAAACGCGACGGACATGTATTTTCGCCTATACTCAAAAAGCTGAGACTACTACAGATACATCCACACGGATTCTCAAAATACTGTATAGGCTCCGCACTCACCAACAAGGAATTACCCTTCAATCGTTTCAAGCAAAAAGTGATTGAGGTAAAGAATTTGACAGGACTAGATCACATTAAAAAACAATAAAACAACAAAAGAACATGGTACAATTTTTTTCCCCCGAATTTGGCGACGCAATGTTACGATTTGCAGTCTGTATGATGGCCAACTGGATTATCGTACACTTCCTTTATTACAAGAAAGCTAAGCGTCGCGATTACTACTTCACCTTCATGCTCATCTCCATAGCACTGTACTTCCTCGTTTACATGATGATGGGTATGGATCGTGGAAAGGCTACGATGGGTGTAGGTCTCGGTCTGTTCGGCATTTTCTCTATCATGCGTTACCGCACTGACGCAATGCCTGTACGTGAGATGTCATACCTCTTCGTCGTTATCTGTCTGGCTGTAGTTCACTCTATGGCTTCATCACTGGGCGTTGACGAGTTCGGACAGCTCATTGGCACGCCTCTGATTGAGCTTGTATGCATAGACCTCATCGTCATCATTGCCGTAGCCATATGCGAGCGTGTGCTCAAGACGGATGCTTCAAAGATTGTGCAGTATGACCGCATAGACCTCATCAAGCCTGAGCGCAAGGAGGAACTCATTGCCGACCTGAAACAGCGCTTAGGACTCGAGGTTACGAACGTACGTGTAGGCGCTGTGGATTTCCTGCGTGACATGGCTGTGCTACGCGTCTATTATAAAGGACCTGACAGCGGCGACGTGAAGGATATGTTGAAAATAAAGAATGATGAATATGCCCACGTATAATAATAGGACAAGACAAATAATGCGGCTGATTGCCGCATTATTTGTCATGCTACCGCTCTCGCCCACCAATGCCTATGCCGGTGATGATTTCGGCATCTGGGGAGAGGTGCAGGCAGAAAAGAAGCTCAGCGATCGCTGGAGCCTGGGGGCAGGAGTGGAGTATCGCAGTCGGGACAACCTGAAATCCACCGACCGCTGGAGTTTTGGATTAGAGGGTAATTACCAGATTGCCCGTTGGCTCAAGGCAACAGTAGGCTATACCCTGCTCGACGACCATCACCACAACGAACACAGCAGCGGTACGAAGTATAGCGACTACTGGGGCATACGTCATCGCTTCAATGTGTCGTTAACAGGCTCAGTCAGCTGGGGTAAGTTCACGTTCTCGCTGCGCGAACGCTGGCAATACACTTATCGCCCGGAGAAGACTGCCCAGCTTTATGAAACGGGCACTGGTGCTGACGCTGGCGAGCATATCTATGCCGGGAAGGGTAAAAACGTGTGGCGCAATCGTGTGCAGGTAAAGTTGAAACTCAGCAGCATGTTCCGTCCATACGTGAATGCGGAATCCTGGGTTGCCCAAGAGCTGGAGAAGATGAGATACAATGTGGGTACAGAGCTGAATCTTGACCAGCATCACAGCTTCGATATTAAATATATCTACCAGCACATCTGCACAGATGGGGACAGCGAACCCGACCGCCATGTGATTGGCATTGGCTATACCTATAAATTTTAAGACATGAGGAAATGGCTGACTGCATTGATTGCCCTGGCGATATGTTTTGTTGTCGGCGTGAGGCTATACCATGAGAGCGAGATGCTTTATCACTCAAAAAACCATGTTATTACGTTCCCTGAACTGAAGAAGTTAGCAGAGAGTGGCAATAGGAAAGCGCAATACAGGCTTGCACGCTGCTATGACAAGGGGCATGGGGTAACGGAGAATGATACGCTTGCTTTTCAGTGGTACATGAAGGCGGCTAATCAAGGCAGCGGCAAGGCAATGTATCAGGTAGGCAAGTGCTATAAGAACGGTGAAGGTGTTACAAAAGACCTTCAGCTTGCTTTCACTTGGTTTAGCAGATCTGCCCAAGATGACAATGCCCACGGACAGTATGCCGTGGGCAAATGCTATATGAAGGGTATCGGTGTCACTGCCAATGAGAATATGGCAAGGGGTTGGCTGAGAAGAGCTATCCAGAATCCAAAAGGCGGGGCAAACTTGCTTGATAAAATAAAGAATGATGCTGCCATGGGCGATGAGGATGCCCAGCAAATTCTTCGGATCATCAGATAGTTCCTCTTAGCCAACCCCGCTTGGGCATTTACTTCTGGTTTTTTATTGCCTCGTACTCCTCGCGAGCCAACTTCACTTGAGCCTGATAAGCCGGTGACTGCTTCAGCTTCTCATATACCTTGGTCGAGAGCAGCTTGCCGGCATCGATGTCAGTCTGCCAGTGACGACCCATGATGACACGGCATTTACTATAATCCTCTGCACATTTATTGAGGGAATCCTTATATTCCGGTGCTACATCGGCAAGCACATAGGCATACATCCATGAGCGTACGGCATGTCCGCTGGGATAGGCGTAGGTGCTCGAACTCATGGCTTTATCAGCTTTAAGCTTAAGCGACGCCTCATGGAATACCTCGAAGGGCTTCGCACGCTTATAGTACTCCTTGGCAGGTTTTGACACCTTGCGGACATCCCTGATAGCCCCGGCGAGCAGGTACATGATCTCATGGTTCTCGATTTGCAGCAAATTAAAGCCTAATGCCTCGTTGAACACGGTATTCATATCGGTAGTGTCCTGATGAATGCAGTGGTCGCGCACCTTGGGGTCCTCACGCAGTTTCTTGCCCAACTCGTAAGCCTCTACATCCTTATCATATTCAGGACCTGACACGGGTGGTGCCGGCAGGAATTTCACCGCATTGGGCAAATCTCTCAACGCTAAGAAGCCTTCGTTGTATCGATGTTGCGCCTGAGAGCATGATGCTGCAAGGACGGCAGCGACCAGAAAATACTGTACTTTCTTCATAATTCTTAATCTTTAAGTTTTTATCATTATTATTTGCTTGATGATCACTTTCTTCTGTTTCTGGGCGCAAAGTTACAACTTTTTTCCTTACATACAAGAGAAAATGAGGAAATTTTTACTTCCTGGTAACTTTGCACTATCGCAAAAGTGATATTAAAGCGCGTGATTTTATTGTTTACGCTTCATTCTTCAGCCATCACGTTGCCCAGAGTGAGGTATTTGGCTCTGAGCTGCATCTGTTCTTCCTTGGAGAAATCGAGTTGGTTTTCCAGGTATTGCTCCATGGAGCCGTATTGCCGGTCAATCAGGTCGAGGGCAGCCTCGAAGTTCGCAGTGCTCACGCACACCATGGCCTGTATGAAATCTGCGGCAGCCGCTCCGCACGAGCTTGCCGAAACATACAGTGCGACCGTCTTGCATCGTGATTCAGAAAACGAAGTATAAACGATAAAAAAAAGAGAAAGAAGAGCGGTTCTTCGATAAAAATTGATTACCTTTGCAGACGTTATCTGAACAGAACGAGGATATGAGACCTTATATATATATAATAATGGTAGCAGCCATCCTGCTGGCGTCGGCAGGCTGCAAGAGTGGTGACGCGGGCAACAAGCGTGCGCCGCAGGCTGCGGATTCACTCTACACGGCAGCGTATGCCATGACGTTTGTGGACACAGACCCGGAGCGGGCACTCCAGCTCATCGACTCAGCCCGGTTGGCGGGCAATCTGTCGGATGTCCGTGCCGATATTCAGCGGGCAAGAGTCTATGGACGGTCGCATGCGGAAATCAGAACCGACTCTGCCATCTTGATTGGCGAGCGTCTCATGCTCCACGACTCTGTCAAGGCCGACTACGACCTTCAGCTTGACGTGATAGAAATCCTGCTCGATGCTTACCGATTAGAAAGGGACTATGAGCAGGCCCTGTACTGGGCCACCCGGCTGAGCGATGTCTACCGCGAACACGGCATGCGCCATCTGCTGTCCTACAGCAATGCCGAGATAGGTGCCCTGATGGTTCGCATCGGGCAGCAGCAGAAGGGACTGGCACGCATCGACAGCGCGATACAGCAGTTGGCTGGGCATCGGCATTACACAGAAATGAACCTCGCCCTGCTTTCATTGAAGCGCAAGGCGGATGTTTCCGCAGAAATAGGACACTACCAAGAGACGACAGAGGCAGCACAGCAGATGCTCGGCATGCTGGATGACTTCGAGCAGCACCCTGCCGACTACTATGACCAGGGCAACACCTACAGCGGTATCACCGTTGAGGAGCGTCCGCGCTACATCGACTTCTACCGTAGCCGGGCATACTCATTCCTCGCCTTGGCCGCGGCATCACAACAGCAGACCCAGCAGGCCATTCACTATCTCGACCTCTACGGACAGACGGATGCAAGCCAGACCCTGCATGGACGCTATGTGACGACACCGGTACTGCATCGCCTGGGACGCTACGCCCCTATGCTGGCCATCTATGACGAGGTGGAGCAGTCGATGGCGGGCGACACGCTGAACGCCAACTTCGCCGACATCTTGCGTGGCAGGGCCGAAGTAGCCGAGTCACAGGGGCGTCCCGTCGCCGCCAACGGTTATTGGCGACGCTATGCCGACCTGAGCCAACAACTGAGCGATTCGCTCCTCAGGGGCAAGGCCCACCTCTTTGCCGCCCGCTACCACGCCCAGGAACAGCAACGCGAGATAGAGCAGCAGCGAGCCAGCAAGCGCATCGCCGATACCATCAGCATTGCCACTGGCAGCCTCGCCCTGCTGATTCTTGCCTTTGCCCTGTATGCCTTCCGCCAGTGGCGTATCACTCAGCAACGCAATCGCATCCTTGCCCAGCAGATTACCGAGGCGGTGGAGTATAAGGAGAAATACCGTGAGTTGAGCATTTCGGCAGAGACGTCAGTTCATCCGGCTAAACCTGAGTTAGCCATCTCCGATTTCACCGAACTCTCCGACGAGCAACTCTTCCTCTGCCTGCGTGACCTGATAGAGAACGAGCAACTTTTCCTCCAGCCCGACTTCGGCCGACAGTCGCTTATCGACCGCACCGGTCTCTCGAAGGAGCGCATCGGTGCCGCCTTCGCGCAGGGCAGCAACAGTGTTTCACTGCCGGCATACGTCCGCGAACTGCGCCTCGACTATGCCATCCGATTGCTGAACGACCAGCCCGACCTCACTGTCGAGCAGGTCAGTCAGGCCAGCGGCTTCACCAGTGCCGACACCTTCACCCGCAACTTCCGCGCCAAGTACGGCATGACACCCACCGCCTACAAGCAGACGAAAGGATAGCTTTTCCTCTTTGACAATCCGCCGTTTTATATCCGACGGATTGTCGTTTTCGTCGAAATATCGCTGAAACCACCCGATTATTTGTCTGAAACCACCCGACCATTTGTCTGTGCTCTGGTGAGTACGGGCTTTTTTTCCTATATTTGCAGCAGAAAACACAAATATAATATAAAAATATGGAATTAACAACATTGATCGTTCTGATGGCTGTTGCCTTGGTGGTGATGGCCATCGTGGTGGGTGCACTGGTGGTGCGCCTGATACACAAGAACAACGAGCTGAAGGAAAAGAACGATGTCATTGTGCGCGAGGTGCGTCGCAACCAGACGCTCATCGACCGCGCCGTGCAGCAGGGTGTCAGCCGTGCTGCGATGCTCTCCTTCTCCCTGCTGCTTTTGGGCAGTGTCAGTGTGCTGACATCGTGCTCAAAAGACGACGAGACGATTTACACGCCCGACCCTACTGACGCGCCCCGTACAAGCCCGCTGGTGACGGTGGTCTATAGCCCCGACGCCCTGGGCGACCGGTCGTATAACGACCTGATATACACAGGCGTTGAGGATATCACAAACCTGAAAGAAATACGCACCCTGCATCTGTCGCCGGCGACAAAGGAGGAAGGTCTGGCCTACTTAGAGGACATCTTCCAGCAGATGGAAGCGCCAGGCGACACCATCCGCCGCCTGCTCATCGTGGCCAGCTCGGACTACGACGCGTGGCTGCGCCAGAACAACAAGCGACTGGAGGGCAACCCACGCGCCGACCTGCTCTACTTAGAGACCTCTAAGCCCTTAGACGGCAAGGGCTCCACCATCTACATGCCCTACTATGGTGCCATGTACGAGGCGGGTGCCATCGCGTGCCATTTCTATCCGAAAGCCCTGCTGATAGGTGCCAACCCCGACGACGAGCCCGTCAGCGATGCCATGCAGGGCTACAAGGACGGCTTTGCCACCGACTGGATTCCTACGAAACCGTGGATGAAAAAAAGCCTCACGGCAGTGTACATCGGCCAGCATGCCGGTGAGGGCTACGGCATTTATGACTCGCAGGCCCTGAAAATGCTGCGTGACTACGAAGCGCAGGACAGCGACGATTCCTACGGAACGGCGCTTATACCCGTCTGTGGCGGTGCCAATTCCGTGTTCATGCGCTTGTCCCTGACTATTCAGAATTACATCGTCATGGGTGTCGACGTCGTGGGGCAAACGCCCAATTGTCAGTATTCTGTCGTGAAGCACGTCGACTGGGCCATGATGGATAACATCAAGCTCTGGTTCTCCGGCGAGGGCATGCCCAAGCACCAGTCGCTGGGTCTCGCCTCAGGCTATACCGAGTTGAAAGTGCATGTGCGCAATTACATCACGCAGGAAATGTCTATGGAAAGAGACCCGATAAGCGAAGAACTACTTAAGCAGATTCACGAAGAAGCCGTCAAAAAGGAGGAAGAATATTTAACATTTAACATTGAACATTGAATATTATGACTACCGCTATGAGAAGTAATAAATGGGCTGCCGCTGTTGTGCTTATCCTCTTGACGATGCTCACCGCCTGTAAGGACGGCGACACCGTGACAGAAATCGTGCCTGCCCGCCACTGGGTAGAGAAGACCGTGGCCGTAGTGGCTCCCCTGAGCGATGCCGCCTCGAAAGAGCCACTGGAGCGCGTTGCGCGTATGTTTACGCGCAACCTGACCGAAGCCCAGCGTCAGGACACGCTGGCCGTCAGGCTGAACATAGAGTGGTACAACGAGGATACGGAAGACATGACCGCCCTGAGTAATACGCTGGCAGGGCGCGACGACATCACAGCCATCATCGGACCCTTCGGCAATGATGCCGTGGAGGCCTTTGCCCCAGCCTGCCACGATGCCAAGAAGCCGCTCATCGTGCCCACTGCCACCAGCGAGGAGATTCTGCGCCGCTATGCCGTCAAGAAGGTGAAAGACAACAAAAGCGACGACCCCTTCCTATGGGCGCTCACCGAGAGCGACGCCTCGCTGGTAGAGACCATGATGAGCTCGTTTGCCGTCTTTAATGAGTATCGGGGCTATACCCGAGACTCATGCTTCTTCTATTCGCCAGCCACCACCTACGGGATGACTTTCGAATACTGGGCACCCTTCTTCGCCGAGAACTACGACATCACCCTGCTCGAGAACTTGCAGTATCAGGACAACACCGAACTGGCAACAAAGATGCTTGCCGCCCGCAATCGCGACGGATTTGGCGTCACCAGTCGTGGCCAGATTGCCAGGTTCTGTGCAGTGGAGAATATACAGCAACTGTATGACCTCATCAACGAGTATCGCCAGGTGCTTGCCAAAGCTGTGGGGACCGACGTTGCCACCATATTCGACTCTCCGTCGAGTAACCTCTTTCAGAGTTATTTTGTTACCGCCAACACTTTTTACGCCATGCCCGACATCAGCCAGCGGGTGCTCTGGGACCTTGACGACAGCGCGGAAAAAGTACTCAACGGCATCATGGGCTTTTCGCCGTCCGCTGACCCCACTACCGGCTTCATGGAGAGCTACCGGCATTTCTACGCCTGGTACCCCTCCTTTGCTGAAGCTAAACTCTACGACGGTCTGATGCTGGCAGCCTTCGCCGCTTTCTACCGTGAGCACAATCCCGCCGTGGGCAGCATCAACGATGCCATCATCGCCATTACCAAGGGCAACGGGAGCAAGCTGGACCCTGCCGTGTGGGACGAATTCGAGATGGGCAGCTACCTCAAGAGTGTGGAGAACGGCCAGTTGCCTGCCTTCCGAGGAGCCTCCGGCGACATCGCCTTCGACCCGGCGTCCTACGCCCCGGCATCGCACACCACCTACCTGCAATGGCAGATTTGGGACGGCAAATTCACTCCCCTGGGCTATTACGACGACAGCGGCAGCCAGCGTCTTGTCAACAACACGGAGGCGTGGAAATACCTCTACGACCAGAACCAGGCCGAGGCCGACTTCGCCAGCCAGTCGGGCCAGGGCGCTAACATCACCTACCCCGCACTGACCGACCAGTATGCGGTGCTCGTGCAGGGCAGCCATGATACGGACAACGTGCGTCACATGGGCGACGTGATGATGATGTACCAGCTGCTGCGCAAGGGCGGATTCGACGACGACCACATCATCCTCGTTGTTGACAAGGCCACTGCCGCCGACAAGAACTATGTGATACGTGCCGACGACAACGGTCCCGACCTGATGGGCGGCACCGACCAACTGCCCGCCGCCGTCATCGACTACGACAATGCCGGCCTGAGTGCCGCCGACATCAGCAGCATCCTCCTGGGTGTCGAGTCCAGCCGCCTTCCCACAGTACTGCCTCGCGACGCCGGACAGAACGTGCTGCTCTTCTGGAGCGGACACGGAGGTACCAATGCCTTCAAATGGCGCAATGATGACTTGAACAACGGGTTCACCTCCGCACAGTTGAAGCAGACCGCCTGGCTGATGCGCAGCAGCGATGACCCCACCTGCCGCAAACTACTCGTGGTGGCAGAGCCCTGCTACGGCGAGAGCGTCATCAGCGCACTGGACGGCATCGACGGAGCCTTGGGCATCAGCGGCGCCAACCGCTACGAGCAGTCGTGGGGCGACAACTGGAGTGTGAAGGGGGGATGGCTCTGCGACCGATTCTCGCTGAACTTCTACAACAGTCTCTCCGAAAATCCACGGACTAACTACCATGACTTGTTCCTTTATCTGGCCAAGCACACCATCGCCTCGCACGCCCGGATTGTTAACGCCAACCACTTCGGCAACCTCTCGTCAGCCGACCCCGGCGAGTTCATCATCTATGGAAAGTAAACAGGCTTTATATAATATAATAAAGTATAAGACCATTATGACAAGAAAGTTATCGAACATTGCGCTTGCAGCCGTGCTGACGTGCGGTCTCAGCCTCGTCGCCGCCTCATGCAGCGACAAAGACAAGGAACTCTCCGAGGAGGAGAAGGAGCAACAGGCTGAGCAGCAGACCGACCAGGACATGGCCGACGCCGCCACGTTCTGGCAGGTGGTGGGCCAGCTCACCGACGACGTGATGCCCGACGACTGGCGGAACGCCACCTACCAACCCGCCATCGGCGACCCTGATGGTGCGGACAACGCCGTGCGCATCGTCAACACAGCTGACATCGAGACCGCCGCCGAGCGCTTCGCACAGTTGACGGGAGCCGCCGTCACGGCCTCCACCGCGACGTACACCTACCAGAACGACCTCGTGGGCACGCTCACCTACCGCCAGACCGGCGGTGCGTCGCTCGCCATCGTCGATGTGGACATCAAGCAGATGCCTGGTCTGAAGCAGATTGTCTACAAGACCCCTGAGCAGATAGCCGACGGGGCCAACGGCTCGTTCAACGGCACGGCCTACTACCGCTTCGGCGACGTGGTGAAGAAACAGAACGTCGACGGACTGTGGGACTACTGGATCTGCGTGCGCCCCGCCTTCGGTCCTGCCAGCAAGGGCGACAGCCACTGGATCACGCTCAGCAAGCTGCCATCGCCCTACGTGAAGACCGTCAACAAGACGGTGAACCGCGTGCGCCTCACCCACATCATGCCCAAGAGCCTGGGTACCAACCGCGAGCACATGCAGAACATGGCCGAACTGCTGTATGCCATGACCCACTCCGAGACCTGGGCCGCGAACCTCGCCACCAACAACGGCTACAAGACCCTGAAATATTTCAAGGACTTCGATTACAAGAAAGTCTACCAATACAATAATGCCGCCTACTTCAACAGCGTGTGCCAAGGGATGCCCGATGCCACGTTCAAGGAGATATTCGGCCTCACCAAGCAGCAGATGGCTACGGAACTGGAGGAGGACGGGCTGCACCTGGTCTATAACACCGCCACCATGAGCGGCAACAACATCTCGCTGAACGTGGCCAAGTATTCCGGCACCAACCTCAAGACGGAGACCCTCTACAAGCAGACCACCACCCACGACACCGAGGCGTTCGACATCTATGCCATGACCAAGAACCACTACATCACCGCCAACACGGCCGGCCAGGGTACCTACAAGTTGTGGGTGTGCCGCTATGCCACCGGTGCCACGCTGGCCAAAGGCAGTCGGGAAACTCCCGCCACCTTCGACAAGTATAGGCGGCTGCCCAACTGCGAGGACGTATTTGTGTATAACCGCGACGTGGCCGACCTCGACCTGGCCAACCTGCGAAACATCGCGCCGCAGATTACCGATGCTGCCAACAACGACCAGTGCTACTACCACTGCGGCGACATCATCAGGTATCAGGACCGCTTCTACGTCTGCGTAGAGACCCCCACCTTCGGCGGCACGGCACGCTTCATCACCCTCAACGACCAGGCGACCCACACCACAAAGGACTTCCCGTGGTCAGAATATGACATCCCAGGAAAAGATGTGGTATATAATGACGACATGGCATCGGCTGAGACCGTCACCAAGTGGATTGCCAATATCCTGATGGATGACGACATGTGCGAGAATGTGGCGGCACGCATGGCCGACCATCACCCCAACGATGTCAAGCAGGTGGCGCCTGAGGACGAGGAGATACGCAAGAACCTTGTAAAAATACTATTTGACGAAGACCATATTATCACGAATGTACATATGGGCAGTGCCGTAGGTGCTGCCAATGAGCATATTACGCCATACACCTGGGATTATCTGTACGAAAAAGACGCCAATGATCCCACCGACGCTGATGTCATTCTATATGCTCCCGTTGACTGTATGCTGGCAGACAGGATGAGATACAGCACATCGCTGACAGGCCACACCCAGCACTGGGTGCCTTATCTCATCTGCTTCAAGGAAGGCAACACCTATCAGACCAACCTCCTTGGCCAACTTAATGAAGCGGAACAGTGTCAGGTTACCAGCCACTTTACGTGGAAGGACATGGGCCTCTTTGAGTACAAAGGCGACAAGCTCAGCGACATCGCCACCCGCCCGTACCACATTGTCAAAGTGGCCATGTATTGGGTTCACAAAATGTTGGGTAACAAAGATTATACGCATTTCCCTGTGATAGACTTCACTAAGGACTATCGAAATCATCCCAAACAAGCGATAAGAAATGAAGCAGCGGAGTCTCCCAACAGATGGACTTGGATGAATGTCACCTCTCGCGAACTTACTTTCACCGAGGACGGGAAGAAGAAAACTCAGTACGAGAGCGTGTGGGTGAAGAAAGAACAATAGCACAGGAGAATTGAGAATTGAAAATTGAAAATTGAAAATATGACAAAAAGATTATTTGACTTTGTATTGATGGCCGCCATGACGTGTAGCCTCAGCCTCGTCACCACCTCATGCAGCGACAAAGACAAGGAACTCTCCGACGAGGAGAAGGAACAACAGACCGAACAACAGGCCGACCAGGACATGGCCGACGCCGCCACATTCTGGCAGGTGGTGGGCCAACTCACCGATGACGTGATGCCTGACGACTGGCGGAACGCCACCTACGAACCCGCCATCGGCCTGCCCGACGATGCCGACAACGCCGTGCGCATCGTCTCTACCGCTGATATCGAAACCGCTGCCGAGCGCTTTGCACAGCTGACGGGAGCCGCTGTCACGGCCTCCACTACGACGTACACCTACCAGAACGACCTCGTGGGCACGCTCACCTACCGCCAGACCGGCGGTGCGTCGCTCGCCACCGTCGATGTGGACATCAAGCAGATGCCCGGTCTGAAGCAGATTGTCTACAAGAACGCCGAGCAGATAGGCGACGGTGCCAACGGCTCGTTCAACGGCACGGCCTACTACCGCTTCGGCGACGTGGTGAGGAAGCTGAACGTTGACGGACTGTGGGACTACTGGATTTGCGTACGACCTGCCTTCGGTCCCGCCAACAAGGGCGACAGCCACTGGATCACGCTCAGCAAGCTGCCCTCGCCCTACGTGAAGACCGTCAACAAGACGGTGAACCGCGTACGCCTCACCCACGTCATGCCTAAGAGCCTGGGCACCAAGACCGAGCACATGCAGAACCTGGCCGAGCTGCTGTATGCCATGACGCACTCCGAGACCTGGGCCACGAACCTCTCCACCAACAACGGCTACAAGAGGCTGAAGTACTTCAAGGATTTCGACTATACGAAGATTTTCAAGTACAATAACGACGTCTTCTTTAAAGACGTGTATCAGACGATGCCCAACAACGTGTTCAAGGAGATATTCGGACTCTCGAAGCAGCAGATGGCAGCGGAACTGGAGGAGGACGGCCTGCATCTCGTGTACAACTCCGCCACCATGAGCGGCAACAACATCTCGCTGAACGTGGCCAAATATTCCGGCACGAACCTCAAGACGGAGACCTGCTACAAGCAGACCACCACGCACGACACCGAGGCGTTTGACATTTACGCCATGACCAAGAACCACTACATCACCTCCGTGACGGCCGACCAAGGCACGTTCAAGATGTGGGTGTGCCGCTATGCCACTGGTGCCACACTGGCCAAGGGCAGCAGGGAGACACCAGCCACCTTCGACAAGTACAGGCGGCTGCCCAACTGCGAAGACGTATTTGTGTATAACCGCGATGTAGATAAACTCGACATGGAGAATCTGAGGAACACCCCGCCGCGCGAGAGCAAGGGCATGAACCTCAGCGACTTCTCAGGCATCCCCCACTATAGCCACGGCGACATTCTGCGAGACCAGTATGGCCACAAGTGGGTGGTGGTCTACCAGGCCGGCAATCCTGACATCCCAGATAGAAACATTATAGCCGAGAAGTCGCCCTTCGCCGAACTCGTCAGTTTTGAGGGCATCACCTATAGCAGCGACCACAAGAGAGCCACCAACCTGCCCACACGCAACCAGGCCATACGTGGTGCCCTCTGGCTTGAGCAGTACTTCTACAATCTTGCCTATGTTAGCGATAACACGAAGGAAGAATTGGAAGACAGAAATAAAATGCAATGGTGGGGCAGCAGTTGGTGGAACCTGCTGGAGAACTGTGACGTGGAGATACGCGACTACTTCCAGCTGGTGACGGCTCAAAACGGTGACCCGCGACAGGGATCCGTGTGCGCCAGCATCGCCTACAACGACAGTACGGGCAGGCAGCGACTGCTGCGCTGGGTGAGGTTCAACCAGCGGAATGATCAAAACTTCAACTGGTTCCTGTCGGACTTGTACCCCACCAAGCCCGATAATGAGACGACGTTCTACTCCGACAATGCATACAACAAAAACTCTCCCATCTATCTGGACGACCTCGCCGACCAGGACATGGTAGACCGTTATGCCGAGGACTCCTACGCCCGCCAGGGCGTCTCTAACCTTGACAACCTAAAGAACAATGCCGACACAAGCCCACGCCAGCCACGCAGCACCACCGACCCCCGTGCCACCGACGTGCGTAACTACTTCTACGACCGCACCGCATGGGAGAGCCGCAGCTTCCCCACCGACATGTGGAACGCGCCGGTGCTGATGTTCCGCATGACCCGCGTCTACGACCGTGGCGATGAAGGATGGTCTGACACCACCATGGACGGCCTGCACCTGACCAGGATTGCCGAGCACGACTGGGGAGAAAGGGCAGAGGAAGACATAGACGGGTTCAGAGAAGGTATATGGGGCTCCATCTGGAACGGCTTCTGCTACACCAATGGTGCCAGTTCCGGCTTCTGGTTCCTCAACGGCAAGACGATAGACTTCCCCACCTGGCGCATGGCGTGGTAGAGGATTGAACATTGAACATTGAACATTGAGCATTGAACATTGAGCATTATATAATACACTAATATTAAACCAAAATGAGAAAAGCATTCAAGCATTTACCCGCGCTTTTTGCCACCCTGGCACTGAGCGCTACGCTGGCAGCCTGCTCCGATAAAGACAGCTACAGCATCAATGAAGCGAGAATCGACGGCAACGTGTCCGCCCTCTCACAGTTGGAGGCCTACAGCTGCACCACCGACTTCAACCTCGTCACCGACAAGGATGCCGAATGGACAGCCACCGTCGAGTGGGACGTCGAGGAGTCCAACCAGCCCGCCTACGTCTATCCCAAGAGCGGCATGGGCCCGACGACACTCCACATCGTCTCCCTCGACAACACCTCAGGGACAGACCGCACAGCCACGCTGAAGATTACCTTCCCCAAGGACGAGTCGAAAAACATCTCCCTGCCCATCACCCAGAAGCATGTCATTAACGACGGCGGCAACAACGAGGAATACGACGCCTATCAGGAGGCCGGCGCCAAGGCCCGTGGCATAGGCTACGGCTACAATGCCTTTGCCGGCTACTGCGACGTGCGCACCGCCACACTGCCCATCTTCGAGGTGGACCGTATGTTCACCGAAAAAGCCATCACCTTCGACTACTCCACTGTCAACATCAGCCAGGTGGAGGAGAGCGGCGCCAGCGCTGAGGAGCTGGGTCGCAAGCTCAACGCCTCGCTGCATCTCGAGGCTCAGGCCTGGGGTGCCAGCGCCGCCGTCGATGCCTCGTTCGACATCGCCCACAAGCAGAACGAGAGCAACGAGTTTGCCTGGATGGACATCAACGTCGAAACCTGCAACGCCAGCCTCAACGTACCTTTGGATTCCATAATATCAGAGTATATGACCGATGGCGCCATGCACGACATCTACGGTGACCCGGTTTATAATGAAAGGCGAGGCAAAAAAATCGTACGCTATCCCTCGACGCCAGCCGGCTTTTTACGCTTGGTGCGCGACTATGGAACGCACGCCGTCGTGGGTGGCGTGCTGGGCGGACGCCTCCACACACAGGTTACCTGCAACACCACCAACATGACCACCGCCTTCGATGCCAAGGCCTCGCTGGAGGTGACCTACGGCGGCACCTTCCTGAGCGACCTCGACGCCAAGGTCAAGGCACAGATGTCGAAGGCACAGGCCTCCAACCACACCGCCTTCTACTATAAGGCCAGCGTGCGCGGCGGCGGACAGGCCGACGGCACCAAGAAAGGCATGCAGGATGTGCTCGACTTGATGTCGAAGTCGCGTCAGGGACTCGTCAGCACAGCGTCTTACAGCTACGACGACAACATGGAGGTGTCCATCCCCGACTACAGCGGAGACTATGAAGATGCCGCCAAAGATTGGAAGGAGAGCCTGATGCTCAACGGCAACAGCGCGAGCGAGATGCAGGAGTGGCTCGACCATCTGGCACTCATCGACTTCAACAAGAAGGGACAACTGGTCCCCCTGTATGAACTCGTCAGCGAGGAGACGGACCCCGAGCGCCGTCAAGCCTTCGAGGAATGGTATAAGAACACACTGATGAACGATCCTACCATCCTCACAGGCACGCCCCAGACCTACATCAGCACCCCGCCCACCATCATCGGTGAGGATGTGCTTGAGACGATGGAGGACGCCAGCACCAGCCAGTCGCTCATCCGCGACATCTACCTCCAGGACGGCAACCACGTGGCCCGCGTCTGCTCTGAGTTCATTCCTGCCCTTAACCCCTCGAAGCGCGTCAACGTCATCTACCCCATGGTCAACGGCGTGCCCCGCTACAACCTCGGCATCTATCTCGGCGGTCCCGCTTCCTATCCCCACTACGTCAGCTGGGGACAGTACGACGACCCCTCGACGCCCATTATCACGCCCATCTCCGACACCGAGGTGGGAGGTTACAAGCAGGTATATCTGCGCGGCAACCACCTCACCGTATTCCCCGACGAGAACATCAAAGAGAACAAGTACCTGAAGACTACGTCGAAGGAATACACCTTGCAGCACTCCGACAACGGAAAGTCCATCGTCTACCCACTCGTCAAAATCAATAACTACATCTACACCCGCAATTTCTTCAACGGCCGAACCTATCAGAACGGAGCACCCCAGATGTCGGACAATCTGTGGAAAGATGGGGGAGACATCAACGCATTCTCACCTTACTGGAGAAATGATGATGGTGACATCGACTGGTATCTTGTGAACAACTACACCTACAACCTCTACGCCTGGGGCGGCTTCGCACCCAACGGATGGACGGTGCCCTACGCCTCGCAGTATAAGAAGATGCTCGAGAACCTCACCAACATCACCGGCAACAAGCCCGACGGCACCATCGGGGCTTCGTTCCTCAAAGACGGTGTCTATGGCTTCAACACCATGGAGACGGGATTCATCGTCGTGGGCTACGACTCCTGGCATAGCACTACACCCGAAAGAGTGGCTCACGTGAACACGAGGCTACTCTATTTAGGCGCCCTCAACGACGAAGACAAGGAGAAACTGGACGGTAAAACCACCGTGTACACGAAGATAGGCGACCTGAAGACGGGAGGCACCTGCGATGCCCTGTCCATAGAGACAAAAACGGGTAATGCAGCCATGATTCACTACAACGACCAGGCACCCGTGTTAATTGACTGCACTCAAATGAAATACCAAGGCTACTACCCCGAGAACCTGCGCGACAAGGGCGAGTGGAACAACTACGCCAATCGGGGCAATCCCATAGAATACATCAAGTCGGTCACCTACCCCAGTTGCTTCGTCTGCTATCCCATCATCATCTGCCAGAAGGCATTCAAGTTCTGACGGAGCCACAAGTCATTAGGAGTGCGCTTCGGACAGCGAAGCTGACACTCTGACAAGCCACAGGCTGGCGGGGG
>DDPY01000034.1:18437-20430 GCA_002342415.1 Prevotella sp. UBA2456 | reverse complement strand
ACTACGCTCACCTCGTGCAGCGACAGCAAGGATGAAGCTCAGGCCGCGCCGATTGGCGATGAGCTCTACAAGATGTGGTATGCTGAAACCACAATGGACTACATCTTCGACGACGGCACGAAGGAGACACTGAGGCAAATCACGGCCTTCGACTTTGATGACGACGGCAAGGGCAAGGAGTATTTCTTCTATGTCGATGCCAACAACAAAGTGAAAGAGAATCTGCCCATGCTGCTGGGGGCAGACTTCGCCTATACGAACCTGGCAGGCACCATACTCATTACGCGCAAGGACCTGCTGGGCACTGATGCCACGAAAGATCTTGTGCGCGAGGTGAAGTACCTGAACGGCAGGCTCGTCGTCAGCAACGGCAACATCAGCCTGCTTCCGGCTACCGATGCGCAGAAGAAGCAGCTGGAAGCGTGGCTGCCCGATGGTGGAAACGCAAATACGGACTACAAGACCATCTTCCTGATCAGCGACATCCACGTCATGTCGCCGAAGCTGCTCGAACGCGAGGGAACGGCCTACAGCAGTTATCTGAATTTTGACCCCAAGCTGCTGGAATACAGTGCCGATGTGCTGGAAACGCTTGTCGACGAAGCTATCAAGCGCAAGCCTGACCTCGTCATCATACCCGGCGACTTGACCAAAGACGGCGAGCTGGTGAGCCACCAGTTAGTGGCGAGCATTCTCACCCGCCTGCGCACAGCAGGAATACCGGTGATTCTGGTGCCAGGCAATCACGACATCGACAATCCGGAGGGCTATTACTTCAACGGCGACGAGAAACGCTCGGCAGAGCGCACCTCGCCAGAGCAGTTCAAGCAGCTCTATGCCGACTTCGGCTATAACCAGGCCTATGCTACCGACCCGGCCTCGCTGTCGTTCGTCTGCGAACCACTGGAGGGACTGGTGCTGCTGTGCCTCGACACCAATCTGTATGAGGAGAACCTCTTCAAGGAGAAGGGTGCCGAGAAAGACTATAACCAGACCGCCGGCCGCATACGCACGGCTACGCTGACCTGGGCGCTGGCCGAGGCCGACAAGGCACGCGCAAAAGGCAAGCAGGTTGTGCTGGTGGAGCATCACAACATCGTGCAGCACCACGATGCCCAGGGCTCGATACAGAGCGAATACATCATCACGGACTATAAGAACATCAGTGAAAAGATGATGAGGCACGGCGTACACCTGGCCTTCACCGGTCATACCCACCTGCAGGACATTGCTGCCTACAAATACTGGGATGCCTTGAAAGTGAGGCGTGACAGTATCGTCGACGTGGCAACGGGTTCCACCGTCTCCTACCCCAACCCCTGGCGCACCATCAGGGTGAGCAACGACTACACCCGTTGGGAGATAGCTACCGAATATGTCAAGTCGATACCCCAACTGGCTGACGTGCAGGGAACATGCTACAAGCGTCTCTACGACAACATCAGCGGCGGATTGGAGTGGCACATCGATTACGCTTGGGACGACATTAAGTCATACCAGCAGAAGGGCTATCTGGCCCTGCTGGGTTGCAAGAAAGATTTCCTTCCCCCCAATGCGCATGAGCTGACGAAGCTTATCAGCGAATACCTCGGCGACGACCTGTGCAAGGTGTTTATGATTCACAACGAGGGCAACGAGTGGCAACACCCGGAGGCGGCAACACTGGTAGAAAAGCTGAGAACCGAATTACAGCAGCTGCTGCACGACCGGTCGCAGACAGTCGGTCAGCATGATATTACAACCAGTTTCCTCGAGTCGCTCGCCGGAACCGTGTTCGACACACAGATTGCACCCGGACTAAAGAGCATGCTTTCCGATACCAACCAGATGAATGATCTGGATCTGTTAAACAGTAGTAGGACTGACGACCTCAACGTGGTGCTGACGATTGAACGTTAATTTCGCGAAGAAAACTGGAAAACGCAATAAAAAAGGCCGGAAGTTCATGCACTTCCGGCTTTTTGCGTATCCCCTTAATTCCGCAGCATTTTAG
>DDPY01000034.1:0-18357 GCA_002342415.1 Prevotella sp. UBA2456 | reverse complement strand
AGCAAAATCATCAATGACATAGATTTCTCACTGAAAATGTACAAACTTTCTATGAGAAGGTGACCTTGGCGCGGCAGCATTCAGTGCCATCGGTACGGACAATGCGGACACAAAATTCGCCCTCTGCAGTCTGTTCACGATAGAAGCTGAGCTGATCGCCCGCATGCGCCTCGGCCACATAGGCTATCTCAAAGCGCTTGATGGCATGACTGCGATACCAGTCGAGGGGCCACAGGTCGAGCACGTGCTCGATGTATTTGACGGAGTTGATGTGTCCGTTGATGTCTACGTCATTATAATAGGTGTCGATGGTGCGCACCAGTTCTGCCTGGTCGCTCATCTTCACTCGCCCACCCTTGTCGATGGGACACTCCTTGTCGCTGACTATCCACTGCTCGATGGCTCCGTTGTCAATCGCGTAGATGTCGGTGGGCTGGCGCGTCTCGGTATCAATCATTGCCCAGATGGAGCGGCCGTAGCCGTAGATGTGGCCGTCGCTTCCGACGACAGAGAAGTTGCGGCTGGTGAAATAGCGCATAGCCGACTCTACCCATGTCTCGACATGGAAGCGGGTGTACTGCATGGGCATCTCGGTCATCTCAATAGCCAGTCGCGAGAGCACCCACGAGCGATGGATGGTCATCAGATACTTCATGCCGAAGCCCCGCGCCGACGAGTGGAAGTCGGCAGCGTTGAGCAGGTGGTTGCCCATGTGTCCCATGAAGAGACGGCCCGAGAAGTCGCAGTGGAACGGCTCGGCCATAAACTCATAGCAGCCTATCTTATCCATGCTGTTCCTCCCGTTGCTCTAAGAACTCGCTGACCTGCTCCTGCTTGGCACGGGTGACGGCGATACGCCCCGAGCGTGTGTACTGGAGCACGCAGTCGTACTCGTTGAGGGCATAGTACAGGTTCAGGATGTCCTCGGTCTTACCGTTCTTCATCACGATGACATAGGTGGGGTTTACCTCGGTGATAGAGGCTTCGCGACGGCGTATGATGCGCGAAATCTCCGGATTCTCGAGCACATGCTTGGTGCTGAGCTTGTAGAGTCCCGTCTCGCGGATGAACAGCTGGTCGTCGGTGAAGTAGTTGGCCTTGATGACATCTATCTTCTTCTCTATCTGGCGGGTAATCTTGATAATCTGGTCCTCATCGCTCCAGGCGGTAATGGTGTACTTATGCACGCCTTCTATGGAAGAGGCCGACACGTTCAGACTCTCGATATTCACCTGTCGGCGCGTAAACACAGCCGTTATCTGATTCAGGATACCGGCCACGTTCTCTGAATATACTAATAAGGTATATAGCTTTTTATTGTCTTTCATAACTATGAATTAAGCATTTAGCATTTAGCATTTAGCATTAGGCATTAAGCATTCGGCATTAAATTTCCAGCATCATGTCGTTCACGTTCATGCCCGGAGGAGTCATCGGCAGCACGTCGTCGTCTTCCTTGATAGCGCACTCCAGAATGAACGGACCCTCGGTGGTCAGCATTTTCGCGACAGCCTCCGCCAAGTCCTTACGGTCGGTAACAGCCTGATAGCCTATGCCGTAGCCCCGCGCTATGAGTTCGTAGCAGGGATTCAGCATCTTGGTGAACGACTTGCGACGCTTCCAGAACATATCCTGCCACTGGCGCACATTGCCTAGGTAGTTGTTGTTCAGCAGAATCATCTTCACAGGAGCCTGCATCTCCATAATGGTGCCCAGCTCCTCGATGCACATCTGGAAACCGCCGTCGCCCATGAAGCAGCACACCGTGCGATCGGTAGCGAAAGTGGCTCCAATGGCTGCCGGCATACCGTAGCCCATCGTGCCCAGTCCGCCGCTGGTGCAGATAGAGCGCTTCTGCGGATAGCGGAAGTAGCGCGTGGCAAAGAGTTGGTTCTGACCCACATCGGTCACCAGCACGGTACCCTTCGGAGCCTGTTCAGCCACCGCGTTGACCACCTCGCCCATCAGCAGCGGACCCTCCTGAGGATGGATGGCGGGCTCGATGACCTTCGTACGCTCCTTCTCGTCCAAACTCCTGAACGACTCGCGCCATTCGCGGTGCTTATTGGAATGCACCAGTGCCGTCAGCGCCGGCAGCGACTCCTTGCAGTCGGCCACCACCGCCACATCGGTTTTCACATTCTTGTCTATCTCGCTACGGTCAATATCCATGTGAATAATCTTGGCCTGCTTGGCATAGGTCTTCGTATTTCCCGTCACACGGTCGGAGAAGCGCATGCCAATAGCTATCAGCACGTCGCACTCCTGCTCCTTCAGATTGACGGCATAGTTGCCGTGCATGCCCAGCATACCCATATTCAACGGATGGTCGGAGGGCAAAGCGCTCAGTCCCAGCATCGTGCGGCCGGCAGGGATATCAGCTTTCTCCAAGAACGCCTTCAACTCTTCCTGCGCATTGCCCAGCTCAACGCCCTGACCAACCAGAGCCAGCGGACGCTTGGCATTGTTGATCAGCTCGGCAGCCTCGCGCACTCGATCCATATTCAGTTTGGGGTAAGCCACATAGCTGCGTATGAAGTCTACTTTCTTAGGCTCCCACTCCACCTCCTCGACCTGAGCATTGCGGGGGAAGTCGAGCACCACGGGGCCCGGCCGGCCGCTACGGGCAATATAGAAAGCACGGCTGACGGCCCAGGCGATATCCTCAGCGCGGCGTATCTGGTAGCTCCACTTCGAAATAGGCTGCGCCACGCCCACCAGGTCGACCTCCTGAAACGCATCCGTACCCAGCGCCGAGATGGCCACCTGTCCGGCTATCACCACGACGGGAGTAGAGTCGAGCATGGCATCGGCCACGCCCGTCAGCGTATTTGTGGCACCCGGACCGCTGGTCACCAGAGCCACACCCACCTCGCCGCTGACGCGGGCATAGCCCTCGGCAGCATGCACGGCAGCCTGCTCATGGCGAACCAATATATGGTCGAAACACTTCTTCAATCCTCGTGTGTAGTCGAACAGCGCATCATACGTGGGCATGATGGAGCCGCCTGGGTAGCCGAAGATAGTCTTCACCCCCTCAGCCTGCAGAGCACGCATCAGCGCCTTCGCGCCAGTTATCTTTTCCTTCATACTATTCTATTGTTCTTGTCGTTCTTAATCTATAATTCTTACGCCGCCCTTGTCTGCGCTCGACACGCTCTGGGCATAGGCACGCAGGGCTTTCGAGACCTGGCGGTTGCGCTTCAGCGGCTGCTGGGGGCGCTGGGCCAGCTCTTCGTCCGTGAGCTTGACATTGATCTCGCGGTTGGGAATGTCGATGACGATGATGTCGCCATCCTTGATCTTGCCGATGTTGCCGCCAGAGGCCGCCTCGGGCGAGATGTGTCCGATAGAGAGTCCGCTGGTGCCGCCCGAGAATCGGCCGTCGGTAATCAGTGCGCACTCCTTACCCATGTGCATCGACTTGATATAGGAGGTGGGATAGAGCATCTCCTGCATGCCGGGACCGCCCTTGGGTCCCTCGTGGGTGATGACCACGCAGTCGCCCTTCTTCACGCGGCCGCCGAGGATTCCCTCGCAGGCATCTTCCTGTGAGTCGAACACCACGGCGGGGCCCTCGAAGTGCCACAGCGACTCGTCGACACCAGCCGTCTTGACCACACAGCCGTCCTGGGCAATATTGCCAAAGAGCACGGCCAGTCCGCCGTCCTTGGTATAGGCATGTTCTATATCACGGATACAGCCGTTAGCCCGGTCGGTATCCAGCGTGCCCCACTGCTCCGACTGGCTGCCCATCTTGGTTGAGAAGCGGTTGCCTGGGGCTGTCTGGTAGATGCGGTTGGCCTCTGCATCCACAGCACCGTCTACGATACTGTATTTCTTCATGGCCTCGCCTAATGTCATGCCGTCGACACGCATACTCGTGCCGTCAATCAGTCCGCCCTTGGAGAGCTCGTTCATGATGCCAAGGATGCCGCCGGCACGGCCACACTCCTGCACACTGTACTTCTGAGTATTGGGAGCTAACTTGCAGAGACAAGGGGTCTTGCGGCTCAGCGCATCAATATCCTTGATGGTAAAGTCGGCACCCGCCTCCTGGGCTACGGCCAACAGGTGGAGCACGGTATTGGTGGAGCCGCCCATGGCGATATCCAGCGTCATGGCATTGAGGAATGCCTGGCGGGTGGCTATCGAGCGAGGCAGCACGCTGTCGTCGCCGTCCTCATAGTAGGCGAAGGCATTCTTCACCACCTGACGGGCAGCCTGGCGGAACAGTTCAATACGATTGGTATGCGTAGCCAGAATGGTACCATTGCCAGGCAGCGAGAGTCCGATAGCTTCCGTCAGCGAATTCATAGAGTTGGCGGTGAACATGCCTGAGCAGGAGCCGCAACCCGGACAGGAGCACGACTCGATTTCCTTCATCTCCTCGTCGCTAACTGACGGGTCGGCACCCTTCACCATCGCCGTAATCAGGTCGGCATTCTCGCCACGCCAGCGTCCGGCCTCCATCGGACCACCCGAACAGAACACGGTGGGAATGTTCAGTCGCATCGAAGCCATGAGCATGCCCGGCGTCACCTTGTCGCAATTGGAGATGCAGATCATGGCATCGGCCTTATGGGCATTGACCATATACTCTACGGAGTCGGCAATGATGTCGCGCGAAGGCAACGAGTAGAGCATGCCGTCGTGACCCATAGCGATACCGTCGTCAATAGCGATGGTATTGAACTCTGCGGCATAGCAGCCCATCTTCTCTATCTCCTCACGGACTATCTGGCCAATCTCGTGCAGGTGAGTATGACCTGGAACAAACTGCGTAAACGAGTTGACGATGGCAATAATCGGCTTGCCAAACTGCTCATGTTTCATACCTGTGGCCACCCAGAGCGCACGAGCGCCGGCCATTCTACGACCTTCAGTGCACACAGCACTGCGTAACGGATGCTTATACTCTTTCATATCTGTTTAGTCTATTATCTACTTTTAGCTTGCAAAATTACACTTTTTCCCTCTAACCGCCAACTTTTTGACACTTTTTCTTGCATTTCAGCGAATAAAGTGTCGACTGAGCAGCCAACCACCAGCAAGCAAATTCTTTTACATCAGCCTAAGAGTCCCTATGGGCGCGTTGACTCATTGAAAAAATTGAGTTAACTCAAAACATCAAATGAGTCGACTCAAACGATGATTTGAGTCGACTCACATTTTTACCCCCTTTACTCGTCGGTTTCTTCCTGCTGAAAGAATCCTGACATTTAGCGCGAAAGAAACATCGGGGCAATCATGACAAACTATTGCGCCTCGGTGAAGGCTTCCATGATGGCGGTGGGACGGCCACCGTCGAAAGCACCTAAAGGATAGTGGTGCTCCAACTCGGGAGCCCAATAGAACACGCCCTTGCAGTGGCTTTGAGTCTGATATTTGGCAGCATGAATGATGGCGGCGATGATTTGTTTGCCCTCCTGAGGCTTCTTCGACTCTGCCCCGGTTTCGACAATCATCAGGGGCTTGCGGTATTTCGTCCACAGGCGGTTGATATTTGCCGTTGCCTTCTCTACGGTCTCCTGCCAAGTGGCAGTGAGCCCCGCCTTTACATCCCAATAGGGATAGACGCTCAGACCTATCATGTCGTAACGGGTCTTATACTTGCGCAAGCCATCGAAGATGAAGTCATAGCGTTTGGCATCGCAGGCTCCGTCCAGATGGACGATGACCTCGGCGCTTGGAAAAACCTGCTTGACAGCCTGATAGCCCGCATCCGTCAGTCCGGCATACTGGCGCATATTCTCCTCAGCGCGTCCCATAGGCCATAGGAAGCCATGCGTGGTCTCGTTGCCCACCTGCACCCAGCGCACGTCTACCCCAGCCTCGCGGACAGCCTCCAACACATCGCGGGTGTGATGGAATAAGGCTTTCTTCATTTCCTCGTAAGTCATTGATTTCCAGTCGGCGGGAATATTCTGCTGCCCAGGGTCTGCCCACCAGTCGCTATAATGGAAGTCAATCATTACCGCCATGCCCCAGTCTTTAGCACGCAATGCCATGCGGACGACATCGTCCTTGTCGCAGTAGCAGCCATGCGCCACAGGATTAACCCATACGCGAAGGCGAACGGCATTGAGTCCCAACTCTCGCATCAGGGCTGTATTCTCGCGCGGTTCCCCCTGCTGGTTGCGCAGCTGTACGCCCCGGGCTTCCATCTCCGTAGTGCCGCTGATGTCGGCTCCTAGCCAGAAGGTCTGAGCGTGCAACTGCCAAGTGGCACAAAGCGTTAAAAATAAAGCGATTGTCCGTTTCATAGTCTATCTAATCATCGTGTTGTAATCTTCAGGATGGCGGGCTTCAGCCTGCCCTGCTTATCCCTGACGTTAAGGGTAGCGGTGCCCGCCGTCTGCGTAGGACGGAGGATGACTACCAGTTCACCGTTGAAGAGTTTCATCTCGGGCTGCTTGAACGACTGCAACGAAGTGGCATCGCCATTGCAGGCTGCCTCGAAGCGCGCCTCGCCACTGACCTCAAACTTCAAATCATTCTGGCACGTGGGAACAGGGATGCCTTTCTTGTCTGTCACACCGACGCGGACATAGATTAAATCCTCACCATCGACTTTATGCACATCCTGCTCGGCATGGGCAACAAGTCTGACTGCCTTGCCTGCCGTGCGCTGCACATCCTCGCCAATCTTATTTCCCGCAGCATCGTAGCACACTACCCGAATCTCACCCGGCTCGTATTTCACATCGTTCCAGCGCAGGCGGTAACGGTCCAGGCGCTCCTTCGGATTCTTGCGCACACGCCCCTGACTCTTGCCATTGACAAACAACTCGCCCTCCACCCCATCGGTATAGCAATAGACGGGAGTCACCTGACCGCAGCGATCGGGCCACGTCCAATGTGGCAACAGATGGACGGTATGTGCCTTCGTGTTCCATTTCGAGCGGTAGAGCCAGTAGCGGTCCTTGGGCAGACCAGCCAAGTCCATGATACCAAAATAGCTGGAACGCGAAGGCCAGTATTCATCGTATGGGGTTGGTTCGCCCAAGTAGTCGTAGCCCGTCCACACGAACTCGCCAATCACCCAAGGATAGTCGTCCTGACAACGCCAGTCGTCGTCGGGCAGATTCGACCACGAACACCATTCCACATCATACGACGAACACTGTCCATCGGCCTTTTGCAAGGCAGTAGGGTCATAGTTCGGCGAATACGATGCAAACTGGCTATTGTCAGTAGGCACTACGGGGAATTTGTACACTCCGCGCGACGACACGGTGGAAGCAGTCTCGGAACCCAGCAGGAAGCCCTGAGGCAACTGACGGATATTGTTCTCGTATTTGTGCACACGATAGTTGAATCCTGGCACGTCCATCACCTGAGCGAATCCACTCTTCAGCGCATCCTCGGCACGGTCCATGCCCTGAGTGACGGGACGCGTAGGGTCTAAGGCGTGGCACAGTCCTTGCAGCTGGATGCTGATCTGGCGACCCTCCTCGCTCCACTGCTCAGGAATCTCGTTACCTATCGACCACATCACAATCGAAGGGTGATTGCGGTGATTGAGCACGAGGTTAGTAATATCCTTCTGAGCCCACTCGCGGAAGAAGCGGGCATAGCCGTTCTTGCATTTAGGATAGAGCCACATGTCGAACGACTCGGCCATCACCATCATACCCATCGAGTCGCAAATCTCCATCTGCATGGTTGAAGGCATGTTATGAGCCGTTCGGATAGCATCGCAGCCCATCTCTTTCAGCATCTTAATCTGGCGAATCAATGCCGACTTGTTGATAGCAGCCCCCAAGGGACCCAAGTCGTGATGCAGACAGACACCCTTAATCTTACGCGACACACCATTCAACTGGAAGCCACGCTCGCGGTCAACACGCACCGTGCGGATACCCGTCTTGATGGTCTTGCTGTCTATCACTTCATGATGTCCCTGATATACCTCCACCTTCACTTGATATAAATTAGGTGTCTCAGGCGACCATAGTTGCGGATTCTTAACGGCAAACTTGGCATAGACCTTTCCGTCAGCCTCGATACGCGTATCACCACTGGAAGCCGTACGGCCATCGGGACCTTTCAGGAATATCTGGGCGGTTCCTTTAGAAGGATTAACCACACGCGCTTCAACCTCAACGACTGCCTGTTCTTTGTCAATACTCATCGTGCGGGCAAAGACGCTCCAGTCTTCGATATGGGTCTTCTGCTTCAGCACCAGCTTGACCGGACGATAAAGCCCTGCACCAGGATACCAGCGCGAACTCTCCTCGATGTTCTGCAGATGTACAGCGATATCCAGCTCGTGGGTCACCGATGTGGGAGGAGCGGTAAGAAAACGACTGACATCCACACGGAACGCATTATATCCATAGGCCCAGTAGCCAGCCTCCTGTCCGTTGACGGAGACACGAGGCTCTGCCATCGCACCATCAAACACGAGCTCGGCAGCATCGTAGCCCTGGGGAATCTCTACCGTCGTACGATACCACCCCTCTCCTATCCAAGGCAGCGAACCGCTACGGCCCGACTTCTCCGTAGCTTCCGTCTCACCATTCTGCGTGATGGCTACACGCTGCAAATCCCACTTCTTGTCAAACGGGCCGGCAATAGCCCAGTCATGAGGTATCTCCACCTTGTCCCATGACTGCTGGTTGCGCGAGAACTCCCACGTCTTCAGATTGATTACCAGGCGAGGCTGAGCCATAACAAGCTCGCCCAATGCCAACGAAACTAATAAAAGTATAAATCTCATGTTTGTCTTATAAGTTAGTAATATGGACGCAAAGGTACAAAAAAATCCCCGCAGAAACAAATCTGCGGGGATTTTTTATTCTATTCCGTAAAGAATTACTTCGTGGTGTCGATGAACATTGCAACACGGTTGAAGTCGTTCTCCTCAGAAATCTTATCGGTAGCGCCGAGACCCTGAGTGGTGATACGATCCTTAGAGATCTTGTAACGCTTAATCAGAGCAGTCTTAACGGCCTCAGCACGCTTCTCAGACAGTTTCTGGTTGAACTCAGCCTTACCCTCGGGTGAAGCGAAGCCACGAACGATAACCTTAGCGTCCTTGTGGTTGCGCAGATACTTAGCAACCATCTCGATGCTTGCATACTGAGCAGCGTCGATAGTGC
Organism: Prevotella sp. UBA2456; assembly: GCA_002342415.1. Taxonomy (GTDB): domain Bacteria; phylum Bacteroidota; class Bacteroidia; order Bacteroidales; family Bacteroidaceae; genus Prevotella. Next base: position 9,250 of record DDPY01000034.1, on the reverse strand, counting down.
TCTTGCCCTGACGGAAGATAACCATGGGCTGCAGGATGTTCTCCTTCTTCTCCTCAACAACAGTCTGTACGGGACGAGCCTCGCAAGCAGCGAGCTTAGCCTTCAGGTCAGCAATCTCACGAGCGTCAGCAGCAATCTTGCCATCCTTAGCGTTGTTGTCAGCACGCAGCTCGTTGATCTTAGCGTTCAGGCCATCGATCTCAGCCTGATCGCGCAGCTCCTCAACCTTGAAGTTATGAGTGCCGTTGCTGTTACCGAACTTGTAGTTCACACCAACTTTCAGACCGAAGAAACCACCCATCTTCTTGCCATCGTAGGCAGTCATAGCTTTCTTGAAGGGGTTGTTCCAACCATTAGCAAACATTGCATAGGGCTCCAGATAAACCTGCCAAGCCTTGGCCTCACCCAGGTTGAAAGCGAAGTCCAAAGCAACCTTAGCGTTGATACCGCCTTCCTTAGCAGCCCAAAGACGGCTGTAACCACCACCGACGAGAGCAATCAGCTCGAAAGCGCGGGGCTCACCTTTGTAACCAGCGAATGCATTGGAAAGGTTCCAAGTGGTCAACAGGTCGAAGTTGGTCATGTTAACGAAAGTCTTGCTACCAAGCATAGACTTGCCTGCACCATAAATATTACCCTTCTGCTTGTTTCCGAAATAAGCGTCAACATCCAAAGCCAGACCGAATACGGTGGTAAGGTTCTTACCAACGCGGATACCGAACTCAGGAGTGATACCCTTCATGAAGCCTGCCTTCTTGTCACCTACTGCATCGTAGCTGAACTTAGACATGGGGGTTGCAACACCGGCATTGATACCGATGTACCAGTTGTCCTGTGCCTTGTTAGCTGTGATAGCTGTTCTCTGGGCACTTGCAGAAGCTGTCAGCATAGCGGCAGCCATTACAAAAAATAACTTTTTCATTGTTACTAACTAATTAGTTTAAAATTAAAAAATAATGTATCCTTTTTCTATTCTCTTTCAAATTTCGCTGCAAAGTAAGTAAAAAAAATGATAAGTTCCAAAAAAAAATGCAGAAAAGTGCAAAAATAAGTGTAAAAATTGACCTATTTCGGCTATTTTCCCTAAAAAAATCATTTTTGATAACATAAACAGCGTTTTTAATAAAAAAAGAAACCCTGCCAAAACAGCAGGGCTTCTCTATCGTTTTTTTACTTACTCAAATATTACTTAGCCTGATCGAAGAAGAGAACCACACGGTTGAACTCAAGCTCGTCAGACAGCTTGTCGGTGGCACCCTTACCCTCGGTAGTGATGCGGTCGGCAGCAACCTTATACTTCTTAACGAGCGTGTTCTTGATCACCTCGGCACGCTTCTCAGAGAGCTTCTGGTTGAAGTCAGCCTTACCCTCGATAGAAGCATAACCCTGAATATCGAGCTTAGCCTCAGGATGATTCTTCATGTAGTTGGCAATCATCTCAACGCTGGCCATCTGAGCCTTGTCGATAGTGCTCTTACCCTGACGGAAGATAACGGTGGGCTGCAGCTTGTTGCACTTCTTCACAACAGTCTGTACGGGACGAGCCTCGCAAGCAGCGAGCTTAGCCTTCAGGTCAGCAATCTCACGGGCATTAGCCGAAATCTGACCGTCCTTAGTGTTGGCATCAGCACGCAGCTGGTTAATCTGAGCGTTCAGACCATCAATCTCAGCCTGGTCGCGCAGCTCCTCAACCTTGAAGTTGTGAGTACCGTTGCTGGTACCGAACTTGTAGTTCAGTCCGAGCTTCAGACTGAATGCGCCATTCCACTTCTTAGAGCCTGTTCCATCCACCAAATTCTTGCGGAAGGGGTTAGCATACTGAGGAACGGGCTGACCAAAGATAACACCCGGCTCCAGATACAACTGCCACTGCTTTGCGCTACCAAGGTTCAGAGCAAAGTCGATAGCAGCCTTGGCGTTGATACCACCCAGTTTCTCAGCCCAAGCGCGGCTGTAACCACCACCAGCGAGGGCAATCACCTCGAAAGCACGGGGCTCACCCTTGTAACCGGCAAAGAAGTTGCTCAGGTTCCAAGTTGAAAGAATGTCGAAGTCTGTAGCGTTGATGAAAGTCTTGCTACCAAACATTGACTTAGAATCAGTCTTGTTCAGGAAGTACGCATTCACATCCAAAGCCAGACCAAAGACGGTGGTCAGGTTCTTACCGATGCGAAGACCGAATTCGGGAGAAACACCCTTCATGAATCCGTAGTCAGTACCGCCAAACTTGAATTTGTTCATAGTAGTGGCAGCACCGGCATTGATACCGATGTACCAGTTGTCCTGTGCCTTGTTAGCTGTGATAGCTGTTCTCTGGGCACTTGCAGAAGCTGTCAGCATTGCGGCAGCCATTACCAAAAATAACTTTTTCATTATTACAATAATTAAAAAATAATATTTCCTAATTTACATTTTTCCGAAAAACGGTGCAAAGTAACAAAAAATATTTGAAACTTCCAAAAATATTTCACAAAATCAACACAATTGGGTACTTTTTTAATACATTCGACATAATTCTGCCATTTTATTACTATCTTTGCGGATGAAAAATGAAACACATTACTCTTATCACCGGAGGACAGCGTTCTGGCAAGAGTCAGTATGCTGAGCAGTTAGCTCTAAGCCTAAGCGACCATCCTGTCTATGTGGCAACAGCACATATATGGGACGAGGAGTTTCGCGAAAGAGTCAGAAAGCACCAAGAGCGGCGCGGAGCGCAATGGACTAATATAGAAGAGGAACGCGAGCTCAGCCGTCACAATCTGACAGGACGGGTTGCTGTCATCGACTGCATCACACTATGGTGCACCAACTACTTCTTCGATCGTAGCAAGCCCGACTGGGAACAACCTTCTGTCGACGAAGCGCTGAAGGCTGTTAAGGCGGAGTTTGACAAGTTTACAAACCAAGAGGCCTCCTTTATCTTTGTCACCAACGAGATAGGCTCGGGCGGAGTCAGCACCGATGCCATACAAAGGCGATTCACCGACTTGGAAGGCTGGATGAACCAATATGTAGCCTCCAAGGCCGACGATGTCATACTAATGGTTAGCGGAATACCTGTAAAAATCAAATGAAACACTTCAACATCCAACCTGTCAACAAGGCTTTGTGTCCAGCCATAGCGGACAAGATTGACAACCTGAACAAGCCCAAGGGCTCGTTGGGGCGTCTGGAATCGCTGGCTATGCAGATATGCCTCATTCAGCAGACTCTCACTCCTTCCCTCACTCATCCCTGCCACTTATTGCTGGGCGGCGATCATGGAATTGAGCGCGAAGGAGTCAGCGTGTCTCCACGTGAAGTCACCTGGCAGCAGATGATTAACTTCACCCGAGGTGGAGGAGGCGTAAATATGTTCTGCCGTCAGCATGGTTTCGATCTCACTATTGTCGATGTCGGCGTCGACTACGACCTCACGCCCTACCCTGCCATCCTCGACCGGAAGATAGCCCAGGGAACTCAGAATTTCCTTGACCGGCCGGCTATGACAGAATCTGAGTTCGACAGAGCTATACAAATAGGCAGTGACCTTGTGGATGATTGTCTTCAGAAGGGCTGCCGCATCCTCAGCATTGGCGAGATGGGCATTGCCAACACATCGCCCAGCAGCATCTGGCTCCACCTGTACAGCGGCATCCCTCTGGAACAGTGTATCGGTGCTGGCGCTGGTCTCGACAGCGAGGGCATCCGACATAAATACGAGGTATTGTCGATGGCCGTAGCCAATTATCAAGCCAACTATCCCCACTACTCGCCACTTGCATATTTTGGCGGTTTCGAGATGGTGGCAGCTATCGGAGCAATGTGCCGTGCTGCTGAGCAACACCTTATTATATTGATAGACGGATTCATCATGACGGCCTGTGCTCTCGCTGCCTGCCAGCTCTATCCACAGGTCAAAGACTATATGATATTCACCCATTGTGGCGACGAGTCGGGACACCGTCTGATGCTACAGTTCCTGCATGCAGAACCGCTACTGCAACTGGGACTCAGACTGGGCGAAGGTACAGGTGCTTTGTGCGCCTTCCCTATCATTGACTCTGCCGTCCGGATGGTAAATGAGATGAATAATTTTGAAAACGCCAATATCACCAAGTATTTCTAATGCAACAATCTATTAACCCTTCTAAATGGTACGACCGCATTTGGGCTGCCTTCATCTTTTTCACCCGCCTGCCTTTCTGGCGACTATATCAGCCTAACAAAGAGGCTTATCAGACCGTTGTTGAACACTGGCCGCTGGTAGGGTGGCTCACTGGCTCCGCAATGGCTGCCGTACTCTATTTCGGCACCTTCGTCTTCCCCTACGAGGTAGCCATCCTCCTGGCCATCATCACCCGTCTGCTCATTACGGGAGCCCTCCACGAGGACGGGCTGGCCGACTTTATTGACGGCTTTGGCGGAGGAGGCACAGACCGCCAACGCATTCTCGACATCATGAAGGACTCGCATATCGGAACCTATGGCGTCCTTTCGCTTATCCTTTATTTCCTATTGTTGTTTTCCATTCTGTACAGCATGTCGTCCTCTGATGCAGCCTTGCTGATCATCGTGGCCGACCCCTATGCAAAGATGCTCACGGCCCAACTCATCCAGATGATGCCCTATGCCCGTACCGAGGAGACCGCAAAAAGTCACACCGTCTACCGCAAGTTTGATATAAAAGCAGGCATCAGCCTCACCATTCAGGGACTGATGCCTATCGCTGCCTATATATATATAATGTACGCGAGAGTCGACTGGCAGATGCTCGTCTTCGTACCCGCCATCGCACTCTATTTTCTATACTTGCTGATATGGAAACGACTCCGCGGCTATACTGGTGATTGCTGCGGAGCCGTTTACCTATTGGTAGAACTCACAATACTGCTCGTATCGCTTATTGCTGTGCGATAATCTTGCCACCTTCCTCAATAGCCTGCATGTTCAGGGGGATAAGGTCGTGATGGCGCTCGGGCAGTGTCTTCTTCAGGGCTTTCTCCACACCGCTGGCGCTCACCACGGGAGCCACCTTCAGCAGTCCGCCCAGCACAATCATGTTGAACACCTTGCTGTTCTTCATCTCAGCAGCCTTGTCCATAGCATCGATGCGGTAGACGGTGATGTCCTTTCGCGTAGGAGGATTGATGATGCCAAAGCCGTCGTAGATAAGGATACCTCCGGGCTTGATCTTCGGTTCAAACTTCTCCAATGAGGGCTGGTTCAGTACCACAGCAATATCATACTTGCTGAGGATAGGTGACGAGATGCGCTCATCGCTGACAATGACGGTCACATTGGCCGTACCGCCGCGCTGCTCGGGACCATATGCAGGCATCCAGGTCACTTCCTTGTCCTCCATCAGTCCTGAGTAGGCCAGAATCTTACCCATCGAGAGCACACCCTGACCACCAAAACCTGATATGATTATTTCTTTCTTCATAACTTTCCTTTTCTTTCGACTACGAATTTCACGAATGATACGAATTATTTCTGCATAGCCAATCCGTTTAATTCGTATAATTCGTAGTGTTTAATTATTTATCTGTCGTATCCTTAAGGTCACCCTTGGGATAGAAGGGGAACATGTTCTCCTTCATCCATTCGTTAGCCTTTGCAGGGGTAAGCTTCCATCCGCTGTTACACGTAGAGACAAACTCGACCAGCGAACTTCCCTTGCCGTCCATCGAGGCCTGGAAGGCTTTCCGAAGCGCCTTCTTGGCTTTGTTGATAGATGCTACGCTCTCTACGCTCTGGCGTGTGACATAGCAGGTACCCTCCAACTGGGCAGCGATATCGGCAATCTTCAGAGGATAGCCGTGAATCTCGGGGTCACGACCATAGGGGCAGGTCGATGTCTTCTGGCCAATCAGCGTCGTGGGAGCCATCTGACCGCCCGTCATGCCATAGATAGCATTGTTAACGAAGACAATGACGATGTTCTCGCCACGATTCAGGGCGTGAATGGTCTCACACGTACCGATGCAGGCCAGGTCGCCATCACCCTGATAGGTGAACACCAACCGGTCAGGCCAGCAGCGCTTGATGCCCGTAGCCAGTGCGGGAGCACGTCCGTGGGCAGCCTCCTGCCAGTCGATATCAATATAGTTGTAGGCAAACACGGCACAGCCTACGGGGCTTACGCCAACGGCCTTATCCTCCATGCCCATTTCCTCGATCACCTCGGCAATGAGTTTATGCACCACACCGTGCGAACAGCCTGGACAGTAGTGCATATTGTTGTCGTTCAAGAGTGTCGGCTTCTTGCAGACAATATTCTCCGGTTGAACTATCTGATTTCTATCCACCATTGTAATTTACGATTTAGTCATTTACTATTTACGATTGATTACCAATGTGCTGAGTGCCTCCACAATCTCTTCCGGCTCGGGCACGATACCACCTAAGCGACCAAACTGCTCGACGGGCACAGCACCGTTGACGGCCAGGCGAACATCCTGAACCATCTGGCCGGCATTGATCTCCACCACCAGGATGCCCTTCTTGGTCTTGGCCAGCTCGGCAATCTCCTTCGTGGGGAACGGCCACAGTGTGATAGGGCGGAACAAGCCTACCTTCAGGCCCTCTTCGCGAGCCACCTCGATGGCTTTCTCCGACAGACGGGCAGCACTGCCAAAGGCCACGATGGCATAGTCGGCATCGTCCATCTGCTGCTCTTCGTAGCGCACCTCCTGCTCCTGAATCTTGCGATACTTCTCCTGCAGGGCCAGGTTACGAGCCTCCATAGCCTCGGGTTTCAGCTCCAACGAGGTAATCACCACGCGCTCCCTGTTCTTCGGCTTACCTGTCGAGGCCCAGGGGCACTCCTTGATGACCTCCTCATCAGTACGACGGGGTTTGAACGGAGGCAGCACCACCTTCTCCATCATCTGGCCGATGACACCATCGCTCAGAATCATGGCAGGATTGCGATACTTGAAGGCCAGCTCGAAGGCAAGGTCTACAAAGTCGGCCATCTCCTGCACAGAGTTAGGAGCCAGCACGATAACATTATAGTCGCCGTTACCACCGCCACGCGTAGCCTGGAAGTAGTCACCCTGCGAAGGCTGGATGGTTCCCAGACCAGGGCCGCCGCGCTGCACATTGATAAACACGCCCGGCACCTCGGCACCAGCCATATACGTGATACCCTCCTGCATCAGGGCGATACCAGGCGACGACGACGAGGTCATGGCGCGCTTGCCGGCACCGGCTGCACCATACACCATATAAATACTCGCCAGCTCACTCTCTGCCTGCACCACCTGCATACCGGTGGTCTCCCAGGGCTTCAGCTCGGCCAGCGTCTCGATGACTTCACTCTGCGGAGTAATAGGATAGCCGAAATAGCCGTCGCATCCGCAACGAATAGCAGCATGGGCGATAGCCTCATTGCCTTTCATCAACACAACTTCACGTTCTTCTGCCATAACTTTACTCCTCCATTTTTTTACGATACACGGTGATACAACCATCGGGACAGACGATGCCACACGAGGCACAGCCCACACAGGACTCCTCGTTGACTGCCTCCACATAGGGGTAGCCGTGCAGATTCACTTTGTTGGCCAGGGCGATGACCTTCTGTGGACAAGCGATGATACACAACTGACATCCCTTGCACCGCTCGGTATTCACCTCGATGGCACCTTTCATTTTCGCCATATTTATCTAGTTTAATGCATTAAAATACTATCATTGTTCTCGCTGAAGACTATTGCCTCGGCATAAACGGGTGCAAAATTACGAATAATATGTCAAAAGACCAAAAGAAAAGCTGGTTTTCTTTCGGTTTTTCCTGCCAAAAGCCATCTTCCGCAGTCTATTTGCAAACAGTTGCCCGCATAATGCGCACGTCAGTATAGGGGCGATAGTACTTGTCGACGGACATGTGCTGGATGGCATCCACCACATCCATGCCCTCCACCACCTCGCCGAAGACGGTGTACTGCCCGTCCAAGTGGGGCGTTCCGCCCAACGTCTTGTAGGTCTCGGCCATCTCGGGCGTTATCTTCACACCACCATGCGTCAGCGTGTCCAGCCGCTCCTGCACCCTTTCTATCTGCGCATCGCTGAGCCTTTGGCCCCAGACGATATAGAACTGGCAGGCACCCGATCGCCTTTCCGGATTGATGCGGTCGGGCTCGCGGGCAGCAGCCACCATGCCTCGCCGATGGAAGAGCTGGGGCAGACGGAACTCTGGCTCAATGGTATAGTCGAGCTCTCCCCTGCCCAACCGCTGGCCTGCCTCAGCACGCCTGCTGGTGGGGTCGCCGCCCTGTATCATGAAGTCCTCAATGACCCGATGAAAGAGCAGCGAGTCGTAGAACTGGGTGCGCACCAGTTCCAGGAAGTTGTCACGATGTTTGGGCGTCTCGTTGAACAGCGCAATGCGGATATTGCCCTGTGTGGTTTCCAGTAGTACCTCGGTCCGCTTATCCTGAGCCCATCCGCATTGCGACAGGCTGCAGAGCAAGCACACCATGAAAAAAAATCTTTTCATATTTCTCATCATTCTATCTTTTACGCCAAATCGTTTCATGCCGCAAAGGTAAGAAATAGTTTTGAAAAGAACGAAGGTTTACTGCCAAAAAGCTCCACCATTGATATGATTTCCGTCTAGTATCTCTTCTTTGATAATGCCTTCCTCCAGCTCCTCCACTTGTTGAAGAACGCCCTTTGGCAGTTTCACTCCCACATCGCGGGAGTTCTCAATGATGCTGTATAGCTTTTCCAGTTTTGTCATATTGGTAGATTTTTATTGTTTTATTTGTTTGTTTCGCTAAATTGTCGTATCTTTGCCCCTGTGAAATTCTAAGCAAAGATGAGTCATGACATATCTCAACCAGTTCCACAAGGAGGCAACGGAGCGCAAGATGCGGAAAATAGCCGCATCGCAGCAATCGCCAATGAGCTCGAGCGACTTTGCGCAATACATGAAGCGCAACTTCGAGATAGCCAAGCAGATGTAAGTCATTTTGAAGCAGAGCAACGTGTTGGTTGACGAGGATGGCGACATCTTTGTGGTTGATGCAGAGATTAAGCAAATTTAGATAGTTTCTTAATTATCCCCCTCCACGATTCTGATTTGCTTTACCTCCCTACGGGAACAGCGACCGTTGGTTCCTCTTCCGTCAGGCCATAGAGGTGATTCTCTGACCTGAAGGTGCAGAGTGTGGCGTTGCAATGACGAGCCAGTCGATTCCTTTGGGTACCCTACAGGAGAAACCGATCAGAGGAACTGCCCCCGATTCCACAATTAAGC
>DDPY01000002.1 GCA_002342415.1 Prevotella sp. UBA2456 | reverse complement strand
CAATGTCGGCAATGGTGATGTCCGTGTTGGTCAGCAGCTTCTTGTAGGTAACGCTGATCACGGCATGGGCACGCTTCATGGTGAAGGTCCATGTGTTCTCCTCGCCGGCCGTCAGCTCGATGTCCTCCAGCAGTTCGATGGCGGCGGCACGCTGCGGGCCCTTGGCCTCGGCGGCCGACCACTGTCCGCTCACTTCGTTGACGACATAGCCCGTGGCAGGTTCTACCTTGACAGTCACCACGTCGCCCTCATTGGCTGTGTAGGCTGTATTGTCGTCCACCATGAAGGTGACGGTGCCGTGTTCCGATGTTCTTGTCAGGTTGTAGCCCCCTGATATGGCGCTCGCGGTCATGGCCGCGAGAGCCAGTACTAATGTTGAAAATATCTTTTTCATATCTGTCATTCGTAAAATTTGTATAATTCGTAAAATTCTCTAACCTAAAGGTATAGAGTGTGGCGTTGCATTCGTGAAATTCGTAGTAGTTACTTAATCACGACCTTCTTGCCGTTCACGATGTAGACACCCTTCTGGCTGGGCTTGCCGGGCAGGCGGCGACCGTCAAGCGAGTACCAACTGTCAACTGTCAACTGTCCACCGTCAACTCTCTCAATTCCTGTGGCCGAGTTGAAGACGAGGCGGATCTGCGGGGCAGCGCTGGCGGTAGCAGACACCTCGAGCCAAGCCTTGTTGGCGGCGATGTCGAGAGCGTCCTTTACCCAGACGAACTGCAGACCGTTGAAGGCATAGTACTTCTTGCCCTCGGCCATGTTCCAGGGGCCATAGGTGTCAGTGTTAGTGGTTGTCTTAGCCTCCAGGGTACCCTTGAAGCCGTCGTAGACGTTGATGCTGGCGTCAGTCTCCTCGGTGGTGGGTATGAGCAGGATGGTCTTCGTCTCCGAGCCGTTGTTCTTCACCAGGATGGGCGTGTTGGCAGGAGCAATGGTCAGCTCATCGGCGGTAGCCGTCGTGCCGCTCACGGCGGTGATGGTGTAGAGCTTGGCATTCTCATCCTCCACCTTCAGGGCCTCGTCCTTATAGTAGGTGATGTACTCGCCGGCAGGTACCTCCACCTCGTAGCCCTCGAAGAGCTCGAAGGTGTTGCTGTAGGCGATACCGCTGTAGTTGCCCGTGCCGGTAATCTTATAGCGGAAGTTACCCACGCTGTATTCAGTGACATCGGTCCAGTCGTCCTCCGTGTCGCCCTGCTTCTGCAGCGTCAGGGTGTAGTCCTTGTCCGTACCCTCCGTCATGGTGACGGGCTCCTTTGAATCAAGGTTGTCGGTGACGGCGGGCAGGGCGGCACTGGCATCGATGTTGCCCTCTTTACCCACGGGCTGGTAGTCGTTGCCATCCTTCTTGATACGTATTCTGTCGTCGATGGTGGCGGTCACGTCCACCGTCATGTCGCGCTTGATGGTGTAGGTGGCGGTCACGTCGCTGGCGGGCATGGTGAACGAAGCCTCGCTCTTGTCCTCGTTGATGGTCACGGTTCCTGGTTCGGGGGTCGTGGCCTGCGCCCATGCGCCCGTGGCTGCTGTGATGAGCAGTGCGAGCGTCATTATATATCTTGATATTGTTTTCATATATTGTATTCTTTTTATGTTATACCTTTTATATTATATACGCGCGAGAGTGGCGAGTTACGTCCACTGGAAAGAGTAGTGAGCATTCGGGTCGATGGTATCGGTGCTATTTACAAAATCATCATCTTTAAACAGAAGCATCCCTTGGCTAGACATATAACCTTGGTCAATCTTCCAGGCCGAATTCTCGGTGGGATGGTTCTGAAGGGCCTGTTCCCACGTCTCACCTTCAACGTAGTAGATGGTAGCCGTAACAGCTCCGCCGATTTCGATCGACAGCAGACCGCCCTTCTTCGCCTCCACCTCCTCGATGATGTAGCCCTTCTTGGCCTTGAGCTTCACCTCGGTGCCGGGTGCGATGCCGGTCTTGGTGGCCTCGCCGGTGTTGGCATCAGGGGTGATTTCCTCTGTGCCTACAACGACCTTGTCAAGCTTGCCCTTCGAGAAGTCATTGGCGGGCTTCACGGTGAGGTCGTACTTCTCTTCAACGGTGAACTCGCTGCTGTAGACGGTGCCGTCGTAGGGGCTGTTCTCGTCGGTGGACTCGGCCTTAATCCAGTAGTAGCCGGGCTTCATGTCGGCAAGGAAGGCTTCGAGGGTCTTGGGGTTTTCCTGGTCGTAATCGATAGGTGTGCCGCCGTTGCCCACGAGCACCTTGATGGTGATGCCGTCGGCAGCGATGATGTTCTGTGCCTCAGCAGCAGCCAGCGGGTCGATGAGCTGGATTTTAAGCTCTTCGGCGGGCTGATACTTGCCGTCGCTGCCCTTCTTCACGATGATGGGGTCGGTGGTGGTTGTGGGCAGTCCGCTGAAGGTGACGGGATACTCCTGGTCCTGCATGTCGCGCACCAGCATGTAGTTCACCGTCACGTCGCTGGCGGGCATGGGGATTGTGGCCACGGTCTTGGTGTCGTTGAGGTAGTTCCTTACTACGCGGCTTTTGAAACCGTCTGCATCTGCCGAGCCATCGGCGTTGATGTTGACGATTTCATATCCAGTAGGGATGTTATAATTAGGAGCGTATTTACCTGTTAAAATCACTTCGGCAGGATCATCATATCTACCACCACAAAGATTTGCCTTGGCTTCAGTTCCATTAGCTTGGCCATAATAACATTTCATGCCGCCACGGCCGGTATCATCGCTGTCGATGAAGGTCATGTCCACCTTCCAGTGAATGCCACCTTTGGTGCCTGCAGCTAAACTGATGATGTAACCGTTAAAATCAATGGTAATCCCTTTTTCTACATAATTTTCTGCGGCAAGCACCACATCACTTTGCAGCTGGATAATATCGCCATCCTGTGCACTGCTGATGGCTTCGCCGAGCGTAGCATACTCGGTGGTGCCGATTTTTGCCTCGACACCGACGGCCCATGCGCCCGTGGCTGCGGTGATGAGCAGCGCGAGCGTCATTAATATCTTATGTTTCATATTGTTCATATCTTTATGTTGTTTATACCTTTTATATATTTGGTTTTCACTGGATGGTGAAGGTGATGCTAAGGATTCCATACACATCTTTCCCTTTTAAGGTGACGCTCTCGGCATTGCCTGTCCAAGTCAGTTTGTAGATATCCGCCCAAAAATCGGGCAACTGTTCTGGGCTGGGCTGGTATTGTCCTGCCGTTTCCTTCGTCCATCCGTCGATGACGGGAGAAGAATAATCGCGGAAGACAATCTCAATCTTGATGAATTTGCCGAGCGTGGTGGTAAAGGTGTTGTCACCGTATTCATAGAGGTTATTGCCACTAGCAGCTCCCATGATGCTGGGTGTCAAGGTCACACCGTCCTTAGTATATGGGTTCTCATCAAAATAAAAATCCGAGGAGTTCCAAGTTACGGTGGTGGTGGGAGCCTTCTTCTTCACCTCCACCTTGCGGAACTTGTAGCCCGGCTTGGCGGTCATCTTCACCTCGCTGCCCATCTTCACGTCCTCGAGCTTACCCTCGGTGACGGTGGCTTCTGTGCCACCTACAGTAACGGTAGCCTTGCCGGCCTCGATGGTGTTGTCGTTGGCGGCGTTGAACTGGATGTCGAACTTGTTGCTGAGCACGGTGACCGTGATGGGTTCAGCGCAGATTTCCGAGTCGTTGAAGGTGTTCTCGGCAGTGGCCTTCTCGCCCGTGGGGGTGTCGGCACCCTTGATGTAGTACCATACATAGACATCGCCAGCGGCGATGATGTCCTTGGCGGTGGGCAGAGTGGCGCTGAAGGCGGTGAGTGCAGGCTGTTCGGTGGCCGATGTGCCAACGGCATACATCACGATGCCCTGCGGGTTCTCGGTCTCGCCAATCTTAGCTACAGTACCGGCCTTGACGATAACATCGGTGCTCTCGGCATAGATGCCCTCAATGGCTGTAGGTGTCAGCACCTGGTTGCCGTCGGTGGCGAACATAGCCACAGGAGCGTAGATGGGAGCAATCTCCACGTCGTAGGCGGGCATGGTGAAGCTGCCGGTCTTGGTTGCAGCGTTCCAAGTTACTTCAATGGTGCGTATAAGCAAATGGAGGGTTGACTCCTTTTGGATGTTATAGTCGTCCAGTGTCTTGTTGTCATCCAGTTGTTTGCCTGCAAAGATAAGACGCTGCATGTCGGTGGGTATTGCCTCTTTGGTCTCAATCATCCCTTTTACTTCCAAGATGGTGTTGGTAGTTTCCACGTCGAGCGTGATGGTCTTGCCCGTCAGCGTCTTGACGAATATCTGCATGGCGCTTGCCGGTACCGCAACCAGCAGTAGCAGTGCGAGCAGTGATAATATTTTATTTCTCATATTGTTCATATCTTTATGTTGTTTATACCTTTTATATATTTGGTTTTCACTGGATGGTGAAGGTGATGCTATGGATTCCAAGCACATCTTTCCCTTTTATGGTGACGCTCTCGGCATCGCCTGTCCAAGTCAGTTTGTAGAGATCTTCCCACCAAGTGGGGTCAACATCTGGCATGGGCTGGTATTTTCCTGCCGTTTCCTTCGTCCATCCGTCGAAGCTGTAAGTAGTAGATTCGAAGACAATCTCAATCTTGATGAATTTGCCGAGCGTGGTGGTAAAGGTGTTGTCACCGTAGAAAGTGAGGTTATTGCCATTAGCAGCCATTTCGTTGCTGGGTGTCAAGGTCACACCGTCCTTAGTATATGGGTTCGGATCAAAATAAAAATCCGAGGAGTTCCAAGTCACGGTGGTGGTGGGAGCGGGAGCAGCAACCTTCTCCACCTTCATGCCGAGGAGTTTCTTGGTGCCGTTGTAGGTGACGGTCATCGCGGTGCCCTCGGTGACGGTGTTGGCAGACTTGCCGTCCTCGCCGAACTCTACGTCTAATTTGCCAGCTTTCACGGCGATTTTAGCCTTGTCGGCCAGTGCGTCCTTGCTGAGGAAGAGGTTGCTCTCGGCGAAGTACTCCACCTGCAGCTCGATGTCGCTGGCGGGCATCTTGGCCAGAGTCCAGCTCTTGCCGGTCTCGTCGGGGGTCAGCGACCACTCGGTGATTTCGGTGGTGATGAAAATCCTTTGGCCATCAAGGCAAGAATAAAAAGTTTTGCGTGAGTTATAACTAGATACATACCCTCCTTCTCCATTTACCCAATTAACAGATTCACAAAGGGTATAAATCAGTCTGACCTTTCCTTGTTGGGGTGCACCTGTCCATGTCTTGGCCTCGTCCTTGGTGACTTCCATGAATCCAAGCTTGGCCAGGTCGTCTGCCGTAACTGATGATTCATCGGTACTCCATGATGCGGGCAACATGTCGGCGGTTATCTCTTTCACGCCGAACGTGCTTTGTGCCCACGCTCCGCTGACTGCCGTGATGAGCAGTGCGAGCGTCAGTGTTAGTTTCTTTAGTTGTTTCATAATCGTTTTTGTTTTGTTAATATTCAATTTTCACCTTATATTATATATACATGCGTGAGACAAAACGGAAACCGCCGGGCCATCCTTGCGGATGTCTCGGCGGAAATTTCTGTTTTTCTTGAGAAAAGGGCAACCTATTTGGGCTGTATCTGATACAGACTGCTTGCTCGTTGTACGAACTCTCTGTATGCTGTCAACAGTTCGTCGTATTCGGGATGATCGTTGCGCAGAATCATGCCCGTATATACAATGTAGTTGTCGAAGTTGATTTCCGCAGTTTCCAGCGTCAGCCTTCTTTTGTGGGTGTAGCCGTTGAACCATCGCTTATACAGGCTGTCCCTGATGGCTTCGCGGTGGTCGTGAGGATCACAGATGTAGAGCATCACCGATGCGTCTTGCCTGAAAAACTCTTCCAGTACGCACGTGATAACCCTAAACACGTCGCCATCCTTCGGAGCGCTGGCCTCACTGTCGTTGGCGATGAAGAAATGGTATGCACGGCTTCCCAGAAAAAACCTGTCCTGGTAGAACCCAACGCGATACAGTATTCCGTTTTTGGTAACGAAACGGAACGTGAGTTCATCCAACTGAATCACCCAGTAAGGTGATTTCCTATTTATGCGGTCGGCAGACAGTCTCATTGTATGCCTAATTCTTTTTCACGTTGTGCCACTGAGGCCATCCACTCTTTCTTCAGATTCAGGGTGGCCCTTAGTGCCTCCTTGAATTCTTGGTCGGAATAATTCTTGAACTTCTTTTCTTCCATCATCGTATCGCTTTTTACGTTTTACGGTGCAAAGATACAACAATTTTCCGAACAACGCACACTTTCCCTCAGAAAATTCACCATTCACCGTGAACCATTCACCATGAACCGTGAACCATGAACCGTAAATAATTTCCGTTTTGTCTCAGTATGTCAAAGAGCGAGTTGCGGCTTCAAGGCCGCTTCAGTGGGTCAGAAAGCGAGGACGGGACGAACGCGGAAGCTGCTGCCCTTGGGGTTCTTCTCGTCGTAGTACCAGTTGAAACCGTAGTCTACCATAGCGCAGACGTTCAGACTGACGGCGTAGCTGGCGGAATTCTCGGAACTCGACCAGTAATATAAGTTATATAAGTTGGCGCTCGTCATGCTGTCGTAGTTGCCCGAACCAGCCTTGCTCAGAGCAGCCTCCCACTTGTCGGCACCTTCGTGGTTGTTGTCAAACCAACTGTTCCACGTGATGCTGCTCTCTTTCAATGCACCGAGGCCCGTCTGCATCTTCACCCACTGCTGGGCCGAGGGCAGGAACCAGCCCGTGGTGCCCGTGGGAGCCGCGAGGGTTGTATATTCCTTGGCTGCCTTGGCGGCAGGATATTTGGCTGCGGTCTCAGCGTCAGCCGTCAGCGTAGCCGTGTTCGTATAGCCGCTCACGTTTGTTGTGCGCTTCAAGCCATCCACACTGGTCACCTCCTGCCCTGAGAATTTCGATACAGACTCCGTGCTCCATGCAATCGTGCTCGCCGCCGCATTCTTCAGGCACATCACCAGACCGTGGCCTGCGCCGTTGCTCTTCTCGCAGATTTCATCGTCGTCGGTACCCTCCTGGTCGAGATAGGCTATCACGCCGATGGGCGTCTTTCCTGCCACAAGCGTCGAGCTGAATGTGCCGTCGCTGTAGAAGAGGTCGCCGAGTTTGGCATTGGCGTAGGGATTATTCGCCTGAACGAGACGGACGGAGAAGCCATATTTTCTGCTGCCGCCGTACTGAATAGTCATATAATCCGACTCAAAATATAGGCCAAATGCAGAAGCGGCATAACCGGAACTACTTGACCAGTATCCCCCACCAATACCAGCATCGGTGATGTTTGATGCTTCACGATATCCTGCAGCAGGCAGGAAGACACAACCTGCGGCCTCAAGGGCTGTCCAGCCCGCAGAAGTACACGTGGTTTCGAAGGTACTTTTAGCGTTAATGGTTCCCCAAGTAACGCCTGCGGGCGAGCCTCCGGCATAGCTGTCAGGGAAAATTATGAGGCCCTTCACAGCCGTACCGTCCGTGTTGATGGTTGCCAGGGTATAGCGCGCATGATTGGTGCTGTTTACAGTAATACCCGTTTCACGTGTGCTCAGCAAGTACAGCCATTCGAGCCTGGTGAGCGTGCGCCACCCTGTGCCCACGGTGGCACCCCAGCCAACCTTTTGGGCTTCGCTCCCGACATTGCCGTAACCATCTACGTTATTAGTGGCAGTCGAATTGCTGATGCCATACTGAGCTGCTCCCGTCCAGGTACTGGAAGCACCCACCCAGCCAAAAAGATCCACAGTGCCATTAGCCGACACAGTTCCGTTGCCGTTGATGCTGGTATTACCGGCGGCATTGCCGATATAATCCCACTGGTGTTCGGCAAAGCCCCAAATCCAGCTGGAACCGTTGTACGTAGCCTGCAGGTTGCCCTTGGAGAACTTCACCGTTTTCCCTGCGTCAACCGTAAACACAGCGGGGAGCAAATCGGGCTTGGGAGCCACCTCCTTCTTCACGGCCTTCACGCTCTTCACCTTCTTCTCGCCGCTGTACGTGACGGTGACGGGAGAACCCTCGGCAGCCTCTTTGGGGACGCTCCAATTCTCAGCATCCTCAGTGCCCTCGGCCACTGTGATTTTGTACGTTGCGGGCTCCTGTGCCCACGCGCCCGTCACTGCCATCAGCAGGAGGGCGAGCATTGTTAGTAATCTTTTCTGTTTCATAAGCATTTGTTTTTAAATAGAATAGTAAATATGTTAATGTTTCAAGCTTTTGTCTATAACTACACCATAGTTAAGTCAGCTAGCAGTAATAAGACCTTTTGGTAAAGGTGTCGTTATTAGGTAAGGCTCCTGCCTCGCGGCAGAAGGTTCTCTCCTTTTTGGTGCACAAATATAATAAATTCCCCTTGAAAGAACGACAATCAAGGGGAACCTACCGGTAAATTTTTACGATTTTGAAGCAGATTTTACGATTCTGAAGCTATCACAGCCCCAAAACCGCTACTCCAACGCTACCCAGCGAGGAGACGCAGCCATTCCGTCGCCGTTGTATGCATGACCTGCTTGAAGGCACCGTTGAACGTGCTGTAGCTGCGGAAACCACTATCAAGGGACAGCTGCTGAACCGACAGGGGCTGGTGCGCAGCGACCCGCTCCTGGCAGAGACTGACGAAGTGGCGGATACGCAGGTTGTTGATATAGGTGTTGTAAGTGATGCCCTGCAGGGCGAAGTGCTTGCTGAGGTACGAGCGGTTGACGCCTATCTGCGTGGCCAGTTGCTGCAGGGTGAGGTCGTACTGCAGGTAGAGCTGCGGCTCCTCGCAATGCAGCCTGAGCAACGGCCCGATGTTATTGCGAACGGACAACGAGGTGTCAGCCTCTTCCGTCTCTTCCGTAGCGATCATCGTATCCATTGCATCGCTATCGTCGATGGGTGTAGCGTCTGCGACGACGATATTCTCCGATGAAATGGGAAGATTTAGATCCTGCAGCGTCTCCACACGCCACAGCAGATGACCGATGAGCAAGAGGTCGCTCACCTGAATGATGTATTGGTAGGTGATGCTGCCGTAGCCCGTCACGTAATAGACGATCAGGAACATGATGACCGCCAATACCAGCAGACTCTGCCACACCTCCTTGTGCTCCAGGTCGGCATAGTTGTCGCGCAGCCAGCGCCCGTAGCGCCGCACCTCGCGCACCATATACACCGTAAAACCGATGACCGCCAGCAGGAAATAGCCCTGTATCCACGGCAACAGGGCATCGCTGCAGTTAGCAATGTTCACCCCCATCATAATGACCGGCGGCACCATAGCTAGCCACACGGGCCACAGCGGCCGGCGGCGGTCCTGCAGCATGCACAGCATGACGATGAGGACCACGGGGAGAGTGAGCAGAGAGTCGAGCAGGCCACCGATGAGCATCCACAGCGTGGCCGCATCGCCTTCGGCCATAATGATTCCAGGCAGGTACCACAGATGTCCCGCTGCCATTATGCCAAAGAACACTGCCACCCAGCGACGCAGGCGCAACGGCGGAATGATATCCTCGGCAAAGGCGTTGCCCCTCCGGAACAGCAAATAAGCACTGGCCATCAATGCCATCGTCATCGCGATGGCATATAGCATCACAAATATCACATCTTCCCGTATCTGTTCGTACATATCATTGAACGTTTTTGTAATCTTTTGCCTGCAAAAGTACAACTTATTTCTGAAAACAATGCGCCTATGAACAAAAAATCAAGAGCCGAGGTTGATGAATATCGCCTCGTAGTCGCTCTTCTGCGCCGAGCCCATCCTTTCGGATGTCTCGGCGGATATTTTTCGGTTTTTCTTGAGTTCAGTGCTGGATTCCTTCGAAATCCAAACCTGTGTCAGCGCTACTTCTTGTACTTTTTGCTGAATAAGTCGGAATGAGTGCCCGTATTCAGCATGACGAGAACAAGTTCTCTGTCGTACTGTTTCCATATAAGCAACCAGTTTGGCTGGATATGACATTCCCATTGCCCTTGGCGATCACCGTGTAACTGATGTGGCAAGTATTTCTCTGGTAACTTGCCCTCTGTGGAAAGTATGCGGATGGCCTCGCGCAATAGCTCCATGTCGTAGCCGCGTCGCTCACACATCTTCATCTGGCGTTTGAATTCGCCTGTAAACTTGATGGTGTACATAGCCTACCTTATCCAAGACATTGTTTGAACAGGTCATCCACATCCTTGGCCTCGTACACGCGTCCTTCTTCGAGTTCTTGCAGAGAACGCTCGTATGCGGAGATGCGTTTACGGCGTGGCACCGTGACGTTGCCTACTCCTTTTAACATGCCAATGGCTTTTTTGATGTCCTTCATCATCGACATGTCGCTAATGCTTACCAGCAGCTGTCCCTCTTGTGGATACATTGTCGTTCTTGCTTCCATATTCGTATCGTTTAATCAGTTTGAACTTCGTTCGAAGCCGCTCACGCTCGGAATAGCCCGAAATGTTTTAAGCTCTTCGCTCGCTTAATCGCGGCTTTCTGGCTGCAAAGATACGATTTAGCGGGCAGAAAACCAAATTTTTATTTGAGTTTTCTCGGGCGTGAGATTTTTTAACTGAACACAAAGACACGAAGATACAAAGTCTTTGTGTTCCATAAAATATCCAGATAGGGGAGTACCCAATTTGAGTTAACTCGATTGATCGTTTGAGTTAACTCAATCGATGATTTGAGTTAACTCAGATTTCTTTAAAAAAAAGAACGTTTTTCTTGCATTTTGGCTTTTTATTTTGTATCTTTGCAGCCTGAGGTTATAAAGAGGATACTGCTATGAATACAATATCACTGAATAATTTATGGGTTTATTTGCAGGGGCTGACACTCACTGCAAATAATAAGAAGTGGTTGGCAGACCATCTGTATGAATCGGCAAGGAGTGAGGATGCTTCTTTGTTGGTGGACAAAAGTAACTGGCCAAAGCTCACAAAGGAAGATTTGGTTATCTCTCCCGAAGTAATGGCTTTGGTAGAGGATTTTGAACCTACCCCAGCAGATGTGAATCTGGATCAAATGCGTCTTGATTATTTGATGAATTAAGTAGATAGCGGACATTGCTCTGTCTTTAGTCTTGCTTTACTTTGGGAGGAGGCTAAAGCAAAATGAACAAGATGATGAAACAAGAGGCAAGGAACAGCGAAGAGATTTACTATAGCATCGCTCTCACTCGCATGACGGGCTTCAGTGCGGACATTGCCCTGCGGCTCTATCAGGCGATGGGTAGTAGTCAGGCCGTCTATGAGCACCGCAACGAGATTGGTGATGCCGTGGCCGATGCCACTCCGCGGCTGCGCGAGGCCATGAGAAACTGGGACGATGCCCTGCGCAGGGCTGCTGCCGAGATGGAGTTTATCGAGAAGTCGGGCATACTGGCCTTGACCATGCAGGATGATGACTATCCGCAGCGGTTGCGCGAGTGTCCCGATGCCCCTATTATCCTCTATTATAAGGGTGTGGCCGACCTCAACCAGCGGTATATCCTCAACATGGTGGGCACCCGCCACTGTACGACTTACGGGCAGGACCTTGTGCGGCGCTTCGTCAGTGACCTGCGACAGCTCTGTCCGCAGGTGCTCATCGTGAGCGGACTGGCTTACGGTATTGATGTCTGTGCCCACAGGAATGCCTTGGAGCGAGGCTATGAAACGGTGGGCGTGCTGGCTCACGGCCTGGATCAGATCTATCCGTCGGCTCACCGCCCCGTTGCCGTAGAGATGGTGAAGCATGGCGGGCTGCTGACGGAATATATGTCGCAGACGCAGCCTCTGGCCAACAACTTCCGGCAGCGCAACCGCATCGTGGCAGGCATCTCGGATGCTACCATCCTCGTGGAGAGTGCTTTCAAGGGTGGGGGACTGATTACCTGTCGGGTGGCACAGGAGTATGGGCGCGATGTGTTTGCCTTCCCTGGGGCTGTGGGAATGCCCTTCTCCGAGGGTTGCAACCATCTGATACGCAACAATACGGCAGCCCTCATCACCTCGGCCCGCGACTTCGTGGAGGTGATGGGTTGGCCTACCACCCAGCAGCAGGCTGAGGCCGTGGAGCGTCAGCTCTTCCCTGAGCTGAGTGCAGAAGAAGAGCAGGTCGTCAGTCTGCTGAAACAGACCAACGACCTGCAACTGAACATCATCAGTGTCAAGACCAACCTGCCGATGGGGAAGCTGACCGCCCTGCTCTTCCAGTTGGAGATGAAGGGTGTGGTGAAGCCCCTGGCCGGTGGCACTTACCACCTGATGGCGTAACACCGGAAAACAATCTTTACTTTACCTTCGCCACCAGTTCGGCGGGATATTTGGGCATGGCACCATTCTGGGTGCAGACGTATGCACTGACCTCGACGGCAATGCGGTGGGCCTCCTCCATAGGCTTGCCGTTGAGGATGGCAGCACAGAACGAGCCCGTGAACGAGTCGCCGGCACCCACCGTGTCGGCCACCTTCACCTTCGGAGTCTCCTGGAACGAGGTCAGTCCTGGGGCAAAGACATAGGAGCCGTTGGTGCCACAGGTCAGCACCAGCATCTTCAGCTGATACTCAGTCAGGATTTTCTCGCAGATGCCCCGCATGTCGAGGTCGTCGTAGCCATACATGCGCTTGATGACTACCAGCTCCTCGTCGTTGATCTTCAGGATGTTGCAGCGCTTGAACGACTCCTCGATGACATCCTTGGTGAAGAACTGCTGGCGGAGGTTGATGTCAAAGATCTTCAGGCAGTCGTCGGGCGTGTCGTCGAGGAACTGGCGGATGGTAGCCCACGAGGTGACATTGCGCTGTGCCAGCGAGCCGAAGCATACGGCGCGGCAGTTCTTGGCCACCTCGGCAATCTCCTGTGTGTAGGGGATGTTATCCCAGGCCACGCCTTCCTTGATCTCATAGGCAGGGATGCCATCACCCGAGAGGGTCACCTGCACGGTGCCGGTAGGATAGGGTACGCGCGGCATCAGATAGTTCAGCCCATGTTCCTTCAGCGCCTCGATGGTCTCGTCGGCCAGGGCATCCTTGCCGAGCGCACTGACAGCCAGTGTCTGGAGTCCAAACTGTCCGGCATGGTAAGCGAAGTTGGCAGGTGCGCCACCCAGTTTCTTTCCTTCGGGAAGCACATCCCACAGTGCCTCGCCGAGTCCTACTACATAACGTTTCTGTTCCATATTCATAGATTTATTTTAGATTTTAGTGTTTGACTTGCGGAATATAGGTGAAGAGGTAGATGACTCCGATGGCCATCACGGCTACTGCACCTGCCTGGCCAACGGCATCGCTGGCGAAGCCCATGATGAGCGGGAACACCGTTCCGCCGAAGAGACCCATAATCATCAGGCCCGAGACCTCGTTCTGCTTGTCGGGTACGGTGAGCAGTGCCTCAGAGAATGCCATCGAGAAGATGTTCGAGTTGCCGTAGCCTACCAGGGCAATGGCAGCATAGAGCTCCCACTGCTCCGTGCCGAAGAACATGCCTACCATAGCCAATGCCATCATCACCACACTGATGATGAAGAACCAGCGCGTCTTCAGCACGCGGAGGAAGAACGAACCCGTCAGGGCTCCAATGGTACGGAAGATGAAGTAGAGCGAGGTGGCGAAGGCAGCCTCGTTGAGGCTCATGCCTACGCGCTCCATCAGCAGCTTCGGTGCTGTGGTGTTGGTGCCCACGTCGATGCCCACATGGCACATGATGCCGAAGAACGACAACAGCACGATGGGCTTGCCCAGCAGGCGCAGACAGCCGACGAACTCAGCGGCCAGGCTCTCCTCCTTCTTCTCGCCACGCTCCTCGACAATAGGTGTCATCCAGAGCAGCAGGGATGCCAGCACACCAATGACGAAATAGATGAGGAACAGTACGCGCCAGTCGTATCCCAGCGAGGGAATGACCTGTGTGGCACCCCACATGGCCAGATAGGGTGCGAGGAAGGAGGCGATGGCCTTGACAAACTGTCCGAAGGTCAGGGTCGAAGCCAGGTTCTTGTCACCGATGATGAGCATGGCCAGGGGATTGATGCTGGTCTGCATCAGTGCGTTGCCGATGCCTAAGAGCGAGAAGGCGATCAGCATGATGGCAAACGAATTGCCAAACAAGGGTATCAGCAGTGATACAACGGTCACGATGAGCGAGAGCAGCACGGTATTCTTGCGTCCTATCTTGTTCATCAGCATGCCTGTGGGCACCGAGAAGATGAGGAACCAGAAGAACACCAGCGAAGGGAATATGTTTGCCACTGAGTCGGTGAGGCCGAGGTCTTCCTTGACATAGTTGGAAGCGATGCCCACCAAGTCCACGAAGCCCATGCAGAAGAAGCAGAGCATGACGGGAATCAGATAGATGGATTTGTTTTGATTCATGATGTGATTTACTATTTTCTATTTTTCGATATTTCGATATTACGATATCTCGAAGTTTCGTTAATTCTATTCTTTATTTAATCTCATAGATAGTGGCTTTGCCGCCGTTTATCTTCAGCGTGTTATAGGGCTCGGTGGGGAACACGAGATTGGTCATGGCCATCTTGCCGTCGGCATCGAACACCTCGATGCTGCTGTTGTCAATAAAGATGCGCAGCTGCTTGATGTCACCATAGGTGGGCGCCTCCGTCTTGACGGGGAATGCTTCGCTGAAGCTGGCATACGAACGCGTGCGGTCCATCGAGAAGCAGTGCTTGGCAGCATCGTAGCGCATCACCACCTGCTCACCTGTAGAGTTGGACAGTGTCAGGTCCATGGTGCCTTTCACATCCACCACCATCTCGCAGGTGCTCGAGAGCTTCTTCGTCTCCTTGCCGCGCAGGGCGAGCAGTTCCTTCGAGGGAGTCACGCTGCAGTAGGTCTGGCCGTTATACTCGAAGAGTCCTAAGTCGCGGGGCACTGAGTTGGCCGAGCGGAACTGCTTGGTGGGCACCTGGTTGGCATACTGCCAGTTGGACATCCATGCCATTGCAATCTTGCGTCCGTCGGGAGCATTGTCGAAGGTGACGGTGGCATAGTGGTCCTTGCCATAGTCCATCCAGCGCGTGTCCTTATGCTCGCAGTTGAAGTGGCGGCCATCGAAGTCGCCGATGAAGTATTGGGTGGCTGAGCCGCCGAAGGGGCCGCCGGGGTTGATGTTGCAGATGAGCATCCACTTCTGCTTGTCGGTGCCGCGCACCTGCAGCTTGATCAGGTCAGGGCATTCCCATACACCATCGTGGCAGCCAAGATCCTTGCCAAACGAACTCTCGTAGGTCCAGTCCGTCAGGTTCGTGCTGCTGTAGATGCGCATCTCCTGACCTACGGCGAGGATGAGGTTCCACTTCTGAATCTCAGGATTCCAGAAACACTTCGGGTCGCGGAAGTCCTCCTCCTTGCTCACCAGCACGGGGTTGCCCTGATACTTCTGGAAGGTCTTTCCGTTGTCGGTAGAGACGGCCATCGACTGTACCTGGCTGCGCTCGCCTGCCGAGGTATAGAAGGCAACCACGCGATTGTTCTTCTTATCCACTACGCACGAGCCGCTGAAGATGTCGCCCAGGGCATCGGGCTCTATGGCAGTGGGCTGCGCCTCCCAGTGGATGAGGTCCTTGGAGGTGGAGTGGCCCCAGGTCATATTCTCCCACATCGAGCCGTAGGGGTTCCACTGATAGTAGAGATGATAGACTCCATCCTTATAGAACATACCGTTGGGGTCGTTCATCCATCCATAGACGGGTGTATGGTGATAGGCAGGGCGGAACTTCTCGCGGTTCTGGGTGTCAAACGTGTCACTTTGTTTCATTTCTTTCCAGCAGAGGAAGTCCTTCATGGCACCAGTAAAGCGGCGGTCGCCATGAAAGAAGATGTCGAGCAGAAGCTGGCCGGAGCCGAAGCGCTGGATGTCCAAGGGTACATAGTAGTCCACCTTGTCGACAGCCAGTCGGATATTCAGTCTCTGCACCTGCTGGTTGTTGGCCAGTACCTTGATGGTGGCATTGTCCTCGCGTTCCTGGACGGGAAGCAGCAGGTAGCGGCTCTTTACTTCCACCCGTTTCATGGCGTGGCTTTTACCTAACACCTGTGGGTTCTGCTGTGCCGAAGCGGTCAGGGTCAGCACAGCCGATAGGAGGGTCATCAATAATTTCTTCATTATCATTTTGTCTTTAGTTATTAAATATGATTTTGCTGCAAAAGTAGCAATTTCCTTTCTGAAAAAATATAATTTATGATACAAACATTGCGAAAAATCGTTCATTGCAACAAAAATCGCAGCATTTGCAATGAAAAAAGTCCACTCACCATTTTTTCGGCATTGAGTGGACTTTCAAAATTACTAACTAAAATCTGCTAAAAATGAGAATCACTTCTTTCTCTTATTGCCAGCTGACCTTGACATCGCTCACGTAAACAGTGCCCCCGTAGTTGTTGACGCTCCAGCAATTCTTCTGTATGCCGTAGATGCGCTGGGTGTAGCACACCTTGTCGTTGACGTACATCACCATGACGGAATTGTCGGTGTAGATGTCTATCTTGTAGGTGTTGTCTGACGGGCGGTCAAAACCATAACTGTCGATGCCGTTGACGAAGCCTTTGCCATACACCGGCACCTGTTTCTCCACATCGTCCTCAACGACGGTAATCATGCGGTGACCCTCCTGCTCGAAGTTCACTTTTCGCCAGTTCTCGTTCTCAGGATTGAATACCATGGTGTAGTAGTACTGTGCATCTGTACTACGTACCAGTGAAATACCGAATTTGTCCCAGTTGTTGGATGTCTTCACCGTCAGCGAGATATGGTTGTGGGCACTCAGACGGTTGTACATTACATAGGCATCGTCGCCTGTCAGTGTGCCGTCGGTGTATCCCTTGCTGTCCATCACGCTGACTGTCTGGGGCTGGTTGTACTTGGCAGCCATAGCGGGCACGGGCACCAGCACCAGTGTGCCGTCTTCGTTCTGCTTTACCTTGTGGCAGACAAGCGCGCCTGACCAGTTAGGCTCGTCGCCGTCTTGCTCGCCACCCACATTGATGTTTCGCTCGTCAATGTCGCCACCAGAACGGAAGGGACACCAGCCCCAGATGAAGCGGTCGGTGCCGTTGGAGGCTGTCTTTCCGGCATAGAAGGCACGGCTGTCGAGCACACCCTCACGACCGTCCTGCGGCCAGCGCGGGCCCTGGTTGAAGCAGTTCTTCAGGTCGTCCCAGCTGTTGCCTACCATATACTTGACCTTGCGGCTCCAAGGGGTACGGAACGACTCGCTGTAGACCAGATACCAGTAGTTGCCCATCTTGAAGATGTCGGGGCACTCGAGCATGCGGTCCCAAATCATGTTGAACATGCCCACGTGCTCCCAGTTCTTCATGTCGGAAGACTTGAACTCGGCGAACTTCGGGTCGCCGCCCCATACGGGATAGGTGGAGATGACCATGTGGTACTGTCCGTCGTCGGTCTGGAAGATCTGCGGGTCGCGGAAGTCGTTGCCAGAGTATCCGAAATCAGGACCGTTGAGTGCCCAGAGGTTGTCCTTGGTCCAGGTCTTGAAGTCGCTCGATGTGGCACGCATCACTACTTCGCGGTTCTTGCAGTTGCCGTTATGTCCGGTATAGTAGACATAGTACAGGCCGTCCTTCTCGCTATAGTAGCAGCAGCCAGTACCCAGAGCAGCATCCTGCTGGTAGTCGTTGTCACCAAAGGGGATGATCTCGCCCAGCGATGTGTAATGGCAGCCGTCGGTGGTCTGTACGGCCCAAATGGGGTGGAAGCGCTTATCCATATTGTTGTCGTACTCTTGCAGGTAGAGCACCTTGAAGTTGCCTGCCTTTTGGTCGTAGAAGGGCATGGGGTCGCCAACACGTCCGATGGCGGGGGTATAGTAAGTGGAGAACCCACGCTCGTCGGTGGGGACGAAACGCTGCGTGGTGCCTGCCCAGTCCTTGGCGGGGTCGCCGTCGACCTTGTTGTCGCTGCAGGCTGTCAGGGTTGCGGAAATACCGCAACACACCTGACAAGCGAGGATAATATTGAAAATCTTAGTCTTCATAATTACTGTTTTTAATTTCTTATTATATTATTTCCCCACGTATTTGTAAGCATTGAGCAGGATGGTGCCCATGTTGTTGTGGTAGTTAGAGGTGTAGGGTGTCGGCGAGTTCCAGTCGAGTACACCAGAGCCGAGACAGATGATTCCTCCATGCCCGAAGGTGCCGTTGGCAGCCTTCAGTTCCCATGACGAAACATTGCCGTCGCCGCCCAGGGCGCGTCCGCCAGTCTTAGCTTCAACAGCCTCCTTGTCGGGATAGTCGCCCCAGAATCCGTACTGTGAAGTAGTGTTACAGATGGTGTAGCCCTCGTCGAGTGTGATGATGCGGTCGTCGCCCAGTCCCGGTGAGCGCTTCAGACCCTGCCATAGCGGGTGAGCAATGTCATAGACTCTGTAGGTCCAAGGATCGGCACCCATCAGGTCGGAACCCTCGCCGTCGGTACCCCATACATTATTGGGATAAGCATCCTCAGGCATCGCGCCCAGAGCAATGGCATAGTTGACAGCCGAGCGGCCCAGTACAAAGCCGACACCGCGGTCTCTCAGTTCCTTCATCTTGGAGAGGGCTGTCATGGCCTTCTTCTCTGCATCCACGAAACCGTTGTAGGTGCCATAGGGTGTGCAGTGACGGTGGAAGAATACAAACTCTACCTCGTCGAGTGACATGTTGTCGCTGATGATGTCGTCCCATGATACGTATGCTGCACCGGGAATGTTACCAGTGAGCCACTTGGCAGCGGCCTTCTCCTCGGGGTTCAGCAGTTCCACGTTCTCAGCCTCGCCGACGAAGATAGCTACGGGATTCTGGATGAGCGTTACATATACGGTGTAAGTGTTGGTTGCCGTGTTGTCGGTAATCACAATCTCCACAGGTTCGGTGAAGTTGACCTTTGTGCCGCTGGCGGGACTGCACACGGCATCCTCGCTGACTACGGCCTCGAAAGTGGCATTCGACAGGTCGATGCCGCTGTTGCCGGTAACGGATACTGTGATGGTCTTGGCATTCTGGTCAATGGCTCCTTTGACACCCTCCAGAATGAACGATGACATGACAGCCTCGTCGTTGCGAACAGAAATCTGATAGTCCATCTGCAGGTCGCCGTTCCTGACTTGCAGGCTCTTGGCACCGTCCAGATTCAGACGGTCGCCCACCTTGAAGTTGGCAGTAGCACCTGGCGAAAGCTTCAGACTGGTAATCTCCATATTGTCTTTGGTGGAGAAGTTGACGGGCACCTTCACCTTGAGCAGGCGTTTCTCCAGATTGACGGTAGCCGTGTACTGCCCGTTCAGCACCAACTCTTCAACCAGACATGAACCGCTAAGTTGCATGTCGCTGGTGTGGTCTTTGTTGCAGGCGGTGAGCACTGCTGCTATGCCGCAGCATACCAACCCTGCAAAGAATATATTCTTTATCTTGATAGTCATAATTCTTATTTTTATTTAAGTTTATAAGTACCTAAGTTGTTGAGTTCTCAACTCTCAACTGTCAACTCTTGCCTCATCACCACTGTCCGCAGTTCTGCTGGTAGTGTCCGTTGGCAGCCTTGTACTGCTCGTCGGGGATGGGCAAGTACTCGTTCTTGTTGGCAGTGAAGGAAGAACCTGCCAGGAAGTTCATCTTGGCTCCCTCCTCTGTATAGAACTTGTTGATAACCGTAGCGGCATCTCCCCAGCGCACGAGGTCGAAGAAGCGCTCCGACTCCATGGCCAGCTCTAAGCGGCGCTCCATCTTCACTATTTTCAAAGCTTCGTCCTTGCCGTAGCTGCCGTTATACTTGTTGACGGCATAGTGTACATTGTACTTGACTGCATAGTTGGACACGATACTGTTCTTAATCATTCCGCTGGCACGTTCGCGCACCTGGTTGACCAGTTGGATGGCCTCCTGCGTATTGCCCAACTGAGCCTGTGCCTCGGCACGCATCAACAGCACGTCGGCATAGCGGAACACGATGCGGTTCATCGATGTTGCCCACTGGTTGTCACAGTTGAAGAGATAGATGTCGGTCAGTGCGGGGTCTACGTTCTGCTTCAGCGAGACGTTCCATCCGTACATGCCACTACCAGCGCGGCTCCAGGTGTTGCTCTTCTCTATCATGAAGTTGGAGTTGAACATATACGGAGTGCCTGGCACGCCGACGGTGACGAACAGACGGGGGTCTACAGTCTCGTTGTTGCCAACCTCATAGTCGGTAGTCGGGGCATTGTCCAAGAAGGGCAGGCCATCGCTATTGGTGCGGTAGGCGTTCACTAGGCTGTGAGAAGGCTTGTAGAAGTCGTTGCCAGAGTCGTGCACCTTGGGGATGCAGGGTACAATCAGACGGTTGGCAAAGTTCAGGTTGCCCCATGTGGTACCGTCGTTGCGTGAATACTGGATAGCCCAGAGGCTCTCCTTGCCGTTCTCGTAGGCCTCCTCGGGACGGAAGTTATTGTGCAGGTCGCTCTCCAGTCCGTAGCCGGCACCGGTATAGATGGCCGGTGTGGTGTACTCCAGCACTTTCTGCAGTTCCTCGTTATTGATGCTGGTCACCTGGTTGGTATTGGCATCGTCCTGATGGTAGGCCTTGTAGAGGTAGACCTTTGCCAGAAAGGCAGCGGCGGCAGCCTTGGTGGGACGGCCCTTGTCGGTCTGCTGTGTGGGCAGTACGCGGTAGGCATCCTCCAAGTCGTTGATAATCTGCTGCCAGCCCTCGTCGTTGGTATATTCCGTGTTCGAAAGGTTGTTATAGTCGTCCTCAGTCATGTCCTGCTTGTTGACAAAGGGAATTTTCTTGAACAGGCGCTTCAGCTGGAAGTGGCCGTAGGCACGCAGGAACTTCATCTCGGCCGTACGCTGCTGGATGGTAGCATCCTCCTGATTGGCTACGGCCAGCATGTCGAGCGACAGCGATACGCGTGAGAGATACTTATACAACTTGTTCCAAATAGAGGAGAACGGCCAGTCCTGGGTCATCACGCCCGTGCCTTTCTCTAGGCGGTGGAAGGGTTCACCGTCTGAGAAAGAGGCTCCGCCCACGTAGGCATCGTCTGAACGGGTGTCGTAGTTCCACAGCGAGAACGACGAGTTCATGTCTTCGATGGCCAGCAGTCCAGAGTAGGCCGAAGTCAGCACATCGTCAATATATTTGGGGTCTTTCACCTGATCCTGTGTCAATGTGGCCTGAGGCTTCTGCTCATCCAGGAAATTGCTGCAAGAGGCAAGCATACAGACACCGCAGATGATATATATAATCTTTGCTTTCATAATAGTATTGTATGTTTTAGAATGAAACGTTTAAGCCAAATGTCAGGTTTAGAGGTATCGGATAATTGAATCCAGGGTTCTCCGGGTCTGAGCCTGTGAACTTGCCGCTCTTGATGGTCAGCAGGTTCTGGGCCGAGAGATAGACGCGCAGGCGGTCCAGATGCAACTTGTCTGTAAAGCCTTTTGGGATGTTATATCCCAGCTGGATGGTGCGCAGCTTGGCAAACGATCCGTTTTCAATATAATAGGTAGAGAGTCGGCCTTCGTTGTTGGTGTCGGCAGTAGTCAGTGCTGGGATGTCGCTGCCGGGATTGGCTGGGCTCCATGCGTTCAGCACGCGGGTGCCTTTGTTCAGGTAGGGCACATTGACTGTAGAGTTAGCCCAGAAGTCGGTGCGAGCCTTGAATCCATGGGTGTTGACATCGACACCCTGCACACCCTGCCAGAACATGGTGAAGTCGAAGTTCTTGTACTGCAGGTAGATGTTCAGACCCCATGAGAACTTAGGAGTCGGGTCGAAAATCCAGGTCTGGTCGTCCTCGGTGATGTAGCCGTCGCCATTCAGGTCCTTATAGCGGATGCGGCCCAGTCCGGCTCCTTGCTGTATGGCATGGTTGTCAATCTCCTCCTGACTTTTGAAGAGCCCGTCGGCTACATAGCCCACTAGCGAGCCCTTCGAGTTGCCAATGACGCTCAGCTTGCTGTTGCCGCCAAACTTACCGTTGGCTATCACCGTCTCGGGCAGCTTGGTAATCTCATTGCGATAGAGGCTGATGTTGCCATTGACATCCCATGAGAAGCCGTTCTGCAGCTTGTGGCGATAGCCCAGCGAAAACTCCCAGCCGGTGTTCTTCATCTCGCCGGCATTGATCCACTGTCCGCTACCCTCACCCATCGAGGCGATACCCTCCATGAAGAGCAGGATGTCGGTGGTCTTCTTGTAGAACCAGTCGACACTACCGTAAATCTCGTTGCGCAGCAAGGCGAAGTCGAGACCGATGTTGTGCTGCATCGTGGTCTCCCACTTGATGTCCTCGTTGCCGCGCTGCGAGCGCACATAACCTGTAGGGATGGCCGAACCGCCATTCGTGCCTTTGATGTCGTAGGCAGAACCAGCCTGGTTCTCGTCCCAGATGTTGCCCGAAACCAGTGCCTGATAGAGCGTATAGCGGGCAGTATTGTCGATGGCCTGGTTACCGGTCTGACCCCATGAGTAGCGCAGCTTCAGGTCGTCGAGCCAGGTGCTGGTCTTCTGCATAAACTTCTCCTGCGTGATGCGCCAACCGGCAGAGACAGAGGGGAAGGTACCATACTGTTTGTTCTCGCCGAAACGGCTCGAACCGTCGTGACGGATGGTCAGCGAGGCCATATACTTGTCGTCGTAAGTGTAGTTCACCTTACCAAAGTATGAAACCAGCGAGTATCCGTTGCCGAAGCCCTGTGCTATCTGTCGTCCTGTACCTGCCGACGGCCACATATAGTCGGTGTTCAGAATAGCCAGCTCGTAACGCTGTGCGTCGCTCATATTGTAGTTCTGGCGGTTCACCTCCATACCTATCATGGCATCTCCGCGATGCTTGTCTTTCTCGAGGTTGTAGGTGGCAATGGCATTCCACATCCAGTTCATCCAATGCTCTTGCTTGCTCTCGGCAGCAGTGTCGGTACGCTTCATCTTACCGTTGATAATGGGATAGAGGAAGAAGCGCTGCTGCTTCTGCGTATAGTCCATACCCAGGGTGGTGCGCACGGTGAAGTTCTTGAACGGGGTGATGCTCAGGTGGGCATCACCGAACATACGCCACTGTGTGTATTCGTTATCCTTGTTGTTATGGAGCATGCTCAGCGGGTTCTCGCGCTCCGAATAGGCGCCGAGGGCCTGTGCATACTCACCATTCTCAGCATAGATGGGGAAGTTGGGGTTGAACTCCAGGGCATTCTCTAATATACCACCGGGAGCAGCTGTACCCTTGGTGCGGTTCACAGTGAAGTTCTCGCCGATGGTCACCATGCCGTCGAACAACTTGTAGTCGGCATTGGCACGGCCCGACAGACGGCTGAAGTGTGAGTCCTTGATGGTACCCATATTGTCGTAGTAGCCCACGGAGAAGAAAGAGTGACCCTTCTCGTTGCCGTTGCTCACCGACAGGTTGTACTGCTGTACTACACCCGTGCGGGTAATCTCCTTGAACCAGTCGGTATCCGACGAGCGTACCGAGGCACCTTCGTCCAGGAACATATTCATTGAGAGGCTGTTCAGCACGGGGATGCCTTGCTGATTATAGCTCCAGTCAAAGTTGTAGCCCAGGTTATTGTTGTTGGGGTTCAGACCGTCGTTCACGCTGGCCTGCCAGAAAGCGCGGCCCCATTCTTTGGCATTCATCGTCTCAATCTTGTTGGTATAGAACGAAGCGGCCACCGAGGTGTCGAAGTTCACCTTCACCTTGCCGTCCTTGCCCTTCTTGGTGGTGATGATGATCACACCGTTGGCAGCACGGCTACCATAGATAGAGGCCGATGCAGCATCCTTCAGCACCTGGATGCTCTCGATGTCGTTGCCGTTCAGTTCGTGCATTCCCGACTGAGTGGGCACACCGTCGATAATGTAGAGCGGGTCTACACCTGAGTTCAGCGTACCTTCACCACGGATACGCACCGTAGCAGCGCCCTCCAGATTACCGTCGGCCTGGATGTTCATGCCTGGTACACGACCTTGCAGAGCCTTCATGGGGTTGTTCTCGTTCTGCTTGGCCAGCTCGGCTACGCTCACCACGCTTACCGCACCCGTCAAGTCGGCCTTTCGCTGTGTGGTATAACCGGTCACCACGACCTCGTTCAACGAGAGTGCGTCTTCTTTCAGCTCAACGGTCATGCCGTTCTGGGCTGGCAGTTCCAAGGTCTGGTAGCCAATGTACGAGAACACTAGCATTGTTCCAGGCTGTACCTTCAGCTTGAAGTTACCGTCGAAGTCGGTCACCGTACCATTGGTTGTCCCCTTCTCCATGACGGTAGCACCGATGACCGGCCCCATAGCATCGGTCACCGTACCCGTAATCTCCTGTTGCGCGCACATTATAATATGTGCACTCAGCAGCAGGAAACTCAGAATGATTCTTTTCGTCTGTTTCATTTGCTTTTTAGTTTGGTTAGTACTCTTGTTCGTTAAAATTTTGCCACAAAAGTACAAAAATAAAGGCCAAACGACTAACAAATATCGTTCAGCCCCTAAAAAATATGTTTCATGGAACAATTGTTGACTATTATGTCTGATTCGTAGACTCTCGCAATTCCGTGGGATACTTGCCGTACTGTTGCTTGAAGCATTTGCTGAAGTAGCCTGGCGTGCCAAATCCCACCTCATAGGCCACTTCCTGAACGGTCTTGTTGGTCGAACAGAGCAACACGTAACCCTGCTGCAGGCGCATCTGTCGCAACAGCTCTATGGGCGAGAGACCTGTCAGTGCCTTCACCTTGCGGTACAGCTGTACTCGGCTCAGTCCTACCGTTTCACCCAGTTCCTCCATCTTCAGGTTGGGGTTCGACATGTTCTGGCGGATAGCCTCGTTCAGGGTCTCGGCAAAGATGGTGTCCTGCGAGCGCACCTCGGTATTTTCCACTTTCGGGTCTACAAACACCTGTCGAAGTGTACGGCCGTCACTGTTGGTAAAGAACAGCGTTTCCTCCATGTTCAGTGCCTGACGCTGGCGGATGGCCCTGCGCGCCAGCACATATGCCCGCCATATCAGTAAGACGGCCACCACCAGCAACACGATGAGCACGATGCTGGCCCATAGCGCCTTATGCTGTGTGTTGTAGAGGCCAAGATAGTCTTCCAGCTTGTCCTGTATGGTTACCAGGTTCTGGTTCTGTCTCATTAGCTCAGCGGTCGTGGTGGCAATGGACCACGCATTCTCGCGCACCACCAGAATGCCCTGTATCGGATTGTCGTGCTTATAGGGATTGCCGGTCAGAATGTCCAGTGCAAGGCGTACAATCTCATAGCCATGTGTGGGATAGACATAGCTGGCTGTCTGATGCCCCAGCTGCACATACTCCAGCCCCTCGCCGGGCATGCCGTCGATGCCGAAAATCTTGACCTGTCCTTCCACTCCGTTCTCTACCACAGCCTTGTAGGCACCTGTGGCCATGCCGTCGTTATGACAGAAAATGATGTCCGGGCACCGCCCCGACTGGATTTGCTCCGTCACGATGCGGTAGGTGCCGTCTGAGCTCCAGTCGCCATCCCGGCAGACATATTCCAGCTCGTCGTGGCCTTTCAGGGCTTGTGCGAAACCCTCATGGCGCTCTTGTGCCGGTGAGCTGCTCATCAGAGCCGTCACCTCCAGTATCAGTGGTTTATGCACGCTGGTCATCATCCCGTGAGCGACATCCACCACATTCACACCGATGGCTCGCCCCGCCTCTACGTTGCTACAGCCGATGGAAGCCGTATAGTTGTTGCCTTCTATCTTGCGGTCGAAGCAGATGACGGGGATGCCTTTCTCTCTCGCACGTGAGATGGCGGCAGAGACAGGAATGACCTCGTTGGGGGCCACCACCAACAGGTCGATGCCGGCATCCACAAGACTGTCTATCTGTCTGACCTGGCGCAGGCTGTTGTCGTAGGCACAGACAATGCTTATCTTTGCATCTGCTTCGTAGAGGTGTTGAGCCGCCAGCATCTCATTGTTCAACTTGTCGCGCCAAGGCCCTGCCGAGCACTGTGACACACCAATACGGTATGTCTGCCGGTTTTCACTACATGAGGTCAAAAGCATGACTGCACACATGATAGCAGAGTATGCAAAGTTAAATTTGTTCATCTCTTTAAGTTTTCTTCGGTTGCAAAGGTAAGCAATAAAAACGAGAAAGTGCTTTTTTATTAAAAAAAGTTTTGTCCTTTATATTGTAAGACCGAATGCTTCTATGTCCTCAGGTGGGTGCGATGATGATAGAAACGTTAAGAACGCTTTTTTTCTATTAAACTTTTGTCTTTTTTTGATTGAGTTAAGAAAATAATCTGTATCTTTGCACTCGTTATAAACTAAACATTACTTTAAAATATAGTAACGAAGATGAACAACGTACCTAAAATTAAGATCGGAATCGTCGCCGTAAGCCGCGACTGTTTCCCCGAGTCATTGGCTGTTAACCGTCGCAAGGCAGTTATCGCAGAGTATGAAAAGAAGTTTGGCAAGGAGGGTATCTACGAGTGCCCCATCTGTATCGTAGAGAGCGAGATTCACATGTGCCAGGCTCTTGAAGACATCAAGAAGGCCGGATGTAATGCCCTCTGTGTCTATCTGGGCAACTTCGGTCCTGAGATTTCCGAGACCATGCTCGCCAAGTATTTCGATGGCCCTGCCATGTTCTGTGCTGCTGCCGAGGAGACTCAGAACGACCTGATAGACGGTCGTGGTGATGCCTACTGCGGTATGCTCAATGCCAGCCATGCCCTGAGCCTGCGCAAGACCCGTGCCTACATCCCCGAGGAGCCCGTAGGCGATGCTGCTCACTGTGCAGAGCTGATTCATGAGTTCCTGCCCATTGCCCGCGCTATCGTAGGTCTGCAGAACCTGAAGATTATCTCGTTCGGTCCCCGTCCCAACAACTTCCTGGCTTGCAACGCTCCCATCCGTGCCCTCTACGACCTGGATGTCGAGATTGAGGAGAACTCAGAGCTCGACCTTTTAGAGTCGTTCCAGAAGCATGCCGGCGACCCCCGCATCGACGATGTCGTGAAGGAGATGGCTGCAGAGTTGGGTCATGGCAACAAGATTCCTCAGGTGCTGCCCAAGCTGGCTCAGTATGAGCTGACACTCACCGACTGGGTAGAGAGCCACAAGGGTAGCCGCCAGTTTGTGGCACTGACCACCAAGTGCTGGCCTGCCTTCCAGACCATGTTCGGCTTCGTGCCCTGCTATGTCAACAGCCGCCTCACCAGCCGTGGCATTCCCGTCAGCTGCGAGGTAGACATCTATGGTACGCTGTCTGAGTTCATCGGCACCTGCATCACCGAGGATGCCGTCACCCTGCTCGACATCAACAACACCGTGCCTCAGGACATGTACGAGGAGAGCATCAAGGGCAAGAAGTTCCTCTGCGACGAGTACACCGACAAGGAGATCTTCATGGGCTTCCACTGTGGCAACACCGCCTCGAGCAAGGTCTGCAACTGCAACATGTGCTTCCAGCGCATCATGGCCCGCAACCTGCCTATCGAGGTGACCAACGGTACACTGGAAGGTGACATCAAGCCCGGTAAGGCTACCGTTTACCGTCTGCAGTCTACTGCCGACACCAAGCTGCGTGCCTATATTGCCCAGGGTGAGGTGATTCCCGTGGCCACCCGTTCGTTCGGCTCTATCGGTATCTTCGGTATCAAGAACATGAGCCGCTTCTACCGCCACGTGCTCATCGAGAAGCACTATCCTCACCACTGCGCCGTGATGTTCGACCATGCCGGTAAGTATCTCTGGGAAGTGCTGAAGTATATGGGTATCCCTGTAGAGGAGATTGACTACAACTTCCCGAAGGGTGACTACTATCCCACTGAGAACCCCTTTGCATAACAGAAGCTCACAGCTGACACTTAAGAAAACGCCCCGTCTTCAGCAATGAAGGCGGGGCGTACTACTACTACTAACTAATCTGTATTTAACTGAAGAAGGATTTTAGATCGACATCAGATACTCAATACTGTTCTTGGCCAGCTTCAAGACATTGCCCTGACAGGAGTTGTTCTTGGGATTGGCACTGATATCGGGTGTGCCATCCTCGTTCTTCATCGAGAACTCGCAGCCGCCATTACCGATACAGAGCACGGTACCTGCACCTTCCTGGAATCCGTCGGGAGCCTTGGGGGCACCCTTAGCCTCCCATACGTTGAGCTGGCTGACCCATGCCGACTGAGAATCCCATGTGCCGAGTGGATAGATGCCAAACTCGTTGGTCACTGCATTATAGCACTCCTCGGTATTGTTGTCCATACCCGTCAGGGCTGCAGGAATATTGAAGAACAGGCAGTTGTGGTCTTCCGTCCAGCCCGGGCCCTTGAAGGCGATAGCAGCAAAGCACTGGTCGTTGAGCTTCTCGATGGTCATGCCGGCATATATAGGATGTGAGGAGAAATCCTTCGTGAACGAGCCAGTGTTCAGGCATACACCCATCTTCCAGGTGTCAGGGTTCCAGCCTCCAGTGCCACAACCCATGGCATTGTCGACACCACGCAATTGCGAAGTAGGCAGACGGTTGATGGTGCCGATATAGGGGACGGCATGCTGCCAGAGCAGCAGGTTGCCGCCATTCTTGACATACTGCTCGACAATGGGAGCGGCATTGCGAGCCACATCAGAGAAGTTCCAGATGTCGTCCACGCTGCCTGTCTCCAAATCGCGCAGCCAGAAGAGCATGCGATAGTCTTCAATATCCTCGACGGTACTGATATTCCCAAAGTAGATGTAGTCACCCTTAGGATAGTTCTCGTGGAACCACAGCCAAGCAGAAGCTTCGTCGTCATCGCCATTAGCAATGAGTTCCTCGGGGGTGGCGTACTCAGACAGGAAACCAGGAATTTTACCGCCAATCTTAGTGTTAGCTTCGATGGGTAATGCTTTACCTTCAGCATTCTGTGCAATGAGCGTAGCCTTCCAGCGTTCCTTCATCTGGACACCCTTCAGCGTATAGGAAGTACCGCTGACGGTCTCTGTGATAGTCTTGCTGCCGTCTCCGTTGACGAGAGTAAGAATGTAGGAAGTGGCATCCTCGACTGCCGACCAGGTAACTTGCAGGTTGTGTTCGTCGTCAGATATATCGACTTGCGTCATCTTCAGTTCAGCAGGTGACGAGGCACCGCCACGTGTGTAACTGGTCATGACACCTTTGGAGACAGCATCACCGTTGGCATACTTGAAGAGGAACTCGTAAAGCACGTTGGTGTCGAGGTTCTTCAGTGTAAACGTATTGCCAGGACAAGGGGTGAGCCCCTGAATCTGCGAACCGTTCTTAAAGACGGCTACCTGCATGGTGGCACCATTGCTGGAGGCAGGCCACGACAAGGTGTAATCGTAGTTGTTGGCACCACTGGCAATACCAGTGATGGCGGTCACGTCAGGAGCGCTCAGCTGCATGGCACCAGAACCAGGCAGGTCATGGTTTTGGCAGGAAGCAAAGAGCACAAGACCCATCAGCGCCATACCTATTTTATTATATATCTTATTCATAATACTATAATCTTTAAACTTTCAACTTTCAACTCATTAATAGCCTTTGTTCTGATGGTATAATCCCTGAACGTAGTTCATCTGATTGGAAGCGATGGGGAAATACTCGTTCTTGCCAGCAGTAAAGAAGGCATCCTTGTAATAGAGGGCATAAGTCTGGCCGTCATATTCGTCGGTGACTTCGGTCTCAAAATACTTGTTGAGCGTTGACGACAGCATGCCCCAGCGGCGCAGGTCGAAGAATCGGTGTCCCTCCATGGCCAACTCTAAGCGACGCTCCCAGCGCAGGGCTTTGCGGGCATCATCCTTGCTGGCGAAAGAGCCATACAGGCTGATTTCGCACTGGTTTCTGGCATACCCGATAAGCGAGCTGGCAGAGATGTCCTTCTTGGCGCGCTCGCGGATGGTATTGATAATCTGCAGAGCCTCACCGTTGTAGTCGCCGCTCTCGATGAGAGCCTCGGCACGCATCAGCATGATGTCGGTATAGCGCAACACATAGTCATTCTGGCCAAAAGCCTGCCAGGGATTGTCGTATGATTCGCCCTTAGAGCGCTGGGGAATCTCCTTCATAGAGCAGTAGTAACCATAGGTGTTGGGGGTACGGCTGTTGCTCTTGTCCAGTGTGTACTGAGCTTCATACTTATAAGGATAGGTGGGCATACCGACAGTATGGAACAGACGTGGGTCGTATTTATACTTCAAGTCGGCACCGTTGATAACAATGGCATTGTGATCAGCATCAAAGTCGTCCATGGGCAGGCCATTACGGGTCTTGAAGGCATTGACCAGGTTCTGAGAGGGTTTGTGGAAGTCCCAACCGCAAGTCCAAATCTTCTGCTTGACACCATTAATCTCAACTTCACCCCAGACACCATTCAACATGTTCGACCAGTTGGCACGGCCATAGAGGGTACCGTCGTCGCTCTTGTTGGAGTGCTGCACAGCAAAGATGCTCTCCACAGAATTGGCATAGTCCTGTAGGAAAATGTGTCCGTAGGTATCCAGATAGTTATATGGTGAGTTTTTGACCACCTCGGTATATTCCAGCACCTTTTTGATCTTGGCCTGGTCTACATGGCTGTATCCAGTAGTAGCCTCGTAGCCGTCACCATAAGCCCAGTTCAAGTAGCACTTGGCAAGATAGGCAGCAGCAGCCACCTTGTGTGCGCGACCGGTCTTGCCTGGATCTACCTCAGGCAGATTCTCGTAGGCATACTGGAAATCATCGATGATGATCTGCATAATCTCGTCGTGGGTGCTCTGCGGGGTAGCCTCGACCTCTGCATTGCTCAGGCCCTCCTTGATGAAAGGCACCTCATACCACATCTGCTGCAGCTTATAATAGAAGTGGGCACGAAGGAAACGAACCTCAGCCTTCAGCTCCTTGATGTGGTCGGTCTCTTCGGCCAAATTGATGGTCTCCAAGGCACGGTTACAGCGTGAGATGGCTAAATACAGGCGATACCACAACTCGTCGAACTCACCGCGGTCGGGCTGCAGGGTAGAGAAAATCTCCATGGGATGGTAACCGGTATCGTTCTCACCAGAACCACCTTTCAAACAATCATCGGCACTCATGTCGCCATAGGGCCACAGATTAAATGGATAGGAATACCAATCGTTGCCAAGCATGGCATAGGCTGCAATGACAAGTTTATCGGGGCTGGAGGCTGCTGTCTCGTCGTCCAGCTTGCCCTGAGGCTTCACATCGTCAACGGTACAGGACACTGCAAAAAGTGAAAGTAGTAGCGATGCTATATATATATTAATCTTTTTCATTGTTCTTGTATTTTTGATATTATCAATTGTCAACTCTCAACAGTTTAGAATCCCACCTGTATACCGAATGTGAAGGAAGCAGTGTGAGGATAACTCCAGGCCGTGTTTTCGGGATCTGTGCAGGTCAGCGAGCTTGACTTGATGGTCCAGAGGTTATCAGCAGACAGATAGACGCGAGCACTCTGAACCAGCAGCTTCTTGACCAACGATACTGGCAGTGTGTAACCTAGCTGCAGGGTGCGCAACTTGGCATAGGAGCCATTCTCTACAAAGTAACTGGACAGACGACCCTCGTCGGCACCGTTCGAGGTGGTTAGAGCCGGAATGCCAGAGCCACTGTTGGCAGGTGTCCATGCATCAATCACACGAACGCCCTTGTTCGAACCAGCATCGGTGATGCTCCAGAAGTCAGTCTGGAATTTCTGGTCGTTGATCACGTCAACACCAGAGACTCCCTGCCAGAACATGGTGAAGTCGAAGTCTTTATAAGAGAGGTTGATGTTGAGACCATACGAGAAATTGGGCACAGGATTGAATACCCAGGTGCGGTCCTTCTCGTTAATCATACCGTCACCATTCAAGTCAGCATACTTCAAGCCGCCGACACGTGCACCGGCCTGACCACTGGCAAGCACCTCTTCACGGCTCTGGTAGAGACCCTCAGACACATAGCCAATACGTGAACCATAGGCTTTCTCGTCCTGAGCCAGGTTGTGATAGTCGTTGTGCTCATAAGAGTTCTTTGAATTCTCAGGCAGGTAGGTCACCTTTGAGCGGAAGAAGTCCACATTGCCCGTTACATGGTAAGACAGTCCGTAGGCAGTCTTGTGGCGATAGCCCAGCACAAATTCCATACCCCAGTTCTTCAGCGTCGGACCGTTAATCCAAGTCTGGCCACCCTCACCAATAGCACCCAAGAAGGCAGGCTGCACAAGCATGTCCTTGGTCTCCTTGAAGAAGAGGTCGTAAGAACCGTAGAGGTCGCCTCCGAA
Organism: Prevotella sp. UBA2456; assembly: GCA_002342415.1. Lineage (GTDB taxonomy): Bacteria > Bacteroidota > Bacteroidia > Bacteroidales > Bacteroidaceae > Prevotella. The sequence goes on along the minus strand of DDPY01000002.1, from coordinate 13,450 downwards.
GAGCGAGAAGTCGGTACCGAAGTTCCACTGTGAAGACGACTCCCATTTCAGGTCTTCGTTGGCTGACTGTTCCTTGCGGAAACCAGAAGGCAGCGTACCAGACTTCTGCAGATTGATGTCATAGGCTGTTGACGTGTCGCGACCTGAACCATAGTCGGCTACGTAGAGTCCATAGTGAGCAATGTTAGAGTTCATACCCTGGTTACCGGTAACACCATAACTGACACGGAGTTTCCAATCGCGCAGCCAGTCGGCTTTGATGTGCTTAGAGAGACGATAGCCAAGCGACACTGAGGGGAAGGTACCATACTGGTGGTTCTTACCGAAGCGGCTTGAACCGTCGTGACGCAGGGTAAACGAAGCCAGCAGCTGGTCGTTCCAGTTATAGTCTATCTTGCCGAAGTAAGACATCAGCTTATATCCGTCGCCAGCACCGCGAACGGTCTGAATGCCAGTACCTGCACTGGGCCACATATAGTCGACAGTCTCCATAGGATAGTCATTGCGCTTGGCGGCAAAGTCGATGCCATTGTCATTATGGGCCTCAATACCGAGCAGCACGTTGAGGTTGTGGTTCTCCAGGAAGTCGAAATTATACTGTAGGGTGTTCGACCAGGTCCACTTGGTGCTATGGGTCTGAGCCATCTCGCTGGAGTTGATATCGGTACCCACCACATCTGAGTGGAAGGTATGGCTCAGGGCGCGGATGTAGCCATTGGTATAGTCGATACCGAAATTAGAGCGGAACAAAAGCCCCTTGATGGGAGTGATGTCAACATAGGCATTGGCAAAGATGCGCCACTTCTTCAGGCGGTTGTCCTTGTTATGATACAACTCGCGCAGGGGGTTCTGGCGGTCGCTCATACCGCCTACAGGGCCAGAGAAGGTCACCCCATCCTCTTCATAGACAGGCAAGGTGGGAGCCATCTTCAGAGCGTTCTCCAGCGGTTCGCTGTTAACATTGTCAGAATAGGAGAACTGAGCATTCTCGCCTACCGAGATAATGCTGTTCAACTTGTACGTACTGTTGAAGCGTGCAGAGAAGTTCTGGAAGTCAGTGTACTTCAGCACACCCGTAGCCTTCTTATAACCAAACGAGAAGAGCGCTGAGCTCTTGTCGGTTGCCTTCGAGAATGACAGGTCGTAGTTCTGGGTCACACCCGTACGTCCTATCTGGTCCACCCAGTCGGTATCACTATAGCGCATAGTCCGCCCGGCATTCATGAAGCCGTCATAGAAACCGCCTACAGAGTAAGCATCCATAGTCCCTGTAACAGGATTGTAGACTGAGATGGGTGTGCCACCCTCTACGTCCAGAGCCAGGCCATAGTTCTTGGCATATTCAACGGGATTCTTGCCATCGTTCAGTGCTGCCTGTACCAAAGCAGTAGCGTACTGCTGGCTGTTGAGCAGCTTCATCTTCTGCGACATCCAGGAAACAGATACCGAAGCGTTGAAGTCAATATTGATCTTGTCACCCTTCTTACCCTTCTTGGTGGTAATGACGATGACACCGTTGGCAGCACGACTTCCGTAGATAGAAGCTGAGGCGGCATCCTTCAGTACCTGCATCGACTCGATGTCCGACGGGTTCAGCGTGTTCAGCGAACCGCTGAAGGGAATACCATCTACAATATAAAGAGGTGCTGTGCTCGACCCTCCCATAGAGCCGATACCACGAATCTGGACATTGGCCTCGCCAGCTGGCGAACCACTGGTTCTAATGGTCATGCCAGGCACCTTTCCCTGTAGGGAGGACATGGGGTCAGTGTTACTGGCCTTGAAGTCCTTGGTCTCTACAACGCCCACTGAACCTGTCAGGTCGGCTTTGCGCTGTACCTGATAACCAGTCACCACCACCTCGTTCAGCGTCTGGGAGTCTTCCTTCATCGTGACTGTCATGCCGTCCTGCGCAGGAAGTTCCTGACTCTGGTAGCCGATGTAGCTGAACACCAGCACTGTGCCTGGCTTCACCTTTAGCTTGAAGTTGCCATCGAAGTCGGTCACCGTACCATTGGTCGTACCCTTCTCCATGACAGTAGCACCGATGATCGGCCCCATGGCATCGGTCACCGTACCCGTAATCTCCTGTTGCGCGTACATTACTATACTCGCCGTCAGCAGCAGGAAACTCAGAATGAATCTTTTAGCTTGTTTCATTTGCTTTTTTGTTTGGTTAGTACTCTTGTTTACTTAAAATCTGCCGCAAAAGTACTCTCTTTTGCGCACATGGGATGAAAAAGATGTTTCAAGGGAATAAAAAAATCGTTCAATGCAACATTTCTGCTATACATTGAACGATTTTTCTTAATTCCGCCTGTCCGAAAGGGTCATCCTCTGATATCGCCAGGCAACTGGCCATACTCTTCCTTGAAACATTTGGTGAAGTAGCTGGGGGCTGTAAAGCCTACCAGATAGGCCACCTCGCTGATGCTCTTGTCGGTGGTGATCAGGAGCTGATAGGCTCGCTTCAGTCGGGCCGTGCGCAACAGCTCGACAGGAGTGGACCCTGTGATGGCCTTCACCTTGCGGTAGAGTTGTACGCGGCTGAGGTTCATGTCGGCAGCTAAGTCTTCAATACTGAGTTCGCTGTCCTCCAAGCGGGCTTCTACCACCTCGCGGAAGCGGGAGATAAAGAGGGAGGTGGTAGGCGAGGGCTCCTCTTGGGGGCTCTCGGCGGAAGTGTCTTCGGTGGCTTGAGGCGACTGTGCCGGAGCGGATGGCTCTGCGGCAGTGGGGGCGGCTTCAGTGGCGGTGGTGTGCTCGTCGGCTGCCGTGGGGGTGGCAGGCTGGATGTCTTCGGGCTTCATGTTCCACAGCGTGTTCACCACGCGTTCGCGGCGTAGAGTCAGCTTATCGATGTGATAGCGGTAGAAGAGTACAATGGCAATGATGAGCAGGGCGATGATTCCGAAAGCCATCAGTGTGATGGTGCGCTGGGTGTCGAGCTGTTGCAGATAGGTGTCGGCCTTCTTGTGCAACTCGTCCAGTCGGTTGGCCTGATGCATCATCTCTTCACTCTGCATCAGCAGCACGTTGGCATTGTCGTGGGTGACAATGGCAGACATCAGGCGCGTCTCCTTCTGATAGGGCTTCCCGTCGAGGATGTCAACGGCCAGCTGCAACAGCTCGTCGCCTCGTGTGGGATAGATGTAGGACGCATCGAGGATGGAGTCGCGCACCAGCTGGATGCCTCCGTCCTTGCCTGGCAGTCCGTCAATGCCGCAAAACAGGGGTAGCCGCTCGCCTCGCTCCTGCAGTGCTTTGCGGGCTCCGATGGCTGTGCGGTCGTTTAGGCCAAAGATGAGGTCGATGGGTTGTGCAGGATGCTCTGCCCGCCACTGTTTGACATGCTTGTAAGCCGTCTGTTCTGTCCAGTCACCCTGCAGAGAGTCGACCACATGGATGTCGGGCCATTGGCTAACAACATCCATGAAGCCCTTCAGTCGCTCGATGGCTGGAGACGAACCCTCCAGACCCTTGACTACCAGCACATGGCCTTGATGGTTCAGACGGGCTACGATATATTCACCCATCTGCCGCCCCATCTCATAGTTGTCGGCACCGATGAATGCGGAGAATTTCTGCGAGTTGGTCTTGCGTTCAAACACGATGACGGGGATGCCGCTGTCGTAGGTGCGGTCGATGGCCGGCGAGATGGTCTGTATCTGGTTGGGAGCCACGATAAGCAGGTCGATGCCGGTCTTTACCAGGCTGTCTATCTGCTGTATCTGCCGCTCGTCACTGTCGTAGGCAGCAGCAAAGCGCAGCTCCACGCCGTCCTGAAAGTAGGTGTCCATGCGCAGCTCGGCATTCTGTTTCTCGCGCCAGATGTCTTCAGAGCATTGGGAGACCCCAATGACATAGCGTGGCTTCTCACGCGAACAGCTGACTCCTATAACAGACAGGAGTAATAAGAGTATGGTGAAGGGGAATATTTGCTTCATTTGTTTTAGTTCTTTCTGTCAACGTTTGCAAAGGTACAAATTATTTTTTTATTTCATTCCCTATTTCTTTTGTTTTTTTCTCCCTGCAGAATCCCTTTAGCCTCCTTTCAGGCTCCTTTTAGCCTGCTTTTAGCCTGCTTACTGCCTCGCTCATGAGTATGCCTATAAGCAGGCTGAAAGGAGCCTAAAGCGAAGGTGAAGCGAGGCTGAAGGCAAGAACTAAGCTTTAGAACGCCATCGTAGCTGTAGCGAAGAAAGGAAGTAAAGGGCTACCAGCATAGAGGTGAAGTCTACTATCGGCTGCACCCACATACAGCCGAACAGGGGCCATAGTGCATTCATGACTATGAGCAGGGGAATGTCGACCACTCCTTTGCGCAGGATACTGCAGATGAGTGCCTCGCGCGAGCGCTCCATAGCCTGAAAGAGCGTGATGGCGGGATAGCATATTGCCATGAACGGCATGGCTACTACCTGTATCCGGAGAAAAGGCACGGTGTAGGAAACCGTGATGGGCTCCTGTGTGAACAGCATTGCCAATGGGTATGCCCCGATTTCATAGGCGGCGAAGCACAACACGGCAAAACAGAATGAGATGATACAGCCGCAACGGAACACGTGATTGCGCCTGTCGGCATTGCCCGACGAGTGGTTGTAGGCCAATAGCGGCAAGATGCCTTGAGAAAGTCCGATAGTAAAGTAGAGCGGCAGATAGTCGAGCCGTTTCACAATGCCGAGGGCTGCTGTTGCCTCGGTGTTGTACTGGGCCACAAAGTGTGTCAGGGCTGCTACGGCAAGCACTGTCAGCATGTATTGTATAGATGAGGGGAAGCCTACCTTGGAAATGCTGCCTATATGGTGTCTGGCATAGCGCAGCAGATGTGGTGCAAAGGTCAGCACACCCGTCTGTCGGTGACGGTAGATGACAGCCAGCAGCCACAGTACTGATACCATGTTGGATACAGCCGTGGCAATGCCCGCTCCGGCAATGCCCATATTGCCTATACTCGGCAGTATGAGTATGGGGTCGAGCACGCAATTCAGCAGACCTCCTGCCGAGAGGGCGGTGGAAGCCTGAAGTGCCATGCCTTCGGCTCTGACCAGATTGGCAAGCACGAGGTTCATGATGACGGGTATGCCGCCTACGGTAATCACCCAGAACGCATACTCCCGGGCGGGTTCCAGGGTGCGCTCGTTGGCACCGATGAGGCTCAGCAGTGTGTCGCCACACAAAGGAAAGAGCAGACTGCACACCACTGCCAGCACGATGCCCATCCAGAAGGATACTGATGCCACCCGTTGCGCTCCTGTGTAATCGTGCTTGCCCAGATGATTGGAGAACTGGCTCCCGCCGCCTACTCCCGGCAGGTTGCCAATGGCGGTCAGCATCAGATAGAGGGGTAGTACAATGGTAGCCGCCGCCACCAGTTCCGGCTTGTTCAGACGTGCCAGGAAAAAGGTGTCGGCCCAGTTGTAGAGAAGGGTAATCAGTTGGGCCACAATGGCAGGAATGCTCTGTACCAGTACGGCTCTTGTTACAGGCATTCGTTCAAAGACCTCTATGTCGACCTTATAGGAGCGCATTCTGTTTTCTGCACCTTAGACTATCTGTTCATTATACACGCCCAATAGTCCGGCCTGCTCCACACGCTGTCTGATGGCATCAATATCGGTGGTGTATAGTTCTTTCTCCTGCATGCGCTTAAAGTAGTTGCCGCCTGAGAAGGTAAAGCGCTCCATGGTGTCGTGCCTGTCCTTGATGGCACTGTTGGCAGCTGCAATGATGTCGCCTACGGCCAGTGTCTGCGGCAGTGTCAGCAATGGCTTCTCAGCAGCCAGTCGCGCGGCATTGGCACCAGCCAGCGTACCAGTGGTGATAGCCTCCGTATGGCCTATGAACAAACCGCTTTTCTCACCTGCACAAAGCAGGTTGCTGATGCCGTCGACAGTCATGGCATTGGAGCGGTAGGCTACTGAGAGGTAGCGTATGGAGTTGCCCTTGCTGCCTGCACACGGATCCACGTAGCGGGCATTTTCCATGCCGGGCAGCCGTCTCAGCTTCTCGATGGGATAGTAACTTGTCATCAGTTTAGCATCGCCGGTGTCGAGCAGGATCATGTTCTCCGAGAAATCCTTGATGGCATATTGCTTGCATGCCTTCATCTTGAGCTTATCGTAGTTGACCTCCTCTTTAGGCAGCGGTATTATGGCTACGCCTTTGCTGTTCAACTCTTGCTGCAATGCTTCCGACAGGCTCTCCTTAGACACCTTGCACGAGCCTGAGAAGACACCGAATATGTCGGGCTGGCGTTCGCCCTGATAGTCCTGCACGCCACATCGCATACTGATGCTGATACGCGGGCCGAAGGCAGGACAGCGCAGCACACACATACAGCAGCCGTTGCCATATTTCATACAGTTGCCCATCGGGCCTGCACTGCCTGTGGTCTCTATGAAGACATCCCCCTCATAGCAGTCGCCAGAGTCGGAAAAGACGGCTTCCACCCGCTTGTCTTCACACTTCACATCGGCGATGTGTGTAGAACAGTGTACCTCGATGCCCATTTCCAACAGCAACCGGCGGACATGTGCCTCGATGGTATTGACGGGATAGAGTGTGGCGTGATGATGACCAGGGAATTCTACATTGCGGTGCAGTGCAATGCGGTCTATCAGCTGGAACAGCTCGCCGCCTCCCAGCGCAATCATCTCCTCGGCAGCCGTGAAACGCCCGTTGTTGCGCATGATTCCACCTGCATTACCGCATCCTAACAACATGTCCGTCTTCTCTGTCAGACAAACCTCAGCACCAGCTTTTCTTGCAGCTATGGCGGCTGCTGTACCAGCCCATCCGCCTCCTATGATAATAACTCTCATAATGTGATGATTAGATTCTTTTTGCGTTTACTTGTTCTTTACAATGATGAATGACCCGTTGGTCGGCAGTCACTTCCGTGCATGCACCGCACACACCTTCGCCGCAACACATCCTGGCATTGTTGCAGGCAGAGAGCTTCACTTGATGCTCGCCGATATAAGACAGGTAGGCGGCCACCTCGTGTATCACATATTCCGAGGCACCGACATGAATCAGGTTACCGCCATCGGCCACGAATCGCCTGATGAGGTGCTTGACTTCTGTGGTAAGGTCGCCGTCGGCATCAAGCAGGGTCAAGTGCTGGTATGGAAGGTCAAACAGGTCGAGGTTGAACTTCAGAATGGAGGGAGAGAAATTTCCTTCGTCCACATACAGCTCCGTTTCGTTGTGCTTTGCCTGCAGATACCTGACGGTGGAGACCGATGGCAGCAGGCCAATCCCCTTGGTCAGTATCAGGCAGCGACCCGACTGTTGCATTTCCAGATGTTGCAATCCTAACAAGCCGTTGTTGAACGGACCGCGTATCAGGAGCGTGTCTCCCTCGGACAAATCCTTAAACTGGAGCGTCTTGACACCACGCAACAGAACCGTCATTCCAATGCTGCCCACCATCATCTCCTCATATTGTACGGAGATGGGCACATCGTACCACGAGGCCGCATCTTTACGGCGTATAAATACAAAGCCGCCAGGACGTTTCACATCTTGCTCCAGAGACAAAGGTACCTTCACCCGGAAGAACACCAAGCCGTCGTGGTGAATCACAGACATTACCTCGCCCTCGTATGTCATCCGGCCAGGCTTCGCCTTACCGCCATTTCTGAGCAGTTCCTGCTTGATGCAGACACCACCGCTGGCCTTGCAGTCGCAAAAATCCTTGCCATTGACCTGACTGCAAACCACGCAGCCACCCGTCTCTGCCAATATACACGGGCAGAAGCGGCTTCCATAATCAACACATAAACCGTTTATAATCATAAGTTTTTAGTTTCTGTTGCACTGACATCTATATCGCAATAATGCGCATGAATAGTTATAACTAGTTGCAAAGATAACTAAATTTTTCCAATATGCAAAGAAAAAAGGGAAAAATATATCGTAAATAACAGAATGAGGAGCCGACCTGTTGGCAGGGCTAAGAGAGAATGCTGCCTGGCCTGAGAGGAATGCCATCTCGCCTCCAGTGAAGTTACGGATCGTTGCCAACGAAATTACGGACACTCCCCCCAATTTGGCTGGACACCCTTTCTATAAAGGAAAAGTGCTGGGGTGGGTGTTTGCCCAACACTCCCCCAGCACTCCCCCCAACACTCCCCCCCAATACAAGTGAGAGTGTTGGGTGTAGTGTTGGTGTAGTGTTGGTGTAGTGTTTGCCAAACACTCACCCCTCCTAATCTCCTTTGTACAAAGGCTTTGCAGCCGATTGGGGGGAGTGGTGGCCCCATTTTAAGTCGTATCTTTGCAACGACTACGAAAAAAATCGTAACGAAAAAAATCGTAATATGGAGAATCTTTAAAAAGAAGAAAAATGTCTTTTCTTTTTGTATTTCGCTCACTTTTTTGTACTTTTGCGGTAGAAATCTAAAAACAAGAGGTTATGAGCAAACATAAGAGTGGAAAACGACTGAGCAAGAAGTCGCTGGTGGAGATGTTGCAGAACCTGTTCCAGCGGAGTCCGAACGAGACCTTCTCGTTCAAGGATATATTCAAGAGCCTGAAGTTGTCGACGCATCCAGCCAAGATGCTGGCGGTGGAGACGATGGACGAGATGGCATGGGACGACTACCTGACCAAGACCTCAGAGAACTCGTACCGGCTGAACCTGAAGAATCAGGTGCAGGAGGGTACGTTTATCCGCAAGGCCAACGGCAAGAACTCGTTCCAGCCTGATGACGGCGGCAAGCCTATCTTCGTTTCGGAGCGCAACTCGCTGTTTGCCATGAACGGCGACCGTGTGCGGGTGGCCATGATGGCCCGCCGCGAGCGGCATATCAAGGAGGCGATGGTGGTGGAGATTCTGTCGCACAAGGTAGACCAGGCCGTAGGTAAGCTGAAGGTGGAGAAGGACTTTGCCTTCCTGGTGACCGAGGGTAACATCTTTGTACACGACATCCTGATACCCAAGAAGAAACTGAAGGGCGGCAAGGACGGCGAGAAGGCGGTGGTGCGCATCACGCAGTGGCCGTCGAAGGACTCGAAGAATATCGTGGGCGAGGTGATAGACATCTTGGGCAAGGAGGGCGACAACAATGTGGAGATGCATGCCATCCTGGCTCAATACGGACTGCCCTACAAGTATCCGAAGCATGTGGAGGAGGCTGCCGAGAAGATAGACCCGGGCATCACTCCGCAGGAGATAGCCCGCCGCGAGGACTTCCGCGAGGTGTTTACCTGCACCATCGACCCCAAGGATGCGAAAGACTTTGATGACGCATTGAGCATCCGCCCAATCGTGAATGGTAAATCGCAAAATAGTAAATTATATGAGGTGGGCGTGCATATTGCCGATGTGAGCCACTATGTGAAAGAAGGCTCCGTGATAGATAAGGAGGCGGTGAAGCGGGCCACCAGTGTCTATCTGGTAGACCGCACCATCCCGATGCTGCCCGAGAGGCTCTGCAACTTCATCTGCTCCCTGCGGCCCGATGAGGAGAAGCTGTGCTACAGTGTCATCTTCACCTTAGACAACGAGGCCAATGTGAAGGACTACCATATTGCGCATACCGTCATCAAGAGTAATAGAAGGTACGCGTATGAGGAGGTGCAGGAGATACTGACAGGAAAAGACGGTGACTATGCCGAGGAGCTGCGCACACTGGACCGGCTGGCCAAGCACCTGCGCGAACGGAGATTCAAGGGCGGTGCGGTGAAGTTCGACCGCGAGGAGCTGCACTTCGACATTGATGCCGACGGCAAGCCCACCCGCGCCTACTTCAAACGGTCGAACGATGCCACCCAGCTCATCGAGGAGTTCATGCTGCTGGCTAACCGCACGGTGGCCGAGAGCATTGGTAAGGTGAAAAAAGGTACCAAAGCCAAGACACTGCCTTACCGTGTACACGACCAGCCAGACCCCACCAAGCTGGAGACGCTGCGCGAGTTTGTGGTAAAGTTCGGCTATAAGCTGAAGACGGCCGGTACGAAGGGTGCCATCTCGAAGTCGCTCAATGCGCTGATGGACAGCTGTCAGGGCAAGCGCGAGCAGAAACTCATCGAGACGGTGGCCCTGCGAGCCATGATGAAGGCCAAGTATTCGACACACAATATCGGGCACTATGGACTGGCCTTCGACTACTACACCCACTTCACCTCGCCCATCCGCCGCTATCCCGACACGATGGTACACCGGCTGCTGACCAAGTATCAGGACGGAGCGCGGAGTGCCAACCAGGAGAAGTATGAGGAACTGTGCGAGCACTGCTCAGACATGGAGCAGGTGGCCCAGCAGGCAGAGCGCGACTCCATCAAGTACAAGATGGTAGAGTTCATGATTGACAAGGTGGGCGAGGAGTACGATGCCCATATCTCGGGCATCCAGTCGTATGGCATCTACTGCGAGATAGACGAGAACCACTGCGAGGGTATGGTGCCCATGCGCGACCTGGATGACGACTACTACGACTTCGATGAGAAGAACTACTGTCTGGTGGGTCGCCGCCATCATCATAAGTACCAGTTGGGCGACCCCATCCGTATCAAGGTGGCTCGTGCCAACATGGAGAAGCGGCAGCTCGACTTCGCGTTGGCGGATTGAACATTGAACATTGTCAACTGTCAACTATCAAAGCATTGAATATTATACACAAGAACTGAATATGAAAAGGCAAAAGATTGTAACCTTCGGAGAATTGTTGCTCCGATTTTCAAAACCAGGCCATCTGCGATTGACGCAGGGCGACATGTTTACCAGCAAGTATGGCGGCAGCGAAGCTAATGTAGCTGTTTCGTTGGCTGCCCAGGACGAGGACGTGACCTATATCACCCGTCTGCCCGACACGCCCGTAGGGCATGCCGGGGCTCAGAACTTGGCACAGTTAGGTGTCGACGTGAGTCAGGTGATATGGGGCGGACAGCGCATCGGCACCTACTACTTCGAGCCTGCTGCCGGCATGCGGGCTGCCAAGGTGGTGTACGACCGCCAGGGCTCGGCCTACTATGAGCTGGAGCCGGGCATGATACCCTGGCGCGAGATACTGAAAGGGGCCGACATCTTCCAGGTGTCGGGCATCACGGCGGCCATCTCCCAACAGGCTGCCGATGCTACCTTCGAGGCATTGGACATTGCGGAGGAGATGGGTATCACCATCAGCTTCGACATCAACTACCGCAAGAACCTATGGCGGTATGGTGCTGACCCGCGAGCCACGCTCCGCCGCATGCTGTCGCGCTGTGACATGATGTTTGGTGATGCCATCGAGTTCGAATGGATTTCGGAGCATCCCCAGCCCCCGTTCACTGCCACCGACTCGAACTTCAAGATGCAGATACCGGAGTATCGCGAGTGGTTTGAAGAACTGCATCGCGACTATCCCCGCTGCAAGCAGTGGCTTATGGGCATGCGCAACATCGTGGACTCACAGCACCATACCCTGACGGCTCTGCTATGGACCGACGGCCAGCTCTTGGAGGCACCGATTGTCGACATTCCAGATGTGGTAGACCCCGTAGGCGTGGGCGATGCCTTCATGGGTGGTTTCCTGCATGCCATCAGCCTGTTCCCTGATGACAGGCAGAGGCAGTTGGAATACTCGTTGGCTGCTGCCTCGCTGAAGAATACCATCCCCGGCGACTTTAACCTGTCTACCGAGGGGGAGATTCTCGATGTGCTGCAGCACCGCTACAATGCCTCGACGCTCTATAAAACCATTGAGTAGGCAATAAAAGGCAGGCAGAAGCGTTTCTAAAAATAAAAGAAAAACGTATGAAGAGACTAATCATGATGGTTGCCTTGATGGCTGTAGTGTGTGGTGTCAGGGCCCAGGGAGCTGTCGGCTCATGGACGCTGACTCCTCGCGTGGGTGTGAACATGTCAAAACTGTCGGAGCAGGATGTGATCTACGAGAACTTGAACAGTCAGGCATCGCAGAAGGTAAAGTATAAGTGGGCCATGACGGCGGGTGCCGATGTGGAGTATCAGGCATGGACACAGGTGGCAGTCTCGGCAGGTGTGTTCTACTCGAACGAGGGTTATACCTATGGCAAGTTGCCGGAGGTAGGCGAGCTGTCGCAGTCGCTGCATTTTGTGAGTGTTCCCATCCTGCTGCACTTCTATATCGAGCCTAAACTGTTGCCCGGACTGGCCCTGAAGGCGGGTGTGCAATTAGGCTATCTGGTGGGAGCCAAGCAGTATGCCGGCAATGAGACGAACACCGTCACAGGCAACTATCACCGTATGAATGTCTCTATCCCTGCTGGTATCTCCTATAGCTACAGGAACTTCACTGCCGATGTGCGCTATAACATCGGTGTGGCCAACCTGTGTAATGTCTCTATGATTGATAAGAGTTGGCGCACGGGGTCGCTATGGATTACCTTGGGCTATCATTTTGCCCTCTGATAGAGATTGTTGTCCCCCTTGTTGGGTAGCGGGCAGAAAAAGTCCGCCCCAAGGATAACTGCCTGGCTTGAGAGTTACCAGGGTTCCGCTGTCTGCCCGCATCTGCACCACACCAGGGGCTATCTGTCGTTCTATCCGGAACTGTGTCCAACCTAAGGCTTGGAGCGTTGCCCATGCAGTGGCTCCTCCTTCGATGATCAGGTGGTTGGGACGGTGCTCGCCTACCAACTGTTTAACTTTCTGTGACATCACTGTTCGCAAATGGACTGCCACCTCCTTGCCCGTGCGGTGGGTGTGGGGGATGGTGAGGATGAGGCTGTGTTGCAGGCTATAGGCTTCCGTATTCCATGTGGTCAGGTCATCGGAACCATCGTAGACGGTAAGCGGCATCGGAGCAACGGGGATGCCCTGCTGCGGTGGCTTGCTCTGGGTGGAGCCACAGAGGACAAGGGTGCTCTCATGGAGTCCGACTGGCTCGGACTCCCAGTTCGTCCGGCTCGGACTCTCAGTCCGCTCGGCTTGGACTCCAGAGGTGCTCTGGTTCAGGTATTCGGCAAACAGGTCTGCTGCTCCGGCAAAGAGTGTCTTCCCGTCATTGTAAAGCCTGACGATGTAGAACATGTCATCCGGATTCTTGGCATCGGGCATGATGATTCTCTTGGCTGTGGCATCGGGGAAGCGCTTCTTCAGTACGGAGGTGGTGGCTGGAAACTCGGGGTCGAACGAGAAGTCGGTCTTGTCGATAGGCACTTTGTCAATATAGTAGATGCCGGCACGGATGGTACGGCCTTTCGAAGGATTGGCCGGGCAGTAGACGGCTCGCCGATAGCCCATGGCCTCCATGAGGGCAGTGAGCTCTGCAACTACATGGCCTCGCAGGGCGGAATCGGTCTTCTTGAAAATGAGGGGGGAGGAGGGAGGAAGGAGAAACGAGGAGGCGATACGGCGGGTCTCTGCAATGGCTTCAGCCTCGGTCATGGAGCGGGTGTCGGTGGCGATGACGGTGATGGCGGCTGTGGTGGCGGCGGAGCCGCCACATGCTGTAAAAGGTACGGCGGGGGTAGAAGG
>DDPY01000046.1:2625-42634 GCA_002342415.1 Prevotella sp. UBA2456 | reverse complement strand
GCCTTTTATGATGTCAAGGATGTCTTCTTCTCTCAGCGAGTTGAACTTCAGCACGTGCTGACGCATCTTCTCCGCATTCTCCTCGAATGATGCCATCTGCTCTTCATCGCCCAGCACACGCATCACATTGTCGCGTGTGCTGGGCGATGAAGAGCAGATGGCATCATTCGTGGAGAATGCGGAGAAGATGCGTCAGCACGTGCTGAAGTTCAACTCGCTGAGAGAAGAAGACATCCTTGACATCATAAAAGGCAAACGGACGAAAGACGAAGTACCCGACGGTGTGGTGTGCTACAGCATGTCGGGCCGTCCCATCAAAGCAAGAACCGAGAACCAGCAACGGCTGATTGATGCCTACTTCGGCAACGACATGGTGTTTGCCGTGGGTCCGGCAGGCACAGGCAAGACCTATCTGTCGATAGCACTGGCCGTCAAGGCGCTGAAAGAGAAGACGGCCAAGAAGATCATCCTCTCGAGACCAGCCGTCGAGGCGGGCGAGAAACTGGGATTCCTCCCCGGAGACATGAAGGACAAGATCGACCCCTACCTGCAGCCGCTCTACGATGCGTTGGAGGACATGCTGCCACAGGCCAAGCTGCAGGAGATGATGGACCACCACATCATTCAGATAGCCCCGCTGGCCTTCATGCGCGGACGCACGCTGTCGGACGCCGTGGTCATCCTCGACGAGGCGCAGAACACCACTCCGCAGCAGATACGCATGTTCCTCACCCGCATGGGGTGGAACACGAAGATGATCATCACGGGCGACATGACGCAGATAGACCTGCCCCGCTCGCAGAAGTCGGGACTCGTAGAGGCCCTGCAGATTCTCAGCGGCATCGAGGGCATCGGCGTGGTAGAGCTGAACCGCAAGGACATCGTTCGCCATAAACTCGTCACCCGCATCGTCAACGCCTACGAACGCTTCGATAAGCAAGGCAGACCATCGGAAACGGAAGAACAATAAACCAAGAATCTATAAAAAACAAAGATAAGATGAAAGCTTTAACAAGAACCGACTTTAATTTCAAAGGACAAAAGAGCGTTTATCACGGCAAAGTTCGTGACGTGTATAACATCAACGACGACCTGATGGTGATGGTGGCCACCGACCGCATATCGGCCTTCGACGTCATCCTGCCCAAGGGCATACCCTACAAGGGACAGGTGTTGAACCAGATTGCCGCCAAGTTCCTCGATGCTACCGCAGACATCTGCCCCAACTGGAAACTGGCTACCCCCGACCCGATGGTGACCGTGGGTCTGAAGTGCGAGGGATTCCGTGTGGAGATGATTATCCGCTCTATCCTCACCGGCTCGGCATGGCGCGAGTATAAGAACGGCTGCCGCGAGCTCTGCGGTGTACGCCTGCCCGACGGCATGAAGGAGAACGAGCGTTTCCCCGAGCCCATCATCACCCCCACCACCAAGGCCGACGAGGGCCACGACATGAACATCTCTAAGGAGGAAATCATCGCCCAGGGACTGGTATCGGCAGAGGACTATGCCGTGATGGAGGACTACACGCGCAAGATATTCAAGCGCGGACAGGAGATTGCCGCCCAGCGCGGACTCATCCTCGTCGACACCAAATATGAATTCGGCAAGCGCGACGGTAAGGTCTATCTGATTGACGAGATTCACACCCCCGACTCCAGCCGCTACTTCTATGCCGACGGCTACGAGGAGAAACTGGCCAAAGGCGAGCCCCAGCGACAGCTCTCGAAGGAGTTTGTGCGCCAGTGGCTCATCGAGCACAACTTCATGAACGAGCCGGGACAAGTGATGCCCGAAATCACCGACGAGTATGCCGCCAGCGTCTCCGACCGCTACATCGAGCTCTACGAGCACATCACCGGCGAGCCTTTCCAAAAGGCCCCCGATGCCGAAGACCTCGCCCAGCGCATCGAGAAGAACGTCAGTGCCTGGCTCGCCACCCGCTAACAACACTTGTTCAGTATGCTGCCATATCATGGCAGCCCCCAGAAGGAACACTTGTTCAGTATGCTGCCATGTCATGGCAGCCCCCAGAAGAATATGTACCAGCAAGAGACGATAACCCCCTACAGCCTCAACGCCAACAACAAGGCGCAGCAGGTGGAGACGATGTTCGACAACATCGCCCCCACCTACGACACGCTGAACCATCGCCTCTCCTGGAACATTGACCGCTATTGGCGACGCAAGGCGCTCAAGAGGCTGGCCGACCATCAGCCCCAAACCATCCTCGACATCGCCACCGGCACGGGCGACTTTGCCATACAGGCCGCACAGATGCTGCCACAGGCACGAATCTGCGGCGTAGACATCAGCGAGGGCATGATGAAGATAGGGGCAGAGAAAGTGGAGCGGTTAGGGCTGCAACAGCGCATCACCTTCAGCCGCGAAGACTGCCTGGCCCTCTCCTACCCTGACGACTCCTTCGATGCCGTCACCGCAGCCTTCGGCATACGCAACTTCGCCAACCTCGACGCCGGACTGGCCGAGATGTGCCGAGTGCTGCGCAAGGGAGGACACCTCTGCATCGTGGAACTCACCACACCCGTCCGCTTCCCCATGCGGCAGCTGTTCCACATCTACTCACACACCATTCTGCCCGTCTACGGACGGCTCATCTCCAAGGACACCAGCGCCTACTCCTATCTGACACGCACCATCGAGGCTTTCCCGCAAGGTGAGCGCATGATGGACATCCTACACAAGGCAGGATTTGCCCATACAGCATTCCAGCGCCTCACATTCGGCATCTGCACTTTCTATTTTGCCAGTAAATAATAATAAAGGAAAAGAAATTATGGAAAAGTACGGACTCATCGGATTCCCACTGGGACACTCGTTCTCCATCAGCTACTTCAACCAGAAGTTCCAGGACGAGAACATTGATGCCGTGTACGAAAACTACGAGATTCCCGACATTGACAACCTCCCCGAGGTGCTTGACATGAATCCCGAGCTATGCGGCCTGAACGTTACCATTCCCTACAAGGAAAAGGTACTGCCCTTCCTCGACAGCATCTCACCCGAAGCCCGCGCCATCGGTGCCGTCAACGTCATCCGTGTCACCCACGAGGGTAAGAAAATCAAGCTCAAAGGCTATAACTCCGACGTCATCGGATTCACCAAGAGCATCGAGCCCATGCTCGACCGTAAATGGCACCACAAGGCGCTCATCCTCGGTACGGGAGGTGCCTCCAAGGCCGTTGACTACGGACTGCGCAATCTCGGACTCGAGACCGTCTTCGTCAGCCGGTACGAGAAGCCGGGCACCATCCAGTATGACAAAATCACACCCGAGGTCGTCAACGAGTACAACGTCATCATCAACTGCACCCCCGTAGGCATGTATCCCAAGACCGAGGTATGCCCACCGCTGCCCTACGAGGCTATGGACTCGCATACCATCCTCTACGACCTCATCTACAATCCTGACGAGACGCTCTTCATGAAGCGCGGCGCACAATACGGTGCCCAAACCAAGAACGGCCTCGAGATGCTCCTCCTGCAGGCCTTTGCCTCCTGGGAGTTCTGGCATGACGAAAGATAATTGTCAACTCTCAACTCTCAACTCGAATGAACACCTACTTCGACAACATCAATCAGCTGACCCGCCAGTACAACGATGCCATCCGTGCACTGGAGGATGCCTACGACATGGAGAGCAGCCAGAGCCCTGCCTGGAACCTCACCTCGTCACACCTCCGCCGCCAGTACTCCAACCAGTACGAAGCCCTGGCTCGAGAGTATAAAGACAGGTGCCGCCAGCTGTTTGCACAATACCAGCAGGCTCATCCCGAATGGGCCCGTTGGCGGCGTATTTGGGGGCGGGTGTTCGTGATTGGCATCATAGCCATGATGACCTGTTGCGGTGCCACCCTCGCTGCCGACGATGCCGCCAGTACCAACGCCCTCTACGACCAGCAGCAGGCACTCGGCGCAGCATCCGATGAGATTTATTGGAATGCCGACAACATCCCCATCCCCTACCTGCAGGACTCTACGCAATACGTCTCCAACCCCGACAGCGTGCTCACGCCATCGGCTGTCACAAGCATCAACCACACCCTGCAACGTCTTCGTCTTGAGCAAGGCATACAGTCGGTATTCATCGTGGTGAACCACATCGAGAACGATGACCCCTTCCGTATGGCGCAGGATGTCGGCAACCGATATGGCGTGGGTTACAACGATCGCGGGCTTGTGGTGGTGGTAGGCTACGAAGACCACTCTATCAACATGTCGCCCGGCCGTTCGCTGGAGGCAGACCTCACCGATGCCGAGTGTCACCGGCTCGAACAGCAGTATGTCATCCCCGCCATGCGTGCCGAGATGCCCGACAGCGGCATGATATACCTGGCAGAGGCGGTATTGGCCACCCTACAGCAAAAGGAACTGCCGCAGATGTCACCCCTGTTTGGTCAGGATAGTGACGAGGACGATGCGGCAGCCACAGCCATCGGGCTTTCCTTCCTCTTCTTTATCATCTGGTGCATTGCCTTCCTGCGGCTGAACAAGAAATACCAGTGGGTAGGTCTGGTGGGCAGCACGGCACTACTGTCCAATCCTTTCCACGTCAGCGAGGGTGTTCACATCGGCGGCGGAGGCTTCGGCGGCGGAGGCTTCGGCGGCGGAGGCTTCAGCGGCGGAGGCGGCGGCGGTTTCAGCGGCGGCTCCTTCGGCGGCGGTTCCTTCGGCGGTGGCGGAGCCACCTCAAGGTGGTAGCCCCCACAACACCCACCTCACCCACATCACCCACAACACCCACAACACCCACAAAAAGAAAAAAAACAATCACTAAATAATAGCTATTATGAAACTCAGTAAATCACTTATCGCAATCATCGCAGCCGTAGTCATCATTGGCGGTTGGGCTGCCAGTGCCTACAACTCAATGGTCGGTGAGCAAGAGAAGGCTACCACCGCATTGGCTAATGTACAGTCAGCCTATCAGCGTCGTGCCGACCTCATCCCCAATCTGGTGGAGACCGTCAAAGGCTATGCCTCCCACGAGAAGGAAACACTCGAGGGCGTGGTCAATGCCCGCTCGAAGGCTACCCAGATGACACTCGACCCCGAGAACATGACTCCCGAGAAGATGCAGGAGTTCCAGAAGGCACAGGGTGAGCTGGGGGCAGCACTCGGACGACTGATTGCCATCCAGGAGAACTATCCCGACCTGAAGGCCAACGAGAACTTCCGTGACCTGCAGGTGCAGCTCGAAGGCACCGAGAACCGCATCAACGAGGCCCGCAACAAGTTCAATGCCGTCGTGCAGGACTACAATGTCACCATCCGCCGCTTCCCCAAGAACATCCTTGCCGGCCTCTTCGGCTTTGACAAGATGACCAAGTTCGAGGCCGAGGCCGGTGCCGAGAAAGCTCCCCAAGTGAAATTCTAAGTCCAGTGTTTTTACAGTATGTTGCGATGCCATCGCAACAATAATATCTCTGACAATGAACAACCGCTATATGCAGCGCGGCGTGAGTGCAGCCAAAGAGGACGTACATGCCGCCATCAAGAACATAGACAAAGGCATCTTCCCGCAGGCCTTCTGCAAGATTATCCCCGACATTCTGGGCGGCGACCCCGAGTATTGCAACATCATGCATGCCGACGGGGCAGGCACCAAGTCGAGCCTCGCCTACATGTACTGGAAGGAAACGGGCGACCTCTCCGTATGGAAAGGCATTGCCCAGGATGCCATCGTGATGAACACCGACGACCTGCTCTGCGTGGGTGCCGTAGACAATATCCTCGTCTCGTCTACTATCGGGCGTAACAAGATGCTCGTGCCCGGTGAGGTCATATCGGCCATCATCAACGGCACGGACGAACTGCTCAGTGAACTGCGCGACATGGGCATCGGCATCTACCCCACAGGAGGCGAGACGGCAGACGTGGGCGACCTCGTACGCACCATCATCGTTGACTCCACCGTCACCTGCCGCATGAAGCGTGCTGACGTGATAGACAATGCCAACATCCGTCCCGGCGATGTCATCGTAGGACTCTCCTCAACCGGTCAGGCCACCTACGAGCACCGCTACAACGGCGGTATGGGCAGCAATGGTCTCACCTCAGCCCGCCACGATGTCTTCGCAAAATACCTCGCCGAGCGCTATCCCGAGTCGTACGACCACGCCGTCCCCTCAGACCTCGTCTACAGCGGCAAGTATGCCCTCACCGATACCGTTACGTATGTTGCGACTGAGTCGCAACAAACAGTGCTGCCCGACATGGGCCAGCTGGTGCTCTCTCCCACCCGCACCTATGCTCCTGTCATCAAGCGCCTGCTCGACGAGTTGCGACCCGAGATTCACGGTATGGTACACTGCACGGGCGGCGCACAGACAAAGGTGCTGCACTTCGTCAATGACAACTGCCGTGTTGTCAAGGACAATATGTTCCCCGTACCTCCGCTGTTCCAAGCCATCCACGACTGCTCAGGCACTGACTGGAAGGAGATGTACCAGGTGTTCAACATGGGGCACCGCATGGAGATCTATGTCCGCCCGGAGGTGGCCGAGCAGGTGATTGCCATCTCGAAGTCGTTCAACATCGATGCCCAGGTGGTAGGCCGCATCGAGGAGGGCGCTCGTTCGCTCACCATCCACAGCGAGTACGGCACGTTTGATTACTAAATGTACAGTATGTTGCGATTCTATCGCAACAATCACAACAAAGAATGGAAAATAACAGCATACTACAAAAGCTCGACGGCCTGGAGGCTCGCTTCGAGGAGGTGTCGACCCTGATTACCGACCCCGAGGTGATAGCCGACCAGCAGCGTTTCGTCAAGCTGACCAAGGAATACAAAGACCTGGGCGACATTATGGATGCCCGCAAGCGATACATCGCCTGTCTGAACAGCATCAAGGAGGCTAAGGACATCCTGGCCAACGAGGACGATGCCGAGATGAAGGAGATGGCACGCGAGGAACTCTCGGAGAACGAGGCCCTGCAGCCGAAGTTGGAAGAGGAAATCAAAATAGCCCTCATACCGAAGGACCCCGAGGACGCCAAGAACGTACAGATGGAGATTCGTGCCGGTACGGGTGGCGACGAGGCTTGCCTCTTTGCCGGTGATTTGTTCAAGATGTACAAGAGCTTCTGCGACTCGAAGGGCTGGCAGCTCTCTATCACCAGCGTTTCGGAAGGTGCCGTCGGCGGATACAAAGAGATTGACTTTGCCGTCAGCGGGGTCGATGTCTACGGTACGCTGAAGTACGAGAGTGGTGTCCACCGCGTACAGCGTGTGCCGGCTACGGAGACGCAGGGACGTATGCACACCTCGGCAGCTACGGTGGCCGTACTGCCAGAGGCGGATAAGTTTGAGGTGCATGTCAACGAGGGTGAAATCAAGTGGGACACGTTCCGAAGCTCGGGTGCCGGCGGTCAGAATGTGAACAAGGTGGAATCGGGTGTGCGCCTGCGCTATATGTGGAAGAATCCCAACACGGGCGAGACGGAGGAAATCCTGATTGAGTGTACCGAGACGCGCGATCAGCCGAAGAACAAGGAGCGTGCACTCTCGCGCCTCTATACCTTTATATATGATAAGGAGCACCAAAAGTATATGGACGACATTGCCTCGCGCCGCAAGAGCCTGGTGTCTACGGGCGACCGTTCTGCCAAAATCCGCACCTACAACTTCCCGCAAGGCCGAGTGACCGACCACCGCATCGGCTATACCACTCATGACCTGCAGGGATTCCTCAGTGGTGACATCCAACCCATGATCGATGCCCTCACCGTGGCCGAGAATGCAGAAAGAATGAAAGAAACGGAGCTATGAAGAAATATTTAGGAAACACTTGGGTTGAATGGGTCTGCATTATTGTAGCAATAATCATTGCAGATATTGCTGTTGATACATTCGAGACTGAGTGGTATTGGAAATTAATCATCTTTGGCATAGTTTGGTTTATTGGCTTTACAGTAACCTACTTAATAATTAATCAGGTACTAAAATGGACAGGAAAGAATTAATTCAGCAAATCCGCGAGAAGCAGTCGTTTCTCTGCGTAGGTCTGGATACAGACATCGATAAGATTCCTCAGTGCATCATTGATGAAGCTAAGGCAAAGGACGGCGATGATTATATCTTCAGAGCCCTTTGCGAGTTCAACGCCCTCATCATCGATGCCACTGCCCCCTATTGCGTGGCTTATAAGCCCAACCTGGCTTTCTACGAAGCCTACGGAGTAGACGGCATCTTGGCTTTCGAAGCCACCATCGACTACCTGAAGGAGGAATATCCCAACCACTTCATCATTGCCGATGCCAAGCGTGGCGATATTGGCAACACGTCGAAGATGTATGCCAAAACGTTCTTCGAGCAGTATGATGTGGACGCACTGACCGTTGCCCCCTATATGGGCGAGGACTCGGTGACTCCCTTCCTTGGCTACAAGGACAAGTGGGTCATCCTGCTGGCACTGACCTCGAACAAAGGCTCGCACGACTTCCAGCTGCTGCCAGTTGACAGTTCACAGTTGACAGTTGACAGTTCCAACCCCTCTCAACTATCAACTAAAGAGCGTCTGTTTGAGAAGGTGCTGAAGAAATCGCAGGAATGGGGAAATGACGAAAATATGATGTATGTGGTAGGTGCCACGCAGGGACAGATGTTTGAGGATATCCGCCGTGTGGCTCCCCGCCATTTCCTGCTCGTACCGGGCGTTGGTGCCCAGGGAGGAAGCCTCGAGGAAGTGTGCAAGTATGGCATGATTCCTGGCGATATAGGCTTGCTGGTCAACTCGTCGCGTGGCATTATCTACGCTTCACAAGGCGAGGACTTTGCCGAGGTGGCTGGTCAGAAAGCAAAGGAGCTGCAGGAGCAAATGGCAAAAATAATTCAGAATTCATAACGCATAGTTCATCATTGTTTTGTACCTTTGGCCTCTGGCCGAAGGTACTTTCGCTTGAGAAAACTCAAATTTTATTTGGTTTTCTACTCGCTTATTTGTACCTTTGCACTCAAATTGGATTCTATATATAGAAAGATATGATACTTGACAAGATTGATGAACTTCTAAAAGAAGTACAAACCCTCAGCGCAAAGAATGCCGAAGAGGTAGAACAACTGCGTCTGAAATACCTGAGCAAGAAGGGCGAGATAACCGCCCTGATGAACGATTTCCGCAACGTGGCCGCTGACGAGAAGAAAACCGTTGGCATGAAGATCAACGAGCTGAAGACACTGGCTACCGAGCGCATCAACCAGTTACGTGAAGACTGTGCTATGCAGGAGACTGGCGATGAAGCCATCGACCTGACCCGCACGCCCTACCCCATCCAGCTGGGCACACGCCATCCGCTGACCATCGTCACCAACGAGATTATCGACATTTTCTCGCGCATGGGCTTCGTGCTGGCTGACGGACCGGAGGTGGAGGACGACCTGCACGTGTTCACCAAGATGAACTTTGCTGCCGACCACCCTGCCCGCGATATGCAGGATACCTTCTTTGTCTCACAGCATCCCAACGATGTGACGAAGAATATCCTGCTCCGTTCGCATACCTCCAGCGTTCAGGCTCGTGTGATGGAGCAGATGCACACCGAGGACGGCAAGCTGACAGCTCCCATCCGCGTCATCTGTCCGGGACGCGTCTATCGTAACGAGGCCATCACCGCCCGTGCTCACTGCTTCTTCCATCAGGTGGAAGGACTCTATATCGACAAGAACGTGTCGTTCACCGACCTGAAGCAGGTGCTGCTATCGTTTGCCCGCGAGATGTTCGGAGCCGACACGCAGATTCGTCTGCGTCCCTCCTATTTTCCATTCACCGAGCCATCGGCAGAGATGGATATCTCGTGCTTCATCTGCGGCGGTGANNTTCTGCAAGCACACCGGATGGGTGGAGATTCTAGGTTGCGGAATGGTTGACCCCAATGTGCTGGAGCAGTGCGGCATTGACTCGAAGATATATAGCGGCTATGCTTTCGGTATGGGCGTGGAGCGCATCACCAACCTGAAGTATCGCGTATCCGACTTGCGTATGTTCTCAGAGAACGATGTGCGCTTCCTGAAAGAATTTGAAGCTGCCAATTAGTAACATAGAAAGGTAAAATAGCAAAGTGAAACTCGCTGTAATGACACAACCCACATTCTTCGTCGAGGAGGATAAAATCATATCTTCTCTCTTCGATGAAGGGTTGGATAGTCTACATCTTTATAAGCCTGGGTCATCGCCGATGTACTCAGAACGGCTTCTCACGCTGCTTGCTGATGACATCTGCAGTAAGATTACGGTTCACGATAACTTTTACCTGAAGGAAGAGTACAATTTGCGCGGCATCCATATCAGTGATGTCTCAACGCCAGCTCCACGTGGCTATAAAGGGCATATCAGCCGAACATGTACCAATCTCGATCATCTGAAAGAGGCTAAGAAAAACTCAGATTATGTCTTTCTCAAGTATATCTTTGACAGTCAGACGGAACCAGAGAAAAAGGCATCTTTTACCGAAGCCGAGCTCAAAGAGGCCTCACGCCGGGGGCTCATCGATCGTCATGTATATGCGTTGGGAGGAATGAACCTGAGCACTATTCGAAAGGCTAAAGATATGGGATTCGGCGGTGTTGTCATCAGCGGTGACCTCTGGAACCGCTTCAACATACATCAGGAGCTGGATTATCAGGAACTGATAGACCACTTCAAAAAACTTCGTAAAGCTGTCGGCTAATTTTAAACTGTAATTGCTAAATCGTAATTAAATAATGTCTAACAAGAACTACATGGTGTTTTCAGGTACTGCCACGAAGTACCTCGCAGAGAAAATCTGCCAAAGCTTAGGTTGTCCGCTCGGAGAACTGCAAATAACTAAGTTTTCCGATGGCGAGTTTGCTGTATCCTACGAAGAGAGCATTCGCGGTCGCGACATCTTCCTCGTACAAAGCACGTTCCCCAATAGTGACAACCTGATGGAGCTGCTACTGATGATTGATGCTGCCAAGCGTGCCTCCGCACGTACCATCAATGCCGTCATTCCTTACTTCGGCTGGGCGCGTCAAGACAGAAAGGACAAACCGCGTGTAAGCATTGGAGCAAAACTCGTAGCCGATTTGCTTAGTGCTGCCGGGGTCAACCGTGTTATCACGATGGATTTGCATGCTGATCAGATTCAGGGATTCTTCAATGTCCCTGTAGATCATCTCTATGCCTCCAATGTGATACTGCCCTACCTGCAAAGCCTGCATCTTGAGGATCTTGTAATTGCCTCGCCCGACGTAGGCGGTTCCAAACGTGCCAACACCTATGCTAAGTTCTTAGGCTGTCCGCTGGTGTTATGCAATAAGACCCGTGCCAGAGCGAATGTAGTAGCAACTATGCAGATTATCGGTGAAGTTGAAGGCAAGAATGTAGTCATCATCGACGATATGGTAGATACCGCCGGCACCATCACTAAGGCTGCAGACATTATGAAGGCTGCCGGAGCTAAAACCGTCCGTGCATGTGCTTCCCACTGTGTGATGAGCGGTCCTGCCAGTGATCGCGTGCAGGAATCAGCACTTGAGGAAATTGTGTTCACCGACTCTATCCCCTACACCCAACGCTGTGCGAAGGTAAAACAGCTTAGCGTTGCCGATTTATTTGCTGAAACGATTCGTAGAGTCATCAACAATGAAAGCATCTCTGACCAGTATATTGTTTAGTACTGTGCTACTGACGGCGTGTCAGTCGAACAGCTATAAAATCAGTGGTGAGGTCAAGGGACTGAAAGACGGTGATACACTGTTTCTCACCCACGACCTCCAAACGGGCTATCCCAGTGACACACTGATTGTTGAGAACGGACGATTTGCCCTTAACGGCACTGCTGACTCCACATCATTGTGTATGATATACAGTGCCAGTCGTAATGAGATCAATATCCCCTTCTTCGTAGAATCTGGCAACATCACTATTCATCTGACTGAAGAGCCTGGTGCCTCGCGTGTGAGTGGAACATTGTGTAATGACCAATGGCAACAGCTCAACGATTCGGTGATGACCATCGGCAAGGAAATCAATCAGATTGCCGAGCATATCTATGGTGGTAATGTCTCAGAGGAGGAGCAGAAGAAGGGTATGGAAAAGATTGACCGTCTCAACCAGCGCTTTTCGGCCATGCTTGTCAAGTGTGTAGAGAAGAATATTGACAATGAGTTTGGTTACTTCCTGCTTACCTATTACCCTGAAGAGCTGATAGACAACAACCAGCGTACCAGGCTTATAAATCTCCTCCCTGAACAGATGCGCAAGCGTCCTGCCATTCAACAGATGCAGCAGCTATTGACGAATGCATCGAAAACTGCTGAAGGGGCTTCCATCACTGACTTCACCCAAAAAGGCCTTGATGGAAACGATGTCAGCCTGATGGAGGAAATCAAGAAAAACAAGGTAACGGTTATTGATTTCTGGGCTTCGTGGTGTGGACCTTGCCGTCAGGAGATGCCTTTCATGCTCCAACTGTACGAGCA
Source organism: Prevotella sp. UBA2456 (assembly GCA_002342415.1). GTDB lineage: Bacteria > Bacteroidota > Bacteroidia > Bacteroidales > Bacteroidaceae > Prevotella. The sequence goes on along the minus strand of DDPY01000046.1, from coordinate 30,165 downwards.
GCTACATGCTAAAGGATTAGGATTCATCGGCATCTCACTCGACAACGAAGAAGCTGCTTGGAAACAAGCTACGGAAGCTTTGGGTGTAAAATGGCCTCAGATGAGCGATCTGAAGGGGTGGGAAAACGAGATTGCACAATACTTTAACGTTACCTCGATTCCACATACCATCGTTGTTGATCAGCAAGGTAAGATTCTGCGTCGCGGACTTCGCGGTGAACAACTGCAAAAATATATCGAGTCGCTGCTTCAATAAGAAAGAGCCTCAGACCTGAGAAATTCAGACAAGCATGATTACTTTTCCCATTGCAAAAATCAATCTGGGACTGAACGTGGTAGAAAAGCGTCCTGACGGTTATCATAACCTCGAGACTATTTTCTACCCCGTTCCCTTAAAGGATGCCTTGGAAGTACAACTCATGGACAAGGCGTTCCCTTCGTCAGTTGACTGTGACTTGAAAGTCACCAATATGGTGATTGATGGAGACGAACAGCGCAATCTTGTCGTAAAAGCCTATCAGCTGTTAAAGGCCGATTTCCCTGATATGCCCCGCATACATGCTCACCTGTGGAAGGGCATCCCCTCGCAGGCAGGTATGGGGGGCGGATCCAGCGATTGCGCCTATATGATACGTCTGATGAACGAATTTTTCCATTTAGGCCTCACCGACGAACAGATGATAGGATATGCTGCCCGACTCGGAGCTGACTGTGCTTTCTTCATCAAGAGTATGCCCTGCTATGCCGAAGGGATAGGCGACCGAATGGAACCTATCAACTTGAATCTACAGGGATGGTATATCGGAGTGGTTCGTCCCAATATTCCTGTATCCACTAAGGAAGCGTTTTCCCTCATACATCCTCACCGTCCGTTACAGAATTGCCGGGAAGTGGTATCAAGACCTGTTGAAACGTGGAATGGAGCATTGGTAAACGACTTTGAAGAAAGTGTCTTTGCCCTATACCCCGAAATTGGTGCCATCAAACAACAGTTATTAAATATGGGCGCCACCTATGCCGCTATGTCTGGCTCTGGCAGCGCCCTATTCGGACTCTTCAAGGAATCTCCAATCCGTCTCGGGCAGGAGTTCCCGAATATGTTTACCTTTAGTAGTTTATTTTAGGAACCGAAGTTCATTCTTTCGGGTTCAGCAACGCTGAGGTACGCACGCGGCTCAACGTTTCCGGTGTCATCTGCAAATAACTTGCAATATACACCAGGGGAGCGCGTAACACCAGTTGCGGTGATCGCTTCACCAGCTTGGCATATCGCTCTTGAGCCGATTCGAAGCGTAGCATGTCGGCATGTACCTGTGAGATAATCAGCGACTCCTCCAATATCTTTCGATACAGCATCTGTATATTCACATTACGCACGGCCTCCCGTTCGAGTGCTGCCTTTGGCAGTTCGAAAATGATAGTAGGCTCCAATGCCTGAATCTGCTGACGACTTGGCTCCTCACGGAACAAGCTCTCAATGCTCATCACGATTGAATTCTCCGTAGCCATATATTCCGTCAATTCCTTATCGTTCTTATAGTAAAACTGGCGTACTAATCCCTTGGCTATCCAGAAGATACCACTACAAATATCACCTTCTTTCAAAAGTAGTTCACCCTTTTGGTATTTCTTGGGTATCAAGATACCCTCCAGCACATCCAACTCATCGTGAGTCATTGTGCTGTATCGTCTGGCCAATTCGCGGGCCACATCACGTGTAGTTAGTCCGATAGTCGTCATCTTAATCTGTTGTTAGATAATAGTTATTGTTTGTTTTAGTTATCAATCGAGTTTCAGTACGGCGAGGAATGCTTTCTGCGGCACTTCCACATTGCCGATTTGCTTCATGCGCTTCTTGCCTCGTTTTTGTTTCTCCAGCAGTTTTCGCTTACGGCTCACATCACCGCCATAGCATTTGGCCGTCACGTCCTTGCGAACCTGCTTAATCGTCTCTCGCGCAATAATCTTGGCACCGATAGCAGCTTGAATGGCAATATCAAATTGCTGACGCGGAATAAGCTCCTTCAGTTTCTCACACATCCTGCGGCCAAAGTTTACTGCATTATCCTGATGGGTCAGCGTTGATAGTGCATCCACAGGCTCACCATTCAGCAGGATATCCAATTTCACAAGCTTTGAGGGGCGGAACGAGTCAATATGGTAGTCGAACGAGGCATAGCCCTTCGAGATGCTCTTTAACTTATCATAGAAATCAATTACAATCTCGCCTAACGGCAGCATGAACCGCAGTTCTACGCGCCCGCCGGAGACATACTGCTGATCTATCAATTCACCACGCTTGTCCAGACAGAGCGTCATGATAGGTCCGATATAATCGGCAGCGGTAATAATAGATGCCTTGATATAAGGTTCCTCGATATGGTCTATCATCGTCTGGTCAGGCAATCCGGACGGGTTGTGCACCTCCTTCTGCTCTTTCTGCTTGGTATAGCACATATAGGTAACGTTGGGCACCGTGGTGATGACATCCATATCAAACTCGCGGTCAAGACGTTCCTGCACAATCTCCATGTGCAGCAATCCCAAGAATCCGCAGCGGAAGCCAAAGCCCAATGCTACTGAAGTCTCGGGCATAAAGGTCAGCGAGGCATCGTTCAGCTGTAATTTTTCCAACGAAGCTCTCAGATTTTCATAGTCAGTAGGATCAATAGGATAGACACCCGCAAAGACCATTGGCTTCACCTCCTGAAAGCCCTCAATGGCTTTTTCGCAAGGTCTTGCCACATGCGTTATCGTGTCACCCACTTTTACCTCTTTAGAGTCCTTGATGCCAGAGATAATATATCCTACATCGCCTGTCCGAAGCTCCTTACGGGGTATCATATCCATCTTCAGCACACCCACTTCGTCAGCATCATACTCCATACCCGTATTAAAGAACTTCACCTTATCACCCTGACGGATAGTGCCGTTCACAATTTTAAAGTAGGCTATAATGCCTCTGAACGAGTTGAACACTGAGTCGAAAATCAGCGCCTGCAGGGGAGCCTTTTCATCGCCTACGGGGTGCGGTATACGCTCCACTACGGCATTCAGGATATCCTCTACACCCTCGCCTGTCTTTCCTGAAGCACGAATAATATCCTCAGGGTCGCAACCTATGAGGTCAACAATCTCATCCTCAACTTCGTCAGGCATCGCACTCGGCATGTCTATCTTATTGATGACAGGTATGATTTCCAGGTTATTATCGATGGCCAGATAGAGGTTGGATATGGTCTGAGCCTGCACCCCCTGCGTAGCATCCACTACCAGCAGGGCACCCTCACAGGCAGCTATCGAGCGGCTGACCTCATACGAGAAGTCAACGTGTCCCGGAGTATCTATCAGGTTCAGAATGTATTTCTCACCTTTATACACATATTCCATTTGTATGGCATGACTCTTAATCGTGATGCCGCGCTCACGCTCCAAATCCATGTCGTCGAGCATCTGACCTTCCGTAACCTGTATAGTCTTGGTGTACTCTAACAGACGGTCTGCCAGAGTCGATTTGCCATGATCAATATGTGCGATAATGCAGAAGTTTCTTATATGGTCCATATAGGTTTATTTGCACTATTTGAGAATTTGGACGCAAAGTTACGAAAAAACAAGCAAAAGACCAAAAGAATTATAGTTTTTTACGAGGAAAAAAATAGTTCTATAAATGTATGGCTGCCAAAGCGCTTATTTCATTTCCAACCGCAATTCCAATGTTTCTGCGGTATCAGACGTGACGGCTACACGCTGGTCTGTACGCAGGCCAACTGCCCATATCACTTCGTCGTGGGCATCGACTACCACCAGCTGGCGGCGCTTCTCAAAGAGGGTCATCCGCTGATCCGTCATCAGGTCGCTCAGCAGCTTACGTCCCTTCATTCCGAATGGCACCATCCAGTCCCCCTCCGCTACGCGTCTCACCGTGAGGGGAAACTGTACTTTCTGTGAATCAAGCGTAGCAATAGCGGAATCCTTCGAAACCGTTACACTCGTTCTTTTCACTCGGATTTTACTATCCGGATGATTACTGACAGCCATCTGGGGCAACACATACACTCCCTCTTCAGGAATTTTGAGCGGTTTCATCGGTTCAAGTACGGGTTCCACCAAGAGTCTGTTGCGATCTCTTAGCACCTCATAGCCCATTGGCGAGGTAAAGATGGCACCCGTATCGGAAGCCAACAACTGATGCACCTGACTACCGTTGAAACCGTAATTTCTCAACCATTCAAAAGTCACATATTCCCTTGAAAGATAGTCAGTATATTCGCTAAGATTCAACGATTTACTTCCACCGATACCTTTTAGCAAAACATCAATGGTTGCTTGGGCAGCAGCCAGATTCTCGGCTGTCTGCAGAATATGGTTTAATACGGCAGGATTCAACGTCTGCAAGAGTGGCAACACCTGCAAGCGAATCTTATTGCGCATATAGTCTTCCGTCAGATTGCTGCTGTCTGTAACATACGACTGTCCCCGTTCAGCAAGAAAACGTTCGATTTCATCCCGCGAGACACACAACAACGGACGCAAAACATAGCCATTACGCGCCTGAATGCCAGTCAGTCCACGCAAACCTGTCCCTCTGATTATATTCATCAGAATGGTCTCCACCGAATCGTTTTGGTGGTGAGCTACACAGATTGCCGCCGCCCCGATGTCCTGACGCAGTTGTTCAAACCATCTGTAGCGAAGTTCGCGTGCTGCCATCTCAATACTGACGTGATGAAGGTCCGCATAGGTCTTAGTATCGAAATGCGCCCGATGGAGTTCTATTCCCAACCGTCCGCAAAGCTCCACGCAAAAGGCCTCGTCCCTATCCGACTCCTCACCCCGAAGATGGAAATTACAATGCGCCGCATGGATTCGGAACCCCTGCTCTTTCAATAGCAGTAGCAGTGCCACACTATCCGCACCTCCACTTAAAGCAACAATATACAAATCATTGTAGTTAAGTAGATTGTACCTTGCAACGAATGCCCCTACTTTATTCCACATAGAGCACTAATCCCTTCAGGTATTCACCCTCGGGATGATAGATATTGATGGGATGGTCGGCAGGTTGGTGTAATTGGTGCAGAATGCGCACCTTACGCTTTGCCAAAGCAGCAGCGGTGAACACGGCATTACGGAAGTGGTCTTTGGTAACTACTTGCGAACACGAGAAGGTGAAAAGGATTCCGCCCCGCTCAATTTTCTCAAAAGCCTTCTGGTTCAGGCGCGTGTAGCCCTTCAGTGCATTATGCAGTGCCCCGCGGTGTTTGGCAAAGGCTGGCGGATCGAGAATGATGAGGTCGTAGGAGGGTTGAGAGTTCTCCAAGAATTTAAAGGCATCCTCGCAGAAAGCCTCGTGGCGCGAGTCACCTGGGAAGTTCAGTTCCACATTCTCGCGAGTCAGCGCGATGGCCTTTTCACTACTGTCTACACTATGCACCAGTTCTGCACCGCCCCGCATTGCATAGAAAGAGAATCCGCCCGTATAGCAGAACATATTCAAGACCCTCCTTCCACGGGCATAGCGTTCTAACAAGGAGCGATTCTCACGCTGGTCGACAAAGAAGCCCGTCTTCTGCCCTTTCAGCCAGTCAACACAGAATTTCAGGCCGTTCTCCGTCGCGATATTATCCTCACTGCCTCCTATCAGGAAGCCGTTTCTGTCTTCTGCAGTCATGAAAGGCAGCGTCGTCTCACTTTTATAATAAATGTTCTTGATGCGTTGACCCATCACGCCAGCCAGCGAGCGAGCAATAGTATGGCGACAGAGATGCATTCCGATGCTATGAGCCTGCATGACAGCTGTTTCGCCATAGACATCCACGATAAGTCCAGGCATATTGTCACCCTCGCCGTGAACCAGTCGGTAGGTATTGTTTTGAGGATTATCCGCTACCCCGATGTCTACTCGCATCTGGAGGGCAGAACGGAGGCGCGAGGCCCAGAAGTCATCGTCGATGGCTATATCACTGAACGACAGTACACGGACGGCAATAGAGCCTTGCTGATAGTGACCAACAGCGATGAAATCGCCCGAATTGGTTATCACACGAACTATTTCGCCCTCTTCAACACCATCGTCGATAGATTGTATAGCGCCTGAAAACACCCACGGATGAAAGCGTCGCAGGCTTTCGTCCTTCCCCTTACGCAGTCGTATTTGCTTGTACATCTTCTGTAATTTTTATCAGTTCATAGTCGCCGGTATGCTCCAACCGCATCAGTTCTTCATAGAGCAGTATGCAGGTCCACGCATCGGTGGCCGCATAGGCTTTCTGCTTGTCTTTCAGGATGTCCGCCTCCCAGTTGCTCAGCCGTTCCCGCTTTGAGATACGCTGGCCGAAGAAGTTGGCATATAGTTTCTGGAGGCTCATATCCTCCACTCCTATTTCCCGCACATGGTCTTGCAGGTCTATCAGATTGCCTGCCTCGAAGTCGCCCAATCGGCGAAGCGAATTAAGGTCGTCGCGCAGTGACAGGCCTATCTTGGGCACATTCGTATCTTCCAGCAGCCGCTTGATGGATGGCGACATGCCCAACTGGTTCAGCCGGAACAGGAAGCACACATCATGGCTCGAAACCTGCAGCAGGGCTACAGGGTTCATGGGACCTTTATGGAACGAGGGGCGCGTCTCGGTGTCTACACCCAGTATATCCTGAGAGAGCAGATAGTCAACGGCTTTCTCTGCTTCACGTTCTGTCAACACGACAACTATCCGCCCTTCGAATAGCACACGCGGCAAATCGCCTATCTTAGTCTTATCGTACTTGTTATAGATAGTTTTCTTCATTTGGGTTGCAAAGTTAATACAAAAAAACAAAAAAACGCGCTATTCTTGATGAAATCTAATATTTTCTTCGTAATTTTGCACTCCGTTATTATTATATAATGTGATTTATGGCAAAGAAAAAATCAAGCAAGGCTACACAAGATCGCAGTGTTTCGTCACTGAAGGAGGCCTTAGGCATCGACAAGATATTCCACAACGAGCGACTTAACTTTGTGTTTGGATTTGGGCTATTATTCGTAGCAGGCTACATGATATGGGCCTTCATCTCGTTCTTCGTAACGGGCGAGGCCGACCAAAGCATCATCGAAACACCCCGCGACGGAGAGATACTCAACCAGAATGGCGAATTCCAGAATGCCTGCGGCTCCCTGGGAGCCTATGCCTCCTGGTTCTTCGTCAAGCGTTGCTTCGGGTTGGCAGCCTTCCTCATCCCTGCGTTCCTCCTGCTCGTATCGGTCAATCTGATGCGAGCCTATAAGTTCAATCTGCTGAAGTGGTTTCTCTGTCTGGCTGTCTTCATGGTATGGGCTTCGGTCACGATGGCCAAGTTCCTGGCACCCTTCTTCTACGATGCCTGCTACAATCCCGGCGGAGATCACGGGTTGGCTGTCAGCCAGTATATAGAGGGATTGATTGGCACTCCTGGCTTGACGGCAGTGCTGGCCCTGACAGCTCTCGCCTTCCTTACCTATCTCAGCATGGAGACCGTTATCATCGTCCGCAAGATATTCAATCCGCTGCATTATCTGAAGAAGATTCCGATGGAAATCCATATCGGCAAGGAAGAGAGCGAAGCGGAGCCCCCTCAGGCAGACACGATAGATACGATGGATGACCCGGAGGTATTCGACGACCCCATCACGGAGACCGTAGAGTTCAAGATTGATGAAGAGACCGCCGATCCCGCTCCATCCCCCATAACACCTACTTCACCCACAACATCTACCTCCCCCACGCCCTCTCAACATCCCCAAGACGTTGAAATGACCGTAGACACTGGCGAAAAGGAAGAGAAGGCAGAGGGCAAAGACCTCGTAGGCGAATATGGAGACATCTCGACCCCCTACGACCCCAAGCGTGACCTGGAGAACTACCGTTACCCCACGCTCGACCTGCTGAAGAAATACGAGTCGGACGGCAAGCCCTTCATCGATATGACTGAGCAAAACGCCAACAAGAACCGCATCGTTGACGTGCTGCGCAACTTCGGAGTGGAGATCTCCAGCATCAAGGCCACCGTCGGTCCCACCATCACGCTCTATGAGATTACGCCGGCACCGGGTGTAAGAATCTCGAAGATTCGCAACCTCGAGGACGATATAGCCCTGAGCCTCTCGGCACTCGGCATCCGTATCATTGCGCCGATACCCGGCAAGGGAACCATCGGTATCGAGGTGCCGAACGCCAAGCCTGCCATCGTGTCGATGGAGTCTATTCTGAACTCGAAGAAGTTCCAGGAGACCACGATGGAGCTGCCCTGTGCCCTCGGAAAGACCATTACCAACGAAGTGTTTATGTTCGATTTGGCCAAGGCTCCCCACTTGCTCGTAGCTGGTGCTACCGGTCAGGGTAAGTCGGTAGGTCTGAATGCAATCATCACCTCCTTGTTATATAAGAAGCACCCCGCAGAACTGAAGATCGTGCTCGTAGACCCCAAGAAGGTGGAGTTCAGCATCTATGCCACCATCGAGAACCACTTCCTTGCGAAGATTCCCGACGACGAAGCCGATCCCATCATCACCGATGTCACCAAGGTGGTGCGCACGCTCAACTCGCTCTGCAAGGAGATGGATACCCGCTACGACCTGCTGAAGATGGCCCAGGCGCGCAACATCAAGGAGTACAACAAGAAGTTCATCGACCGTCAGCTTAATCCTGAGCACGGACATAAGTATATGCCATACATCGTCGTCGTCATCGATGAGTTTGGCGACCTGATTATGACGGCAGGCAAGGAGATAGAGCTGCCCATAGCGCGTATCGCACAGCTGGCGCGTGCCGTAGGCATCCACATGATTATCGCCACCCAGCGTCCTACCACTAATATTATTACAGGTACCATCAAGGCCAACTTCCCAAGCCGTATTGCCTTCCGTGTGGGAGCCATGATTGACTCGCGCACCATTCTGGACCGCCCAGGTGCACAGCAACTGATAGGCCGAGGCGACATGCTCTACCTGAACGGTGGCGAGCCTGTCCGCGTGCAGTGTGCCTTTGTCGACACGCCCGAGGTGGAGCGAATCAATCAGTTCATTTCGCAACAGCAGGGCTATCTCAGCGCCTTCGAACTGCCTGAGCCTGACACTGATGATGGCGAGGGTGGTGAGAGTCGCGACGTAGACATGCAGCATCTGGATCCGATGTTCGAGGATGCTGCCCGTCTGATAGTCCGCGAGCAGAGCGGCAGCACAAGTCTGATACAGCGCAAGTTTGCCATCGGTTACAACCGCGCCGGTCGACTGATGGACCAGTTAGAGAAGGCGGGCATCGTGGGACAGGCTCACGGTTCGAAGCCCCGCGAAGTATTGATTATGGACGAGATGAGTCTTGAAAACCTATTATCACAATGGAAAGGATAAAAACAATCATGCTGATGCTGCTCATAACAGCGGCATCCTACGGACAAACCGCCAAGCAAGTGTTAGACAAGACGGCCGCCGTGTTTTCCAACAAGAACGGCGCTTCTGCCGCCTTCCATATCAAGGACGACAAGGGCAACAATCTGGCCAGCGGGCGCTTTATGGTGAAAGGCAAGAAGTACTGCCTACGGTCAGACAAGATGCTCGTCTGGTATGACGGCAAGACCCAGTGGGCAGCCGTCAACCACGGTGCCAAGGGCATCGACGAGGTAAACGTGAGCACGCCCAAGTCTTCTGACTTCAATAATCCCGCAGACTTCATCTATCTCTATCGGCAGGGCTACAGCTACACGATGAAGAAAGAAGGCTCTCGCTACGTTGTCCACCTGAAGGCCACAGCCAAGAACAAGCCCATACAGGAAGCCTACATCTCGGTCTATCAGGGCTCGGTGGCTGGTGTGGCCTATACACCGAGCAACATCAAGTTCCTACGCAACAACAAGTGGACTACCATCAGCATCTCTGGGTGCAGCGTACCTCAGAAGCCCATAGCCGATGCCACCTTCCGTTTCAACTCGAAGGACTTCCCCCAGGCGGAGGTGATTGACCTTCGGTAGTTGAGAGTTCTTTGACCTAAAGGTACAAAGCGAGCGGAGCTCGTGGGAAAGTTGAGAGTTGAAAGTTGAAAGTTGAGAGTTATGAATAAGATACAGCTGTTCTTCCTTTTGCGCAAGAACACCAAACTGAGTGAGAAGCGCAACCCGATGTTCGAGGCCAACCAGTATGGCAAGTTCTTCGGCTATCTGATGGTGGCCATCTTTGCCATCGAGTTTATCGCCCTGGGCACCTTCCTCGGATGGATAGCGGCTACCGAAGCCGACGAGCCCAACATGATTTTCTACGTGGTGCCTTTCCTGCTCATTCTCGACTTCGGCATGCGCTTTATGACGCAGCAGACACCGCTGATGCTCGTCAAGCCCTACCTGCTGACACCTATCAGCAAGTATGCCGCCATCGACTGCTTCCTCGTCAACCAGATTCTCGACATGGGCAACCTGGTATGGATGACGCTCTACCTGCCCTACGTGTTCATCGTATGGTGCGGAGGCATCACCTTCTGGACAGCCCTCGGCATGCTGTTCCTCCTGCACCTCATGGTGGTGGTCAACAGCCAGTGGTACCTGTTGGTGCGCACGCTGGTCAACCAGAGCCTATACTGGTGGGCACTGCCCGCACTCTTCTATGGAGCACTGATACTGCCGTTTCTCGTCCTCCCCGACGATCTCTCAGACCAGCTCTTCGACAGCATTGCCGATATACTGAAAGCAGACGTGTCACTATGGTGGCTGTTCCTGACTTTCTCGGTACTCTGCCTGGGCCTTTTCGTCATCAACCGCCGCTTGCAGATGCAGCTCATCTACGATGAAATCGGCAAAAAGGAGAATACGAATCTCAAGACCGTTTCCGAGTTCAGCGCACTCAACCGCTTCGGGCAGATTGGCGAATACCTGAAACTCGAAATCAAGAGCACCATGCGCAACAAGGCCATCCGCTCACGCTTCATCCAGGGTGTATGCTTCATCATGTTCTTCTCGCTGATGATAGCCTTCACCAACGTGTATAGCAGCTCGTTCGAGCGCAACTTCTGGTGCCTCTATGCCTTCATCTTCTTCGGAGCCGTCAACCTGACCAAGGTCATGTGCCCCGAGGGAAACTATATCGACCTGCTGATGGTTTACGAGGAGAATATCCTCACACTGCTACGCGCCAAGTACTACTTCTACTGCACCATCCTGCTGCTCCCCCTCGTGTTCACACTCATACCCGTCGTCACAGGAAAATTCTCGCTGCTGATGGTACTCGCCTACCTCTTCACCGCTACGGGCCCCGTCTATCTGCTGCTCTTCCAGATGGCAGTTTACAACAAGACCACCCTACCCCTCAACGACAAGATAACGGGCAAGAACCAGATGGAAAACAAGTGGCAGTCGATAGCCTCGATGGTGGCGATGTTCGCCCCCGTCGCCCTCGTCTTCATCCTGCAAGCCATCTTCAGCGACGACATCGCCTATCTGCTGTTGCTGCTCTTTGGGCTTGCCATCACCCTGTCCGAGCCCTTATGGATGCGCAACATCTACCGCCGCATGATGCACCGCCGCTACAACAACCTCGAAGGCTTCCACGCTACAAGATAACAAATTGCAAATCGAAAATAGAAAATAGTAAATCGTAAATCCCATCATGTATTTCACAGGAATCATCATAGCCGTATGCACGTTTCTCACCATCGGCATCTGGCACCCTATCGTCATCAAGACCGAATACCACTGGGGCACACGCCCTTGGACCGTATATCTCATCATCGGCCTGACGTGCCTCATCGGAGCACTGTTCATCGAGAACACCATCCTCTCGGCCGTTGTCGGCGTCTTCGGTGCATCTGCACTCTGGGGCATCGGCGAACTCTTCTCACAGAAGAAGCGCGTGCAGAAAGGCTGGTTCCCCATGAACCCCAAGCGCCGCGACGAATATCCACCTATCGACAAGAACGAGACCCTCTGCCCCGTGCATCACGGCAAGAGCATCTACGCCATAGAAGATGAAAACGATACTGATACAAGTAGGTAAGACCGTCAACAAGCACTTCCAGGCAGGCATCAACGACTATGTGGAGCGCATCGGCCACTACATGCCCTTCGAGGTAGTAACCATCGCCGAGCTGAAGAACACCCGCAACCTGACCGAGGAGCAGCAGAAGCAGACCGAGGGCGAGCTGATACTGAAACAGCTGCAGCCGGCAGACACCGTTGTTCTGTTAGACGAGCACGGATGCGAGTATCGCAGCATCGACTTTGCCCGCTGGCTCCAGCAGAAGCAGCAAACGGCACGCCGTCTCGTCTTCGTCATCGGCGGCCCGTATGGTTTCTCCCCCTCCGTCTACCAGCGTGCCAACGAGCAGCTGTCGCTCTCGAAGATGACCTTCTCGCACCAGATGATACGCCTCATCTTTACCGAGCAGATTTATCGCGCCTGCACCATCATCAAGGGCGAGCCCTATCACCATGAGTAAGTATAGAAAAGAAATAAAAGTTATTATGAAGAAGATACTAAGCATCCTGCTGGCCGCAGCAACACTGTCGGCATGCCAGGAGGCAATGGATGAACGATGTGCACGGGAAGCCAAGGATTTTACAGAGAAGAAGTGCCCCGCACTCATCACTGCCACCAACGGCACCCGTGTGGTGATTGACAGTCTTGTGTTTACGCCGCAGAACCGTACACTCACCTACTACTATACGGTAGAGGGCACAGCCGACGATACCCTGGCCATCCAAAAGGCCGACCTCTGGAGCCTGATGCTAAAAAACCTGCGCAACTCGACAAACCTGAAGGACTATAAGGAGGCTGGCTACAACTTCGGCTACGTGTACTATTCCACGAAGAACGCTGGAACACGGCTTTTTGAAGCCACATTCCAGCGTAAGGATTACGAATAACCGCGAGGAGGATATTACATCTCCTCAGGTTTCATGTTGGTATAGACCGTCTGTACATCGTCAAAGTCCTCCAGCTTCTCCACCATCTTGTCGATGGTCTCACGCTCCTCGGGGGTCACATCCTTCAGGTCGTTGGGGATGCGGGTAAACTCGGCACCTGTCACCTCGAAGCCGTTCTCCTCCAGATGCTTCTGGATGGCAGCGAACGATGAGGGGTCGCCATAGATGGTGATGCTGCCCTCTTCCTCGTCCTCATCATACTCATCCTCCACACCGAAATCTATCAGGTCCAGAATCATCTCGTCCATATCCAGGCCGTCCTTCTTCTTGAAGGTGAAGACGGCTTTATGGTCGAAGAGGAACGACAGTGAACCCTGAGTACCGAGGTTGCCGTTAAACTTGTTGAAGACTGAACGCACATCGCCTACCGTACGGGTGGTGTTGTCGGTCAGCGTCTCTACAAAGACAGCAATGCCATGAGGGCCATATCCCTCGTAGTTCACCTCCTTATAGTCAGCGTGGTCCTTGCCCATGGCGTTCTTGATGGCACGCTCGATGTTGTCCTTCGGCATATTCTCACGCTTGGCATTGGCTATGCATGCACGCAGGGCGGGGTTCATGTCCGGATCAGGACCGCCAGCCTTGACGGCAATAGCTATCTGCTTGCCGATTTTGGTGAATGTCTTGGCCATGTGGCCCCATCTCTTCAGCTTTGTTGCTTTACGATATTCAAATGCTCTTCCCATAATTATTTACTATTTACTGATTTTCGATTTTCTATTGATTAGCGGAGCTTTATTTACTATTTTAACGATTTATCTCAGTTCGGCACCTAACTTCTGCTTCAGGTTGCCAATCAGCTTCTGCATGATGGCATCTATCTGCTTGTCGCCCATCGTCTTCTCTGCATCCTGAAGAATGAAGTTGACGGCATACGACTTCTTGCCAGCAGGCAGCTTGTCGCCCTCGTAGACATCGAACAGCTCCACCTTCTTCAGCAGCTTCTTCTCCGTCTGACGTGCAATCTCCTCAATCTGCGCAAACTCAACATGCTGGTCTATCAGCAAGGCGAGGTCGCGGCTGACGGCAGGATATTTGGCAATCTCGGTGAACTCCACCTTCTGCTTGCGTATCACCTTCATCAGCGCCGTCCAGTTCAGTTCGGCATAATAGACAGGCAGGTCGATGCCAAACTGCTTCTGCAGTTTCTTGCTCAGCACGCCCAACTCCACCAGCTGCTTACCACCACGATTCTCGATGGTCAGAGCGGCAGAGAATATCGGGTTGGCCGACTTCTTGCGCACCAGCATACCCGGCTGCACTCCAATGCGTGCCAGGATATTGTCTACATGGGCATCCAGTTCGGCAAACGAGGTCTTCTCGTCGGGATGCGCCCATGAGCCTTCCACGCGCTTACCCGTCAGCCACAAGGCCATGTGATACTGCTCCTTGTAGGCCTGCATGGGATCGTCGTCGTTCTGTTTCTCAGGTGAGAAGTGGTAGACATTGCCAAACTCGAAGAAACGGCAATTCGGATTCTTGCGGTTGGCGTTGTGGGCAATGCTCTCCAAGCCGCCATACAGCAGTGTGCCGCGCATCACATTCAGGTCGCTCGACAGCGGGTTCATGACGTGTACGAGCGTCTGGTTCTGAGTCTCGTCGTAGTATGCCGATTTCGTCAGCGAGTTGTTCAGTATCTCATTGAATCCTGCACCCACCAGCTGCTCGCTCACCAGGTTTGCCAGCTTATGCTTCTGGTCCTCGTCGCCCTTGATGACCAGCGACGATTTCAGCTGCGTGGGAATCTCCACATTATTATATCCATAGATGCGCAGAATGTCCTCTACTACATCGCACGGGCGCTGCACATCGACACGATAGCCGGGAATCTCCAGCACCAGTGCCTCAGCCGTTTCCTCCAGCACCTTCATCTCCAGCGACTCGCAGATGCTCTTGATGGTTTCGACGGGTATCTCCTTGCCTATCAGCTGGTTCACATAGCTGTATTCCAGTTTTACTTGGGCGTTGTCCATCTTCGTGGGATACTCGTCTCGAATCTCCATCGACACCTTACCGCCAGCCAGCTCCTTGCAAAGCATGGCGGCATACTTCAGTGCGTCGATAGTGCCGTTGGGGTCTACGCCACGCTCAAAGCGGAACGAGGCATCCGTCGACAGCCCGTGACGGCGAGCCGACTTGCGAATCCACGTAGGATGGAAATAGGCCGACTCCAGCACGACATTCTTCGTCGTCTCGTATGTGCCACTGCCCTTTCCGCCAAAGACACCTGCGATACACATCGGCTCCTCTGCGTTGCAGATGGCCAGGTCGCGCTCCGAAAGCTTGTGCTCCACGCCGTCCAGAGTCTGGAAGGGAGTGCCCTCGGGCAGAGTCTTCACCACAATCTTGTGGCCCTTCACCATATCGGCATCGAAGCAGTGCAACGGCTGTCCTAATGCCATCATCACATAGTTGGTAATGTCCACTATATTATTGATGGGGCGCAGGCCGATTACGTTCAGACGCTGTTTCAGCCACTCGGGCGACTCTTTCACCTCGCATCCCGTGATGCTCACACAGGCATAGCGGCGGCAAGCCTCCGTGTTCTCTATCACGACGTCGATGGGCAGGTCGTGGTTGTCTACGGCAAGTTCGCCCGCCACGGGATAGTGCAGGGCGGTCTCGTAGCCGTTTTGCTTCAACCAAGCATACAGGTCGCGGGCGACACCCCAGTGAGACAGGGCATCGGCACGGTTGGCCGTAATGTCAATCTCGATGAGCCAGTCGCTCTCCAGATGGTAATACTCTGCGGCAGGAGTGCCTACCACAGCGTCGTCCGGGAGCACGATGATGCCCGCATGCGAGCTGCCTATGCCAATCTCGTCCTCGGCACAAATCATGCCCAGCGACTCCACACCACGCAGCTTCGACTTCTTGATTACAAACTCCTTGTCACCGTCGTAGAGCACGCAACCCAGATCGGCTACTATCACCTTCTGGCCGGCTGCTACGTTGGGCGCTCCGCATACTATCTGCTGCGGCTCACCCTTGCCCAAATCGACTGTTGTGACATGCAGATGGTCTGAGTCTGGGTGCATCTCGCACGTCAGCACCTTACCCACGTAAAGTCCTTTCAGACCGCCCTTAATACTCTGTACTTCTTCGAGTGCGTCGACCTCCAATCCTGTCGATGTCAACGCATCGCACACCTGCTGGGGTGTCAGGTCAAAGTCTACGTACTCCTTTAACCATTTATAAGATATATTCATTGCGCAATAATTGTTATTTTCTGAAAATCCGTGCAAAGTTACTAATAAGTGAGCAAAGAACAAAATAAATTCCGATTTATTTTTCCTTTGCCCGACGATACCTGTCAGTCACTGAGGTCAAAGGGACCGGTGGGCACGGTGCGCTTCAGCACCTCAAGCTGTACGTCAACACCGGGGATGACCCCATGACTGCGCAGCACGGTTTCCACCGTCTTGCGTGCCAGTTCGGGATGGTTGTTCTCCTCGCTGAGATGGCAGAGCCAGATATGCTCAAGAAAGTCGGACATGTTGTCGACGACGGCTTGTGCACAACTGAGATTCGAGAGATGGCCGGTTCCCGAGAGTATGCGCGACTTCAAGAATGGCGGATAGGGCCCCGACAGCACCATCTCCGTGTCGTGGTTAGCCTCGATGACAAGGTGCCGCGCACGCTGAATGTAGCCTTTCATCTGGTCGGTGACCTCGCCCGCATCGGTAATGAGGCAGAAGTTCGTGCCAGAAGCCTCGACGAAATAGCCCACGTTGTCACTACTGTCGTGAGGAACAGCAAACGGCGTCACCTGAAAGTCGCCGACACTGATCGTCGTATCCTTTTCCAGGATATGCACCAGTTCGGAGGGCACTTTCTGGGCAACGCAGTAGTTGCGGAGTATGCCCTTGTGTACCTCGCTCGTAGCATAGACAGGGCATTGATAGTCTTTGCTGAAGGAACCGACGGACTTGATATGGTCGGCATGGTCGTGGGTGACCAGCACATGATGTACGGACGCAAGGTTGAAGCCGTATTCGCGACACGCCTTCTTGAGCCCGCGCAGCCCTACCCCCACGTCGATGAGCAAGGCGTCTGTATCTGTTTGCAGCAGGTAGCAGTTGCCGCTGCTTCCGCTGCCAAAACATATAAATCGTAGCATAGTAGTTTCAAAATTTCGTGCAAAGGTACGAAAAGTTAAGGGCAATACAAAATAAAACGGTCTATTTTTCGTCACAAAACATCTCCCATATCCAATTGGACATGGGAGAAGTTTTGAGATTACTTGATGGTGATCCAAACAGCCTCACCCCTATCCTTCGCCTCCACGATTTTCTGCTTCAGCTTGTTGAGCCACTTGCGGCTGTCGAGCACCTCGCCCACTCGCTGATTGCGCCCGACGAGGATACAGCCCTCGGTGTCCTTGGCAGTGTTGCCGGCATGGATGCGGATGCCCTCAAACTTCGGCACTCCGAGCAATATCGGGAGCCATGCCCCAAACTTCGGCGAGTACGAGATGACCACGGCATAGCGCCCTTCAGGAATGGCTGAGCGGCCTTTCACCTTGTAGGCCCCGTGCTCATAGTCGCGCCAAGTAGGTTCCAGCGTGTCGCAGATTTGAAGCCCCTCGGTGAGGGGCTGGCCTAAGCCAGGGTGTCCCTCTTTATCCGAGTCATTTATTTCTTGTGCTATGTAAAGATGGCCTATCGTGTAGGTCTTGCGTTTTGCTATACGTTCTAATATCAGTTCCATAAATAATGTTCAATAATCAATGTTCAATGTTCAATCTTCAATCTTCAATTTTTCAAATCTCCTTAATGTCACGATGTCACTTTGTCATTGTCATGCTTTAACTCAGGCGACTTCGACACTTTACTCCAGCGCTTAGTGTCCACCTTCTCAACCCATCCATCACGATTCCAACGAGAGATGATCTTTATAATCGTGTTGCGGGGCGTGTTGTCACGCTTCAACGCTGCCAGGTCATCGGCTGTGAAGGTTGGTGGCAACTGGTCGAAGATACTGTTATTCTCACCATAGCGTTGGCATTCTGTCTGGGCATCTACATACTGATTCTGTAGTGCCTGGCCAAACACTTTTATTTGTTGGCTCAAACAATACTCGGCCATCATCAGCGCAAAGTCAAGACAAGCCTTGGACTCCTTGTTCAGACCCCTCCTGACCTCCCCTAACTTAGGGGAGGAACTGAGCAGATGGAAGATGACCCCACAACGGAAACCAATGACAGCAGCTCGACGGCGATAAATGTCCTTCACATGGTCGATGTCCTTCAGTGCAATCACACGTTGCTGCTCAACCCATTGATCGATGGCTTTACGCAGACGAGGGGTGTCAACATAACCGCTGTATGCACGCAGACGAGTCACAGCCTCCTGAATCCTTGCTTCGTCTTCTGCTGAGCGACGCCCGTATCTGGGCATCTTGGCAAATGAGGTGTCGGGCATCTCGGCCAAGAGAATACGGCTTGAAAGACCGTTTTCTACATTATCCCCCTTAAAGCACTTCTTGACAGCCCCGCTGGTCCCAAGCATAGACCAATTATACGCAACTTTCACGACTCCCGATTCAGCCTGGTCAGAATTGTAATCCTGTCCCCATTCAGAGTCTATGGGGTCAAAGGCAAGGCGGTAAATGTCGTACTTCGAGCTCCAGGAGCCGGCACCGTTGGTCTTGCGTAACGTGTCAAGTTCCTCTCCAAAGGAGAACAAGGTATGACCGTTGGCATTCTTCATACGCTTCAACAGAGTTGAGCAGGAAACCGTTACAGGTACTACACGAATCAACACTTTCGGGTCTTCAGGAGCCTTCTCGTTGGCCTTGCGGCTTTTCTTACGGTCTTTCCATTCATCCTCACGCTTACGAGCCAAAGCATCCTCTTCATCGAACTGACGCTTCCAGATGTTCACGGCATGCTTGCAAACAGACTTACCTGATGCCTGTTCACCGTAGATAATCGACATCATACCCAACTTCTGCATTTCACCGTCGCAATAGCGCACCTCTACTTGGTCTGCATATGCAGCGGCCAAAGGCATCAAAGAACAGAGCACAGGCATGTGCATCGACACAGGCACTCCAACGAGCGATTCCTTCAAACCAACAGGCAAGGCTTTCACGTTCACCTTTACGCCCGTTTCCTCGGCCACGGCATCTGCATCCTCGGCCTCGTCAGAAGGTATGCCCATTTCCAATGCCCTAACGATCTCGTCCATCATGCGCGAACCCTTCGTTGGCTCCTTGCAAGCCGAATGGATGATGTTCTTCATCTCTGCAACAGACAACCCGAACCGTGGCATCACCTCTAATAGCCACTCCTCTGAGTTATCGCAGATGGCTCTGAGATTCGCAGCCAACTGGTGTAGCCGTTTGTTGCGCTCACCCTCTGTAGGCTCACCACCCGTTCTGCGCCAATACTCACATATAATAGAGGTATAAGGCACACCCTTGAACTCGCTGGGGAACTTGGCAACTTTTTCCCCTCCTAAGTTAGGAGGGGCAGGGGTGGTCTGAACAACCGAATCGCCCGCTGAAGTACCCTCGTTCAGACCCCTCCTGACCTCCCCTAACTTAGGGGAGGAAATAATTACCTCCGAATCATAGTACGAGCCGTCCTCCGTGCGACCGTCTATCGTCAGTCCTCTGTCCGTATAGGCCTTCCTTCTCGCAGCAATCTCCTCGTCCGACAGCTGCTCATACCACCCGTCAGCCCTGTAGATCTCAAAGCTCGCTGGCGAGATATAGATGAACCGCTCCGGGGTAAAACATGACGTGTCGCACTCCACGCCCAGCGCCTTGCAATAGGCTCGTTGCGCCTCGGGCACCGTCATGCCCATCGGCAGACGAATATCAATGTGAAGCTTGCGGCGTATCGAGTAGTCCTTGTGCAGCATCAGCCCCTGCCACGTGCCGCCAGCCTCGATATCGAGTTTCTCAGACATCATGTTGGCTTGTTCAACCTTCTCCGGGTCGTCAATATCAATACAGGTCTGCCAGGTGAACGACTCGGCCACGATATGCTCACGATCCCGATAATCATCACGGAACCGGGTGTAGTGCGGACAGCGGAAAGGCAGCCACGACTTCATCCTTCGTTGTTCCTCCTCGTCCGTTGTGCTGTTGATGCGCGCTGCCAACTGCTCGAGCCGTGGCTTGCGTGTCAGCGCATCGTAGTCCTGGAGCGGGCATTCCTTGATGAATGCCCTTGTCTGCTCCTTGGTCAATCGCGTGTTCAGCGCGATGGTTCTTGGTTTCAAACTTACTTCCATATCGTTTCCTCCTTTCTGGTCTTAAAGTACGACATAATCTCGTCAGCCTCCTCCTGATACAACGCCTTGGTCAGAGCCAGCCCGTACTTCTTGGGGAACTTGAACGTGACATACACGAACTCCTCATCCATACGTCGGCGACCGTTATAGGGTCTGATCTGCGGGCGGGTCATCTTCACTGCTCCGTGGACCGTCTCGTAGAGCGTCTCATGGAGCGGGCCTCTCGAACCATCCCTGATTCGTTTCACCCGGGTACGACCGTCTTGGTCCACCTCGATGCCTGCACGATAGCGAACCCTCGCTCCATCGGTCACCTGCTTGTCATCCTCCCACGGGCACGGATACACGTTGATGTCGCCATTCATCTGAAAATTCACACTGCCGTCCATCTGGACGTTCTGCAGCAACAACTGCTTCTTGAAAGTTGCTTTACGCATAATCTGTAACGTTTTTGCGAGACAGGGCAAGTGCTGAAATTGGATCCTTTTCACTCGCGAGCCTTCCCTCACCCGCTTCTTCGTCTCAGATTAATAATTGGTTGTTAATGAACTCTTGTTGTCTCAGGCTTTGTTGCCTTTCAACACTGCAAAATTACAAACTATCCAGCAAGGTGCACAGAAAAAAAGTACCCCATACACCTTATGGTATATGAGGTACATGCAGTTTCTCAAAAAGGTACACGCCCGTGGTGTACGAAGTATATGGCTAATCCTTATGCTGCAAACGGAAGAACTCCTTCTGTTGTTCAATCTCGCGGCGCAGCTCTTCTTCCGTAGGCAAGTAAGTCAGATATTTTGCGGCAAACAGCTGTTCGTTGCCATTCAGTACTGAATAGCGGGCAATATCCTCATCAGTTTCAGCGCACAACAGCAAACCTATTGTAGGGTTGTCTCCTTCTGTTCGCTTCAACTCGTCGAACATACGGACGTACATGTCCATCTGTCCTACATCCTGATGGGTTATCCTCGTGGTTTTCAGGTCAATCAAGAAATAGCATTTCAAAACGACGTTGTAAAACACCAAATCAATAAAGTAGTCACCACCAGATGTTGCCAGATGATACTGTTCAAACATAAACGCAAATCCGCGTCCCATTTCAAGGATGAACGACCTCAGATGTTTCAGAATAGCCCTCTCCAGCTTAGACTCAGTGAAATCAGGGTTTGCCTGTAGTTGCAGAAATTCTGCAACCACAGGATTCTTTATCATCTCCAGTTTGTCTGCTTGGAAGCCAGCTGTCAATTCCTTCATTTCCTCAATAACAGCCTCTTTCTTGGGTGATTGCAACAGACGGAAATAATACTGTGAACTTACATTCCGCTCAAGTGTCCTTACGCTCCACATTTCCTTTGCCGCCTCGTTCGCATACCAGTATCTTGCATCGTCATTCGTCACTCGCAACAGCGTCCTGAAATGAGTCCATGTCAGATTTGGTACTCGCGAGTGCCAATTCTCCAGATCCCTGAAACAAAGATAGAATTGTCGGTATGAGCGGAGGTCGCGAGGTGTATATCCTTTCTGGTAGTTCTTCTGTAAATCCTCGGCCAGCCGATTGATTAACTGCGCACCATATTCTGCCCGTTCTTCACCCTGCTGCTCCTCTTCCACAATTCGTTTCCCAACCTTCCAGTAAGTCTGAACGGTTATGAAGTGGACTCCGTGATAAGCCTGACGAATCCCGCTCTCAATAATATTGCGGATGTCGGCCAACAAGCCTTCAGTCCTGTTTCTGCTATCAGCAGATGTTATATTCTTCTCTTCTTCCATATCGCTTGCAAATATACTACTTTTTTCTCAAACCACGCCCAATATACATTGGTTTCCCGTCAGAACCCAGATTCAGGAACTCCTCGCGGTCGTGGATGCTCCCATCGCCACCGATGGTTACGAACAGGCTGCGCACATAGTCGGCCAGTGCCCGATATTCACGCCCCGTCTGG
Organism: Prevotella sp. UBA2456; assembly: GCA_002342415.1. Lineage (GTDB taxonomy): Bacteria > Bacteroidota > Bacteroidia > Bacteroidales > Bacteroidaceae > Prevotella. Next base: position 8,057 of record DDPY01000046.1, on the reverse strand, counting down.
CGGTCCTTCACCGTGTCCGCGCCCCACGTCGAGCTGTGCGAGTGCTTGAATTCAGACTTCACCGACTTGAAGTCGCCCGTCTTGCCCTCATACTGGAACACCTGACGGATCCACTCGATGAACCGCGTGTCCGTGTCATCATCGAGCCAACTGATCTCTTCCAGCACCTTGTGTACCACAAACCACTGCTTCAGCGATAACCTGTGTCTGCCCGCTTCGCCCCTGGTGACGATGATCTGCCGGATAGCCTCTTTCACCCTCGCCACATTCAGCGCCCGGTGGAAGATGGAGTCGAGCGGACTCAGAGGGAGTACGTTGTCGTCCTTCACCTCCTGAGCCTCTGCAAACTCCTTCTCCAGTTCCTCAGCCTCCTCGGCATCATCCTTCCGCACCCTGTCTGCCACATTGACCTGAGCCTTGTCCACGCTCAGATACACATTCTGGTTGTCGTGTATGTCGATATACGACCCTTGTACATAAATATTGTTTCCTGCCATCAGCCTCTGTGGTTTTAGAAGTTCACCGCATCATTGTCGTGTACGTCATTCCAGTCGCCGCTCACCCTGATGTCGCCGTCGGCAGTCAGCGACAGATTGGGCAACTCTGGGATGGGCATCACCTCGCTGAGAGCCTTATACTCCTCGGCGTCAGCTTCGTTGGGAAGGGCTTTCTGCAAAACAAAAGCCACCTGCGATAAAATCTTTACATTACGAATCTTTTCCAGCACCGACCTCAGCTTTTGCTGTGAAATAACGATAAACTTGTTTTTCTCGGGAACCTTCTCCAACGAAAATTCCTTCCCTTCATAGGCAAGGGCACGCTCCTTCCAGAGGTCACGCTCGGTTTTCAACTGCGCCACCTCAGCCTCCAGTTGTGCTATACGCACATCCTTTGCACTCATGCCACTCTGGAGGTTCAAAAATTCGTCCGGAGTCAGATTCATACAAACGGCAAAGGTACAAAAAATCCCGCATCTATAAGCAGATGCGGGAGAGAATTTTGAGTTAAAGATTGCAAATTCCTATATTACCGCCACCTTGTTCAATTCGTTGCGGATGGCGCGGTTGATGAAGTCGTTGATTGTCGTGCCCGATGCAGCCACGAAAGCCGCCACGCGCGAATGCAGCTCCGAGGGCATCCTCAGGTTCAGCTTGCCGCTATAAGGCTTCTGAGGCTCCACGCCGTCAGCCTTGCAGCCCTCGATGTAGCTGTCAATGCCAGCCTCGAAGTCCTGCCTGAGTTCGTCGAGCGTCTGCCCCTCATAAGCTATCAAGTCCTTGCCCATGCCCTGCACCTTACCCACCAGGCAGTTGTCCTCCCGGCTGTATTCCACGCTACCCTTGTAGCCCTTGTACTCTAAGTAATCCATCGTTCTTTTACCTCCTTATTATATTAATCATACGTGAAGTCCTTCGGTCGCTTCTTGAATCGCTCTACCAGTTTCTCTTTCGAACCCATAATCTTTGTTTCTTGGGTGCAAAGGTACTAAATTTGGTACTAACCGCCAAATGTTTCTGGCAAAATTATTAAATCACCCCCACAAATTCGCCGATGACTCTGAAATTCTCTGCAGTACACGTTCCTACCCCCGCGTGTTTAATAGATTTTTGATGAATTGATTGCGCGAATTTGCGCAATCATTCTTCATTTCACCTTAATTAAATCTAAAAACATTCATTTTCATAACAATTTTGAATATTTGTCACCGTAAATCATGGTTTAATCAGATATTATTCCTATCTTTGTGGCAAATTATTAACTTAAAACATTATTGATTATGAAGATTTTGTATTCAATGATTATGATGTTTGCGATGATAGCTGTAACAGTGGGCTTTTCATCATGTGGGAGTGGAGAAGATGAGTATGCAATTGAGGATGCTTTGCAGAAGGAATGGAATATAAGTAATGCAAGTAGTCCCGTAGGTGCTGTTGATTGTAATGTTTTCAGTGTTAAGGTGGATAAGGTAGAAGATAACACAATATATGTTTCTTATAGCCTTAAATCAAAGTACGCCTCTGGCGATACCAAATTTGTCGAACTGACAGGTGCAAAACTGATAAAGGATGGTCAAGGTATTTATACCGTCGAATCAACTGGCTATTAAATGGCAAATCAATTCATTTTGCAGCAACTAGCAGTGTAGGTGATAGTGATTTGTGGGATGATTAATGAATTGGGGAATACCGATATATTTTCTATCTTTGTGGCAGATTATAACTTAAAGGTAATTGATATGAAGATTATATTTCAAATATTTTTTACGATGCCTTTGATTAATATTTTAGTAGAAGATTATTAACTTAATACAACAAACTATGATGGATGAGATTTTGAAAAAGAGCATGAGGAAGTGCCTTATCGATTTGGCAAAGAATAAGGAACGAATGAGGTATCAAGAGTTTAGTGATAAATTCCAGCTTGGGTATGATATGCACGATATTGAAGATAGAAAGAAGATAGGAGAGATTCTAGGAGAAATATCTGAAACTGAGCATTCAGAGAGAAAACCCCTTCTTTCCGTATTCATTCAGCATGAAGATGGATTACCTGGGCTAGGTTTCTTTAAAATGGCAGAAGAACTTGGAAGATATATCCCTACCTTCATGGATAAGAAGCAATTCGTTTCAAGGGAAATGTCATACGCTTACAATTATTGGAACAAACACAAGGAATAAGTTATTGTAAACAGATAATAAATACATTGGAATTATGAAAAGAAACTATTTCTATTGGATGGGGGTTATTGTCGCTGTATTATTGGGTTACAGTACAATTTCTTGCAAAAGCCGTGAACAACGTGAAAAAGAAGCGTATGAGCAAATAAATAAGGAATTGCAAGAGGAAACCGATAAAGCGTGGCAAGAATGGTTAAAAACAGAACGACTGATAGAAAAAGCGGCAGGGGTTACATCAAATGTGACTGCCGAACGAAAAGAAGCACTTATAAAGTTCATGTATAAATATCCAAATAACAAGCATCTGGATGGTATAAGTTCTTCTATTGACAGAGAAGAAACCTACGAAAAGTGGCAAGAAATGATTTACGAACTAAAGAAAGCAGAAGGTTGGAGTGAAGATTGATAACAGTATTATAGACTATCTTTACTTACACGATATTCATTCCTGAATCTATTTGAATATTTGGCTATAGAAATAACATATTAAAAAAGAGCGGATTAGGAAACTTAGAAAAACCTGATCCGTTCTTTATGTTGGATATGACAAGTATCTGAATGTTACCTTGTAGCGTTTCGCATTCAACTACTATAAGCGCACAGAGGGACAGACCCGCTGTGAGCGTAGATTTGTTGCCTTGTTGTTCTGGGGATTACTATCAATATGGTCAACTTCAGATTTGTTTTCTGGATTTGGAATAGCCTGTGCGACAAGTCTATGTACTGCGCGTGCCTGCGATTTACCAGAATCATCTTTTATTTTAACATATCTATAGCCTTGCATTTTGTAACTTAACACCCACATGATGTGCTTCTGCAATCTCTTTAAGAGTTCTGCCATTTTCATAGTCTTCTTTAAATGCTAGAGCCTCTTTGTCACTAAATTTTCTTTCTCTCTTATTTCGAATCTTCCCTTCTTTTCTTAATTGTTGGGCTATAATTCTTATTGGTTCTAAACCCAATCCAAGCTTATCGTGTAGAATAACTCTCGCTGTATCACAACGATTGTTTTCCCACGTATCAATGAAAAACATTTCTTGTTCTTCTGACAACTCAATTGGCGTCACTCTTGCTCTTTTCATGTTTGTGAATATTTATCCGATTCGTTTTCTTCTTCCTTTATATCCACAGCCTTCAATTTCCCCTCCCTTTGCAGCGCCAGAAGATCGAGGCCCAAGTCTTTGATAATCTGGCGAACCACATTCATCTTGATGCTGCTGGCATCAGCCTTGTCGTAGAGCAGTAAAAGTATCACCACGCCATCCTTCTCGTCAACCAAATAGGTGAACGTGATAACACGTGCACCACCCGACTTACCGCGACCTTTCGAGCCAATGGTAAGACGGACTTTGCGGATGCCGGGAGAGAGTTCCGTTCCCTGGTAGGGATTCTTCAATATACTATCTCGGAAGTCTTGCAAATCATCAATGAAACTACGGTGACGCTTGGCCAGTCGCTTGGCTTCAGCATCGAAATAACTAGAGGTTTGAATCTCGAAGTTCATTGATCAGGTTGTCAAGTGTGTTCAACTTCCGTTTGCCTTCCATAGATTCCTTTGCTTCCAACAGCGCACCACGGAGTTCGGCACTGAAGTCGCGCTTGTTGATGATGATGTCATCCCCGCTGATGGGAACGACACGGAAACTGCCGGCACGTGATTTCACCACCACGTCCTCTCCACTAAGGGCCACACCTACGTACTTTGCCGTGTTTGCCCTGAAATCTCTGCCTGTTACAACTACCATATTCTTATATCTTTGATTTCTTGGGGCAAAGATACAAATAATTTTTGAATTGTGTACCATTTTGGCTAACTTTTTCATCCTATGTCATTGCAATGACATGATGACAAAGTGACATCGTGACATTAAGGTGTTTGAACATATAGAATGAGGAGGGAAAGAAATAGTAGAAGAATAAATTAAGTAAATAATATAATAATATATTATTATATTATTCATTAAACAGCATCTAGACTGATTAAAAGTGCTTAATGTCACGTTGTCACGATGTCATTGTCACTATCCTGAATGTCTTGATGCAATTTCGGTAATAGTGCCCATCTAGCCCGAAATCGACGAAAAGTAATCTTCGAGGGCCGAAAATTACGGATTCGGGGCCACGAAATTACGGTTCGCATTCCCCTCCTAAGTTAGGAGGGGTTAGGGGTGGTCTGAACAAGTGGCTATTGTACCAAGTCATATCTAATTCCCCTCCTAAGTTAGGAGGGGTTAGGGGTGGTCTGAACAGGCTTACTTCCCCTCCCCAAAAAATCGCGCGAATTGGTGCTGAAAATCGCCCCAAATCGAGGGGTAAAATTTGGAATCGCACGAAAAATGTTGTACCTTTGCATTGTCAATCGATGGAGCAGCGAGAGCCATGAAAGCTCGCTTTCAAATGGCCGAGTCGCGACAGAGATGGACGAAGTCAATCAGAAGACAGGCGCGCAATCAAAATGAGAGACACAAGCGGGATTCGGCCACCCGATGCAGCTGGCCGAAATTGAGTCTAATACCATGAAAAACACATTTTAAGTTATGGCAAAGATTTTGTACGAAGTAAAGAAAAACACGAACATGAAGAGCACGGCCTACGGCAAGTGGTTCGCACAGGTCAAGACGCTGGAAACGCTGAACACCCGCAAGCTGGCGCAGCACATCTCGGAGCACGGCAGCATCTATACGCCCGATGTCGTCTACGGCGTGCTGGAGAAGTTCCGCAGCTGCCTGCTGGAGATGCTGCTGGAGTCGAAGA